>NZ_JBEYSX010000044.1:0-1013 GCF_040642815.1 Nocardia sp. NPDC047648 | reverse complement strand
AGGTCGAATTTGGCTGCGACGGTGCCGGTGTCGAGGGCGGTGATGGTGAGGCCGGGTAGTTGCAGGGTGGGTTGTTCGTTGTTCTGGAAGGACAGCACGACCCCGAACAGGGGGGTGTGGGTGGTGGCGCGGGCGGGGGCGACGGTTTCGACGACGCGTTCGAAGGGGATGTCGGCGTTGGCGAAGGCGGCGAGGTCGGTGTCGCGGGCGCGGTCGATGAGTTCGGTGAAGCTCATGGCGGCTTCGACGTGGGTGCGTAGGGTGAGGGTGTTGACGAACATGCCGACCAGGTCGTCGAGGGCGCGTTCGCCGCGGCCTGCGATGGGGGTGCCGATCGCGACGTCGGGGTCGCCGGTCAGGCGGGCCAGCAGGACCGCGAGGGCGGCGTGGATGACCATGAACAGGGTGCAGTTGTGGTCGCGGGCCAGTTCGGTGAGGGCGTGGTGGATGTCGGGGGGGAGCCCGAATCCGGTGTTGGCTCCGCGCATCGAGGGGATCGGTGGGCGGGGCCGGTCGAGGGGGAGTTCGGCTTCGCCGGTGAGGCCGTGCAGTTGGGTGCGCCAGTAGGCGAGTTGGCGGGCGGCCACGGAGGTGGGGTCGTCGTCGGTGCCGATGACGTGGCGTTGCCAGATGGCGTAGTCGGCGTATTGCACTTCCAGGGGCGCCCAGCGGGGGGAGTTGCCGCCGATGCGGGCGAGGTAGGCGGTGACCAGGTCGCGGGCCAGGGGTGCCATGGAGGCGCCGTCGGCGGCGATGTGGTGGGCGACCATCGCCAGGAGGTGTTCGTCGGGGCTGGTTTCGGCGAGCAGGGCGCGGACGGGGACTTCTTCGGTGACGTCGAATCCGGTGAGCATCAGCTCGGTGATGGGGGTGAGGGGGTCGTCGGTGGTGACCAGTTCCAGTCCGGTGGGCAGGGCTTGGTCGACGGTGAGGATCTGTTGGAACGGCAGTCCGCCCGGTCCGCCGGCGGGGTAGCGGGTGCGCAGGGATTCGTGGCGTTCGAGGACGTCGGC
>NZ_JBEYSX010000043.1:0-1385 GCF_040642815.1 Nocardia sp. NPDC047648 | reverse complement strand
GCGTCATCGAGCATGAACTCCAACCGCTGCACCGGATACGTGGTGTCGATCGGCAGATACGCCGCACCCGCGGTCAACACACCCAACAGGGCGACCGGTAGTTCCTCGGTGCGCGACACCGCCACCGCCACCAGCGATTCCGGTCCCGCGCCGTGGGCGATCAACGCGCGAGCGACCCGGTTGGCGCGGCTTTGCAACTGCCCGAACGTCAGGCTGGTGTCGCCGTAGCGGATGGCGACGGCGTCGGGGCGGGTGCGGGCTTGGGTGGCGATGACCTCCACCAGCGTCACTTCCGGCACGATCGTGCCCGGGGTGGACCACTCGTGCAACACCAGCTCCCGCTCGCCCGGGGCCAGCACATCGATATCCCCCACCACCACCGACGCGTCCGCGGCCACCGCCGCCAGAATGCGGGTGAACCGGTCGGCGAAATCACGCACCGTCGCGGTGTCGAACAGATCGGTGGCGTAGGTGAACGCCGCCGACAAACCATGCCCGCCACCATGACGGTCGTCGTTCTCCGCGATCGCCAACTGCAGATCGAACTTCGCCAACCCCACCGCCAGATCCACCCCCGACACCGACAAACCCGGCAACTCCAACTCCGACACCGCGAGATTCTGGAAGGTCAACATCACCTGGAACAACGGATGCCGCCCCGCCGAACGCACCGGATCCAGCAACTCCACCAGACGCTCGAACGGCACATCCGCATGCCCGAACGCCTCCACATCCACCGCACGCACCGCCCCCAGCAACTGCTCGAACCGCGCACCCGAATCGACGTCGGTGCGCAACACCAGCGTGTTGACGAACATGCCGATCAAATCATCCAGCGCCGCCTCACCACGCCCCGCCACCGGCGTACCCACCGCGATATCCCGGCTACCCGACAACCGCGCCAGCAACACCACCAACGCCGCATGCACCACCATGAACAACGTCGCGTTGTGCTGCGCGGCCACCCGGGTCAGCCCCGCATGCACCTGCGCGTCGATCTCGAACCCCAGCGTCGCACCACGATGCGACGCCACCGCCGGACGCGCCCGATCCGCAGGCAACTCCAACTGATCGGGAAGGCCCGCCAACCGCTCACGCCAGAACCCGATCTGCGCGGCCAGCAACGACTCCGGATCATCCTCGGTCCCCAGGATCTCCCGCTGCCACAACGCGTAATCGGCGTACTGCACCTCCAACACCGGCCACCCCGGTGCCCCACCCCGCGACCGCTGCACATACGCGCTCATCAGATCCCGCGTCAACGGACCCATCGAGAACCCATCCCCCGCGATGTGATGCACCACACACACCAGCACATGCTCGGTGTCGCTCAACTCGATCAACCGCACCCGCACCGGCGGCGCCGCGGTCACATCGAACCCCTC
>NZ_JBEYSX010000042.1:0-1390 GCF_040642815.1 Nocardia sp. NPDC047648 | reverse complement strand
GGGACTGTAAATACAACGGTGTAACTCCCGATCAAGGAGTGGCACTTGATGTCTGATGTGGCGAGGGCCGGTGTGGTCGATACTGCTGCGGTGGCGAAGCGTAAGGATGCGAAGGCGCCGGCGGTGGATGCCGAACTGGTGGGCCAGCTGGTGGCCCAGGCCCGAAGTAGCGGTTTGCAGCTGACCGGAGAAGGTGGGCTGCTGGCGCAGTTGACCAAAATGGTCGTCGAATCCGCCCTCGATGGTGAGATCACCGACCATCTCGGATACGACCACGGCGACCCGGCTGGTCGTGGAACAGGAAATTCTCGCAACGGGACCCGCTCGAAGACGGTGGTCACCGATGTCGGGCCGGTCGAGATCGACGTCCCCCGTGACCGGGACGCCAGCTTCGAGCCGCAGATCGTGCGCAAACGACAGCGTCGGCTCAACGGTGTGGAGAACATGGTGTTGTCGCTGTCGGCCAAGGGTCTCACGCATGGGGAGATCTCCGCGCACCTGCGTGAGGTCTATGGCGCCGAGGTGTCCAAGCAGACGATCTCCACGATCACCGACAAAGTGATCGACGGCATGAACGAGTGGCAGAACCGGCCGCTGGACAGCGTGTATCCGGTGATCTTCCTGGACGCCATCCACGTGAAGATCCGCGACGGCAAGGTCGCCAACCGACCCATCTATGTCGCGTTGGCAGTCACCGTGGACGGCACCCGCGACATCCTCGGTTTGTGGGCCGGAGACGGCGGTGAGGGCGCCAAGTTCTGGCTGCAGATACTCACCGAGCTGCGTAATCGTGGTGCCGAGGATGTCTGCATGCTCGTCTGCGACGGCCTCAAAGGACTACCCGAGGCGATCGGTGAGGTCTGGCCGGCTGCGGTTGTGCAGACCTGCGTGGTGCATCTGCTGCGCGCATCGTTCCGATACGCGGCCCGCCAGCACTGGGACGCCATCGCCAAAGCATTGAAACCGATCTACACCGCACCGACGGAATCGGCCGCGCTGGAACGGTTCTACGAGTTCATCGAGGCCTGGGGCCAAAAGTATCCGGCGATCGTCAAACTATGGGAGAACTCGTGGGCGGAGTTCGTGCCGTTCCTGGCGTTCGACACCGAAATCCGCAGGGTCGTGTGCTCGACGAATGCCATCGAGTCGGTCAACGCCCGTATCCGCCGGGCCGTGCGCGCCCGCGGCCACTTCCCCAACGAGCAAGCCGCGTTGAAGTGTGTCTACCTGGCGATCATGGCCCTCGATCCCACCGGAACAGGCCAGAAACGGTGGGTCACCCGCTGGAAAGCGGCGTTGAACGCCTTCGACATCACCTTCGAAGGCCGACTCAGCGCTGGACGGAAGTAACCCAATCAAACCGGGTTACACCGTTGGCTGGACAGACCCG
>NZ_JBEYSX010000041.1:0-1423 GCF_040642815.1 Nocardia sp. NPDC047648 | reverse complement strand
CTAGTGTGTCGCGCCTGAAATTAGGCCAGTAAGTACGTAGTCTGTTTCCGTGTCGCATCGTGGGCCTTCTGCTGTCGAGATTGTGTTGTCGGATGTCGAGCGTGCCGAGTTGGTGCGCAGGTCGGTGTCTGGGGATCGGCGTCAGGCCGAGCGGGCGCGGATCGTGCTGGCCTGCGCCGAGGGGATGTCGAATGCCGGCGCGGCACGGGATTTGGGTCTGGCTGTGGGGACGGTCGCGAAATGGCGGCGCAAGTTCGCCGCCGAGGGTTTCGCTGGGCTGCATGATCGCGGCCGTGAGGGGCGGCCGAAGGCCGAGCTGGTGTTGAGCGATACCGAACGCGCGCAACTTGTTTCGTGGGCCAGACGGGCCAAAACGGCCCAGTATCTGGCCATGCGGGCGAAGATCGTGCTGGCGTGTGCCGAGGGTGCGACGAACAAGCAGGTCGCCGCCGACCTCGGTGTGGATGAGTCGAGTGTGATCCGGTGGCGGGGCCGCTTCGTCGCTGACCGGCTCGATGGCCTGGGTGACGAGCCGAGGCCGGGCCGGCCGCCCTCGATCCTGCTCGACCAGGTCGAAGACGTGGTCGTCGCGACACTGGAAACGTTGCCCGGCAAGGACACTCACTGGTCGCGTGCCTCGATGGCCGAAAGGACCGGGCTGTCGAAATCGACCATCGGCAGAATCTGGCGGAAATTCGATCTCAAACCGCACCTGCAGGATTCGTTCAAGCTGTCCACCGACCCGCTGTTCGTGGAGAAAGTGGTGGATGTCGTTGGCCTGTACCACAATCCGCCCGAGAAGGCGATAGTGCTGTGCGTCGACGAGAAAAGCCAGATCCAGGCCCTCGACCGCTCGCAGCCGGTGCTGCCGATGACCGTGGGCACGCCCGAACGCCGCACCCATGACTACCTGCGCCACGGCATCACCAGCCTGTTCGCCGCGTTCAACATCGCAGACGGCACCGTCATCACCGAACTCCACCGCCGCCACCGCGCCGCCGAGTTCAAGAAATTCCTGGTCACCATCGACAAGGCCGTGCCCCGCGAACTCGACGTCCACCTGGTCTGCGACAACTACGCCACCCACAACACCGCCGAAATCAAGACCTGGCTGGCCCGCCATCCCCGCTTCCACATCCACTTCACCCCCACCGGATCGAGCTGGATGAACCAGGTCGAACGCTGGTTCGGCCTACTCACCGACAAACTCATCCGCCGCGGCGTCCACACCTCCGTCAAGGCCCTCGAAGACGACATCACCGACTGGATCCAGACCTGGAACGACAACCCCCGCCCCTTCCGCTGGACCAAGACCGCCGACGAGATCCTCAAATCCCTCGCCCACTACCTCGTCAAAATCAACCCGCCAGCCCCCAAAACAAAACAGTAACTTACTGGCCTAATTTCAGGCGCGACACACTAG
>NZ_JBEYSX010000040.1:0-1839 GCF_040642815.1 Nocardia sp. NPDC047648 | reverse complement strand
GCGACCACCGCTTGCTCCTTCGTCGCCTACGCGGCGGCCACTCGGACGCGAGCCGGGCCGCGAACGGCGCATGCTCGGTCTCGCTTCGCTCGAAACGGGGAGTCGAGGTCCGCTCGGAGGGTCGGTATGGGTGATCGCCGCTCGTTCCACCGCCATTCGGTCGCGCGTTGCGCGGGCTCAGCGGCCGTCCGGATCAGCCGGCGGCTTCCTCCGGGACTGCGGCGCGCAGTTTGCGCAGGCCCGCTATGCGGATGGCGGAGCGGAGGTCGCTGACCTCGTGGATCTTCATGGTGCTCCGCACCGGCGCGAGGCCGGGCGGCACCAGGGCGGTGGTGAAGCCCAGGCGTTCGGCCTCGGCCAGCCTGCGGTTGAGGCCGGTCACTTTGCGCACCTCGCCCGCGAGGCCGACCTCGCCGAGGATCACCCAGCCCGGCGGGATCGGGACGTCGGAGTCGGCGCTGGCGATGGCGAGCGCGATGGCCAGGTCGGCGGAAGGCTCGACCAGGCGCATGCCGCCGACCGTCGCGGCGTATACATCGCTCTTGCCGAGGAACACCCGGCCACGACTCTGCAGGACGGCCAGCACCATGGCGACCCGGTTGTAGTCCAGGCCGCTCACCGCGCGGCGCGGCTGCGGAATCTCGGTCTTCACGGTCAGGCCCTGCACCTCGCCGACCAGCGGGCGTTTGCCGTCCATCGCGACGGTCACCGCCGTGCCCGGCACGGAATCGGTGCGGTGGTGCAGGAACAGGCCGGACGGGTCGTCGACACAGGCGATGCCGTCCTCGTGCAGTTCGAAGCAGCCCACCTCGTCGGCGCTGCCGAAGCGGTTCTTGATGCCGCGCACCATACGCAGCGTGGAGTTCTTGTCGCCCTCGAATTGCAGGACCACATCGACCAGGTGCTCCAGCGTGCGCGGGCCCGCGACGTTGCCGTCCTTGGTGACGTGCCCGACCAGCAGCACCGCGATCCCGCTCGTCTTGGCCAGCGAGGTCAGCGCCGCGGTCACCTCGCGTACCTGGGTGACTCCGCCGGTGACGCCGTCCACCTCCGGAGCGAGCATGGTCTGCACCGAGTCGACCACCAGCAGTGTCGGCCGCACCTGCTCGACATGCCCGAGCACGATCGACAGATCCGATTCCGACGCCAGATAGACCCGGTCGTGCACCGCGCCGGTGCGATCGGCCCGCAACCGCACCTGCCCCGCCGACTCCTCCGCGGTGACGTACAGCGACTTCTCGCCGTGCTGGGCCGCCCAGCGATGCGCTACCTCGAGCAGCAGCGTCGACTTGCCCACTCCCGGCTCGCCGGACAGCAACACCACCGAACCGGGCACCACCCCGCCGCCGAGCACCCGATCCAGCTCGCTCACACCCGTCGGCCGCGCTCGGGTGACCTTGGAATCGATCTGCGAAATCGGCGCGGCCGCCGTGCTGGGCAACATCGCCTTCCGCCCGGGAGAACCGACCGCCCCCGCCCCGACGACTACCTCGTCGACCGTGCCCCAAGCCCCGCACTCCGGGCACTTACCCACCCATTTGGCGACTTCGTGCGAACAGGCGGAGCACCGGAAGGTCGGCTTGGTCTTTGCCACAGGGGCACCATACGCACCACCTCTGACAGTGTCTTATTTGCAGCGCATGCGGCGCTGCGTGTTCGCGGCCCCTTTGTGGCTCGCGTTTGCGCGACCGCCGCTTGCTCCTTCGTCGCGTACGCGACGGCCGCGCAAACGCGAGCCGGGTTGTGTTTGTTTTTCCAGCGCCTTCGGCGCTGGGTGTTCGCGGCCCCTTTGTGGGTGGGGGGTGTGGGCGCCGCGCCAGGGGCCTAAGGGCGGAGCGC
>NZ_JBEYSX010000039.1:0-1865 GCF_040642815.1 Nocardia sp. NPDC047648 | reverse complement strand
TGGTCGACGGTGAGGATCTGTTGGAACGGCAGTCCGCCCGGTCCGCCGGCGGGGTAGCGGGTGCGCAGGGATTCGTGGCGTTCGAGGACGTCGGCCAGGGCGTAGCGCAGCGCGGACACGTCCAGGGCGCCGTGCAGGCGGATGGCCAGGGGGATGTTGTAGGCGGGGGAGGTGGGGTCGAATTGGTTGAGCACCCACATCCGTTGCTGGGCCAGTGACAGCGGGATGGGGTGGTCGCGTTCGGTGCGGGTCAGACGGGGGCGGGTGCCGCCGCCGGCGCCGGGCACCACCCGCGCGGCCAGCGCGGCCACGGTGGGTGCTTCGAACAGTTCGCGGACCACCACGTTCGCGTCGAGGGCTTCGTTGATGCGGGCGACGGCCCGGGTGGCCAGCAGCGAGTTGCCGCCCAGGGCGAAGAAGTCGTCGTCGAGTCCGACCTCGCTCGCGCCCAGCAGCCCGGCGAACACCTCGGCCACGGCCTGTTCCACCGGCGAACCCGGCGCCCGGAACGCGACGACGCTGTCCACGCGCGGGGCCGGTAGCGCGCGGCGGTCGAGTTTCCCGTTCGGGGTCAACGGCAACGTCTCCAGCACCACGATCGCGTCGGGCACCATGTAACCGGTCAAGAACTCCGCGACCTGCCGACGCAGCACCGACGCATCCGAACTCGTCCCGGCATCGGGCACCACATACCCGACCAAGCGGTCACCGGCGTGCTCGTCGGCACGCACCACCACCACCGCCTGACTCACCCCCGGACACCGCAACAACGCCGCCTCGATCTCCCCCAACTCGATACGGAACCCCCGCAGTTGCACCTGCTGGTCCCCGCGCCCGGCGTACTCGAGGGTGGCCAGGCCACCCAGACCCACCCACCGGCCGATATCGCCGGAGCGATACATCCGCGCACCCGGCGCACCGAAGGGATTGGCGACGAAGCGGGTAGCGGCCAGGCCGGGACGGCCGAGGTAGCCGCGGGAGAGCTGAGCGCCCGCGACGTAGATCTCTCCGGCGACGCCGACCGGCGCGGGGTTGAGGCGGTCGTCGAGCACGTACGCGTCCAAGCCCGGGATGGCGCGACCGATCACGCTGGCCGGGTTGTCGGCCATCTGCTCATCCAGCGACAGGTAGGACACGTGCACCGTGGTCTCGGTGATGCCGTACATGTTCACCAGCCACGGCGCGTCCACCGGGTGGCGCTCGTACCAGCGCTGCAACTGGCGCAGATCCAGTGCCTCACCGCCGAACACGACGTAGCGCAGCGCGAGTTCGCCCTGCTCGTCCGGGTGCGCGGCGCGGTCGGCCTCGGCGAGCTGGTAGAAGGCCGAAGGGGTCTGGTTGAGGACGGTGACCTGTTCGCGGATCAACAGTTCGCGGAACTGTTCCGGCGAGCGGGAGGTCAGGTAGTCGACCACGACGACGGTGCCGCCGTTGGCCAGCGCACACCACAGTTCCCACACCGAGAAGTCGAACGCGAAGGAGTGGAACAGTGTCCACACATCGGTTTCGTCGAACTCGAACAGCGACTGGGTGTTGGCGAACAACTCGACCACGTTGCGATGCGCGACCCCCACGCCCTTGGGCACACCGGTCGAACCGGAGGTGTAGATGACGTAGGCCAGGTTGTCCGGACGCAGCGGCACCACACGTTCGCGGTTGCGGACGCGGGCGTCGTCGTAGCCGGTGGTGTCCTCCAGCAAGAGGACCGGAATATTGCCCGCGGGTAGCGATTCCCGCTCGGTGGCGGTGGTCAGGATGCAGACCGGCGCGGCGTCATCGAGCATGAACTCCAACCGCTGCACCGGATACGTGGTGTCGATCGGCAGATACGCCGCACCCGCGGTCAACACACCCAACAGGGCGAC
>NZ_JBEYSX010000038.1:0-2474 GCF_040642815.1 Nocardia sp. NPDC047648 | reverse complement strand
TCCACCGGCAGCGCCGACAACATTCCCGGGGGCTCGAACGCCAATCCGGCGGACGTCTATCGCTACCTCATATCGAAACATGGACTCACGCCCGCGCAGGCCGCGGGGATCGTGGGCAATATCCAGGTCGAGTCGGGTTTCAAGACCAGCGCGTACAACTCGGGCGAAGGCGCTATCGGTTTGTGTCAGTGGCGGGGTGGGCGACGGCAGGCCCTGGAGCGGTTCGCGGCAGCTCGCGGAAAGCCGGTCACCGACTGGAAGGTCCAGGTCGATTTCATGATGGCCGAATTGCGCAGCAATGAATCCACCGCGTATGGATATCTCCGGGCCGCACAGACGCCAGCCTACGCGGCGGCGGTCTTCGACCAGTACTACGAGAGAAGCTCCGGTGAGGCGAGAGGGCAGCGCATCGCCTACGCCAACAGCATTGCCTCGGCGATGCGCAACGTCGCCGTTTGACCTCACCCGGCCTTCGTAGGGTCGCTCGGTGCACTCTTTCTCCGAGGCGCCCCGTGGACGCCCCGCTGCCGCGCGCCGGGACCGGGGGCACTGATATTCCCGCAAGCGGGAACAGGCGAGGCCGTGCGCGAGAGATATCTACATTAAGCTGCGGATACGTTTCGGGACGAGCGCCGAGTAAGAGGCATTCCGAGTCGGGTGAGCCGACAGCCGGGGCAAGGCCGCGTGAGTTCACCGCATCGGCGCGGATTGCCGCGTCGGCTGTGAACTCTTCCGGCTCCAGCACGCGCTGATCGTGTCCGGCGATCGGCAGCGCGTAGCGGGGCGTCCGGCGGAAGGTGAATCGTGGCTGCCTCTGTGATCACCGTTCGTAGTGTCCGCGCGCATCGGGGGGACTGATGGCTCCGACGGATCGCACTCCGCCCGAGCGGGATTCCGATGATCCCGGCGATCCTCGCGACATGCGTGCGAGCGCCACCACCACCACCACCGAGCCGCGCCGCCCCGCCAAGTCCGCGACGCGCGGTGCTCCCACCCCGATCCCGCGGGCGCAAGCAGGTGCGCCGAGCGCCGCGCCGGCCGGTGCGACGGCTCAGGGGCGCGCCCAGAATGCACCGTCGGCATCCGAGACAACTGCTGCCTCGGGCTCCGCTTCCCTTCCGCGCTCGGACGCGCTCGGCATGGCCGGTTCGTCCATGCCCATGGCAGCCGCGGCGATGGGCGCGTTGGCCGCCATCGCGGCCCAGTATGGTGACGGTTCCCCGACCGCCGTGACGGGAAAGTCCTACGCGCCCCCCGATGTCGACGCCGCGCGACCGAGCGGCCCCGTGGTGTGGGACGGTGCACTCGGCTCGCAGTACACCGCGAGCAGCCAGAATCGCGCTCGCCACGGCAATGCGACGCAGTCGATGAACGCCGAACTCGAGCGCATTCTCGGCGGCGCGGTCGACAGCACCACACAGGGGCGCGCCGCGATCGGAGCGATAGTCGCCGAGGTGAACACCGCCCTGACCGCCCTCGGCAATGTCCAGGACACCAACGCGAGCAGGCAACTGGTGATCTCCACTCTCGAAAACGCCTTGCAACGCGCGGGCACAGTGCTGGGTCAGGGGCAGGCCGCGACGGTGCTCACCGCCGATCGGGTGGCGGCGCTGGCCGACAGCTATCTGCGCGAATCGCGGCCGGCCCAGCCGCGCAGACCTCGCCGCACGTCACACTCCGGCCTGCGGGCACCCGGTGGCGGGCCGCCGCGCACACGCCCGTCCGGCCAGCAGGGGCAATGGATCAACGAAGCGTTACAGGTGTTGCGACAGCACGGCTACGACACCCGCCAGATCGATCCGGCCGATATCGCGGCGATCATCCAGCACGAATCCGGTGGCAACCCGAACGCCATCAATCTCTGGGACAGCAATGCCGCGGCGGGAATCCCCTCGAAAGGGTTGATGCAGACCATCGATCCGACGTTCAACGCGTATTCCGTTCCGGGACACCGTGATATCTGGAATCCGGTGGACAACATCGTCGCGGGGGTGCGCTATGCCATCGAGCGATACGGATCGGTCGGCAATGTGCCGGGGATCGTGCAGATGCGGGGCGGCGGCTCGTATGTGGGGTATTGAGCCGGACGGTCAGGCCCAGCGGGCGGCCGCGTAACTGCTGGGCAGCTTCCGGTATTGGACGTGGCCACCGGTATGCGGAGCCTCGACGCACATGCCGTTGCCGATGTACATGATCACGTGACCGGGGTTGTTCGCCCCTTTGAACGATTCGGACGGGAATATGAGGTCGCCGGGCTTGATGTCCCGGGGATTCACCTTGGGCAATGTCCGGTATTGATCCGCGGCGACTCGCGGAATCCGTACACCGGCGGCGGCCGCCGCGTATTGCATCAGGCCCGAGCAGTCGAAAGCGTTCGGCCCCTCCGCGCCGAAGACGTACGGATCACCGAGTTGGGCGAGGGCCACCTGGATCGCCTTCGCGGCTGCTCCCGTCGCACCGCTGCCGGTGTTCGT
>NZ_JBEYSX010000037.1:0-2731 GCF_040642815.1 Nocardia sp. NPDC047648 | reverse complement strand
TGATGGCGCTAGCTGAGAATCCTCAGTCTCGATAGCTGATTGTCCCCAGGCGGTAGTTGTCCTGTTGGTGTCCGGCGCATTCGATGCTCCGGTTGCTGAGTCTTCGCTCATGATCGTCGCGTTTGTGTTCGCGATGGTCATGGAGGAAGGCTCTGGATGCTGTCGCTGGAGGGCGATGTGGAAGTACACGCGCTTCGTGAGCAGGGGTGGTCGATCTCGGCGATCGCCCGCCACCTGAGCCTGGACCGCAAGACGGTCCGCGCCTATCTCAACGGTGACCGGGTGCCGGGGCAGCGGGCCCGGTCGGTGCCGTTGCTGATCGAACCGTTCATCGATTACTGCCGGATCCGGTTGGCCGACGACCCGCATCTGTGGGCTTCGACGCTGTTCGACGAGATCGTCGAGCTGGGGTTCACCGGGTCGTATCCGTCGCTGACCACCGCGATCCGGAAGCTGGGACTGCGCCCGCATTGCGAGCCCTGCCACGCGGCCAAGGGCCGCGATGTCGCGATCATCGCTCACCCTGCGGGTGAGGAAACACAGTGGGACTGGGTCGAGTTACCCGACCCGCCCGCCGAGTGGGGCGTCGGCAGGCACGCGCACCTGCTGGTCGGTGCGCTGGCGCACTCGGGCCGTTGGCGCGGCGTTCTGGCTCCCGCTGAGGATTTCGCGCATCTGGTCGAGGCGCTGGACCAGGTGGTGGTGCGGTTGGCGGGGGTGACGCGGCGGTGGCGCTTCGATCGCATGGCAACGGTCTGTTATCCCGAATCAGGCCGAATAACCCCGGCCTTCGCCGGGGTTGCGAAGCATTACGGGGTCGGGGTCGATATCTGCCCACCCCGGCACGGCAACCGCAAGGGCGTGGTCGAGAAGTCCAATCATGCTGCCGCGCAACGATGGTGGCGAACTCTATCCGACGACTCGACCGTCACCGCGGCGCAGGCCTCACTCGATCGGCTCTGTCTTCGGCTCGACGCCCGCAAACGCGTCCGCGACGGCCTGAAGACGATCGTCGGCGAGCTCGCCGACGCCGAATGCCTGCGCCCAGCGCCGGCCGTGACCTATCCGGCCGAGGTCCGCGAACCGCGCAAGGTCACCGCTCAAGGGCTCGTCGGCTGGCGCGGCAACCAGTACTCGGTCCCACCCGGTCTGGGCGGCACCGTCATGACGGTGGTCCACCGGCTCGGCTCGGAGGCGATCAGCCTGGTCACCGGCTCCGGCGCGATCGTCGCGGCGCACCTGCGCGCTCCGGACGGGGCCGGACGAGTCGTCCGCGACGAAGGCCACGTCGTGGCGCTGGAGCGGTCGGTGCTGGCCGCTTTCGACTCGGGCAAGCCCTGTGCCCACAAAACCCGCCGACCGCCTTCGGCGGCCGCGTTGGCCGAGTCCGCGCGGCTGCGCGGCCGCGCGGATGCTACCGATCCCGCCCAGAAAGTGGTGATCGATCTGTCGGTCTATGCGGCCACCGCCGCCCGACTTTCCGTTGCTCCACAACATGTTCCGATCGAAGAACGCCAGTGAAGGAAGATCATCCGTTGGACAAAACAATTCCCCAGATGAGCGAAGCGCGTCGCTACCAGCAACTGCGCGCTCATCTGTCCTACCTCAAACTCGGCGACGCCGCCGAGCACCTGCCCCGCATCCTCGACGCGGCCCGATCGGAGAACCTCTCGATCACCGCGGCGCTCGAACGACTGCTCGAAATCGAAGTAAACGCCACCGAATCCCGGCGCCTGACATCCCGGCTGCGGTTCGCCTGCCTGCCCGAACCCTGGACCCTCAACGACTTCGACTTCGCCGCTCAACCCGGCGTCGACGAGAAACTCATCCGCGACCTGGCCAGCCTGCGGTTCCTCGACGACGCCGCCAACGTGTTGTTCGTCGGCCCTCCCGGAGTCGGCAAGACCATGCTCGCGGTCGCGCTCGCCCGCGGCGGCGTCGAAGCCGGTCACCGCGTCTACTTCACCACCGCCGCCGAGCTCGCCGCGAAATGCCACAAGGCCGCCCTCGAAGGCCGCTGGCACACCTGCATGCGATTCTTCGCCGGCCCAAAACTGCTCGTCATCGACGAACTCGGCTACCTGCCCCTGCCCGGCGACGGGGCCTCAGCACTGTTCCAGGTGATCAACCAGCGCTATCTGAAATCGAGCACCATCCTCACAACCAACGTCGGAATCGCTGACT
Organism: Nocardia sp. NPDC047648; assembly: GCF_040642815.1. Taxonomy (NCBI): domain Bacteria; kingdom Bacillati; phylum Actinomycetota; class Actinomycetes; order Mycobacteriales; family Nocardiaceae; genus Nocardia; species Nocardia sp. NPDC047648. Next base: position 547 of record NZ_JBEYSX010000037.1, on the reverse strand, counting down.
GGGCAACCGCTTTCGGGGACGCCACGGTCGCCGCCGCGATGCTGGACCGGCTCCTGCACCGCGCAACAGTCGTCGGAATCGACGGACCCAGCTACCGGCTGCGCCACCACCGCGAAACCGCCGAGAACCTGCGGAAGGCGGTCAACGCCCGTGTCTCCTGACTCCCAGCCACTGCCCCCGCCGACCGCGCGCACCTGCCAGATCTGCTGGGGCGAGTTCATCCCGTCACGCAGCAACAACATCTACTGCTCCAGCCGCTGCAAGAACACCGCAGCCCGCCGCCGCAACAGCCAAACCGACACACCCTTCGAAACGCAGCGCAGCGAACTGGCCACGACACCCCAGCCAGCGGCAACCCGCGACTGCCCCCACTGCGGCGAACCGATCACCATCGTCGCGCTACTCACCACCCCGGAAGCGGCCCGGCCCAGCATCCCCGCAGACAACACCATCGTTCCGCTACACCGCTCCACCTGATAGCCTCAAACCCTGCTCCGCCTGGGGACATTCGGCGAGCAGGTCTGAGGATTCTTCTCAAGCGCCATCA
>NZ_JBEYSX010000036.1:0-5366 GCF_040642815.1 Nocardia sp. NPDC047648 | reverse complement strand
CTTTCACCCCCCGTGTGGAGGGTCGGACATTTTTGTCAGCTTTTTGCTGGCGATTGTTTTGCTGGGTTTTCGGACTCTGGTTTTTGATCTGATTGCACCCTTTCGGGGGTGTGGTTGTGAGTCTTCAACGGAGAGTTTGATCCTGGCTCAGGACGAACGCTGGCGGCGTGCTTAACACATGCAAGTCGAGCGGTAAGGCCCTTCGGGGTACACGAGCGGCGAACGGGTGAGTAACACGTGGGTGATCTGCCTCGCACTTCGGGATAAGCCTGGGAAACTGGGTCTAATACCGGATATGACTTGCTGTCGCATGGCGGTGGGTGGAAAGATTTATCGGTGCGAGATGGGCCCGCGGCCTATCAGCTTGTTGGTGGGGTAATGGCCTACCAAGGCGACGACGGGTAGCCGGCCTGAGAGGGCGACCGGCCACACTGGGACTGAGACACGGCCCAGACTCCTACGGGAGGCAGCAGTGGGGAATATTGCACAATGGGCGAAAGCCTGATGCAGCGACGCCGCGTGAGGGATGACGGCCTTCGGGTTGTAAACCTCTTTCGACAGGGACGAAGCGCAAGTGACGGTACCTGTAGAAGAAGCACCGGCCAACTACGTGCCAGCAGCCGCGGTAATACGTAGGGTGCGAGCGTTGTCCGGAATTACTGGGCGTAAAGAGCTTGTAGGCGGTTTGTCGCGTCGTCTGTGAAAACTCACAGCTCAACTGTGAGCTTGCAGGCGATACGGGCAGACTTGAGTACTGCAGGGGAGACTGGAATTCCTGGTGTAGCGGTGAAATGCGCAGATATCAGGAGGAACACCGGTGGCGAAGGCGGGTCTCTGGGCAGTAACTGACGCTGAGAAGCGAAAGCGTGGGTAGCGAACAGGATTAGATACCCTGGTAGTCCACGCCGTAAACGGTGGGCGCTAGGTGTGGGTTTCCTTCCACGGGATCCGTGCCGTAGCTAACGCATTAAGCGCCCCGCCTGGGGAGTACGGCCGCAAGGCTAAAACTCAAAGGAATTGACGGGGGCCCGCACAAGCGGCGGAGCATGTGGATTAATTCGATGCAACGCGAAGAACCTTACCTGGGTTTGACATACACCGGAAACCTGCAGAGATGTAGGCCCCCTTGTGGTCGGTGTACAGGTGGTGCATGGCTGTCGTCAGCTCGTGTCGTGAGATGTTGGGTTAAGTCCCGCAACGAGCGCAACCCTTGTCCTGTGTTGCCAGCGGATTATGCCGGGGACTCGCAGGAGACTGCCGGGGTCAACTCGGAGGAAGGTGGGGACGACGTCAAGTCATCATGCCCCTTATGTCCAGGGCTTCACACATGCTACAATGGCCGGTACAGAGGGCTGCGATACCGTGAGGTGGAGCGAATCCCTTAAAGCCGGTCTCAGTTCGGATCGGGGTCTGCAACTCGACCCCGTGAAGTTGGAGTCGCTAGTAATCGCAGATCAGCAACGCTGCGGTGAATACGTTCCCGGGCCTTGTACACACCGCCCGTCACGTCATGAAAGTCGGTAACACCCGAAGCCGGTGGCCTAACCCCTTGTGGGAGGGAGCCGTCGAAGGTGGGATCGGCGATTGGGACGAAGTCGTAACAAGGTAGCCGTACCGGAAGGTGCGGCTGGATCACCTCCTTTCTAAGGAGCACTTCTCCACGATCCTCCACGCTGGTGGATGTGGTTGTGGCAGAGACCATTTCGGGCTCGAATGTAGCCCGGTGGAAGCTCATGGGTGGAACGCTGACAACTTCTTCTGCGTATCGGTCGGTCCTCGGTGACCGGCTGGTGGTTGATATATCGACACACTGTTGGGTCCTGAAAGAACAGACGTTCTTTCCAGGCAAAAAATACGATCCGCCCGGATTTCCTGGATACCTCGGGGTTTTTGGTTTCGATGGTCTTGGAGTTCGATCCGGTGTGGGTGTGTTGTTTGAGAACTGCACAGTGGACGCGAGCATCTTTGTTTGTAAGTGTTTAAGAGCGTTCGGTGGATGCCTTGGCACCAGGAGCCGATGAAGGACGTAGGAGGCTGCGATAAGCCTCGGGGAGCTGTCAACCGAGCTGAGATCCGAGGATTTCCGAATGGGGAAACCCGGCACGAGTGATGTCGTGTCACCCTCCGCTGAATATATAGGCGGTGGGGAGGGAACGTGGGGAAGTGAAACATCTCAGTACCCACAGGAAGAGAAAACAATTGTGATTCCGTGAGTAGTGGCGAGCGAAAGCGGATGAGGCTAAACCATGCGTGTGTGATAGCCGGCAGGCGTTGCGCGTGTGGGGTAGTGGGGCCTACTTTCCTATCACTGCCGTGGTAGGCGACAGTCAGAAAAGTGCGTGTTAGTCGAAGTGGTCTGGAACGGCCTGTCGTAGAGGGTGAGAGTCCCGTAGACGAAAATGCGTGCTCTGTTGTAGTGGGTTCCCGAGTAGCAGCGGGCCCGTGAAATCTGCTGTGAATCTGCCGGGACCACCCGGTAAGCCTGAATACTCCCTGGTGACCGATAGCGGACTAGTACCGTGAGGGAAAGGTGAAAAGTACCCCGGGAGGGGAGTGAAATAGTACCTGAAACCGGACGCTTACAATCCGTCAGAGCCTTCCATTTCGGTGGTGGGGTGATGGCGTGCCTTTTGAAGAATGAGCCTGCGAGTCATCGGTGTGTGGCGAGGTTAACCCGTGTGGGGTAGCCGTAGCGAAAGCGAGTCCGAATAGGGCGTTTTTAGTCGCATGTCATGGACCCGAAGCGGAGTGATCTACCCATGGCCAGGGTGAAGCGACGGTAAGACGTCGTGGAGGCCCGAACCCACTTAGGTTGAAAACTGAGGGGATGAGCTGTGGGTAGGGGTGAAAGGCCAATCAAACTCCGTGATAGCTGGTTCTCCCCGAAATGCATTTAGGTGCAGCGTCACGTGTTTCACGCCGGAGGTAGAGCTACTGGATGGCCTAGGGGGCCTACAAGCTTACCGAAGTCAGCCAAACTCCGAATGCCGGTGTGTGAGAGCGTGGCAGTGAGACTGCGGGGGATAAGCTTCGTAGTCGAGAGGGAAACAGCCCAGATCGCCGGCTAAGGCCCCTAAGCGTGTACTAAGTGGAAAAGGATGTGGGGTCGCGAAGACAACCAGGAGGTTGGCTTAGAAGCAGCCACCCTTGAAAGAGTGCGTAATAGCTCACTGGTCAAGTGATCCTGCGCCGACAATGTAGCGGGGCTCAAGTACACCGCCGAAGCCGCGGCATTCCAGTATTATCTTGCTTTCGAGCCAGGAGCTGGGATGGGTAGGGGAGCGTCGTGCAGCCGTGGAAGCAGCAGTGTGAACTAGTTGTGGAGGCTGTGCGAGTGAGAATGCAGGCATGAGTAGCGAAAGACGAGTGAGAAACTCGTCCGCCGAATGACCAAGGGTTCCTGGGCCAGGTTAATCCGCCCAGGGTGAGTCGGGACCTAAGGCGAGGCCGACAGGCGTAGTCGATGGACAACGGGTTGATATTCCCGTACCCGTGTATCCGCGCCCAATGGTGAATCATCTGTGCTAATCGTCCTGAACCGGATGGACTTCCTTCGGGAAGCTGGAAGGGGATGCACGAGACCCTGGGTGTAGTAGTCAAGCGATGGGGTGACGCAGGAAGGTAGCTGGGCCAGGTGTTGGATTACCTGGTGTAAGCGTGTAGGGCGTTGTGTAGGCAAATCCGCACGACATGAGCCTGAGACGTGATGCGTAGCCGATTGAGGCGAATTCAGTGATCCTATGCTGCCGAGAAAAGCCTCTAGTGAGTTGGTACACGGCCCGTACCCCAAACCGACACAGGTGGTCAGGTAGAGAATACCGAGGCGATCGAGAGAACTGTGGTTAAGGAACTCGGCAAAATGCCCCCGTAACTTCGGGAGAAGGGGGACCACGTCTGGTGACCGGCTTTACGCTGTGAGCTGGGTGTGGTCGCAGAGACCAGAGAGAAGCGACTGTTTACTAAAAACACAGGTCCGTGCGAAGTCGTAAGACGATGTATACGGACTGACGCCTGCCCGGTGCCGGAAGGTTAAGAGGACCGGTTAGCGCCTTCGGGTGCGAAGCTGAGAATTTAAGCCCCGGTAAACGGCGGTGGTAACTATAACCATCCTAAGGTAGCGAAATTCCTTGTCGGGTAAGTTCCGACCTGCACGAATGGCGTAACGACTTCTCTGCTGTCTCAACCACAGACTCGGCGAAATTGCATTACGAGTAAAGATGCTCGTTACGCGCGGCAGGACGAAAAGACCCCGGGACCTTCACTATAGCTTGGTATTGGTGTTCGGTACGGTTTGTGTAGGATAGGTGGGAGACTGTGAAGCGGGCACGCCAGTGTTCGTGGAGTCGTCGTTGAAATACCACTCTGGTCGTATTGGACTTCTAACCTCGGACCCTGATCGGGTTCAGGGACAGTGCCTGGTGGGTAGTTTAACTGGGGCGGTTGCCTCCCAAAATGTAACGGAGGCGCCCAAAGGTTCCCTCAGCCTGGTTGGCAATCAGGTGTCGAGTGCAAGTGCACAAGGGAGCTTGACTGTGAGACTGACAGGTCGAGCAGGGACGAAAGTCGGGACTAGTGATCCGGCACCGGCATGTGGAAGCGGTGTCGCTCAACGGATAAAAGGTACCCCGGGGATAACAGGCTGATCTTCCCCAAGAGTCCATATCGACGGGATGGTTTGGCACCTCGATGTCGGCTCGTCGCATCCTGGGGCTGGAGTAGGTCCCAAGGGTTGGGCTGTTCGCCCATTAAAGCGGCACGCGAGCTGGGTTTAGAACGTCGTGAGACAGTTCGGTCTCTATCCGCCGCGCGCGTCAGAAACTTGAGGAAGGCTGTCCCTAGTACGAGAGGACCGGGACGGACGAACCTCTGGTGTGCCAGTTGTCCTGCCAAGGGCACTGCTGGTTGGCTACGTTCGGAAGGGATAACCGCTGAAAGCATCTAAGCGGGAAGCCTGTTCCAAGATGAGGTTTCTCACCACCTTCGAGTGGTTAAGGCCCCCTACAGACCATGGGGTTGATAGGCCGGAACTGGAAGCACGGTAACGTGTGGAGGTGACCGGTACTAATCGGCCGAGGACTTACCAACAAAGGTTGCTACGCGTCCACTGTGCGGTATCTGAAACAACACACAGATACCCTTTTGACACCCCGCCCGGTGTCGCCCACCAAACCCCCAAGCCGGGGTGGGTGGGCGGTAGTGTGCGAGTGTGTTGGGGGGTGTGGATAGTTTCATAGAGTTACGGCGGCCATAGCGGTAGGGAAACGCCCGGTCCCATTCCGAACCCGGAAGCTAAGCCTGCCAGCGCCGATGGTACTGCACTCGACAGGGTGTGGGAGAGTAGGACACCGCCGGAACATCCTTCACGA
>NZ_JBEYSX010000035.1:0-6984 GCF_040642815.1 Nocardia sp. NPDC047648 | reverse complement strand
GAGTGTCGCCGACGCGCCCGCCGCTCCGGTGGCCGAGGAGCCTGCGACGAGGACGCCGCGGTGCGGCCTGGCGCGGCGGCGGCGCGAAGCGCCGCCGGGGCGCTCTTGATCCTATATAGCCAAATTCAGCAACAACTCGCACAACGTAGGGCGCGGCTGTGAAGACGAGAACGGCTGAGATGCCGACAGCTCATGAAATGAACCGGGTGGCATCTCAGCCGTTGGTGACGGTTTGGAGTTACCCGAGCGAGTACTCGGCGCTGAGTTCACGGCCGGTGCCGAGGAAGTCAACGGCGTACTCAGTGGGATCGCCGTTCTGATCCCAGTAGAGGTTCGTCATGGTCAGGGAGGGCGTATTGGGTTGCGTACCCAGTACTGTCGCAATCTCGGCGGGCGCCGGGTTAAGTGCTACGACGTCGCGTCGCCTTACAGCTCGTCGGCCTGTCCGTTCCTCTATGAGGCCGAACGTCATCTTCGGCAAGGGCTCGGTGGACAGCAGTTCCGGTGCCGCGTCTGCGAATGACCCAGGAAGCCACGATGTAGATACCGTCACAACTCCAAGATCATCACGGTAGATGCGACGTCGGCGGATGACTGACGAGCCTTCGGCGACCGACAGTGCTTGTGCCACTGTGGCATCAGCTTCTGCCAGTTCGGCACTGACAACCTCGGCGGTCTCGCCAGGGCGATAGCCGTTGCCCGTGGCGCGAAGCATCTGTAACCGGTCCGGGCCGGTGGTCTGCTTGTGCGCAATCGACACGAAAGTGCCCTGGTTGTTGCTCTGGACGTATCCCTCTGAGCGCAATTGGCCAAGCGCCTTGGCCGCAGTAGCGCTGGCCACCTGCCAACCCTGCGCAATCTCGACTACAGATGGAAGTTTCGCGCCTTCGCGGAGCTCCCCATTCTTGATCAACTTCCTGAAATGTTCTGCGATCTGCATGTATGCCGGAGCGGGCCGGTCCAACGTCGGCGACATGTATTACCTCCTGGCAATCGCGTACTAGTAGGCATACAAGTCTACCATCTGGCGGATTTCGGCCATCTGAGTCTGTGTGCTAGTTCACGTCCGCAATCGCGTGCTAGCATACGAAGTATCAGCAAACGAAAAACTCCCCGGCGGGTGCAACCACCGGGGAGCCGAAACCAAAGCGGGTGCAACCGCTTCAGCTGCATCGAGCGACCTCAGAGGATTGGAGCTCCAAAGCCATGTCCATGATAGTTGATAGCTTCCCCTGCAACTCTGTTCGCAAGGATCTTCGTCCCTCCCGCTTGAACTTCGCGGGGTGCTGCGTGTACTGCCTGGAGCGGGGTTGTGACCGGCCGCGGTGCATCGAGAAGCACGCTCGGTTGGTCTGGCAGGTGTGCCCGGATTGCGGGGGCACGGAGTGGGTGCGCGGGCACATCGACCCGGATACGGCGACCGAGCGGTGCTTCTGCATCGGTGGCGTGTGCGAGGTTGCTCCTGCTGAGGCGGTGGCGTGATGAGCGAGGAGTTCGCGCGGCTGCTGCTGTTGGGTGTGGAGGCGTTGCCGGTGCAGGAGCGCTGGTTGCTGGGTTGGCTGTTGTCGCGGCCAAACCGGATGTCGATCGCGTTCGAGGAGACGGCGGGCCTGGGGCCGCTGGGTTCGCGGGCGTTCCGGGAGATGGTTGCGCGGTGGCGGGAGTGCGAGCTGCTGACTCTGGCCTACAGCGAAGAGCACGACGCGACTCTGTTGCAGGCCACCGACTTGGCGGAGCTGCTGTTGCGCCTGGACCCGGTGGAGTGGGTGCTGATGACCACCGACACGAGCAACCTGCCGCCGGTTGACCTGGACAACGTCGTCGAGCTCGGGGCGGTGGCGTGATGGGTGAGCAGACGCGCGGGAATGTGATCACGCTGCGGGGCCGGTCGGCTGAGCCGTTGCGTCCGCCTCGGTTGACGTTCGCTCGTCGCTGCATCTGGTGCGGTGAGCTGGATTGCCAGCATCCGGATTGCGTGGCGCTGCATGAGGTTTCGGTGTGGGCGGTGTGCCGTCAGTGCGACGGTACCGGGTTGGCGTTCTCGGGGCCGCAGGGTTGCACGTGCGCGTTCGGCCTGGTCCATGTCGCTCCGGCGGTGCATCGGGTGCTGGGTGTCACCGGCAAGGGCGAGGTGGTGACCGAGCAGGGGCATTGGTCGAACTACAACGACCGCACCTACTACGAGTACACGCATCCGCCTGTGGCCTCCAAGCGTGTCACGCCAGTCGCTGCCCTCGACGCGGGAACGGGTGAGGCGGTGGCCCTGTGACTACAGCACAGTCCGTAGGCACGGCTCCGGTCGGTGCTGTCGCGCCGAATCGTCAGACCGCTGCTGAGCGTCGAGCGATGCCGGACCTTCGCGATATCGCCGAAGCTGTCGCTGAACAGCACGGCGTGTGCGCTCGGGTGGTGCCGATGCGTGCGTTCGACACCAACACCGGCCGCGTCTCCTACGTCGGTGCGCCGTGCAAGGCCACCGTGGAAACGACGTGCCCGGCGTGCGCGAAGGCGAACAAGTACGTGCGAGTGACCCAGCTGCGGGAAGGCTGGTGCGCCGAACACGAACCGGTGCAACCGGAACCGGTGGTCACCGAAGCACAAGCCGAAGTGCTGGCCACGCGTGCCGATCAGTTCAACCGGTACCACGATGCCCGCCGCGACGGCGATGACGAACTGGCCGAGGCCATCAAGGATTTGGTGGCCGACCTCGATACCGAGCTTCGTGAACTCGGTGTGCGTGATCGCCTTCCGCCGTTGGACGCCAAGCCGCGTCGCAAGGCCAAGTCGACTCGTCGCCGTGACGATCTGCCGGACCTGCCTCGCAAGAAGGTCGCGCGCACCACGGTCGGCACCGCCTACGCGGGCGGCAAGTATCGGCCCTCGACGTTCCACACGTTGACGGTGGATTCCTACGGCGGGATCAACCGTGTCCGGGATGAGGAAACCGGGCAGATGGTGTCGGACGGTTCTCCGCGTGATCCGGAGTCCTACGACTACGCGCGTGCGGCCCGCGACATCATGCACGTGAAAGCACTGTTCGACCGGTGGGTGCAGAACCTGCGTCGTGCGGTGGGCTGGAACGTGCAGTACTGGGGGTCGGTCGAACCGCAGAAGCGCGGGGCCCCGCACATCCACCTGGCCATCCGGGGTTCGATCCCTACCAAGCTGCTCTATCAGGTGACCGCGGCGACCTACGTCAACATCTGGTGGCCCCACTTCGACCAGGAGGTCTACACCGGCGACAACATGCCGGTCTGGGATCACGCGGCCGGCACTTTCACCGACCCGAAGACCGGGCGGGCGCTGACCTACTGGGATGACGCCCTCGCGATCATCGATTCCGTCGACGACATCGAACCCGCGCACACGCTGCGTTTCGGGGGCCAGTCCAAGCCGATCCAGATCCTCGCGGGCACACCGGAGATGGATCGCAAGGTCGGCTACCTGACCAAGTACCTCACCAAGTCCGTCGCCGAAGTCCTGGAGTCCGACAGCCCGCGCGTGAACCGTCACTACGACCGGTTGCACGCGGAGCTCCAGCGCACCCCGTGCTCACCGACGTGCGCGGTGTGGCTGCGATACGGCATCGTCCCCAAGGGCGCCAGCGAGAAGACCCAGCCGGGCCACTGCCGGGGCCGCAACCATCGCCGTGACCTGCTCGGCGTGCCCGGTAAGCGCTGCGTGACCTCCACGAAGTGGAGCGGCAAGACCCTCCCCGACCACAAGGCCGAACGCCTGGAGTTCGTGCGCAACGAGCTCGCCGCGATCGGCATCATCCCGCCGGACACCTCGCACCTGCGTATCACCCCGGTCGGGCCCGGCGACCAGGACGCGCCTTCGCGCTCGCATCTGGTCATGGCGCTGGTCTCCGCTCGGATCAGCCAGCGCGCGCAATACACGATGGCTCGCCTGGCAACGACCGGAGGGCCACCAGGTGACGAGATGACTTCGCGTGAAGCTGTTGCGGCACAACATTATTCGTCTACTGGTCAAGTAGCGGCATAGGGAGGAACTGACCATGAACGAGAACGACACCTTTCTCCGCGCCAAGCAGTGCGAGGAGCTGACCGGTATCCCGGAGGCAACATGGCGGTGGTGGGCGCATGTCGGGCGCGGCCCGGAATCGTTCAAGCTGGGGCCCCGGCGGCGGGTGTGGCGCAAGTCCGTCGTGCTGGCCTGGATCGCGGAACAGGAACGGCTGACCGGCACGGGTGAGGCTGCCTGATGGCGACTCGGCGCAACCCGCGCTCCGGTATCGAGGATCGCTGGTATCCGACTGTGGTCGTGACTGACCCGGTGACCGGCGCGAAGTCCAAGAAGAAGGAGAAGTCAGCCGAGCGGTTCGGCAAGGGCAAGCGGTGGCGGGCTCGCTATGTCGACCCGAACGGCGTGGAACGCTCGCAATCGTTTGACACCAAGGTCGAGGCTCAGCGCTGGCTCGACAGCGACGTGACAACCAAGGTCGTGACCGGGACCTGGGTCGACCCGGACCGTAGTGGCGTCCTGTTCTCGGTGGTCGCGGAGAAGTGGTTCGCGACGAAGAAGTTCCGCAAGCCGAAGACTGTCGCTGGTTATCGGTCTCTCCTGGATACGCTCGTGCTGCCGCAGTGGGGCTCGGTGCCGCTGCGGGATATCGACTTCGAGGACATACAGGACTGGGTGGTGAACCTGTCGGAGTCGGGTAGTGCCCGGTTCAAGGGACAGGGCCTGTCGGCGTCACGGGTGATCCAGGCGTATCAGGTGCTCGGCCAAGTGCTGCGGTTCGCGGTGAAGTCCAAGCGGCTGGCGAGCAACCCCGCCGTCGACATCGAGCTTCCGTCGATGCTGGCGGGTGAGCGGCGATACCTCACGCACCTCGAGGTCATGCGGCTGGGCCTGGCGGCCGGTCGGTTGCGTCCGCTGGTGTTCACCCTCGCCTACACCGGTATCCGCATCGGTGAGGCATCGGCGCTGCGGGTGATGGATGTGGACCTGGTCAATCGACGGCTCCGCATAACTCGTTCAGCAACTCCGGTCGCCGGGAAAGGGACCGTGGTCACGGACACGAAGAACCACAATTCACGGGCGGTACCTATCCCGGAAACCCTGGCTAAGGATCTCGAAACCCTCATGGAGGGCCGCGAATTGACTGCGCAGCTGTTCCCGAGCGAGAAGGACGGCGGGCTCCTGGAATACCACGAGTTTCGCCGGGTGTTCAACGAGGCCGCGAACTCGGTCGGGCTCCGCGGTCTGGTGCCGCACGGATTGCGTCACACAGCGGCGTCACTGGCGATCAGCGCCGGGGCAAACATCAAGGTCGTTCAGCGGATGCTCGGCCACAAGACCGCGATGCTCACGCTCGATTTGTACGGTCACCTGTTCCCTGACGACCTGGACGTCGTCGCCGCAGGGATGGAGGCCGGTGCCAGAGCTGCTGCGGACGAATTGCGGACCGCATGACGCAAAATCTGGCTCCGACCTCCCAAAAACAGCCCTGACCATTGAGCGAGCGGCGGGAATCGAACCCGCGTTAACGGCTTTGCAGTTCGATAGTCGGCATCGTTGCAGGTCACGGCATCGTTTGCTGATGTTGGCACTGTGAGGCGACCTGGGAAAACAGTGGTTTGGAACGTTGGTTCGGTTGGCTGAGGGTGGGCCTACTGCGGACTGAATGCGGACGATCCTCGGCGGTGGACGGTGCTCCTCCGCCGACTTCGCATGTCCGGACCACGCGGGTTTGGCCCTGCTGGGTGGTGGTCTGCGCATAGGTGGGGCTGGCTACCCGCCTGCCCCGATAGGGCCTGCCCTTCTCGCGTAGAGGCTCCGCGGTCAAGGGTGGCGCATGCCATCAGCGAAGCTGACGCCGCAGGCGCCCTTGACGGTGGAGGGGCGCGGGAACACAATGCAGGCCACCACCCAGCAGGGCCGCGCAGCCGAAGGCTGCGGAGAGCTTTGCCATTCCGACTCCGCATTCTGATACTGATACCGCCGTGATCTATATGGTGCCCAGTGCGGGACGGGACCGCTGGACGATGGCGAACGGCTGCGGTAGGTACTGCACAGATCGAGTGCATACGATTCATGGACTCACTAGGAGGGAAACAGTGCACGCCAACACCTCAGCAAGAGCTGTGTATGCCCTTTCCGTGTCCGCTCCAGGCTCATGGTGGTACGCGCCGGTGCTCACTGGTGTCTTCGCACTCATCGGTGTCTTGATTGCCCAAATGGTCGTGCTCTGGATCGCTCGCCGAAACGATGGACGCCGTTCCGACCCAGAACTTCTCAAACAGTGCGCTGCCTTCAGTTCAGCAGTCGGTCGACTCAAGCGGGAGGTAGCGACAAAGCCACGTGACGAGTGGGACCTGGACTGCCTCACGGTCCTGGAAGAGGCGGCAGATAGCATTGCCATCATCGGCACCCCTGCCATAGAGCGAGCTGTTGACCTGCTAATTGGTTGCGTACCCATAGTTTTGGATCCAAGGTTCGGTCATGAAGAGGCCCAGAGAGCAAAGCAACGAATTTTTGATTTGCATCGGACGTTCACGGATGAAGTGCGGCGGCACTTTGGCAAGCCTGCCAGGGTGCACGTCGCAGTGCCGATAATCGTCCGCCCGGCCCCACCTTCGACTGATGTTGCATCAGCGAGACTGGACCGGAAACGTCTCGCGCGATCGGCCCTTTCCGGGAGTGCGCCGAGACGCAGGGCAGCCGGAAGGCGTTCAAGAGTGGCGTAGCCATCATCGCAGCTGACGCCGTAGGTGAACGAGTCCGGAGCTCTACGGGACCACAGCCGGTCGACCGGGCAGAGTGCCGGCCGATTCGTCGATGGCTGCGGGAGGTAAGTCGGGTACGGCTCTCGGCGTGCCCAGCACTGCTCGGTTGTTGCAAAAGCGGCCAGATAGGAACTCTGTGCGCCCCGGCGGCCGAGTGTCGCCGACGCGCCCGCCGCTCCGGTGGCCGAGGAGCCTGCGACGAGGACGCCGCGGTGCGGCCTGGCGCGGCGGC
>NZ_JBEYSX010000034.1:0-8339 GCF_040642815.1 Nocardia sp. NPDC047648 | reverse complement strand
GAGTGGTCCCAGCTGGGATCGAACCAGCGACCTTCCGCGTGTGAGTCAGGCGCATCGATGCAGGTCAGGACAGTAGCACACGCTGTCGTGTCCCCCACGTGCCCCCGATCCCTCAGTGCCTCACGATGATCGTGCGGGGCAGTTCCACCGCGCTCCCCCTGGCTGCCAGCTTGCTCAGCTCGGCGGCGACCTCCTTGTCGCGGCCGTCGACAGCGTGCAAGTACCGCAAGGCGGCAGCCGTGGAGGCATGCCCGAGTCGCTTCTTCAAGTCCGCCAGCGTGGCCCCGGTCGCCGCAGCCAAGGTCTGGCCGGTGTGACGAAGATCATGAAAGCTGACCTCTACCCCGACCCGATTCCGGGCCCGGACGAACGCCTGATAGATCGCGTTGCCCCGCATCCGCTGACCGTCCTGGCCGACGAACAGCCAGGTAGGCCCAGACCACTTCTCCAGGTGCTCGACCAGGAACGGCCGCAGGTGCGGAGGGATGGACACTGGCCGCTTGCCCGCGTCGGTCTTCGGGTCCTTGTCGAAAGCCTCGCCGGACTCCAACAGCTCCACCCGATTTCGCCGGACCCAGACCTCATCGGCCACCAGGTCCAGGTCCACGACCGCCAGGCCGATGATCTCGCCACGTCGCAGACCGCACCATGCCGCCAGCAGCACCGCCGCCCGATACCGGGGAGTGATCTTCTCGACCAGTTCGGCGACCTGCGCCGGAGTCGCTACGGTGCGCTCCTTCGCCCGGTCAGAACCAGCGCCCTTGATCGTGCACGGGTTTGCCGAAATCGCGCCGTCCCGCTTCGCCTGGTTCATCACGGTCCGCAGGAACCGGTACGACTGGGCGATAGAAGTCTTGCCGCCAGTACCGGCGAGGGCCTTGGCATGCCAGCTGCGCACCACCGGCGGCGTAATCGCGATCAGCGGCTTGTCCAGTAGATCCGTCATATGCAGACGCATGTTCCGCCTACATGTCTCCTCCCACCGCGGACCAATGTCCGGGTTATCACGCAGGTACGCCGAGGCGTAGTCCCCGAACCGCTGCCGCCCGATCCGCTCATCCAGCCAGGCGCCCCGACTGATGTCGGACTCGACGTTGACCAACCACCGATCGGCGTCGGTCTTGGTGCGGAACGTATTGGGCGCGTTCTGCCGCTTGCCATTCGGGCCGATGAACGACGCCTGATACTTGCCGGAAGGCAGCTTGCGGACTTTGCCGAACCGCCGTCGCGCCATCAGGCCACCGCCTTGCCGCCGCTCCAGCGGACCTCGATCGGTTCGACCCTGCCCGCCTGGGCGTACGCCTCCAGGTCCGACACCTTGAACCGCACATGCCCGCCGACCTTGTAGAACACCACCCGCCGTTCCGCGACCAGCCGACGAATGAACCGGACACCGGTACCGAGGTACGCCGCCGCCCCCTCCACGTCCACGTATCTGGACTCGATAGTCATCGTTGGACCTCTCCCCTATGCCGCTGTGTCTTCGGATGAATCGTGTTGCGCTGCAGTGGTTTCACTGGGCCGCAGATCTGTCGGTAGGTCCGCGAGCTGGGCACGGGTGTACTCCGCTTGCCAGGTGATCTTCTGAGCGACCATCTGCATGATCAGGTGCTCCCGCGGAGGCACGTTCGGGTCGCCCGGCTCTACCGGGGTGATCTGCAATCGGGAGATGACCTCACGAGAGATCCCGGCTTCGGCGAGGCGTTGCCGAACGAACTCCGCGCGGTCGGCCTTGTGGTCGGCCAGGTCCTTACCGGTCCACTTCCGCGACACCAGCACCCGACGCCCACGCAACCCCAACGTGTCGCGTCGATGAGCCTTGCCCTTGCACAAGCCGGGGATGGTCTTGGCGGTGGCGCCCTTGGGGACGATGCCGTAACGGAACCACACCCCACAGCTCGGGGAGCACGGCGTCTTGCACAGCTGCGCGTGCAGGCGGTCGTAGTGGTCGGCCGCGCGCTGGGTCTTGGCCTCCAGCACGTCTCCAACCGACTTGGTGAGGTACTTCGTCAGGTAGCCGATATGCCGCCCGGCTTCTTCGGTGCCGCCGAGGATGCCCTTCGCGTCGACCTGGGTACCGAACCGCACCACATGCGCTGGTTCCAGCTCGTCCACGGTGTCCATCAGGTCCAGAGCCTCAGTGAACGTCGGGACGGGTTCGCCGGTGTCGGGGTCGACGAATCGGCCGGCGGTGTAGTCCCAGTACGGCATCCGGTCGGTGTAGACCTCGTGGTCGAAGTGCGGCCACCACACCTGGTGATAGGTCGCCGCCGCCAACTGTCGGATCAGTTCCTTCGGGTCGGTACCGCGGACCCCGATGTGGATGTGCGGGGCCCCGCGCTTCTGCGGCTCCACCGTCGCGAAGTACTGCACATCCCGACCCGAGGCACGGCGGTAGTTCTGGATGAACCGATCGAACAACGCCGAGAAGTGGATCGCGTCCCGAGCCGCACGTCGATAGTCGTAAGAGTCCGGGTCGACCGGGGAGCCGTCGGAGATGGGCTTGCCCTTCTCGTCCACCCCGGCACCGTCGCGGTTGATCCGGCCATACGAGGGCAGGGTGAGGGTCAGGAACAGCGAGGGCCGGTACTTGCCCGCGTACACCCGCCCCACCGTGGTCTTGGCGACCTTCTTACGCGGCAGGTCCGGCTGCTCCTGGCGCCGCCTGGTCGAGCGCTTCCGCACCGGCTTGGGCTCCGGGTCCAGGCTGGGCAGCTTGCCCTTGATCCCGGTCGCGCGCAGCTCCTCATCCAGATCGGCCACGACCTCGCGGATGCCGTCCATCGCGTCTTCGTCGCCGTCGTCGCGGGCCTTGTCGTACTCCTGCATCAGCGCCGCCCGCGCGGTCAGCAGGTCGGTTTGCTGCTGGGTCGGTGGGTTCTTGTCCTCCACGGGTTCCTCCTCGATGTGCCAGCCCTCCCGGGCCTGCTGCTGACGAAGCCTCAACGCCCGCGTCGCACACGCCGGGCACACGCACTCCAACGTCGACTTACACGGGGCCCCAACATATTTCGAGCAGTGCGTGTCCAGGTCGGTAGCGAGCATGGCCAGCGGTCGACGGCACACCCCGTGCTGCTCGGCCATGTCATAGGCCAGCTCGACCACGTTGAGCCGGGCGCGCCGATCGGCCGCTGTTTCACGGGCCGCAGCCCCATCACCATCAGTGACAGGGCTGGGCAGTTCCGTGACGTTCTCCGCCGTCATGCCACCTCCACCGGGAGGGCCGTCGACCACGGCGTCCGCGTGACCCGCAGGAGCGTCAGCGCCGCGTCCACCACGAAGTCCGGCGGCTGAAGCTGGGTCTCCCACACGTCGATCGCCTGCCAGGTCAGCGGCACACGGGGCCACTGCACCGGACCGATCACCTCGTTCAGCCGATCCGCGAACTCGTTGAGCCCCAGCCCCATCGACTGCCGGGCCCGGATCAGGACCTCCCGCTTCGGCGACATCCACGTCTCCGGCATCACCACATCAGCCATCACGCCACCGCCCCGAGTTCGATCACGTTGTCCAGATCCACCGGCGGCAGATTGCTCGTGTCGGTGGTCATCAGCACCCACTCCACCGGGTCCAGGCGCAACAGCAGCTCCGCCAAGTCGGTGGCCTGCCACAGCGTCGCGTCGTGCTCCTCGCTGTAGGCCAGGGTCAGCAACTCGCACTCCCGCCACCGCGCGCACATCTCCCGGAACGCCCGCGAACCCACCGGCCCAAGACCCGCCGTCTCCTCGAACGCGATCGACATCCGGTTCGGCCGCGCCAACAGCCAACCCAGCAACCACCGCTCCTGCACCGGCAACGCCTCCGCACCAAACAGCAGAAGCCGCGCGAACTCCTCGCTCATTTCGGTGGCTACTTGGGATTGCGCGAGCTGTGTGTTCATCGAGAAAACCTCCGACCCAACGAGACTGACTGATGCATATCAGTATGCATCACTATGTAGCAGTATGGAAGTGTCTGACCTAGATCGGCGCATATCGGTTTACGTACACTTGCCCGATGGACTCCGCACGCGCTGGCCTTGCCACATATCGGCGGGTGGTTGAGCAGATCAAGGACGAGATCCGCTCTGGCGCTCGCCAGCCCGGCGACCGACTGCCGGGGAACCGTCGGCTCGCCGAAGACTTCAGGGTGTCGCTGGGCACTGCGCAAAAAGCTCTTCGAGTGCTTCAAGACGAGGGATGGGTGGTGACCACACCAGCTGTCGGCGTTTTCGTTGCGACCGATCGGCCGAGCGATCCGATCCACGATCTTGATGACCTTCGCGCTGAGGTTCAGCAGCTGCGCAGGATTACGGATGACCTTGGCGCGCGTCTCGATCGAATCGAGGGCAACACCCAAGGGCGGGGCTGAAAGACCGGCCGTCCCGGTCGGCGTTGTGCGCTTCACGATTTCAGGAAACGTCGACACGGTGTTGCGGCACTACGCTCCGCGATGTCGCGTCTCGTGCGGGACTGTCACACATGTCGCGACTGTTGTAGCGTCTATGTCTCGTCTACTGCTCAGCAGGCCAGGGGAGGGGAGCGCCTATGGCATCTATCCGATTGAAACAACTTCTACGAGAACGACACTGGCAGAAGTACGCGACGTTTTGCCGGGAGTACGACCGCGTGGCATCGGGCGTCGATCCGCAATTGGTCGGTACGGCACCGAGTCGAGGGCAACTGCATCGCTGGCTGGCTGGCGAACTCAAGGGGTTGCCGTACCCGGATCATTGCCGAGTGCTGGAAGCCATGTTCCCCGGATGGACGGCCGAAGCGCTGTTCGAAGCGATCACGGATGGTCCTGTTGCAAACGGACAGGATCATGCTGGCGTCGCTCATCTCGTCCGTGCAGTGGAAGAAGCGTTCAGCGCACCTGATGCCCATCGCGCGACTTGGACTGCGCCGACAGCTCGAATCGGTCGCCCGGCTACCGGACTCGACGGCGCACTCGCGGGAGGCAGCGACATTCCGGACGCCATGCACTTGGTGGCCAAGAAGTTAGTAGCGCTGGCTCGCGTTCTTCGCATCGACGCCCAAGAGACAGCGCGACTGGCAAGTCTCGCGGGTCAGGTTGTCGAGCTTGAGATGCACGTCAGCATCGACATTCGCAGCGATGGACTCTCGACCGTGTGCTACCGGCACGAGCTATTCAATATGAGCGAACACCCCGTGACGCGAATAGCGCGAGAAGTCTGGTTCGAGCACACACCGGACGGAATTCAAATCACACCGTCTACCACTGGATCGCGCAAAGTCATCATCCAGCGCATTCACGACACGCCCGGACTCTCGAAGTTCGCCTGCCAAATATCCCCACCCATCCGGCCAGGTGAGACCGGCACCATCGCATACGAATGTGCTGGCGGACAGTTCGTAAGCGACCACTACTGGCGGCAGGGATTGCCGCGGTACACCCGCCACGTCACAATCACGTTGCGGCACAATGCAGTTGGGCGACTGCTGTCGTACGCCGCCACAGAGGAGCAGGTCAACGGCTCCGAGCAAACGGTGTCAGAAGACCTGATCTGGGACAATGACGGAGATGACGTTCTGGTCACCCTAACTCGTGACTACTTGCGCCCAGGGCAATCTGTCACGGTCCGATGGGACGTCGAGCATATCGAGCGGAAGCGCACCAAGGAGATTCCGAATGTCAATTGAGACCCGGCGAGTGCACGAGACTCGATTCGACATCCTCGGGCCAGCGGGCCCGAATTCAACCGAGACGACACCCCTGTTCGCATACGGAACGCTACAGCTCGCCCCAGTTCTCGACGCCCTGATCGGCCGGGTACCGGAGTCGGCCGAAGACAAGCTCAGCGGATGGCGAGTAGCCCGCCTACCTCACCGCGTCTACCCCGGACTCGTACCCGACCCAGCCAGGTCCGCATACGGTCGGGTCCTAAGCGGCATCACGCCCGCAGAATGGATGCTTCTAGATCGGTTCGAGGACGACGACTACGACCTTGTGCCAGTCACCCTCGACAGTGGCCTCCACGCGATGGTCTACGCATGGAAGAAGCCTGTCGACCAGCTCGACTGGATCGCTGACGACTTCGCAGCATCCGAACTTCCCGCCTACGTCCAGCGATGCACCGCCTGGTTGGAACGCGACCGCGCCGGGAATTCGACGCACTGACTCCCGAGCTGGAAGCCGATGAAGGCCACCGCCCGCGCCCAGCGTCATGCAGGTTGTTGCCGAATTTGGCTATATAGGATCAAGAGCGCCCCGGCGGCGCTTCGCGCCGCCGCCGCGCCAGGCCGCACGACGGCGTCCTCGTCGCAGGCTCCTCGGCCACCGGAGCGGCGGGCGCGTCGGCGACACTCGGCCGCCGGGGCGCAGTGAGCCTCTCTGGCCACTTCCCGAACATCCTCGCAGTGCTGGGCACGCCGAGAGCCGTACCCGACCTACCTCCCGCAGTCCACGACGAATCGGCCGGCACTCTGCCCGGTCCACCGGCTGTGGTCCCGTGGAGCTCCGGACACGTTCATGAGCACGTCACCGCAGTCAGCCGAGCGGGGCCCCGACGGTCACCAGTTCCTCACCAGCCGTGGTGGTCTGACTGATCCGAGGGCTATCACGCCACCAGCGGGCATCAAGAGCGCCTATGGCGTCACTGCGTGATCGGCATTCGCCGACTCTTGACACCCGCCGGAGTCGTGATTGAGACGCCCTCAGCCAGACCACCCCAACCGGAGAGGAATCGAAGATGAACGTCACCGAGCCCACCACCTGCCAGCTTCGCGGATGCGACAACCCCGCCGCGGTCCCGTTCCTCTACGAGTACCCCACCCACGGCGAACAGCGCGGAATCCGGTGGCGCTGCCACCAGTGCGACGCCCAGTACCGCCGCAACCTCGAGACCTTGGCCCGCTACCCGTACTGACTCCGGAAGGGCTTCGGCCCTTCGGTGCCTAGTTGTTGTCAGGGCGCAGCGGCGAAGTTGAGCGACACAGTCCTCGTCGCATTCTCATTGCCTTCAACAACCAGTTGGAATACGTGTCGACCCGGTTCATAGACGTCGAGCTGGACGATCACGTAGATGAACCTGTTCTCCGCCTCGTTGATTCGTGTGACTGCCTGGAAGAACTTCCGTGGCTCACCGCCGGGACTGACGACGTACCCGTCGATCATTCGCGGCTTCCCGACATCTTCGGGCCCAGTCTGGCAAATCATCACGATCGTCAGTGTCACCCGCTCGGGAAAGCCCTGGACGAAGTATGTGTCCAGGACACCACCGAGCACGTCCATTTTGCCCTCAGACACCCGGCAGTACTCTGCGAAGAACGCTCCTGTGATCACCATGGACACGCCACCCGTGTCGAGTTCCCAGGACGAAAGGGGATCGGTCCGATTAGCTTCGGACTTCTTCCGGAACCACTCAGCTGCCTTCATCACTGTCAGCTCTGGTTCTTCGTCCGTCCTCCAGACATCCTGGGCTACGGCCTGCACAAATGCCTCAGCCTCAATGTCTAGGACACGAGGAAGAGTGACGCCGTTCGACGACAGGAAAACTACCGCTGCCAGCCATGCCGTCCGCTTGTTGCCATCGGTGAAGTACTGGGTGGTCGCTATCCCGTGTACGTACGCCGCAGCCTTCAACCACAGATCTGGGAACTTTTCGACACCGCCGAATTCTGTCGCCGGGCGCAAGGCGTTCGTTTCGACACCCGCAAGGTCCGCAACACCCACCCCGCCATCTTGGGCAGCGTTGAACCGAATCAGATCCTCAGCACTCAGGTACTCGATCACTACTTGAGTCGCTCCAGGAGGGTCGACCAGCGCGCCATCTCGCGTTCAAATATGAGGTCGACCTTCTCCCGAGGCACGAAGGTGATGCCTGATTCCTCAGCACGAGCCGAGACAGCCTCAGCCGCCTCAACATGCTGTACCTCACCCATGCATACAGCTTACAAGACCACGACCGCCTCTACTGGATGCATCCGAGGAGAGCTAAGTGACACCACCTGGAGCGCCCTTCGGCCGCTTGGCCCTGCTGTGTGGTGGCCTGCATTGTGTTCACGCGCCCCTCCAGCGTCAAGAGCGCCTACGGCGTCACTACGTGATGGCTATCGCCACTCTTGACCCCGGAGCCTCTACGCGCGAAAGGCAGGCCGATAAGGGGCAGGCGCAGCCAGCCCGCCTCTGGGTGCAACCCACCACCCAACAGGGCCAACCCCGTGCCCCCGGTATGCCCCAACGCCCGGATTACAACGGGCAACCGGGGAGAGTTTTGGCTACAGCTTTGGCTACATGCACCCAAGGGTATGCAAACGAATAATTCCCCGACCAGGCAATATGTCGGGGGGATTGAGTGGTCCCAGCTGGGATCGAACCAGCGACCTTCCGCGTGTGAG
>NZ_JBEYSX010000033.1:0-10733 GCF_040642815.1 Nocardia sp. NPDC047648 | reverse complement strand
GACCGAGCATGCGCCTTTCGCGGCCCGGCTCGCGTTTGCGCGGCCGTCGCGTAGGCGACGAAGGAGCAAGCGGCGGTCGCGCAAACGCGAGCCATGAAGGGGCCGCGAACACCCAGCGCCGCAGGCGCTGGCAAAACCAACACAGGGCCGCGAACACCCAGCGCCGCAGGCGCTGGCAAAACCAACACAGGGCCGCGAACACCCAGCGCCGCAGGCGCTGGCAAAACCAACACAGCACCGCGAACACCCAGCGCCGAAGGCGCTGGAAAACAAATACAGTGCGAGACTGTGTTGCATGCCACCATCGCGCAGCGGGCGCCGAGGAGCGCAGCACGACGGCAACGCCGTGTGCGAGGTCGACGCTGTCGCTCGCAGTGACGCCGCCATCCGGGCGACGGCCGCCGAATTGATCGGGCTCTCGCACTCGATTCACGACGAACCCGAGCTGGCGTTCGAGGAGACTCGCAGCGTCGCCAAGACTATGGCACCGCTGGCCGAGCGCGGCTTCGAGATCGAGAGCGGGGTCGCCGACCTGCCGACGGCTTTCCGCGCGCGCTATGGCAGCGGGTCGCTGACCGTCGGTCTCTGCGCGGAGTACGACGCGCTGCCCGAGATCGGGCACGCCTGCGGGCACAACATCATCGCCGCGGCCGCGGTGGGCGCGGCGCTCGGTCTCGCCGAGGTCGCCGACGCGCTGGATCTCACCGTGCTGGTGTTCGGCACGCCCGCCGAGGAGAGCGGCGGTGGCAAGGTGCTCATGCTGGAGCGCGGAGTGTTCGACGACGTCGCGATGGCGATGATGGTGCACCCGGGTCCGCTCGACATCGTCGGCGCCCGCTCGCTGGCTCTGGCCGACGTGTCGGTGGTCTTCCACGGACGGGAGGCGCACGCCAGCGCGGCCCCGGAGCAGGGTCGCAACGCGGGCGATGCGGTGACCGTGGCGCAGGTTGCTCTGGGGTTGCTGCGGCAGCATCTCCTGCCTGGCCAGCAACTGCACGGTATAGTCGGCGACGGTGGCGTAGCTCCCAACATCGTGCCCGGACGTGCGGAACTGCTGTATTACCTACGCGCAGTCGACTCCGCATCCCTCGACGATCTGACGCGACGAGCGTCGGCTTGCTTCGAGGCGGGCGCCCTCGCGACCGGCTGCACCCACGAAATCCGGACGCTCGCGCCGACGTATACCGAGCTGACCCCGGATCCGGAATTACTGCTGGCCTATCGCGAGCAGCTCACCGGATTGGGACGCGTGCCGCTCGCTCCGGAGTTCGAGGCGCAGCGGCCGCTGGGCAGCACCGATATGGGCAACGTCACCAACGTCATTCCGGGCATTCACCCGGTCATCGGCATCGATGCCGGTGGTGCGGTGACACATCAGCCAGGCTTCGCCGCGGCCAGCGTCAACGCCTCGGCGGATCGTGCGGTCCTCGACGGTGCGCTCTCGCTCGCGCGTACCGCAATCGCCGTCGCCCGCGATGACATCCATAGAGACAGGTTGTTGCAACGGCTAGTTCAACGACAGGAGGACATTCGGTGAGCACAACCGGCCGTTCGGCGGCGCAGGCGACGGGCCCGGCAGCGGGCGTCCGCGTGGCCACGGAGGGCCCCGGCAGCTCCGCAGCGTCGGAGACCGTGGGATCCGGGCGGGAAGCGGTGGAGTCGTGGCTGGCCGACCACACGGTCGATCTCGTCCAGTGGCGCAGGCACATCCACGCCAACCCGGAACTGTCCCGTACCGAGTTCGGCACGACCGAGTTCGTCTCGGCGTGGCTGACCAAGGCGGGTCTGACGCCGCAGGTTCTGCCCGGCGGCACCGGCTTGATCTGTGATATCGGACCGGACGGCCCCCGCATCGGCCTGCGTGCCGACATGGACGCGCTGCCCCTGCAAGAGTTCACCGGACTGCCCTTCGCCTCCACGGTGCCGGGCGTGTCGCACGCGTGCGGCCACGACGCGCACACCACCATCCTGCTCGGCACGGCACTGGCCTTGGCCGAGGCGCCGGAACTGCCGGTCGGCGTGCGGCTGGTTTTCCAGCCCGCCGAGGAGATCATGCCGGGCGGCGCGATCGACGTGGTCGCCGCCGGTGCGATGACGGGCGTGGAGCGGATCTTCGCGCTGCACTGCGACCCGCGCCTCGAGGTTGGCCGGATCGGCATCCGCGTGGGCGCGATCACCTCCGCCGCCGACACCATCGAGCTGGTGCTCGACTCGCCGGGCGGCCACACCTCCCGTCCGCATCTGACCAGTGACCTGGTCTACGCGATCGGCTCGGTCATCACCGGCCTGCCCGGCCTGCTCAGCCGCCGCATCGATCCGCGCACCAGCACCGTGATGGTGTGGGGTGCGGTGAGCGCGGGGAAGGCGCCCAACGCCATTCCGCAGACCGGCATGCTCACCGGCACCATCCGCACCGGAGACCACGGCACCTGGTCGTTGCTGGAGCCGATGGTGCGCGAGATCGTCGACGGCCTGCTGGCCCCGACGGGCGTGCGCTACCAGCTGAACTACCGGCGCGGCGTGCCCCCTGTGGTCAACGACGAGCACTCCACCCGCATCTTCGAGGACGCGATCCGCGCGCTCGGCCCCGACGCGCTGGCCGACACCCCGCAGTCCGGCGGCGGCGAGGACTTCTCCTGGTACCTGGAGAAGGTGCCGGGCGCGATGGCGCGCCTGGGCGTCTGGTCCGGCGAGGGCGAACAGCTGGATCTGCACCAGCCGACCTTCGACATCGATGAGCGGGCGCTCGCGGTCGGCGTCCGGGTGCTGAGCAATCTCGTGCTCGACGCGGGCTCCGTCTGATTTCCAGCGCCTGCGGCGCTGGGTGTTCGCGGCCCCTTTGTGGCGCGCGTCCGAGGGCGAGACTCGCGCCTGCGGCGCATGCGCTTCGTCCACTCGGACGCGCGCCGGGCCGCGAACGGTGCTCGATGGCCTCGCACTCGAAAGGCTGGGAGTGTGCCGGCGGCCTGGCCGACCTGGAAGGGTCGGCCAGGCCGCCGTCTGTGCGGTGTGACGGGGGGTCAGCCGAAGTTGCCCGGGCCGACGTTGCGGCTGTTGCGGGTGCGTAGGGCGTGCACGTAATCCTCTGGCGCGCCCGCTTTTTCGGCCGCGTCGGCGATCACGCCGATGTAGCGGGCCGAGGGCAGGCCGCCCTCGTAGGCGTCCAGCACATAGAGCCAGGCCAGCGTGGGTTCGCCGCCGTCGGCGTTGCGGGTGACGCGCAAGCGGATCTTCTTGTGGATACCGAAGTCCGAACCCTCCCACCGGTCCAGCCGCTGCTCGTCCTCCGGCGATACGTCGTAGAGCACGACGAAGACCCGGGAACCGGGGTCCTCGACGACCGTCGCGAGAGGCCCTTCCCAGCCGATGTCGTCACCGGCAAAGGTCAGCCGCCAGCCCTCCAACCAGCCCGTCCCGGACATGGGGGAGTGCGGACAGCGCTCGAGCATCTGCGTCGAGTCCATGTTGGACCCGTAAGCGGCATAGATCGGCACCAGCAAAGGGTAGCCAATAATCTTCACAGACCGCGTTCGATTGCCGCACCTGCGGCGCGGCGCGCGGCGGGGACCCGTTGCGCAGCGGTAACGCGGTCGGTGGTGCGAGGTGGTTGCCGGATAACGTTTACCCCGTGCCGGAGATCCCGGCGCGAAGCACGAGCGGAGGTATCAATGACCCGCATCGCGATCATCGGTGGCGGACCGGCCGGCTATGAGGCGGCCCTGGTGGCGGCCCAGCACGGAGCGTCGGTGACGCTGATCGATTCCGACGGGATCGGCGGGGCGTGCGTGCTGTGGGACTGCGTCCCTTCGAAAACCTTCATCGCCTCGACCGGCGTGCGCACCGACCTGCGCCGCGCTCGCGATCTCGGCATCACCCTGGACCCGAATCAGGCGCAGGTGCAGCTGACCGAGGTGAACGCGCGTGTGAAGGCGCTGGCGCTCGCGCAGTCCTCCGACATCCGCTCGAAGTTGCAAACCGTCGGAGTGACCGTGCTGGCGGGCTACGGCGAGCTGATCGAACGCGGCGGCGGCCTTGCCGCGCACCGGGTGCTGGCCAAGCTGGCCGACGGCGCGCAGCAGACCATCGAGGCCGAGGTCGTGCTGATCGCCACCGGCGCGAGCCCGCGGGTGCTGCCGGGCGCGGAACCGGACGGTGAGCGCATCCTCAACTGGCGTCAGCTCTACGACCTGGAGGAACTGCCGGAGACCCTGGTGGTCGTGGGTTCCGGTGTGACGGGCGCGGAGTTCGTCTCCGCTTACACCGAGATGGGTGTGCGGGTGAAGCTGGTCTCCAGCCGCGACCGCGTGCTGCCCGGCGAGGACGCCGACGCCGCGCTGGTGCTGGAGGACGCGCTCGCCGAGCGCGGCGTCGAACTGGTCAAGCACGCGCGCGCGGACGCGGTGGAGCGCACCGCCGACGGCATCGTGGTCAAGCTCTCCGACGGGCGCACCGTTTCCGGCTCGCACGCGCTGATGACGGTCGGTTCGACGCCCAACACGGGAGGACTCGGGCTGGAGCGGGTGGGCATCGAACTCGACCGCGGTGGTTACCTGCGGGTCGACCGCGTGTCGCGCACCTCGGTGCCCGGCATCTACGCGGCGGGCGACTGCACCGGCCTGCTGCCGCTGGCCTCGGTGGCCGCGATGCAGGGACGCATCGCGATGTACCACGCGCTCGGCGAGGGCGTCAGCCCGATTCGCCTGAAGACCGTCGCCTCCGCGGTGTTCACCCGGCCGGAGATCGCGACCGTGGGCGTCAGCCAGACCGCGATCGACAACGGCGAGGTTCCCGCGCGCACGGTGATGCTGCCGCTGAACACGAACCCGCGCGCCAAGATGTCGAGTCTGCGGCGTGGTTTCGTCAAGATCTTCTGCCGTCCCGCGACCGGCGTGGTGATCGGCGGCGTCGTCGTCGCGCCGATCGCCTCGGAGCTGATCCTGCCGATCGCCCTTGCGGTGCAGAACAATCTGACGGTCAACGACCTGGCCCAGACCTTCTCGGTGTACCCGTCGCTCACGGGTTCGGTGACCGAGGCGGCTCGGTTGCTGATGCGGCACGACGACCTCGACTGACCTCTTCCCGGCGCATCCGGTGCCGTGTCCGATCCCGGACATCGTGCCAGGTGAACTCGGGGCAGGCGCGGGATGCGGGCGCTCTTGCCAGCCATGGCTATTCGCCGCGTTGCCCATCGTGCGCACATGTGGTTCACTCTCGGCAGAGATGCGATCGAAGGACGGTCGCGAAGTTCGGTGTGGGGGGAAGGGTCCTTTCCGAATCGGCACGGCGAACGGCCCGGGTCGTTCGACGATCAGGCGTCTCACCCAGGGACAACCTGTATGCGGCCGATTCGGCCGCACCCGGGAAGGAAGCGCGAAAAGTGAAACATCGTAAGCCGAGTCGGGCGCAGCGAGCGATGGCGAGCACCTCGTTGCCACTGGCCACAGCGGCTGCAGTGGCCACTCTCTTCGCTGCGCCTGCCGGGGCGGCTCCGAACGATCCGACCACTCCGCCGACGCCTGCTCCCACGCAGCCGGGCGTGAACGAGTCGCCGAGCACCCCGGAGACCACGCAGCCGGAGCCGAACAAGCCCGAGTCCAAGCAGGATTCGGAGAAGCCGGAGAGCAAGCCGACGCCGCGTCAGCCGGGCGTCACCACGCCGGAGTCGGACCACGCCGCGCCCGATCAGAAGGATCCGAAGCTCGCCAAGCCGACCCAGCCGGGCGTGACCCCGCCGCGTGTCGCGCCGCTGCCGGTCCCCGGCCAGCAAAAGCCGAGCGACCCGCAGGCCGCGGTCTCGCCGGACCAGGCCGCGCCGCAGCCCGGGCAGCAGGCGGCTCCGCAGCCCGGCCAGCAGGCCGCGCCGCAGCCGGACGCCCAGAGCGACAACGCCCCGGCACGGCAACCCGAGAGCTCCACGCTGGTGCAGCCGCAGGCGCAGCCGCGCTGGCAGGCGCCACGCATGGAGGCAGCCCCGGCAGCCCCGGTCGTGGAGATGACCGGTCCGCATGCGGAGATCGGCGCGAACATCGACGGCGGCACCTTGCTGCCGGGCCATGTGGCCAACACCCACCACTTCAGTAACGAGGCCGGGTACGTCGGCACCATCGGCTACCGCACGCCGACCGGCGCGGGCGAAGCCGGTGTCTCGGTGGAGTTCGTCGACAAGAACACCGTCAAGCTGACCACCTACACCGGTGGCGAGGGCCTGGCGTCGAACAACACCACCTCGGTGTTCGACACCACGCAGCTGAACCAGGCCAAGGCCGCGGTGGAGGACTGGATCCGCGAGCAGCCGGGCGGCGCGGCCGCCCTGGAAGCCGCCGCACAGGTTAAGCTTCCGCTTCAGCCGGGCGACTTCGCCCCGCAGACCGTCGACGTGGGTGGTGCCACCACGCAGTGGGGTGGTTCACTCCAGTACTGACACGTGCTGTTTTCGACGGGTGGGGCGGCCGTTCGCGGCCGCCCCACTTGTGTGTCCTGGGAAAGGATTGGGTGTGACCTCCGAGGGTGATGCGAGGGAGAACGAATCCGACCAGTCCGGTTCGGAGTTCGGTCCGTCGTTGGGGGAGTTCGGACCGCCGGTTTCCGAGTTCGGGCCGCCCGTCGCGGAATTCGGTCCCCCGATGGGCGCGAACACCGGCCCGGGCTGGCAGGTGCCGCAGCAGTCGACCGACCACCCCGAACTCACCTGGCGTCCGGCAGGGCAGCCGGAGACGACGCCCGCACTGTCCCCGCAGTTTCGCGCGCCGGATTCGACGGTCTACTCCGAACGGCCGGTAGCGCCGCCCGCGGCTGCCCAGCCCCCGCCGCCTGCCGCGGAGGCCGCGCGCCCGCAGCCCAAGGACGGCAAGCAGGAGTCGTGGTGGAACCGGCCGACGCTGGAAGGCGGCGTTCCGAAGCCTCCGCCGCCCGCCGAGTCGGCTCTGTCCTGGGCCGAGGACCCGGTCGCCATGCGGCTTGCGCTGCGCCTTCCCGAGAAGCCGCCGCCTGCGCGGCGTAGTCCCTCGCGGCGCTGGGTCGTGCTGGGGACGCTCGCGGCGGTGGTGGCGTTGGTGGCCCTGACTGTGACCATCGTGATGGCAGGCGGCAGCGATGACGGCCAGGACGGCACGGCCGCTTCGGCCGCCACCAGCGCCGTGGTGATGAACTGCCCGACCCGCACCGAGGGCAACGTCACCTTCGGCAACGGTGCGGGTGATACGAGCAGTGGGATCCGCGCGATTCTCGGCTTCGAGCATGCGTACTATTCCGAGCGCAGCGCTGTCCGCGCGCACACTTTCGTGGCACCGGGCGCGAACGTCGAACCGCCTGCCGACCTGCAGAAGACCATCGACCAGCACATCCCGCAGGGCACGGCCTATTGCCTGCGGATCGCGGAGATGGCCCCCGACCGCTTCAACGTCGAGCTCACCGAACGCCGTCCCGACGGCACCGAGGCCAAGTACTTCCCCGTCATCACCACCGTGAACCTGGAGGGACGGACCCTCATCTATCTGATCGATTGAGGCCATCTTCTCAAAATGTGAGATTCTGATTTCAGAGTCTGGTATGAATGTGCGACAGTGGAGTATCGCGCATTCCTCGGAGGTGTCCATGTCGTCGATCACTCCACCGTTGGCCCGGCGGCTCGGCGGTCTGCAGAGTTCGGCGATTCGTGATCTGCTGAAGGTGGCCGCGCGCGACGACGTGGTCAGTCTGGCGGGCGGCCTGCCCGACGAGCAGTTGATGCCGCGTGACCGGATCGCGCAGGCCGCGGAGTCGGCGCTGGCGGACCGCGCACGACTGCAATACACCGAATCGGCGGGCTGGGGCCCGCTGCGTGAGGTGCTCGCGGCACGCGAGACCGTGCGGCTGGGGCGGCCGGTGCCGCTCGAGGAGGTGTTCGTCACCCACGGTTCGCAGCAGGCGCTGTCGCTGCTCGCCGAAGTACTGCTGGACCCGGGTGCGCTCGTCGTGGTCGAGGATCCGGCGTACGTCGGCGCGCTGCAAGTGTTCCGTGCCGCCGGATCGCGCATCGTCACCGTTCCGCTGGATGCCGAGGGTATGCGGGTCGACGCGCTGGCCGACCTGCTCGGCCGCGGCGAGCGGCCCGCGCTGGTGCACACGGTGAGCAATTTCCACAATCCGCGCGGCGTCACCATGAGCCCGGGGCGTCGTCGTGAACTCGCCGAACTCGCCGAACGGTATGGATTCTGGGTGATCGAAGACGATCCATACGGCGAGCTGTGGTTCGACAACCCGTCGCCGGAGCCGGTCGCGGCGTATTCGTCTCACGTGATCCGGCTGTCGAGCGCGTCGAAGACGCTGGCTCCGACCTTGCGGGTGGGCTGGATGACCGCGCCCGACGCGGTGTGCAGGGGTGTGGAGTTGTTGAAGCAGGGCGCGGACCTGTGCGGATCCGCCCTGACCCAGCAGATCGCCGCCGAACTGCTCGCGGATGACGAGTGGCTGGGAGCGCATGTGCGGGAGGTCCGGCGGGCCTACGGTGCGCGAGCGCGTGTCCTGGTGGACGAGCTGCGTACGCGCTTCGGTGACCGGCTGGTGAGCACCGACGCCGCCGGTGGCATGTTCGTATGGGTCGGTTTCACCGATGGCACCGACACCGTGGACTTGTTGCCCCGCGCCGTCGATCTCGGCGTCGCCTATGTCCCCGGCGAGGCGTTCGCGGTCTCCGGCGCCCATCGGAATTCGATGCGTCTGTGCTTCACCACCTCGGAGGCGGCGACGCTTCGGGAGGCGGTCGCGCGCTTGGCACGTGCCATAGGTGAATAGCCTCGGGCGCAACGAGTTTCGATTGCCTCCGGATGGATTCACCCGATAGGGTTGCGCACATCCAATAGGAGGGGAGTAATTCGATGATCGTGAAAATGCTTGCGAGCGCTGTGATTGCCGTCGGCATGGTTTCGCTGATGCCGGGTGTCGCTTCGGCGCACCACTGCCAGCCGGTGACGACGTGGTGCCATCCGGGCTGACGGAGTTCGTCGGCCGGGACCGAGTCTCGGCCATCTCGATCGGGCCGGTTCGATCTTCGAACCGGCCCGATCTTTGTCTCACAGGTCTACTGCGAGACCGGGTCCGCGGCGACACTGCCGCCGCCCCTGACTCGGCTCGCAGCGGTCGCCGATCAGTTCCCGTGACCGGTCGAAGGGAGGCGGCACGGCGGGCGAAATCCCGTCCGGTGCGGTCCTCAGTCCACCCAGCCGTAGGTGCGCTCGACGGCCTTGTTCCACGCGGCGTAGCGCTCGGCCCGGTCGGCGTCCGACATGGCGGGGTGCCAGGTCTTGTCGGCGGTCCAGTTGGCGCGGATGTCGTCGGTGCCCGCCCAGTACCCGACGGCGAGCCCGGCCGCGTACGCCGCGCCGAGCGCCGTGGTCTCGTTGACCACCGGGCGCACCACGGGTACGTCGAGGATGTCGGATTGGAACTGCATGAGCAGGTCGTTGCCGACCATGCCGCCGTCCACCTTCAACGTGGTCAGCTCCAATCCGAGCCGCTGGGACTCGGCGTCGGCGCGCATCGCGTCGACCACCTCGCGGGTCTGGAACGCGGTGGATTCCAGCACCGCGCGCGCGAGGTGCGCTTTGGTGACGAAACGGGTGAGCCCGGCGATCACGCCGCGCGCGTCCGGACGCCAGCGGGGAGCGAACAGCCCCGAGAAGGCGGGAACGATGTAGGCGCCGCCGTTGTCGTCGACGCTGCGGGCCAGCGGCTCGATCTCGTCGGCGGCGGAGATGATGCCCAGGTTGTCCCGGAACCACTGCACCAGGGAGCCGGTGACCGCGATCGAGCCCTCCAAGGCGTACACCGCGTCCGCGTCACCGAGGCGGTAACACACCGTGGTGAGCAGGCCGTGCTTGCTGAACACCGGTGTGGTTCCGGTATTGAGCAGCATGAAATTGCCGGTGCCGTAAGTGTTCTTGGCCTCGCCCGGCGACAGGCAGGCCTGGCCGAAGGTGGCGGCCTGCTGGTCGCCGAGGATGCCCGCGACCGGCACCCCGGCCAGCGGTCCGGAACTGATCGGGGCGTAGACCTCCGAGGAACTGCGCACCTGCGGCAGCATCGACTCCGGCACGCCGAACTCCGCGCAGATCTCCGAATCCCACCGCAAGGAGCGCAGGTCCAGCAGCATGGTGCGGGAGGCGTTGGTCACATCGGTGATGTGCTCGCCGGTGAGATTCCACAGCACCCAGCTGTCGACGGTGCCGAAGCACAGCTCGCCCGCCTCCGCGCGCTCGCGCACACCGGGCACGTTGTCCAGGATCCAGCGCAGCTTCGGCCCCGCGAAATAGGTGGACAGCGGGAGGCCGGTGCGATCCTGGTAGCGGGCCGGTCCCGCGTCGCCGCCCAGTTCGGCGCACAGCCGGTCGGTCCGGGTGTCCTGCCAGACGATCGCGTTGTACACCGGCCGCCCGGTCACGCGATCCCACACCACCGTCGTCTCGCGCTGGTTGGTGACCCCCACCGCGGCGATGTCCTCAGCGCCGAGCCCGCTGTGCTCCAGCACGTCGCCGAGGACGAATTCGGTATCGCGCCAAATGGTTTCGGGATCGTGCTCCACCCAGCCCGGTTGCGGGAAGATCTGCTCGTGCTCACGCTGGGCGACGCCGACGACGTGCCCCTGACGGTCGAAGACGATGCCGAATCAAGAACTCGAAAAGGCACTGGCCTCCAGCGCGGACCTGCTCGACGGCGGGTGGGCGAACTACGCCGGGACCGGCCGGGAAGCCGCTGAC
>NZ_JBEYSX010000032.1:0-26449 GCF_040642815.1 Nocardia sp. NPDC047648 | reverse complement strand
GTCAAGGGCGAGAACATCCCGGAGCCGGGCATTCCGGAATCGTTCAAGGTCTTGCTCAAGGAACTCCAGTCGCTGTGCCTCAACGTCGAGGTGCTCTCCGCGGGTTCGGCCATCGAGTTCCAGCACGCCGACGACGAGATCGATCGCACTGCCGCGAATTTGGGCATCAACGTGTCCGGCAATGAGGCCGCCTCGGTGAACGATCTTTCGATCTGAACAGGCCCTCGCGCGATTCGGGGCACCGCGCACGGAGTTGTCGTGCCGCTCCGTGCGCGGTGCACCGGAACGTGCGCGGCGAAGTCTGCCGCCACCGGTTCGGTGCACCGCCACGGTCGGAAAGAAGCGCACGCGTCCGGACGGACACCGGCTGGAATCCCACCGCGATCCCGTCCGATACCGCGAGCAGGACCGTCAGGACGCCCGCGCGGCGTTGTTGGACGGCGGCTTGACCACGCCGACAAGCGATCCCGCGTTCATGGAATAGCTGTTGGATTTCAGTTGATCGCTGGAATTGCCTTCGATGGTGGTGATCCGGCCGGTTCGGGGATCCACGGACTCCACGATTCCCACGTGGTCGGGGGTTCCGTCGCCTTCCCAGTCGAAGATGATCATGTCCCCCTTCTGGGCATTCGAGATATTCGAGGCCAACCCCATGTGCTTGGCGTCGTTCCAGATGGACGGCACATAGTTCTTGTTGGTCCAGTCGACGTTGTAACCGGCCTGATCCCACGTCCAGGTGGAGAAGGCCGCGCACCACGCGTCGTTGATGTTGTACGGGGCCTTGTAGAGCTTGCCGTCCGGGCCGCGGAACATGGGGACGTTGTTGCCTCCGCTTTCGGAGACACCGAGCGCCAGTTGCTCTCGTGCCTTCGCGACGATGTCGTCCGGAGTTCCCGTACCTCGGGTCCAGGTGGCGTTGCTCGCGGTCGGCGCCCACGGAGACCGGGACCCGACATCCGGCGCGTTGCCATAGGGGTTGCGCGGAAGGTCGGGAATCATCTTGTAGATATCGCCCGCGTCCCTCTGCATACCGCTGTCCGCGTCTTCGATCGTGTCGTGCACACGGTCCACGCCCTCCAAGATCAGCTGTAACAGCCGATTCTCCTCGGCGGCGGTCAAGTGCAAGTTCCCATCGGGCAGACGGGTCAGCTGGTGCTCCCCCGGTTCGCGACTCAACTCCGTTTTGAGCCCGGCCACGATCCCTTTGACATCCTGGAACGCTTTGTTGGAGGTGTCGAAGCTCGCGATGGCGCTTTCGTTCACACCGTCGTTCTGCGCTTGCAGTTGTGACGTTTTGTCCCGGAACGCACCGCGCTTGTCGTCGTAGTTGTCGACCAGCACCGACGATCCGGGATCGAGCGTCTGGGCGCCATCCTTGGTGAGCTTGCGGCCGTCGGCGCTCAGCAGCTTCTTATCCGCCAGCCAAGCGATCATGTCCGGTTGCCCACCGTCCCACCCGGACGCGAACAGCACGACCGCGTTCTGCATGTACACATTGGCCGCGTCGACAACCGCATTGAGACCCTCGCTGGCATAGGCGGGATGCGGAAGGTCTTCTAGATCTATGTCACTCAAAGTAGTCATGCACGCCCTCCACCCGGCGCGGTCCACACGGCCGTTCTCCGCAGGCCGACAAACAGCATCCGTAACCTCACTCGGCCGAGACCGCCGGACGTTGTGGCGGCACACCCATCTCTACGGCCGAGTATCGGGCATTCCCGGCATTGGCAACTCGCGACGCCCGCGGCGGCCGTTTCGCACGGGTGCGAGCACTCAGCGGCGTTTGGTCGCCGAGGCGCGCAGCGCCGCCGGTGCCGCCACCGACACTCGGTCGCGGAAATCGACGTGTCACCGCACGAAGGTTCGGTGAACAGCGGGAAGAACGGCTCAAAGGGTGAGGCGCACCATGTCCGCGGTCCGCGCCAGACCCGGGAACGCCTGCGGCGTCGACCTCGGGTGCAGGGCGTGCACCGCGAGCCGGAACATGACCGCGCGCAACAACATCTGCGGCCACTCCGGCAGGTCCGCCCAGCGTTCGAGCAACCCGTCGTCCGCGCCGCCCCACGCCAGTGCGTCCACCACGATCACGCCCGCCGCCCAGGGCGCGGGCCGCCAGTACGGCGTGATGTCGGTGAGGCCGGGGACCTGCGCGCCCGCGAACAACACGGTGCCGAACAGGTCGCCGTGCACCAGCTGCGGCGGCGTCTGCACCGGTTTGCGGAGGGTGGCCAGCTGACCGATCAGTTCGATGCTGCGCCGCCCGTCCGGGGACGTCGACAGCGAAGCGCCGCCCGCGCGGAGGCTGCGCAGCGGCACCGGCTCCCAGGCGGCGCGATCGGCCGCGACGAACACGTCCACGTCCACCCACGGCACGACCGGGGGCTGCGCGAGGAAACGCGGGCGCTCCAGATGCGCCGTCGCCTGGTGCAGGCGCAGGGACACCGAGACCACCTCGTCGTGCCGTGGCTCGGGCGCGCCCTCGAGATAGGTGTCCGCGCGCCACCCGGATACCACGTAGCGGCCGTCGGTCGCCCGCACCGGACGCGCCAGCCGCAGCCCGTCCACCTTCAGCGTCTCGCGGATCTTCGCCGACCACGCCGCGCGCGCGTGATCGGCGACCGGATTGAGCACCACGTCACCGAAGCGCCAGCCGCCTTCCCAGTCGCCGATCGGCACCGGGGTCACTTCGCGCAGACCGAACGTGGCACGCACATGCTCGGGAGGTTCCACAGAAGTCACGGCCGTACGGTACGTCGTGTCTGATTTGGCGCGCCTTCGGCGCGCCGTGTTCGCCTCAGTACACCGGCAGCGACTTGTCCACCTGGTTGGCCCAGGCGATCACGCCGCCCTGCAAGTGGGTGGCGTCGGAGAAGCCCGCGCGTTTGAGCGCGGCCAAGGCCTCGGCGGAGCGTACGCCCGTCTTGCAGTGCAGCACGATCGGACGGTTCTGCGGCAGCTCGGCCAAGGCCTCGCCGGACAGGATGCGGTCCTTCGGGATCAGCCTGGCGCCTTCGATGTGCACGATGTCCCACTCGACCGGCTCGCGCACGTCGATCAGCTCGATCGGCTTGCCCGATGCCAGCAGTTCCTCGAGCTCGCGGGCGGTGATGGTGGACCCGGCCGCGGCCGCCTGGCCCTCCTCGGACACCACGCCACAGAACGCCTCGTAGTCGATCAGCTCGGTGATCGGCTGACGCTCCGGGTCACGGCGCAGCTTGATGGTCCGGTAGTTCATGTCCAGTGCGTCGTACACCATCAGCCGCCCCAGCAGGGGCTCGCCGATGCCGGTGATCAGCTTGATGGCCTCGGTCACCATCACCGAACCGATGGACGCGCACAGCACGCCGAGCACACCGCCCTCGGCGCAGGACGGAACCATGCCGGGCGGCGGGGCCTCCGGGTACAGATCGCGGTAGTTGATGCCGCGCCCGTCCGGCGCGTCCTCCCAGAACACCGAGACCTGGCCCTCGAAGCGATAGATCGAGCCCCAGACATACGGCTTGCCCGCCAGCACCGCGGCATCGTTCACCAAGTAGCGGGTGGCGAAGTTATCGGTGCCGTCGACGATCAGGTCGTACTCGCGGAACAACTCGATCGCGTTCTCCGGTTCCAGCCGGATCTTGTGCAGCCGGACGTCGATGCCGGAGTTGATCTCCAGGATCGAATCACGCGCGCTGTCGGCCTTGGGGCGGCCGATATCGGATTCGCCGTGGATGATCTGGCGTTGCAGGTTCGAGGCGTCGACCTCGTCGAACTCGACGATGCCGAGCGTGCCGACACCCGCGGCGGCCAGGTACAGCAGGGCGGGCGAGCCGAGACCGCCCGCGCCGATCACCAGCACCTTGGCGTTCTTCAGACGTTTCTGCCCGTCCACGCCGAGATCGGGGATGATCAGGTGTCGGCTGTAGCGGGCTACCTCATCCCTGGTCAGCTCCGCGGCCGGCTCGACAAGTGGCGGCAGGGACTTGGGTGATGACACGTCCAGGACTCCTCGAATCGCTTGGCCGATCGCTGCGGCGGTGTGACGCCCGTATCGGGCTGGCTCAACTGTGCAACACCGGCGACCGGGCCGTTCTTCCCGCCCATCGTTCCGTATCCCGGAGGCCGCCTATCCCCGAGGGTAGGGCCAGGGGTTGAAGCGGCAGTGCTTGCCGTCCATCGGGACCACGCCGTGCGGATCGAGGGAGGCGATGTCGTCGTTCTTGGTGCCGAAGGTCTGCTGCATCATCACCGGAGCCAGCCCACCGTCGGTCTCGCACGGCTGGTGCTGGTGGTAGCCGATGGCGTGGCCGACCTCGTGGTTGATCAGGTATTGCCGGTAGGACCCGATGTCGCCTTCGAAGGCGAGCGCGCCGCGCACCCAGCGGACGTCCGACAGCACCACGCGGCGGTCGTCGGCGTTGTAGCAGGAGGTATCGATCGGGATGTCGAAACCGCATTCCTTGCGGCTGGATCCCCGGGAGGAGAGCGAGACGCGGAAGTCGGCGTCACCCTGATCGACCCGGCGGAACGCGAACTTGGGGTCGTGCACCCAGCTCTTCGGATTGGCCAGGGTGGAGTCGACCATCTTGGCGACGGCCTCGTCACCGCCCAAGCCGGAGGTGTCCACGCCGTTCTCGATCTCCACGGTGTAGCGGAAGACCGTGGTGGTTCCGGTGCCGACCTGGGCGGTGGTGCCGGGCACCACGTGCCAGTCGCCCGCGCCGGTCTCGGCGAACGCGCCGCCCTCGGGCAGTGCCCCGGCGGGTAGATCGGTGGAGAAGTGCCCGTCGCCCGGCGGTGCGCCGATGATGCCCGCGGTGGCGGTGGCCGTACTGAGGCGCCCGAGCCCCGGATCCGAGCCCGCGATGCTGTCGGGGTCGGCGGCGCGGATCGCGTCTACGACGACCAGGACGGTGAGCACGACCAGCACGGGCAACGCGTACGCCCGCCAGCCGTAGGTCGAGACGAATCTGCCGAGCGCGCTCTGCTTCTTGGCGTCGCGCTCGGGGCGGCCGCGGTCCCTGCCGTCGTCGGGGGAAGTGGGATCCCAACGGGCGCGCAGCGGCTGATGGGATCGTTCGGCCTTGTGCGAGTAGAGACCCAGCGGGTCGTAGACCTCGACGGCGTCTCGATCGGGCTGCTCCGGATCGGGCTGCGACACAACGGGTTCGGGCGGTTTGCGGCGCTTGCGCTCTTTCTTCCCGCGACCGGGTGACCCGCCGCCTGCCCCCGACCGCTCGGCCGCGCCGGTTCGAGCCGCACCATCGGATCGCGCCTCTGGCCAGGTTCTCGCCATGTGGTCCGACCCTACGGAACCGGACGCGCCGGAGCCAGCCGGGCGGCGCGCACCGCGCCGTCCGGCGGGGGATCTCTCCGGTCGGTCGGTCACGTTCCCCAGCGTCTCACAGCAGCGAATCCCCACTCACGGGCACACCTGGCGGCCCGGTCGGTGCGAGAATCCTTTCCGGGTGGCACCAGTTGCCCGGCCCCGATCCGCGGGCGGGCGACAACCGGGTATCGTTCATGAGATAACCCGGTGCACACCCCTTTGCCGGGGAATCGACTGGGAGAGCCGAAATGACTGACCTCGTGGACCGGATGACGTCCCGTAGATCGTCGTCCGAGGCCATGGCACCCGCCAAACGCGGTACCCGGCTTCCGCGCGACGAGCGACGTCAACAGCTACTCGCGGCGGCAAGCGAAGTCTTCGTACAGCGCGGGTACCACGCCGCAGGCATGGACGAGATCTCGCAGTGCGCCGGAGTGAGCAAGCCGGTGCTGTACCAGCACTTCAGCAGCAAGCTGGAGCTCTATCTCGCGGTGCTGCAGAACTACGTGGACATGCTGGTGTCCAGCGTCCGCCAAGCGCTGCGCTCCACCACCAGCAACAAGCAGCGTGTGCGTGCCGCGGTGCAGGCGTACTTCGACTTCGTCGACAACGAGATGCAGGGCTTCCGACTGGTCTTCGAGTCCGACCTGACCAGCGAGCCGCAGGTGCAGCGCCGGGTCGAGCAGGCCACCGAGGCCTGCGTGGACGCGGTGTTCGACCTGGTCGCGCACGACTCCGGCCTGGACCCCTACCGTGCCCGCATCCTGGCCGTCGGCTTGGTCGGCGCGAGCCAGTTCACCGCGCGGTACTGGCTGGAGGCCGATCGGCCGATTCCGAAGGAGGAGGCGGTCGACACCACCGTCTCGCTCGCGTGGGGCGGCCTGAAGCACGTGCCGCTGCACCCGATCGACTGAGCGGTCACGACGACGAACGAGCCCCTGTCCCCGAGCTGTCGGGGGCAGGGGCTCGATTGCGTATGGGCCGGACCGGGAATCAGACCGCGGCGAAACCGACGCGGCCGCCGGTGGTGGAACCGATCTCGACGTAGGCGACCTTCGACGCCTGGATCAGGAACTTGCGGCCCTTCTCGTCGGAGAGCGACAAGACGCCACCGTCGCCGCCGCCGAACGCACCGGACACCAGCGCCTCGACCTCGTCCTGGGTCTGCGCGCTGTTGATCACCAGCTCGCGCGGGCTATCCGAAATACCGATCTTGACCTCCACGGCCAACCTCCGAACCTGAGAGTCCTGTGCTGTCGAGTCCAGGCTAGTGGGGGCCGCCGACGGCATTCACTTCGGCTCGATGAGCTGGATCTCCAATTCGATCTTGACGGTGTCGCCGAGCATGCCGGGCAGGGCACCGCCGACGCCGAAGTCGGTGCGCTTGATGGCGCCGGTGGCGGAGAAGCCCGCGTGCCGGTCGCCGGTCGGGCCGAAGTCCTGCACGCCGCCCCACTCGACCTCCAGGGTGACCGGCTTGGTGATCGAGCCGAGCGTGGCCTCGCCCTCGACCTCGAAGGTCTCCGCGACGATTACCGGCCGGGTGGCGCGGAAGGTCAGCGTGGGACGGTTGGCGACGTCGAGGAAGTCGGCGGTGCGGATGTGGGCGTCGCGGTCGGCGTTGCCGGTGTCGAAGGAGTCCAGGTGGATCGTCGCGCCGATGGTGGCCGCGCCCGATTCGTCGACCACGAATTCGGTCTCGAACCGGGTGAATCCGCCACGCACCTTGGAGATGCCGAGATGACGAATGGTGAAGGCGACCGAGGAGTGCGCGGTGTCGAGTGCCCACGAACCGGTTTTCAACGCGGTGGATTCCGAGGTAGATGTCATACCTCCGACAATGAACGGACCACGGTCCGCTAGCCAGACCGCCGTTATCCTGGACCTGACAGGGCGCGGATAACCGTCCTCGGACCGGGCACGATGGGACACATGGCTCGTAACGGATTCGCGGAATTCCTCATCGCGCGTCGCGCCGAATTGCGGCCGTCGGACGTCGGCATGCCCGAGGGCGGCCGCCGCCGGACCCCCGGCCTGCGTCGCGAAGAGGTCGCCGTCCGAGCGGGGATGAGCGCCGACTACCTGGCCCGGCTGGAGCAGGGACGCGACACCAACCCGTCGGTCGCGGTGATCGACGCCCTGGCCGACGCACTGTTGCTGAGCGGCGACGAACGCCAGCACTTCAGCATGCTCGCACTCACCTCGGGCAACGAATCCCGGTGTCCCGGCAACGAATCCGCCGCGGAGGAGGTGGCCCCGACGATCGAGACCATCCTGCGGGCATTGCATCCGACGCCGGCCTTCGTGGTCGGCCGGAGGCTGAACGTGCTGAGCTGGAACCAGGCGTGGGGCGATTTCGTCGCCCCACTGGGGCTGCTGGACGGAGCCGACCGGCCCAACCTCGCGTGGTACACCTTCGCCCATCCCGCGGCGCGACGCGTCCTGCGCAACTGGGAGCAGGCCGCCGACGCCTTCGCCGCCGCGCTCGGCCGCGCCAGAATCCACTGGCCGGGCGACGACGCACTGCTGGAGACGATCGAGGCGCTGCGCGAACTGCCGGAATTCGCGCAGCGCTGGAAACCGCATCGGGTCGGCGCCGCGGGCTCCGGGATGCTGCACCTCGACCATCCCGTGCACGGCATCGTCGAGGTACCGTTCGAGACCCTGGAAGCCGACCGCGACCAGAGCGTCGTCGTCTGGCTGGCCGACCGGGCGAGCACGCACGCGCCCGGCTTGCGGCTGGTACCCAACCGCGCGGCGAACGCGTAGCCCGCGCTCAGATGCCGAGTACCGCCATGCGCTCGGCGTGGCTGTCCTGCATTCGTTCGATCAGCGCCGCGATGCCGTTGAGGTCGCCGGTCGCGGTGAGCACCAGGTCGGTGAGTTCGTCGCGCTGCGCCATGACGTATTGGGCCTGCGTGATCGCCTCGCCGAGCAGCCGCCTGCCCCACAGGGTGAGCCGGTCGCGTTCGGAGCGGCTCTCGGTGACCGCGCGGCGCACCTCCTCGACCACGAACTCCGAGTGCCGGGTCTCGGCGAGCACGTCGCGGACCACCGCGGCGACATCGGGAGTCAGCGCGCCCGCGATCTCGGTGTAGAAGTCCGCGGCGATGCCGTCACCGACGTAGAACTTCACCATCGACTCGAGCCACGTCGACGGGTCGGTGGAGGTGTGATAATCGTCCAGCGCGCGCACGAAAGGCGCCATGGCGTCGAAGACATCGGCGCCCCGCGCCGCCAGCGCGGACTCCAGCGTCTTGAAATGCTCCATCTCCGCCGCGGCCATCTTCGCCACCGCCACCTTGCCCCGCAGGGTCGGCGACAGCTTGGCCTCCTCGGCCAGCCGGTAGAACGCGGAGATCTCGCCGTAGGCGAGCACCGCGAACAGGTCCGTCACGCCGGGATGACTCGCGGGGATGAAGAGGTTTGCTGGGTCGGTCGACGAAACACCTGACGCGGCAGGTGACTGTGCTCCCATGTGCCCCAGCGTAATACTCACGGCGAATCAGGCGGTCTCGGCCAGGAACTTCTCGAGATAACTCCATGTCGTGTCACGCGCGGTCGGTGCGGCCAGGATGCCCAAGTGGCTGCCGGGGGCGCTCTCGTAGCGGACCATCGCCGCTCCGGTGAGCACGCGGGCGCCCGCCTCGACGGCGGGAGCCGGGGTGATCACGTCGGAGGGCCCGCCCACCAGCAGGACCGGCGCGGTCACATCCGCCAGTTCTATCCGGCGTCCGCCCAGCACGAGGACACCCCGGCCGATGTCGTTGGCGAGGATGAACCGGCCCCACAGCTGGCCGTAGAAACGGCCGGGGTACCCGGGCATCTCGGCCATGAACCGATCGATCGTCTCCATCTTGGCCAGCGCCTCGGTGCGCGCGATATTGCTCGCGACGAACCACGGCCGGGTCAGCTCGCGGTCCCAGGCGGTGACGCGGTAGCCGATTCGAGTCAGTGTCGCAGGAACGCCACCGGCCGCGCGGATGACGGTGGAGGTGGCCCGGCCGCCGGTGAGTTTCGCGACGGCGCGCAGTTGCGGCACGCCGGTCATCCGGTCGTAGTCCAGCGGCGAGCCGACAGCCGTGATGGACCGGATGGGCAGCTCGGGGTGCGCCGCGGCGGTCAGCAAGGCCAGCGTGCCGCCGAGTGACCAGCCCACCAGATCGACCGCTTGTCCGTCGCGATCGGCGCTGGTGCGCAGTACCGCCTCGGGCAGGATGTCATCGATCCAGTCCTCGAAACCCATGCGGCGGTCGGCGAAGGTGATCTCGCCGTAGTCGACGACATACGGGCTGCGGCCGATCTCCAGCAGGAAGCGCGCCAGGCTCTGGTCGGGCCGCAGGTCGAAACAGCTGGCGGGCGCGGCCAGCGGTGGGACCAGCAAGACGGCCGAATCCCCTTCCGGCGCCGTGGCGTCCGCCCGTTCGAAGCGCCGCAGTTGCCGATGCGGCTGGTCCCACAGGATCGTTGCGGGAGTCGGGTCCGGCGCCTCGATGCCGGAGCCGAAGGTCAGTGCCCACGCGTTGCGCGCGGCGAGGGTGACAGTGTCGGCAAGGCTCACATCGAAGAGAGTCTCATATGCCGGTACCGCCGGTAACAGGCAAGCCCCGGAGCGCGCTACCGCGGGCCCATGCCGACCGGGTTGAGCGGCGGGACCACGGCCTCTTGCACGCTGCGCACCAGCGGCTCGAGCGACGTGGTGAGTTCGGTGATCGCGTCGGCCGACAACACCGCGAGCGCGCCGGTCCACGCCGCGTCGTCGGTCTCGGCCTCGACTTCGGCGAGCAGCTGCGCGCCGCTGCCGGT
The DNA here is from genome assembly GCF_040642815.1 of Nocardia sp. NPDC047648. NCBI lineage: Bacteria > Bacillati > Actinomycetota > Actinomycetes > Mycobacteriales > Nocardiaceae > Nocardia > Nocardia sp. NPDC047648. The sequence goes on along the minus strand of NZ_JBEYSX010000032.1, from coordinate 16,332 downwards.
GAGGGTGGGTGTGACCGGTTCGCCTTCCACCAAGCCCCTGGCGCGCAACTCGTCGAAGGCATCGGCCCACTCCGCCTCCGAAACCCCGCGCGCGGGACGCATCACCGATTCGGGCGCCTTACCCGCGGCCACTTGGGCGACCAGCGCTTGACGTCCACTGAGACCGTGGGTGACCAAGGCCGCGACATGACCGTCGCCGCGGTGCTCGCGCAGCGAGGTGCTCAGCTGCCACAGCGCCGCCACCGGGTCGGACGACAGCGGCAGGTCCGCGTTCGCGGCGAACAGCGCCCGGCCGGTCGGGTCGGCCTCTCGCTGCGCGGGCGTGAGCAACTCCACCGCGCGAGCGCACACCGCGTCACCCGCGCCGATGCCGCGCAGCAGACCGGTGGCCAGGTCGAGCCGGGCGGTCAGGCAGGTCTGCGGCGTCGCCCGCTCCCACGCCTCCGGCAGCGCGCGCCGCACCATGTCGGGGTGGAATCCGGCGAAGACCGCTTGCACCATCGCGGGTGTCACCGCGCCCAGCGGCGCGGCGCGGAAAGCGAAGTAGGTCTGCCAGTAGCCGCGCAGGCCGATACCGACGCCCGCCTCCTTGACGCCGGATCCGAAATAGACCACATCGTGTAGCGGTTCGAGCGTCGCCCAGATTTGCCGGGCCGGATGAATTCCCATGTGGCGCAGCGTACGTGGGCGCGCGATGCGGCGAAAGCACGCGACGGGTCCGGCGGATTTTCGGGAGCGCGCCGCAGTGGCAATTCGAGCGACGCACAATATCACGCTACAATCGCGTCGGACAACGGAAAGTTTCGCTCGACAGAGTTGCCGGACGTCGCGCTCACGCACATCGCGGAGACGCCGCTGCGACCGCTGACCGGTTTCGGGTGCGAAGTTTTCGTTGGACAGGAAAATGTGCGCGCACCAATCCGCGTCACCAGTGCGCCGCGCCGATGTTTTGCGAGGTAGCCGCCGCTTATCCCGGCAGGCGCCCGGCATCCGGAGCGTGGCCGGGTGAAGTATCGCCTGCGGAGTCGTGGTCGTCGCGGACCGCCCGGTCCGCCCCACCTCGTGCGCGCGGGACGTGATTACGAGGAAGGCACGAACCCTGAGCAAGATCACAGTCGATCAGGAACCAGGTCTGGCGGAGACCCTGTTGACGGCCGAGTTGGACGCAACGCACACCGCCCCGACTTTCACCGAATTGGGCGTGCGCGCGGAAATCGTCCGCGCACTCGGCGAGATCGGAATCGAACGTACTTTCGCCATTCAAGAACTGACCCTTCCGCTGGCGCTCGCCGGGGAAGATCTCATCGGTCAGGCCCGTACCGGTATGGGTAAAACCTTCGGATTCGGCGTGCCGCTGCTGCACCGCATCGCGACCGCGGAATCGGGCACGACGCCACTGGACGGCACCCCGCGCGCACTGGTCATCGTGCCGACGCGCGAGCTGTGCATCCAGGTCACCAAGGATCTGGAGAACGCGAGCAAGTACCTGACCAATCACCAGGGCCCGCTGCGCGTCGCGTCCATCTACGGCGGCCGCCCCTACGAGGCGCAGATCGCGGCGCTGCGCGCGGGTGTCGACGTGGTGGTCGGCACGCCCGGCCGGCTGCTGGACCTGGCGGATCAGCAGCACCTGATCCTCGGCAAGATCGGCGTGCTGGTGCTCGACGAGGCCGACGAGATGCTCGACCTGGGCTTCCTCCCGGATATCGAGCGCATCCTCGGCATGGTCCCGGACAAGCGCCAGACCATGCTGTTCTCCGCGACCATGCCCGGGCCGATCATCACCCTGGCGCGCACCTTCCTCACCCGCCCCACGCATATCCGGGCCGAGGAGCCGCACGACTCGGCGGTGCACGACCGCACCGCGCAGTTCGTCTATCGCGCGCACGCCTTGGACAAGAGCGAGTTGATCGCGCGCATCCTGCAGGCCGAGAGCCGCGGCGCGACGATGATCTTCACGCGCACCAAGCGCACGGCGCAGAAGGTGGCCGACGACCTCGCCGAGCGCGGGTTCGCGGTGGGCGCGGTGCACGGCGACCTGGGGCAGATCGCCCGCGAGAAGGCGCTGACCAAGTTTCGCAAGGGCACCATCGACGTGCTGGTCGCCACCGACGTCGCGGCGCGTGGCATCGATATCGACGACGTCACGCACGTCGTCAACTATCAGTGCCCGGAAGACGAGAAGACCTACGTGCACCGGATCGGGCGCACCGGCCGAGCGGGACGCACCGGCGTCGCGATCACGCTGATCGACTGGGACGAGCTCAACCGCTGGTCGGCGATCGACAAAGCGCTCGGCCTCGGCATCCCCGACCCGGTCGAGACGTACTCGCGCTCGCCGCACCTGTACTCCGATCTCGGTATTCCCGAGGGCGTGACGGGCGTGGTGCGCAAGGCGCAAGTGGAACGCGACGCGGACGCGGTCGTGGTCGAACGCCCGGCCCGCACCCCGCGCAAGCGCAACCGCAGGCGCACCCGCGCCGGGCAGCCGATCGACGGTACGCCGAACGTCACCGACGCGGCCGAGACCGACTCGCCCGCGGACGCCGAGAACACGTCTTCGGAGCAGGCGGGGGCCGAGTCCGACGCCGACAAGCCCGCCCGCCGCAGGCGCAGGCGGCGCAAGCCGAGCGGCGAAGGGACCGACAACACCGCCGGCGACGAGCCGAGCACCGAGGCATCGGACGAGCACGGCAGCTCGGACGACAGCGACGCGGACGAGACCGGCACCGCCGACCGGCCCGCTCGCCGTCGGCGCAGGCGCCGTCGTGCCGGCGAGGGCGACGCGGCGGCGGAGGACGCCGGGAGCGCGGCGGAGCCCGCGGCAGCGGCCTCGGCCTGATCGCTCGGATCGGCTAGTCTCGCTTTCGTGCTCGCACCCGAGCGGCGGACGCGCGCCGATATCATCTCCGCAGTCGCGATCGCGGTTCTCGTGGTGATCGCCGGGGTCTTGGTGTGGGTGCGCGGCGACGCGCACGGCACCGAGTCGGTGACCGCTTCCTCCACGGTGCCGACCCCGGCGGCGGCCGATCAACTGCCTGCCGCGCTGCGCGAACTGTGGCACGCGCCGGACGGCGCGAGCGCGCGTGCGCTCGTGTCCGGCGGCGTCGCGGTGACCGGCGACGGCGACACGGTCACCGGCCGGGATCCGCGCACCGGTGACCAGCTGTGGAAGTACCGGCGCGACTTGCCGCTGTGCGGGGTCGAGGGCCAGTACGGCATGGTGATCGCGGTCTACCGCGACGAGCGCGGGTGCAGCCAGGCCACGATGCTGGCGGGCGACAGCGGTGCCCGCCGCACGGCGCGCAGCAGCTATATGGATCGCGACGTGCGGCTGTCGGTCGACGGCACCTACCTGCTCGCGCAGGGACCGCAGCGGCTGGAGATGTGGCGCTCGGACCTGGTGCGCACCGTGGAGTACGGCTTCGTCGACGCCCCGGTGAACGTCAAGACCCAGCCGCGCAAGGGCTGCACGCTGCTGTCGTCCGGTTCCAGCCCGTCCAGGCTCGCGGTGCTGGAACGCTGCCCCGCCGACCCGGCCGAACGGCTCACCGTGCTGAACCCGGCCCCCAAGGACAACACGGTGCCGGAGGAGTACGGCTCGCACGTGTTGACCGGTCCCGGAGCGGATGCCGCGGCAGCCCGGGTGATCGCGGTGTCCGACAGCCGGATCGTGCTCTACTTCCCCGGCGCCACCACCGGCGCGGAGTCGCTGCCACCGCGCCTGGCCGTCTACGACGGGAACGGCAACCCCATTGTGGTGCATCAACTTTCGGCACCGCTGAGCCAGACCGCGACGACCACCCGCATCGGGTCGGCCTATCTGGTCTTCACCGGTAACAGCGTGATCGCCTTGAACGGCAGCACTTTCGACCCGCTGTGGACCGCGGGCGCGGCGCTGGGCGCACCGGCGCTGATGGCGGGAAAGCTGCTGCTGCCCACCGCAGGCGCGCTCACCGTCCTCGACCCTGCCACGGGAGCCGAAGCGGGGCGCATCCCGGTGGAGCGGCCCGGTTACGGCGGCGGCCCCATCTCCCTCACCGTGATCGGTACGACCGTACTCGAACTGCGCGAGGGCGAACTGCACGCCTTCGCGTGAGGCCCGGCGAACTTGTCGGTGCCGTGGAGCACACTCGGGGCATGAGCGAAACCACGCCCGCCGCAAGCGAAAACAGCGCTGCTATCACCTCCTACGACGATCCGGACGCGCCGTGGAACCAGCAGTACTCCGACGAAGACATCGCGCACTGGAACGACGGCGTCATCCAGGAGTTTCGCGACAAGGCGGGCAAGGTCGGCGGTGCGTACGAAGGCGGTGAACTGATCCTGCTCACCACCACCGGAGCCAAGAGCGGCAAGACGCACATGGTCCCGCTCGGCCTGTTGCGCCGTGGCGAAACCCTCTACGTGAGTTCGTTCATCGAGGACCGGTACCCCGCCTGGTACCACAACGTGAAAGCCGATTCCGCCGTCACCGTCGAGTTGGGGCCCACCACCCATCGAGGCACGGCGCGGGCGCTGGAGGGAGCCGAGTACGACGAGTTCGCGGCGTGGGCGATGGCGAACAATCCGTTGCTGGCGGACTACCAGGCCAAGGTCTCGCGGCCGCTTCCCCTGGTGGTGCTCGAACTGGGGGACCCGATCGAGTCCTAGCCCCCGGCGGTGGGCGCGGGTTCGGACCGGTGGGCGTCCGATCCAGCGCACCGCCATGATCATCGGTGGACCATCATGGAGACATGTCCGCACTCGACGATGCCCGCGTTGTGCTGCTCCGGCACGGCGAGACCAGCTGGTCCACACAGCGGCGGCACACCGGCCGCACCGATCTCCCGCTCACCGAGCGCGGCGAAGAGCAGGCCGAGGCGGCAGGTAGCCTGCTCGCCACGCTGCAACTGCGAAACCCGTTGATACGCACCAGTCCTCGGCTGCGCGCGAGACGCACCGCCGAGCTGGCCGGGCTCACCGGCGCCGTGGTGGACGACGATCTCGCCGAATGGGACTACGGCGCCTACGAGGGCCTGACCACTCCGCAGATCCGCGAGTCCGTGCCCGGATGGACGATCTGGACCGGTCCGGTCCCGGACGGCGAGACCGACCAGCAGGTATGCGAGCGCGCCGATCGGGTGCTGGCCGCCGTGCCGCCGGTGCTGCCGGAGCGGGATATCGTGCTGGTGGGGCACGGCCACTTCTCCCGCGCACTGATCGCCCGCTGGGCGGAATTCGACGTCCGGGAGGGCCGCCGGTTCGCCATGTCGACCGGCGCGCTGACCGTGCTCGGCTATGAACACGACGCGCGCGCGATCCGCGCGCACAACCTGGTACCCAACGGAGCGTCACTGTGACCCGAACCGGCCCCGCCGACCCCACCGCCATCGACCTCGGCTCCGCCGTCCTGCGCCGCGCGGTCCCTTCCGACCTGCCCGCCCTGGTGGATCTCGTCTACGACCTGGCCGAATACGAGAAGGCGCGGGACGAATGCACGGTCACCGCCGAGCAGCTACGCGCCGCGCTGTTCGGGCCGGAGCCGAAGGTGTTCGCGCATGTGGTCGCGGACGAGTCGGGTCTCCTGGGCTGCGCGATCTGGTTCCTCAACTTCTCCACCTGGGACGGCGTGCACGGGATCTACCTGGAAGACCTCTACGTCAAGCCGGAGACCAGGGGCAACGGCTACGGCAAGGCACTGCTCACGGCTCTGGCGAAGGAGGCCGTCGACCAGGGCTACAGCCGCGTGGCCTGGTCGGTGCTGACCTGGAACAAGCCATCGATCGACTTCTACGAGTCGATCGGCGCGGTGGCGCAGGTCGAATGGGCGGGCTATCGGCTGGCGGGTGACGCGCTCGGCAAGCTGGCCGCCGAGGCGCGGTAGCGCATGTCCTGGCTCCCGCCGCTCGACCTCGGGGCCTGGCCCACCACCGCCGAATCGGCCATGGCGATGCAGGACGAATTACGGCCGCTGGTCGCGCCCGTGACCCCGCCGGGCGCACGGTTCCGCACGGTGGCCGGACTCGACTCGGCCTACCACGACACCGGCGCGGTGGCCGCGGCCGCCGTGGTCTTGGCGGCGGACACCCTGCACCCGGTCACCTCCGCCGTCGCGCACGGCGTCGCGGACTTCCCGTACCTGCCGGGCCTGCTCGCTTTCCGGGAGATCCCGGCGACCCTCGCCGCGCTCGGAAAACTGGACAGCGCACCTGATCTGCTGGTCTGCGACGGGCAGGGACTGGCGCATCCGCGCCGCTTCGGCCTCGCCTGCCACCTCGGCCTGCTCACCGGAATCCCGACGATCGGCGTGGCGAAAACCGTGTGGGGCGAGTATGCCGAACCCGGCCCGGAACGCGGCGCGGCCACCGACATCACCATCGACGCGGTGGTGGTCGGGCGCGCGTTGCGCACCAGAAGTGGCGTCAAGCCGGTGTTCGTCTCCGTGGGCCATCGCATCGACCTCGACACCGCCTGCGCTCAGGTGCTGGCGCTGACCCCGCGGTACCGACTGCCGGAAACCACCCGCCATGCCGATCAGCTCTGCCGGGCGGCGCTGCGCGCGGCTGCCGGGGGCTATTCCGGCTCGACCCCGTAGTCCTGAGCCATCCAGCGGGTGGACGCGGGCGCGAACAGCAGCACCAGCGCCGCGACCGCGACGACCCCGAGCGCAGCGCCGTAGACCGGCTGATGCGAGTCGGTGAGCAGCGACCACGTGACCGGGAGCAGTAGCAACTGCGCGATCACCGCGATCGCGCGCCCCCAGCGTTTCCCCAGCAACAGTCCCGCGCCCGCGGCCAGCACCGCGCCGCCGAGGATGCCGAACCAGGCCGCGGTGCCGTAGCCGCTGGTCGTGGATTGATCGTGACCGAGCAGCCCGCGCGCCACCAGCACGATGGCGACGCCCACCGCGACCACGCCTTCCAGCGTCACCAGGGCGCCGGCCGCCCGCACCGTCGTCGGCACCGCTGCCGCTTTTTCGTCGCTCACGCCAGCGCCTCGCCCGTACTCGGCTCCGTCGTGCGCGACGGCGCACGGTGTCCTCGCTTCCCTCGCTGACGCTCGTTCACGCGGCAAGCCTACGACCCGCTCGGTGCCGCCCTCGTCCTGGCGTATGCCCGCGCGACGGCAGACGGGGCGCCGCTCGCCGCTTTTCCGGCGCGGGCCGGCGGCCAACTAGGCTGCCATCGTGCGGACGCTGCTGATCGTGAACCCGAATGCCACCTCCACCACGCCGGCGACCAGGGACCTCTTGGCGCACGCGCTGGAGAGCCGCACCCAGCTGACCGTTGCGCATACTCAGCACCGCGGCCACGCCGCGGAACTGGCCCAATGGGCGGCCACCAACGAGATGGACCTCGTCGTCGTGCACGGCGGAGATGGGACGGTCAACGAGACCATCAACGGCTTCCTGCCATTGCCGGTCCTCGACGACGGTCAAGCCTGGTTGCCGCGCCTCGGTGTGATCCCCGGCGGCTCGGCCAACGTCTTCGCCCGAGCGCTCGGCATCTCCCCCGACCCGGTGACCGCCACCAATCAGCTCATCGACCTGCTCACGGTGGAAACCGATCGCCGAATCGGTCTCGGACTGGCCGACGACCGCTGGTTCTGTTTCAGCGCGGGCGTCGGATTGGACGCCGACGTGTGCGAGGCGATCGACGCCAGCCGCGCCCGCGGCCGCGCCGCCACCCCCGCGCGCTATGTTCGAACGACTGTTCGGCAATTTTTCCGGGCAAAGCGCAACGAACCGGGCGTTCAGGTGGAAATTCCCGGCCGTGATCCGGTGGACGGGGTGCACTACGCCTTCGTAACCAACACCACACCCTGGACTTACCTGAACGCCACACCGGTGCACACCAACCCCGGCACCCGGTTCGAAACGGGGCTCGGAGTGTTTGCGGTGCGCTCCATGGCCGTCGTCCCCACCCTGCTGCTCGCGCGCCAGCTCCTCGCAACCGACGGAAACCCCAAGTCCCGCAATTTATTTCGCGAAGACGACGTTCCCACCGTACGAATCGAGTCCAAAGAACCCATCGGCCTGCAAATCGATGGCGACTTCATCGGCAAGCGCAACGTGGTGGATTTCACTGCCGTGCCCGACGTCCTCGCGGTCGTCGCTCCGCGGCCGCACTGAGGGCGAAACACCCCCGAAAACATCGCGGGTAGTGCTGCGAAAACCCGGTGGAGCGAGTACAAAGGACCGGGCAGGCTTCCCCCTGTGGGGGCCTTCAGAGCGTGAGCTTCCCCACGGTGCACCGCGTGCCTATTGACATCTACGGTGTTCGTGAAAGCATTCACAAGCAACCGTGCGGAAACATTCGAGTCGCACAAGTGAACGAACCACAAACCCATAGGCGCCCCGTGCGGCGCCCAGCAAAGGAGCAGAGGAATGGACTGGCGCCACAAGGCCATCTGTCGCGATGAGGACCCCGAGCTGTTTTTCCCGGTGGGTAACAGTGGTCCGGCGCTCGCGCAGATTGCCGATGCCAAGCTGGTCTGCGCTCGCTGCCCCGTAACCGCCGACTGCCTGTCCTGGGCCCTGAAGTCCGGACAAGACGCCGGCGTGTGGGGTGGAATGAGCGAAGACGAGCGCCGGGCGCTCAAGCGTCGCAACGCGCGCACCCGCACCCGCACTGTCGTCTGAGCCAGACGATCAGCATTACCGGGCCATTCAGCCCGGCCCGGTAACGCATTTCAGCCCGGCACCCATAGGTGCCGGGCTGTGTTGTTTATGCCCGCCGTATCACGAACTGGAAATACCCGGTCTCGCTTCGCGGCGGAAACGGGAACCGACCAATGCGGTTGCGTGCAACGGCAATTGCGGCATTTGCGACCGGTCGGCGATTCGACTCGCGAATGCGCGGGACCTGTGCGAAAGTAGTCGGTTCTCCAGCGCATGGGAGGAGTAGCGAATCCGGCCCGCACCTCGCATTCCGCTCGATACGGACATTCGGACGGATACCGTGCCGCAAGCCGCCGACCGCACCCGAGTAGCGCCCGCCCGCGACCTCCGAGCAACAAGTCCTGGGAGTTCGCACGCGACCGGTGCCGACGCGGCGGATCCGTCCACCGCCGACCGGTCAGCGGCCCGAACGACGGCCCAGCGGGACCCGCAGGACGGCATCGGTGCCGATATCGGCGCCGGGATGCAGGCCGATGGAACCGCCGAGTTCGGCGGTGACCAGGGTCCGGACGATCTGGAGGCCGAGCCGATCGGAGGACTCCAGGCTGAACCCGGGCGGCAGGCCGCGGCCGTCGTCGCTGATGATCACGTCCAGCCAGCGCGCCGAACGCTCGGAACGGATTGTCACCGTGCCGTTTTCGCCCGAATCGAAGGCGTGCTCGATGGCGTTCTGCACCAGTTCGGTGAGCACCATCACCAGCGGGGTGGCGCGTTCGGCGGAGAACACCCCGAGCGAGCCCGCACGCCGCACCTTGATGCGCGTGGTGTGCACCGTGGCCACGTCGGCCATGATCGGCAGCAGCCGGTCGACGACCTCGTCGAGATCGACCTCTTCGTCCACCGACATCGACAGCATCTCGTGCACCGACGCGATGGAGGTGACCCGGCGCACCGATTCGGTGAGCGCGACCTGCGCCTCCTCGTTCTCGGTGCGGCGCGCCTGGAGGCGCAGCAGCGCGGCGACGGTCTGCAAATTGTTCTTCACCCGGTGGTGGATCTCCCGGATGGTGGCGTCCTTGCTCAGCAGGGCGCGATCGCGCCGCTTGACCTCGGTGACGTCGCGGACGAGTACAGCGGCGCCGGCCAGCTCGCCGTGCGGGCGCAGCACGAGGGTGCGCAGCAGCACAGTGGCTCCGCGCGCCTCGACCTCCATCCGGCGGCCGGTCCGCCCGGCCAGCGCGGCCTGGATGTCGCCGACCACTTCCTGGGCGTCGAAGGGATCGGTGATCAGGGACCGGGTGGTGACGGCGAGATCCTGGCCGACCAGGTCGGCTTGCAGGCCCATCCGGTGATAGGCCGACAGCGCGTTCGGACTGGCGTAGACGACGATGCCGTCGGTGTCGAGCCGGATGAAGCCGTCCCCGGCGCGCGGGCTGGAATGGGTGGCCGCGCGATCCTCGGTGGTCGGGAAGGTGCCGTCGGCGATCATCTGGCACAGATCGTCCGCGCACGCCACGTACGCGCTCTCCAGCTGACTGCGCACTCGGGAGCGTTGCAGATCGGTGTCCCGGCTCAGCACGGCGATCACGTCGTCACCGCAGCGCACGGGGATGGCCTCGCGGATGGCGTGCACCGGACGCGGGTGGTAGACGCCGGAAGTCTCGACGTCGCTGTCGGCTCGCACGATATCGCCGCTTGCCAGCGCCTCGAAAACCTGCGGATGTTCGGCCTGCACAGCGGACGTGCCGACCAGGTCCTCTTGGTGCACGGTGTGTGCGGTGGTGGGACGGCACTGCGCGACACACACGATGTCCGCGCCCTCCGTCACGGGGCCCGCACCGACCCAGAGCAGCAGATCGGCGAAGGACAGATCGGCCAGCAACTGCCAATCGCCCACCACCCGCTGCAGATGGTCCACGGCGACCCCGGGGAGGTCGGTGTGCTCGGCCAGCAGCTCGCTCAGTGTCGCCATGCAGATCTACCGCCGCAATCGATCAGGAGATGACCGCGATCAGGTGGCCCGCCTTGATCGCGTCGCCCTCCTTGACGCCGATCGAAGTCACTGTGCCGCTGGATTCCGCGACCACCGGGATCTCCATCTTCATCGACTCGAGGATCACCAGGGTGTCGCCCTCCCGGACTTCGTCGCCCTCCTTGGCGACGACCTGGTAGACGACCGACACCAACTCGGCGAGCACTTCCTCAGCCATGGCACCCCATTCACTCGTTGGCCTGTATCCGCTGACGGTACAGCCAACCACACGTGAAAGAATGGCCTTCAATCAGAAGGGAGACTACTCATGGGTAAGCGCGGACGTAAGAAGCGTAGCCGCAAGGGGAACGCAGCCAACCACGGCAAGCGGCCCAACGCCTGAGCGCGACGCTCGGCTCGAAAAGCACGAAGCGGCACGCACTTCCAGCGGGAAGGCGTGCCGCTCACGTTTCACCGACCGGCTACTCCGAGGTGTCGACCGAGCTCTCCCCGACCACGAACGTCCGGCGGATCTCGATGGTCAGGCGCTCGCGCAAGGACTCGGGGGCGCGATCACCGCCGCATTTACGGCTGAGCAGGCTCTTGACCTTCTCCTCGATGCCATAGGCCTCGATACACGGACTGCAGTGCTCCATGTGGTGCTGCAACCGCGCCCTGGTCGCCTCGTCGCACTCCCCGTCCAGCATCAACCACACGTCGGCCAGCACCGCCGTGCAGTCGAGCTCCATGTCGGGGTCCCGTTCGGTACTCACTGCTTGACCTCCTGGCGTTCCCCCGAACGGTTGAAACCGCGCTCGCGCGCGACATCGGCGAGCAAACCCTTCAGTTGCTTGCGGCCGCGGTGCAGCCGGGACATCACCGTACCGATGGGGGTGCCCATGATGTCGGCGATCTCCTTGTACGGGAAGCCCTCGACATCGGCGTAGTACACCGCCATGCGGAACTCCTCGGGAAGTTCCTGCAGCGCGGCCTTGATGTCGTCGTCCGGTAACGCGTCCAGCGCCTCGACCTCGGCCGAGCGCAGACCCTGCGAAGTGTGCTCGGCGGTCGCGGCCAGCTGCCAGTCGGTGATCTCGTCGGTCGGATACTGCGCGGGCTGGCGCTGCTTCTTGCGATAGGAGTTGATGTAGGTGTTGGTCAGGATCCGGTACAGCCAGGCACGCAGGTTGGTGCCCTCCCGGAACGACTTGAAGCCCTGGTAGGCCTTGACGTACGTCTCCTGGACCAGGTCCTCGGCGTCCGCCGGATTCCTGGTCATGCGCAGCGCGGCGCCGTAGAGCTGGTCGAGCAACGGGAGCGCGTCCCGTTCGAACCGCTGTGCCAGCTCGGCATCGTCGACGGCGCCGACATCGTCGGCCGCCACGTCATCGTCGCTCGTCACACCTGTCCCTTCGATCGCCGTACCTGCCAAATCTACCGGCATCGGCATATCGAAGGAGAATCCGCCGTCCGCCGGGGACACCTCGGTCCATACCGGGCGGTCGTCGAGCAGCACGGGCACAGGCATCTCCTTCACGTCTCCATAGGGCCTGCTCACGCGCTGGAAACCAGTCCGAGCGCGGTGTACCGGCTACAACATGCGCGACCCGTCCGGTGTTCCCGGGTTGCTCCCGCTCGCGGTGAACGCGCAGGAAATCCCGTTGCAGGCCGGGCCACGACCGCCGTTAGGGTTTGGCCATGGCAGCAGGCTCGACTCCGGCGATCCGCGCGTTGACCCAGGCGAAGGTGTCCCATCGGGTGCACGCCTACAAGCACGATCCGCGCGCCGACTCCTACGGCACCGAGGCGGTCGACGCGCTGGGCGCCGAACTCGGCGTCGCGGCCGGGCAGATCTTCAAGACCTTGGTCATCGAACTCGCCACCGGCTCGCTCGCGGTGGCCGTGCTTCCGGTGCCGAACACCCTGTCGCTCAAAGCCGCGGCCGCGGCGCTCGGCGCGCCGAAGGCGAGCATGGCGGACAAGACGCGGGCGGAGAAGACCACCGGGTACGTGCTCGGCGGCATCTCCCCGCTCGGTCAGCGCAAGCCGCTGCCCACCGTGATCGACGACTCGGCGCTGCGCTGGGACCGGATGCTGTGCAGCGCCGGACGGCGCGGACTGGAGATCGAACTGGCGCCCGCCGACCTGATCCGGTTGACCGCCGCGGTGACCGCCCCCGTGACATCCGCGTAATTCGTCCACCATCGGCGCGATCTGTGCGTTACTGAACTGGCCAGATCGACCCGACTCGTGAGGATGTGATGCGAATGTCTACGCACCAGCGTGTGCGCGCCGTGATCGTCGCGTTGTCCGGAGCGCTCGTCTTGGCTCTCGGTCCGGTAACGCTGCTAGCGCCCGAGGCCGCCGCCTCGCCGGGCACCTCGCCGGTCACGCAGGTCAGCGATTCCGTGTTCGACTTCGACGGTCAGGGATCGAAGAGTGACGACAAGTCCGGAAAGGCCGAGAAACTCAGCGGCAACGTCACCACCAAGCTGATCGACCTGGTCGCCGGAATCATCAAATGCGGGCTCAATATCGCCTCACCGAGCGTGAAGTGCTCGCTGTAATTTCGGCCGCGACTTCGTCGCGGCGTGTTCGCGGCCCCCTTATGGCTCGTGTCCGAGCGACCACCGCTGGCGACTTCGTCGCGGACGCGGCGGCCGCTCGGACACGAGCCGGGCCGCGAACGGCACATGCTAGGTCTCGCTTCGCTCGAAACCGGTAGTTGGGCCGGTGTGGTCGCGCAAGGCGGTCACACCGGCACCCTCGGTTCGCGGAGTATCGGTGGACTGGCTCGGGGAAGTCACCGACTCGGCTACGCGGTGGTGTGGCGGCCGAGCGTACGCGGGGAACACGCTCGATGTCGTGGTCCGGAGCGGCGGCCCCCGGCCGACGCGGCTACAACGGTGCGACAGCGAACGATCACAACAGGCTGATCTGCTCGGCGTCCTTCTGATCCTCCACTCGGGCAAGCAGTTCCGGTCCGTTGTTGCGCACACTGTTGACCAGCGCGGGCACCGGACGGGCAACGATATCGGCGACCGCTTCCTCCGACGGCGTCTCGAGCAGGCTCGCGGGCGCCGGGTGATCCGGATCCAGCCACGCGTCCCAGTGCTGCCGCGGCATGGGCAGCGGCATCCGGTCGTGGATGCGGGTCAGGTCGCCGACCGCGTCGGTGGTCAGGATGGTGCACGACAGCAGGGGCTGACTCTCCGGCTGGGACCGGTCGCGCCAAACCGCCCACAGACCGGCCATGTAGAGGCGGGAACCGTCCGCGTGGGCCATGTAGTACGGATGCTTGGCGACTTTCCCCTTCGCGCCCTTCTCGCCGTTCGGCTCCACGACCCACTCGTACCAGCCGTCCATCGGTACCAGGCAACGCCGGTACTTCACGGCGTCGCGGAACGAGGGCGTGCTGGCGGCCTTGTCCGCGCGGGCGTTGAACAGCGGCTTGCCCTTCACCGGGATACCGGGCTCGGCGGCCTTGGTCCACACCGGGATCAATCCCCAGCGCATCCGCCGGATCCGCCGCTTCGGGTCGTCGTCCTCGCCGCCGTGATCGTGCCGCTCGACCACGGTGAGAACCTGGGTGGTCGGAGCGACGTTGTAGTTGGTGAAAGAACTCTGCTCCGCGGAGTCGGTCTCGTCGATCGCATCCAACTCGACCGCGAGCCTGCCGGGGTTGGTCGTGGTCGCATATCGTCCGCACATATCCCGATAGTCCCACTCGCCACCGACAGAGTCGGGGACAATTGACGCACAGCTGGTGACCTGTTGAGAGTTGTGGCATAGCATTCTCTCATCGGAAGGACGGGCTGCCCGTCCACTCGGACATCGCGCATCGACCGTCCACCGGAGACGGCAAGAGGAGAACCACTGTGACATCCACCGACACCAAACCGGCCGATCACGACACGGCACTGACGTCGGTCAATCCGGCGACAGGCGAGGTGATCGGCACGCACGTCATCGCCGACGACGCCGCGGTGGCCGCCGCGGTCGCCAAGGCTCGCGCCGCGGCCGCCACCTGGGGCGCGCTGAGTTTCGACGAACGGCGCACGCACCTGCTGCGCTGGTCGAGCAAGCTGGTGCAGGACTCGGAGAAATTCTGCGAGTTGATCCACGCCGAGAACGGCAAGCCGCTCGACGACGCCTTCCTGGAACTGATGCTCGCGCTCGAGCACATCGCCTGGGCGGCCAAGAACGCCAAGAAGGTGCTCGGACCCAAGAAGGTCTCCCCCGGCGCGCTGATGTCGAACTTCAGTGCCCGGCTCGAGCAGCGCCCGCTCGGTGTGGTCGGCGTGATCGGCCCGTGGAACTACCCGGTCTACACGCCGAACGGTTCCATCGCCTACGCGCTGGCCGCGGGTAACACCGTCGTGTTCAAGCCGAGCGAATACTCCACCGGCATCGGCAACTTCCTCGCCGACGCGTTCGCCGCGGCCAATCCCGAGCTGCCCGAGGGCGTCTTCATCACGATCAACGGTTACGGCGCGACGGGCGCGGCGCTGGTCCGCTCGGAGGTCGACAAGATCGCGTTCACCGGCTCCACCGCCACCGGCAAGCGGATCATGGCCGCCGCCGCGGAGCGGCTCACCCCGGTGCTGCTGGAGTGCGGCGGCAAGGACGCGGTGATCGTCGCCGCCGACGCCGACATCAAGGCCGCCGCGGACGCGGTCGCCTGGGGCGCCACCGCCAACAGCGGCCAGACCTGCGCGGGCGTCGAGCGGGTCTACGTCGACCGCTCGGTGCGCGAGGAGTTCGTCGCCGAGGTCAAGCGCATCCTCACCGACATCAAGCCCGGCTCGGACGACAAGGCCGCCTACGGCCCGATGACCATGCCGAGCCAGATCGACATCGTGCGCCGTCACATCGAGGACGCGTTGAAGAACGGCGGCACCGCGGTGCTCGGCGGGCCCGAGTCGGTCAAGGCGCCGTTCATCGAACCGGTCGTGCTGGTCGACGTGGACGAGAACTCCGAGGCGGTGGCCGAGGAGACCTTCGGCCCGACCATCACCATCCGCACCGTCGACGGCGTGGACGAGGCGGTCGAGCTGGCCAACAACTCCAAGTACGGCCTGTCCTCGGCGGTCTACTCGAAGAAGAACGGCCTGAACATCGCGCGCAGGCTGCGCGTCGGCGCCACCTCGGTGAACTCCGTGCTCGCCTTCGCCGCCATCCCCGGCCTGCCCTTCGGCGGCGTCGGCGATTCCGGCATCGGCCGCATCCACGGCGAGCCGGGTCTGCGCGAGTTCACCCGCCCGCACTCGATCGCGGTGCAGCGCTTCACCGTTCCCGGAATGGCGCTGCTGAGCTACAGCCGCACCGACTCCACGATGAAGCTGCTGCGCAAGCTCGTTCCGTTCCTGCACGGGCGGCACAAGTAAGAATCCGAACGGCCGGGGCCGGGTACTCGACGTCGTCGAGCACCCGGTCCCGCGCTGCGCGCGGAGATGGCGGCGGCGCTGGACGACGGGCACCGGCCCTGGAATTGATACCGGTTCTAGTTTTGTTGAGCGCGACACGGAGTTAGGACGGTGCGCATGAATGCTTGGGTGTTGCAGGCGATCGTGCTCGGTGCGCTGGTCGACTGATCACCGATCGACGGGACAACCGCCGACCACAACGAACCGCGTGCACAATGCCCAAAGCTCGCGCCCCTACGCGCCCAGCGCACCTCAACTCCGGGTTTCGAGCGAAGCGAGACCGAGCATGCGCCGTTCGCGGCCCGGCTCGCGTTTGCGCGGCAGCTTCATCG
>NZ_JBEYSX010000031.1:0-31023 GCF_040642815.1 Nocardia sp. NPDC047648 | reverse complement strand
TCGCCGTGTTTCCCTACGAGGACCGCAATTCGGTCCATCGGTTGAAGGCGGCGGAGTCGTACCAGATCGGCGAGCCCGGTCATCCGGTGCGGGCCGCGCGCCGCGTCGTCGGACGCCCGACTGCCCGTCGAGCACGTCGCAGGTCAGTCCGGGATGTGCAGTTCGTGGGTGAACGGTTTGGTGCCTTGGACCGCGGGCTCGCCTTCCGGGTTGGTCTCGGCGCCGTGATTCACTCGCTCGTCGGAGTCGAGCCATTCGGTGACCGGATTATCGATATAGCGCCATTCCGTGCCCGCGGGCCACGGTCCCTGTCCTTCGTTCCAGGGGCCGCGGGCGCTCGCGGCGCCGTTGGACATGTTGAACGCGACATTCTGGAACCGGTCGTCGCCGGGCAGTGCTCCCGGCGGGAAGTTGACCGGCAATTCGTTCAGCGCCGCGGTGAACTGCTGGAAGTGCGCGATCTCGCGGGTCATCAAGAACGAGAGCGTGTCCTGCACACCGGGATCGTCGGTGAATTGCTTGAGATACTCGTAGACGATCTTGGCGCGAGACTCCGCCGCGAGATTGCTGCGCAGGTCGACCGAGGGTTCCCCGTTGGCGTCGACGTACGAACCCGACCACGGCACGCCCGCGGCGTTCGTGACCACCGGCCCGCCGCCGCTCAGCGCGAAGTACAACGGATTGACCGCGGCCTGATGGATCACCTGGTCACGTCCGTCGGACGTGGACACCATCGGCATCCAGTCGCACCGCTCGTTGGCTTGCTTCAGATCGTCGTTGAGCCCGTCGAGCAGCATGGTGATCATGGCGCCGACGATCTCGAGGTGACTGAGTTCCTCGGTGGCGATATCCATGAACAGGTCGTAGGTTTTCGGATGCTTACCGCGCAGCAGGAACGCCTGATTGAAATACTGCATGGCGGCCTTCAATTCGCCGTTGGCGCCGCCGAACTGCTCTTGCAGCAGAGTCGCGAAACGCGGATCGGGCCGGTCGACGCGAACTTCGAATTGCAAATCCTTGTTGTGTGTGAACATCGCTCTCCTTACCAGTACGGTCGGCTGTTCGAAATGGCTTCCAGTGCCTGATCCAGCGCAGGACGAGCAAGAGATGAGTTACGTGTTCGCTGGCGACGATACGGGCTCCGGTACCCGGGCGTTCGCAACGACACGAGCGGCGGAAAGGGATAACACGCCGTCGCTTTCGGTCACGGGCGGTGACGCCGCTAGCGGCCGCGTGGCCGCTGACTCTGATGAGACGGGCGTCCGATCCGGATCCGCCGAGAGGGCGCGAGCGGTGCGCTGTGACCGGTGTGCCCGGCACGCATCGCGGAGACCAGTTCCGCGCAGATCTCGTGCGCGCCGAAGCGAGGCGCCCAGCCGAGTTCTCGTCGCGCCGCCGCGGAGTCGATCAGGCAGGCGCGGTCGGCGAGGGTCAGCCACGCCGGGTGCAGGGGCAGGAGGCCGGTGCGCCATCCCGTCCAGGCGGCGGCGTCGAGTGCCCGCCGGGGCGCAGGCAGGCGGAATCCCCCGAATGCCGCCGCGAGCGCGTCCGCGCCCAGGCACGGTTCGGCGGCGAGGTTGAACGCTCCCGCCGCCCGATGGTGCGCGATGCGCCGGATCGCCGAAGCCACGTCCGAGCTGTGCACCAGTTGCAGCCGGAAATCGCGCCACAGCGGCACCGGCAACAGGCGTCGGCCGAGCAGCCACCGTGGCAGCCACGGCGGCAGAATCCAGTCCGCCGATTCGGCGGCGGACTCGGCCTGGGCGATGCCGCACGGGCGAATTCGCGCTGTGCGGATTTCGGGGTGGCCGGCCTCGAAGCGGTCCAGCTTCGTCTCCAACTCCGCCTTGGACACGCTGTAGGCACTGCCGGGCACCCCCGCCAGCCGCCATCCTTCCGATACCCGCCGCCAGCGTTCGGCCGGGGTGTAGGCGGCGCACGAGGACGCGGCGATGAGCTGCGGCACTGCCGCCTCCGCCGCGGTGCGCAACACGTTGTCGGTGCCGACCGAGTTGGTCCGCCGCATCGGCGGATCACCGCGACGCGGATGGATCGCCCATGCCAGGTGAACGAGGACATCGGCACCGGCACAGGCGGTACGCAGGGTCTCGACCGAGTCGGCGAGCCCGATATCGCAGGACACCCACCGCACCGACGAATACGGTTCGCAGGCGCGGTCGGGGACGCGGCGAGCTATTCCGACGATCTCGCAACCATCGGCCCGCAACGCGCGCAGCAACGCCGTCCCCACATTGCCGCTGGCGCCGGTGACGACCACCTTCATACGCGGCGCCGCTCGAACCCGTTCCGGACCGGGGTGTCTTGGTGGTCGGTGACCTCGAGCCATACCGCGCTGTCGGCGGGCAGGGCGTCCGACGTCCGAGCCTCGCTGGACAGCAAGACCCGCTCGTGGTGGGGCAGCGCGATCGGCGCGCTCGAAATGTTCACCACGCAGACCAGGCCGGGGGAGCGATGGAGGGCCAGCACCCCTGGAGCGCTGGGCAGCCACGACCAAGCGCCTTCCCCGAGCGCGGGATGGTCGCGGCGCAGACGCAGCGCCCTGTGGTAGAGGTCCAGTGTCGAATCCTGTTCCCGCATCTGGAGTTCGGCTGTCGATGACACCCAGCGCTGGGGCTGTGGCAGCCAGGGTGGCGTGCCGTCCGGACCGAACCCGAAGGGGGGCCGGAACCCGCTCCACGGCAGTGGGACGCGGCACCCGTCCCGGCCGCGCACCGTGTGGCCCGAGCGCTCCCAGGTGGGGTCCTCGAGCACCTCCACGGGAAGATCTTCGACCTCCTCCAAGCCGAGTTCCTCCCCCTGATAGAGATACGCACTGCCGGGGAGCGCGAGCATCAGGAGCAACGCCGCCCTGGCGCGCCGCCGCCCCCGCGCCACGTCGACAGGGCCGTGCGGTTCGTGGTGCGAACCGCCACCGCGGGTGGACGCCCGCCCGTAGCGGGTCACATGCCTGGTGATGTCGTGGTTGGACAGCACCCAGGTCGGTGGGGCCCCGACCGCCTCCAGCGCTTCGGTCGTGCAATCGACCACGGCCCGCAGCGCGGCGGCATTCCAGGAACACCGCAAGAAGTCGAAGTTGAACGCCGTGTGCAGTTCGTCCGGACGCACGTAGCAGGCGAGGCGCTCGGGTTTGGCCACCCACGCTTCGGCGACGAAGACGCGATCCGGCCCATAGGAATCGGCGATCTCGCGCCAGCCGCGGTAGATTTCGTGCACTTCCGGCCGGTCCCAGTGCGGGTGGCCGGTCCGATCCGGCGGTTCCATCATGTCCTCGTGATCGGTCTCGATATCCGGCAGATCGGCGTGTTTCACCAGCCCGTGGGCCACGTCGACGCGGAAGCCGTCCACGCCTCGATCCAGCCAGAAACGCAGGATCGACTCGAACTCGGCACGGACATCCGGATGCGCCCAATCCAGATCCGGCTGGTGGACGTCGAACAGGTGCAGATACCACTGCCCGTCCGTCACCCGGGTCCACGCCGGGCCGCCGAACACGCTTCGCCAATTGTTGGGCGGACCGCCGGATGGCGCGCCGTCCCGGAACAGGTAGCGGGCTCGCTCCGGCGAACCCGGCCCGGCCGCGAGCGCCTCCCCGAACCAGGGGTGCCGATCCGAGGTGTGATTGGGGACCAGGTCCACGATGACGCGCAGGCCGTGCGCGTGCGCTTCTTCGATCAACGCTCGCGCGTCCGCCAGCGTGCCGAAGCGCGGATCGATGTCGCGGTAGTCCGCGACGTCATAGCCTCCGTCCGCCATCGGTGACGGGTACCAGGGAGTTATCCATATCGCGTCCACCCCGAGGTCGCGCAGATAGGGCAGCCGAGACCGGATACCGGCGATATCGCCGACGCCGTCGCCGTTACCGTCGCGGAAGCTCCGGATGTAGATCTCGTAGATCACGGCGTCGCGCCACCAAGGGACATCCGCAGCCATCGTCACGCTCTCCTCTCGGTTCGCTGCAGGTCGGGTACCCGGAATCGAAAGTCGTAACGTCGCGTGTTCCGAGGGCGTGCAGGGGTCGCCGTGACCGCGGGTGTGGTCGGTGCCCGGCCGGGTAGTCGCGGAGCATGGCTACTACAGCTCCACTTCCGGAAGATCGAGCAGGCGCTCCGCGGCGAGCCGTGGTGACCGGGGGAGACTCCGGGATCGGTGCGGCGATCGCGGTCGCGCTCGCCGCGGGCGGGACAGACGTCGGTCTGACCTTCCACAGCGACCGGCGCGGCGCGGAGGACACCGCGGCGCAAGTGCGCGAACAGGGGAGGACCGCCGCCGTGCGCCGCCTCGACCTGGCGAACCTGCCGTCCGCCGCGTCGGTTGTCGACGAACTCGCCGACGACCTCGGCGGCCTCGATGTGCTGGTGAACTGCGCGGGTACCGGGTCGGCTCAGAAGGTGATGGAGATGGACTTCGACACCTGGCGGCACGTGCTGTCGGTCGACCTCGACGGCGCGTTCCTGTGCGCCCAGCGCGCCGCCGAGCACATGATCGCCGCGGGCAGCGGCGGCCGGATCATCAACATCACCAGCGTGCACGAGCACGCGCCGCGCGTCGGCGCCGCGCCGTATTGCGCGGCTAAAGCGGGTCTGGGAGCGTTGACGAAAGTCCTGGCGCAGGAACTCGCCGAATACGACATCACCGTGAATTCGGTCGCGCCGGGCGAGATCTCGACACCGATGACCGGTCAGGAAGACGTCGATCCGCGTGAGCAGTCCCGCCCCGGCGTACCACTGGGGCGAACCGGTCACGCCGAAGAGGTCGCCGCAGTGGTGGCGTTTCTGGCCGGACCGGAGGCGAGCTATGTCACCGGCGCGTCCTACGTCGTGGACGGCGGCATGCTTTTGATGGGCCCGCAGGCGAGCAGCCTGCTGAGCGACGAGAAATGGCGCACGCCCTGATCTCTGATCCGGCTATTCCTCGCCGCCGCGGGGCAGCGCGCTGAGTTCGAGAAGGCTGTCGACCAGGGCGCGGGCGTCGGGGAAGCCCAGCACCCGAGCGGCGATGTGCAGGTCGTCGAGGGTGTACGGATGCGGATCGGCCACCGGTACCCAGCGTCTGATGGGGGTCGTCGGCATAGCGGGCACTTCTCCTTTCCGAGGGAGTGCCGGACCGATCGTCCGGTCAGCACTCGAGCCAGACTATGACGCGAGCGAGCGCGCCGGTGTCCAAGATCTGGACACCGGCGCCGTGACTGCTACCGCTCGGCTACCGGGGAAAGGCAGCTGGCGGGTGGATCGACGAACACGCAGATGGCCGGGCCGCGGGTGGGCCGGTAGCCGCCCGGGACTCCGCCCTCGGCGATCACCTGCGTGTAGGTGCCGACGGCGTCGGTGGGGCGGCGGGTGAGACCGGGGTCGGCGCGCACGTCCACCGTGTAGAGCCCGAATCGTGGTGTGTAGCTGCCCCATTCGTAGTTGTCGGTGAGACTCCAGTAGTTGTATCCCATGATGTTCATGCCGTCGGCCGCGGCGCGCTGGATCCAGTAGACGGTGTCGCGGAGGTGATCGCTGCGGGTGTAACCGTCGGCGCGGGGGCGGCCGTTCTCGGTGGGCATCCCGTTCTCGACGATGTAGAGCGGTTTACCCGGCAACCGGCGCGAATAGTATTGCAGCGCATAGTAGATGCCCTCCGTGCGCAACGGCAGGTCCCAGATCTGCGGTCCGGGCAGGTCGGGCATCGCCGAACCGCTGGCCCGCGCGATGGACTCGATCAGCGACTGCGCCGGGTCGTAGGCGAAGTAGTAGTCGACGCCGACGTAGTCGAGGCGATCGGCGATCCGATCGATCAGGGGACCGTTGACCTGCGCCTCCGAGCCGGCGACGTAGCCCACATTGCTGGTCACCTGCGCACCCGGCTGCCTCTGATGGATGTAGTCGTAGGCGGCGTTGTGTACCTGTGCGACCCGGTCCAGCATCTCGCCGGAGTCCGCGGCGCCCCTGCGGACCTCGTGCACGATGTAGGCCACGGGCTCGTTCACGGTCACCCACAACGGGTTGCGGGAGGCGTAGCGGTCTACGACGGCGCGCATGTTGGCCAGCCAGTCGTCGACCATGCGCGGGTTGCGCCAGCCCCCTCGGTCGGCGGCCCAGCCGGGATACACCCAGTGATCGAGCGTGATCATGGGTCGCATCCCGGCCTGCTCGACCGCGCCGATGACGGAGTCGTAGAAGCGGAATGCGGCCTCGTCCCAGACTCCCGGCGCGGGTTGCAGTCGGGCCCACTCGATTCCGATCCGGAACACCCGCGCACCGAGGTCCGCGGCGAGCTGGATGTCCGACGCGTATCGGCCGTAGAAGTCGACCGAATCGCCCAGCCCGTCGTATCCGGGGGTGGCCCCGATGTACCGCGTCCAATTGCTGTCGGGCGCATGGCCTTCGGACTGGAAACCAGAAGTCGATACGCCCCAGAGGAAATTCCCGCCCAGTGCCGGTAGGCCGGCCACCGGCTGTACGGGCGGGGTGGCCGGCGATTGCGTGGCGAGCAGCAGCGTGGATGCCGCGCCGGCGAGCGCGGCCAGGACGTACCGACGGAACCGAGATCGCATTGGCCCAGAGTAACTGGGGCGGTCCGTCGAGAGGCGGAATCCGCGTATCAGCGCGATTCGATGACGCGGACGATCCCGGCCCGTGGTTTGCCGTCGCTATTGCATGGCGAAGCGCAGAAGTGCCTGCATGTCACCCTGTTTGATCTTGCCTTGGCGGTTGAGGACTTCGAGCTGCCATTGGTCGCCGTTGCGGAAGGCGCGGGCCACCGCGTTGGCGTTGTCGGTGCCGAGCAGTGACGGCCAGATGTCGGCGACCTGCTGGCTGTTACCGCCGGTCGCGTCGTAGACCTTGAAGGAGATGTTGTTGGCCTTGTCGAAGGAACTGCCCTTCTTGAAGGCGGCGGCGACGAAGATGATGGCGTCGATCGCGGTGGGGACGTCGGCGAAGGTGACGTGGATGGTCTCGTCGTCGCCGGAGGCGGCGCCGGTCTGCTCGTCGCCGGTGTGCGCCACCGAGCCGTTGCCCAGTGGGTCGAGCGAATCGAGTCCCGCGAAGCGCACCGGTTCGCTGCCCTGCATGAGAACAGCGACCAGATCCAGGTCGACACCGCGTTTGCGGCGCGCCCAGCCGAGTGCGCCGCCGCTCGTGCCGGAGGACGGATCCCAGCTCACCCCCACACTCAACTTCGTGATCCCCGCGAGGTCCGCGGCACCGTCTTCTTTTCTGAGCGTAATCACGACATCAGGATACTGATGCGGCGCCGCCGCGCCCGCGATGACGAAAATCCCGGCTGCGCACGGCTGTCCGGAATCGTCGCGGCACGCTATCGCAGGTTCCGGCCACCTGCGCGCCGGAACGATCACCGCTCGACGCGGCGTGCCCACCAGGCCTTGACCAGGCCGGTCGCGCCGACCTGCGCGCGCCTGCGGTTCGGCACGGTGGCGCGGCGGTCGAACACCGCGAAATCGCTGTCCTCGATGCGGTCGAGGATCTCCGCGTACAGCGTGGTCGCCGTAGTGACGCAGGGGCGGGAACGAGGATGCAGCAGAGCGATTCCGGCGTGCGCGAAACGGTAGATATCGCGGGTGATCGCGTGTTGCGCCGCCAAGGCTTCGCGGACTCGCGGCTCGGTGCGCCTGCGGGTCAGACACCAGCGCAGGAGATCTCGGTCGACGCCGAACGCGGCCAGTTCGTCGGTGGGCAGGTAGACCCGGCCACGCATCAGGTCTTCGGCGACGTCGCGCAGGAAGTTGGTCAGTTGGAACGCCTTACCGAGCGCGGCGGCATGGGGCGCGGCCTCGTCGGCGCAGGTGGCGCCCAAGACCGGGAGCAACTGCAATCCGATGACCTCGGCCGAACCGTAGATATAGGTGTCGAGTGCGGCGCGGTCGGGATAGTCGGTCACCGTCAGATCCATCCGCATCGAGGCGAGGAACGCGTCGAACAGGGCCGCTGGAATGCGATAGCGATCGGCGGTGTCGAGAATCGCGGGAAGCACGGCGTCGGCGTCGGCATCACGATCACGGAAGTGCGCGGCGAGTGCGTCCAGTTGCCGCGCCCTTTCGGCGGGTTCGCGACGCACGTCGATCTCATCGAGGATGTCGTCGGCTCGGCGCGCGAATCCGTACAGGGCGTGCACCGCCGGGCGCTGATCGGGCGCGAGCAATCGGGTGGCCAGGAAGAAGGTCTTTCCGTGGCGCGCGTTGAGCTGTCGACAGTACCGGTAGGACCGGTGCAAAGGCGGGCCGCTGATTCCGGTTTCGGGTGCGGTGCGGGTCATCTCGGCTCCGATCACTGTCATCGATCAATTCGGCTGGTGCTGAGCGCGGTTCGTACGGGTACGGTGCGCCGGTGTCCTTGCGGCTCGAGGCCGGTGACGCGATCCGCGGCGAGCCGCCCGGAGATCAGCACCGGCGGAATCCCCACTCCCGGCACGGTCGAGCCCCCGGCCAAGACGACGTTGTCGATACCGCGGATCATGTTGGCCGGTCGGAACGGACCGGTTTGGGTGAACGTGTGCGCGAGCGCGAACGGGCTTCCCGCGCGCATGCCGCGCCGCGCCCAGTCGGCGGGTGTATCGATGCGCAGGATCTCGATATCGCCGAGCCGCGCGCCGAGCCGTTGCTGAGCGATCGTCAGGATCTGGTCGGCGTAGCCGGTGCCCGCTCGCTGCCAATCGATGCGGCGGCGTTCGAGGTTGGGCACCGGCGCGAGGACCGACAGCAGGTCCCGTCCTGCCGGAGCCGTCGTGGGATCGGTCGCGGTGGGGCGGGTGACCAGCAGCGAAGGATCGCGCATCACCTGTCCGCGCTCGATGATGTCGTCGAACGATTCCTCCCAGGCCGCCCCGAACAGCAGGCTGTGATGCGCGATTCCGGCCGCGGGCGCGCATGCGAGATGGGCGATCAGCGCCGACGGGGCGGAGGTCAGCGGAACGGGGCGTCGCGGCGCCCGCGCGACGAGGCGGTACGCCTCGTGCAGTTCGGTTGTCAACACCACTGCGTCGCACGGGATTCGGTCGCCGTCCTGGGTGAGCACGCCGGTGATCCGCGAGCCCGCGCGGTCCAGGGCGGTGACCGAGGTGTCGTAGCGGAAGCGAACCCCGGCATTCGCCGCCGCGCTCGCGAGCGCATCCGGAAGCGCACGCATGCCGCCGCGGGGGAAGAACACCCCGCCGACGGTGTCCATGTAGGCGATCACCGCGTAGGCCGCCAATGCCCGGCTGGGCGCGACCCCCGCGTACAGCGATTGAAAGGTGAAGACACGGCGCAGGTCCGGGTCGCGGATAAAGCGCCGGACAGCGGCATCCCACCGCCCGAAACCCCCTGCGGCGAGCAGCCGGGCCAGCGCGGGAGTCGCCATCGACAGCGGCGAATCGAAATTCGCCGAGATGAACCGGTCCATCTCCGCGCGATACAAACGCGTCAGCCAGTGCCGCAGACGGCGATAACCGTCGGCCTCGCCGGGCCCGGCGAACCGGCGGATCTCTTCCTGCATCCGCTCGGCGTCGGTGTGCACCTCCAGCGTCCGGCCCTCGGCGAAATGCGCCCGGTACGCCGGTTCCACGGGTGTCAGCCGCACATGGTCGGCAGCCCGCGCTCCGGCGGCGGCGAAGACGCTCTCGACGATGTCCGGCATGGTGAGGACCGTCGGGCCGGTGTCGAACCGGTAGCCCCCGATTTGGGCGTGCCCGGCTCGTCCGCCCGGTACCGAGTCGCGTTCCACCACGATCACTTCGCGCGATCGGCCGGCCAGGTGCAGGGCTGCGGACAACCCTGCCAAGCCGGCCCCGACGATCACGATTCGGTCGGTGGCGCCTTCGACGGTGCGCATCGGTTCAACCTCCTGTCAGGCGACGCGTTCGGAGCAGGCGGCTGCCATGTGCGCGAGGGCGGCACGCATCGGTGTGGGAAAGTCCGCGGCGTCCAGCGCGCCGTGTGCGCTGTCGACCAGCTCGGCGATCATCGTCTCGATCCTCGCCGGGGCGCCGGATTCGGCGATCAGCGTTCGGGCGCGGGCGATCTCGGCGGCGCCGAGCCGGGGCCGATGCAGCAGGTCCGACAGTTCGGCCCGCGCCGCCGAGGTCGCCAGTTCGCGCGCGAGGACCACAACGCTGGTCGCCGTCCGTTCGGCGAGGTCGCTGTCGGCGGGTTTGCCGGTCACGGCCTGCGACCCGAAGATGCCCAGAACGTCGTCGCGCAACTGGAACGCCTCGCCGATCGCGGCGCCGTACCGGCCCAGGGCGTCCACGACGGTCGCGCCGCAGCCTGCCATCGCTGCGCCCATCTCCAACGGGCGCCGCACGGTGTAGTTGCCGGATTTGGCGCGCGCGATCGCCAGGACGGAGTCCAGCGCCGGTTCCAGGCGCGCGTCATTGAGCAGATCCGCGAACTGGCCGGTCGCCAGCTCCACCCGCATGCCGTCGTAGCGCGGCCATACCCGCGCGAGCGCGGACTCGGCGAGCCCGCTTTCCCGGAGCATCTGCTCGGCCCACACCAGGCACATATCCCCGAGCAGTGTCGCGGCGGATTCGCCGTACCGGACCGAGGAGCCGGGCGCACCGGTGCCGCGGTGCGCCGCGGCGAACCGGACGTGCGCGGACGGGGCGCCGCGACGCGACGCGGACTGGTCCATGACGTCGTCCTGTAACAGCGCGAACGCGTGCAGCAGTTCCAGACCGGCCGCCGCGCGCAGGGCTGCCGGGTCATCCGGCGCCCCGCACAGCCAGCCGAGGTACATGAACGTCGACCGCACGCACTTGCCGCCCAGGGCGTATTGGCGCAGAACGTCCTGCGCACCCAGGCGCGTGAGCGCGGCAGGGCACGCCCGCACGAGAAAAGCACTGATCTCGTCGAGTACCTCCCGGCGCACCGCGTCCCGCCACAGCGAGAAAGAGGGCGCGGCACCGAGCACCGGAAACCCCGTGACCGAATCGGTCGCAGCCTCGGACGACACGACGCTCATTCCCGATCCCCTTCGTACGCCTACTTCTACTTCAGCGATGTTACTCATAATGATGCACTATCGACGCGAGAAGCAGCCCTGCAAGGTCTGAAAGTCGCCCGCGAAGCCGAAACCGCCGCTACATGTCGGGGTCGAGACTCCGGTGACCGAGACCGTCGCGCCGGGGCCCGCGATTCCGATCGACAAACCCGGGCGCACGCCGGTCGTGGTGACCGTCGCGCCGGGGCCGAGTGCGATCGCGGCGGGGCCGGACAGCTGCGCCGAGTTCGAGGTGGCGACGCCGCCGTTCTGCGCTATCGCAAGGGAGAGGCTGGTCGGCGCGGCATCCGCGGTGGCCTTTCCGTCGAAGCCGTACGCGGCCGCGGCGCCGCCCGCGCCACTGGTCGCCGAGCACGAGGCGTCACTGTCGGAGTTCTGGGTCGCCGCGAGGCCCGGAGCGGGGCACCCCGCCGGGGCGGCGGTGGCGACGGGTGCGGCGAACAGCAGGCCCAGTGACGCCGCGCCCGCACCGGCCGTCAACCCGATCGAGCGCGTGAGGGTGAGTCGGTTCATGACGTTCTCCTTCGGGGCATTGGCTTACAGGGCTTCACACTACGCTTCTAATGATGCAAAATCGATGCATCAATCGATTGTTCCGAAAGGAGCGCCAGGACGTGCTGATGCGGAGGCCGCCGGATAGCCGCTCGGCCCGCGGCGTCATGGGCGCGCGGCCGGACAGCTCCCTCGGCCCTGCGAACTGGGACCAGCCCACGCGGTGCGGCGATGGTTGACGAGCAATCCGCTCGCTACACGGTGGGCGCGGTGGCGGCCAGGCTCGGCATTCCGATCGCCACACTGCGCAGCTGGAACCAGCGCTACGCGATCGGCCCGCCGCGACACCGGCCCGGCGCACACCGTCGCTATTCCGAATCCGATATCGCGGCCTTGCGGCGCATGATCGAACTCGTCGGAGCCGGCGTCACACCGGCCAGTGCGGCACGACAAGCACGCGCCGAAGCTCCGGAAGGACCTGCGGGTCGCAGCGCCCTCTTGGCGGCGGCCGAACAGCTCGAGCCCGATCTCGCGCTCACCGAGGTCGTGGCCGGTTTGGCACACGACGGTGTCGTCGCGACCTGGAACCGGCTGTGCCGTCCGGCATTGGCGACGATCGTCACCGGGCAGGCCGGCGGCGAGGGCCTGATCGACGTGGAGCATCTGCTGTCCTGGGCGGTGATCGCCGGCCTGCACCGCATGTTCCCGCCGGTGCGCCGCCCGCGCTCCCAACCGCCGATTCTGCTCTCCTGCACCGCAGGCGAGTATCACGTGCTGCCCTTGGAGGTGTTGCGGGCCGCGCTGGCCGAGCGGGGTGTCGTGGCGTTGTTGCTGGGCGCGGCGGTGCCTGATTCGGCCCTGACCGACGCCCTGTCGCACCACGACCGCCCGTGCGTGCTCACGCTCTGGTCACAGGTGTCCGCGACCGCCACACCGGAAACGATCTGTGCCGTGCGCCGGACCGCGGCGCGGGTGCTGGTCGCCGGACCGGGCTGGTCCGCGGTCCGGCTGCCGTCCGAGGTGTCCTACGTCCGCACGCTGGAGGACGCCCTCGCGACGCTGTGCGAACTCGGGCGCGCCGCCGGGTGAATGCGTTCGCCACCGGCCCCGGCGCGTCTCGAACCGTTCACGTCGCAGTGCAGACGCCGCATCGGAGCTGGCCTGCGTCATCCGCTCCCGGGAAGCGGTCGCGTGCGTCATCGCCGGGGTCCGCCGCGGGGACGACCGAGACCGCGCACCGGATTTGGGTTACCGGCAGCAACCGCCTTCATCGAACACGGCCTTTCGGCGGTTCACTGCGGTGGGCGCAGAAGGTATTCCCCGGCGAGCTGGACGGCTTCGCGTTTGCTGTACCCGGGGTGGTCGGCGACGATGAAGTGGCGGCCGATCGCGAGGGCGAACGTCAGGGTGCTTCGCGCTTCGATCTCGTCGGGGTCGGTGACGAAAGCTCCGAACATCGTGCGCAGGAAGTCCATTCGCTCGTTGTCGATGCGCCGCAGGCGCGCCGCTACCGACTCGTCGTGGCGCGCCCAAGCCCGCACCGCGATATCGATGCGGTGCAGATCCTCCGCGAAGGTCAGTTGTCCCGCGCGGCGGATCCGCTCGGCGGCATCGCCGCCCTCTGCCTCGGTCTGGGCGATGACCGCTGTCGTGCACCGGCGCTCCCACTCGTCGAGCATCGCCGTGAGCAACGCGGGACGGCCGTCGAAGTACCCGTAGAACCCGCCTTTCGTGACGCCGAGCTCAGCGGCGAGCGTCTCGACGCGGACGGCCTCGGGGCCTCCGCGGGCAAGGGCCTCGAGGCCCGCCTCGACCCAGCGGGCTCGTGCGGTGCGGGGCACGGCGGGAATCTGGCCACCTCCATTGATCGCGCTGATTCTATACGTTACCGTACAAATCATCTATACGGCACCGTACAAAAGGTGCCGCGCAGCAGCCATCGGAAGGTCACGATGAACACCAGGAAACGGTTGCTCCGCTGGGCCGCCGCGATCATGCTCGTACTGGGTACCGGGCACATGTTCTTGCTGTCGCTCACCGCTTGGGCGGACATCACCGGCTGGGTCGATCGGGGGATATGGGCGGCCGTCCCGCTCACGCTCGCGGACGCAGATGCGGTACAGACGACGGAGTCGCTACAGAACAAGGTCACGTTCTGGGCCGGTCGGGGCTGCTTCGCCGTCCCGCTGATCCTGTTGGGTCTGCTGATCTGGCATCTCGCCGGGCGCGCGGTGCCCGTGCCCGCCGGGATCGGCTGGGGCCTCGCGGCATGGTGTGCGCTGGGCGGCGTCCTTCTGGTGCCGTCCCCGTTCTTCGTCGGGATGATCGCCGGGGTGCTCGTCATCGTGGCGGCGCGCAAGAATGATCGACCGACGACTGTGTCGGCGGCGAGTACGGAGATGCGAAGCTGACCTGTGCGTGTCGCCCCGCGGCCTGACGCGCACGCCGACGGACCTGCCTGCGCACTGCGATAGGGCTGATCATCCCAGTCGACGACCAGCCCCTTCCCGGCTACCTGGAAGGCACGATCGGGGTGGCTCCGGCCGGTCCCGGCGCAGGAGGTACCAGCGCGCCGGCCGGTGGATTCGTACTCGGTGCCGACCGGCCAGGTGGCGGCGCCAGTATTTGCAGTGGGAGTGCTGGTGCCTGCGCCGCGGGCCCGCGGCTGCCGGGGGCGGGCTTGTCGTCGCCGCACGAGGGAGCGCTGTGCGCTTCGCCGCAGGTGGCTCCCGGACCGGCCGGAACGATCGGCTCGGCGGAGGCGCCGGCCGCGGCGATGATCAACGAGACCGACACGCCGACCGGCGCCATCCAACGGCGCATGGGGATCACAGCCATATCGGGTCACCGTAGACGGCGACCGAATTGTCGGCTGTGGCCGTGGAAATCGACACGATCGCGAACGAGCGCAGGCTCACCGCGCCCGCGCACGCATCGATCTTGATCTGGATCTGGTCGACCGAGATCGAACCATGCGCTCCCGCGAGCGGTTTGGTGCCGAGCGTGATGCTGTTGATGGTGCCGGGCTTGATCGTGGTCGACATGTTCGGCAGGGCCAGCGCGCTGCCGCCGACCGCGAGACCGGGGGAGGGGGCCACGGTCACCATGGCGTTCGGGCCGATGGCCGCGGACAGGCCGACGGTGAGGCCGTTGGACACGTCGGCCTGGCAGCCGATCTGATATCCCAGCTGCAACGCCCCGGAGTTCACCGCTTCCCGGCCGTCGCCGCCGATATCGGCGGCCGCCGACAAGGTGACGAACCCTTCCCTGCTGAACGGCGTCGCGGCGAGATTGGGTACGCGCTGCACGTCTTCGGCGGTTTTGCTGATCCGCAACTCCCAGCCGTCCTCGGTCTCGACGACGCGAGATTTGTCTGCCATTTGATCAGCGGTCGCGGGTGCGGCAGTCATGCCGAGCGCCGCGGTCGCGGCGATGCCGAGCATCGCTATCGTCGAGCCGTTCAATGAAATCCTTAGTGCTGGTAACAGTTCGACGTGATAGTACTGACCCGTCCCGGGCCGTGGCGCGCCAAACACCCGGTACTGGGTAGCGGGGGATTCGCTGAAGTGGATCGCCGCTCAGCGGTGGATATATCCCCTGGTGAGCGGGGCGTCGTCCAGGCGAGGGGCGATCGATTCACCGCCGAGCGCCTGCCGCAGAATCGCCTGTTCGTCCTGGATCACGTGCATGACGGCGTTGATCAAGGCGAGGTGGGTGAACGCCTGCGGGTAATTGCCCCAGTGGCGGCCGGTCCGTGGGTCGATCTCCTCGGCGTACAAACCCAGCGGGCTCGCGTAGCCGAGGAGTTTCTCGCACAGTTGTCTGGCTCGTTGCTTCTCGCCGATCTCCGACAGCGCCGAGACCAGCCAGAACGAGCAGATCGTGAAAGCGCCCTCCTCGCCCGCGCATCCGTCGTCGGTCTCACCGACGCGGTATCGCAGGACCAGGCCGTCTTCGGTCAGTTCGTCGGCGATGGCCAGCACGGTGTTGCGTACCCGTTCGTCATCGGGCGGCAGGAAACGAACCAGCGGGATGAGCAGGGTCGACGCGTCCAGCGCCGTGCTGCCGTAGTACTGGGTGAACACGCGGCGGGAGTCGACGGCATGCGCGCAGATATCGGCATGGATCTCGTCGGCGGCCTTCTGCCAGCGCTGCGCCCGGTCCGAATCCTGGTGGATGCGGGCCAGCCGGGCGCCGCGATCGGCGGCGACCCAGCACATGACCTTGCTGGAGGTGAAGTGCTGGGGTTGCCCGCGAACCTCCCAGATGCCATGGTCGGGCTCGCGCCAGTAGGTGAGGGCGCTCTTGACCGCACGGCCGAGCAACGGCCAGGCCCGGGCGTCGATCTGATCTTGGTGACGGGCGTAGAGGTAGACCGCGTCCAGCGCCGCGCCCCACACGTCGTGCTGGCGTTGCCGGTACGCCTCGTTGCCGATACGCACCGGCGTGGCGTTGTCGTAGCCACGCAGGTGGGGCAGCGTCTGTTCGGTGAGATCGGTTTCGCCGCCGATGCCGTAGACGATCTGCATGTCCTGGGCTTCCTCGGTCAAGTCGAGGATGTAGGAGAAGAAATCGTTCGCCTCCCAGCTGAAGCCCAGTGTGTACAGGCCCCACAGGGCGAAGGCGGAGTCGCGGATCCAGGAATAGCGATAGTCCCAGTTGCGCTCTCCACCAGGGGTTTCGGGCAGTGAGGTGGTGGCCGCGGCAGCGACGGCGCCGGTCGGGGCGAAGGTCAATCCCTTGAGGGTGAGTGCGCTGCGGGTGAGTTCCGCGGTCCACGGGTGATCCGGGAACCGCCCGCCCGCAAGCCAGTGCCGCCAATGGTGGATCGTCCGCAGCAGCCGCTCTTCGGCCTCCTCGGCATCGCCGGGGGCGTCGCGACTTCCCCAGGCCAGGGCGCAGAACCGGGTGTCGCCCGTCTTCAGTAGTGTGCGGGCGACCGCGTGCGTGCCTTCCAATCCCAAGCGCATGTCGGTGCTCAACGTCAGTTGCAGATCGGTGCCTTCGGCGCTGGCCTGGGCGAGGTGATAACTGCCGAGATAGTCCCATCGGGCGCGGTACCTGCCGTAGTCGAAGGCCGGTTGACAGTCGAGCCCGAACTGGATCTGGCCGGTCTCGCAGTGCACCGTGCGCAGCAGGATGTGCTCGGCGTCGTAATCGGTGGGGGTGCGCCGATGCGCACTCCGGCCCGGTGTCTGGTGCCGCCATGGCCCCACCAGCAGCACGTCGCGCACTGTCGCCCACCCGTCGCCGCTGCGCCAGCTCGTCTCCATGACCATCGTGCCCGGGATGTAGCGACGGTCGGTGGGCACCACGAAATCGGCGGGAGCGAAGCGGAACGAGCCCGCGGATCGATCGAGAATCGCCGCGAACACGCTCGGAGAGTCCATGCGGGGCAGACACATCCACTCGATGGCTCCACTGGGGGAGATCAGAGCGGTGACCTCGCAATCGGAGATGAACCCGTAGTCGTCGATGCGCGGGAACGCCGTGAGCCGCGGTGTGCGTTCGATCTCGTCCATGCGTTTCTCCATCGTCGTCTCGGCGATGACCGTCCGGCCGGAGTCATGTGACGCTCACACCAGCCCACCACCTCGCGGGTCGGCTCGGCAAGCCCCCGGCAATTAACGAGGGTCTTCGGCCGGGGGCGCACCCGGGCTGACCAGCCGACGGGCGGCCAGGACCGTGGCGGCGCGGCGTTCGGTGCGATTGTGATGGTCGGTGCGGGTGGCGTGCATGGCCGCTGTACGGGCCAGATCGGTCAGCATGACGATCAGGGTGATGGGCTGGAATTCCGCCGTGATCAGCCCTTGGTCTTGCCCGCGCCGGATCTCGGTGAGCTTTCCCGCGATGATCCGGCGGATGGCGTCTTCGGCAGCGGGGATGTGGGTCTGCTCGATCTCGGCCCACGCCTGCAGGCGGGCGTTGTCGGGGTGGGTGACGTAGTGGTCGAAGAGCCGGCCGACGTAAGCGGGCAGGTCCGCGGCGTCGAGGGCGGTTTCCTCGGTGGTCTGGGTGACCCATTCCTCGGTCACCGCGGCGTACAACTCGTCTTTGCCCGCGAAGTACGCGTAGAGCCGGTCCTTGCTCGCCTTGGCCGCCTCGGCGATGCGATTGACGCGCGCGCCTGCGATGCCGTACTGGGCGAACTCCGCTTTGGCCGCGACGAGAATCCGCTCCCGGGTGGCCTGACCTGCTGCGCGCATGGGCGAATCCTATCTTGCCGAACCTTTTGGTTCGGATATAGAGTTTCCGAACCAAAAGGTTCTGGAAACCGCACCTGGGAACGAGGATGGTTATGGGCTCAACAGGGACCGACTGGCGAGATCTCGCCGCGCGGGAGACCGGGGTGACCGCGGCCGAGTTGGATGCGCTGTGGGCCGAGCTGCCCGTCGCGCGCGCCGAGGACATCCTGGGCGAATGGAAGGGGGCGGCGTTTCCTACCGAACATCCGCTGCGCAAAGCGCTCTCGGTCAGTCGCTGGTACGGCAAGACGTTCCACAGCGTGCTGGACGCGAAGCCGTTGATCTGCCGCGCCGAGGACGGGTCGCTGTTCTCCAACATCGAACTCGGCGGCGGCGGGGAGGCGACGCTGTGGAATATCGAGTTCCGCGGCGAGGTGACCGCCACCATGGTCTACGACAGCCGCCCGGTCTTCGACCACTTCAAATGGCTCGACGAGAACACGCTGATGGGCATCATGAACGGCAGGCCCGATGTGGTGCTGGCCCACGGCGAGTACTTCTACTTCCTGCTCGAGCGGGTCTGAGCGATGGTGACCATCACCGCGGTGCTCTCGCGCGACCCGGCCGCGCCGTTCACCGTCGAAGCCGTCGAGATCGATGATCCGCGCGACGACGAGATCCTGGTCCGGGTCCAGGCCACCGGGATCTGCCACACCGACCTGGTCACCCGGGCGGCGGGCGCGGCCGACCGTCCGGTGCTGCTCGGGCACGAAGGCGCCGGAGTGGTGGAGGCCGTCGGCGCGACGGTGACCGGTGTGCGGCCGGGTGACCGCGTCGTGTTGACGTTCCGGCACTGCGGAACGTGCCGGAACTGCCGGGCCGGACGGCCGGCGTATTGCGTGCGGGCGGCGAAGCTCAACCAGTTCGGCGTCCGGGCGGACCGCTCTTCCCGGGTCACCATCGCGGGAACCGTGGTGCTGGACGGGTTCTTCGGTCAATCGAGCTTCGCCGCGTACGCGTTGACCACCGCAGACAACACGGTGGTCGTCGACACGCAGGTCGATCCGGCGATCCTGGCTCCCCTGGGCTGCGGGTTCCTGACCGGCGCCGGAGCGGTGCTCAATGTACTGCGACCGGACCGGGACGCCCGCGTCGCGGTCTACGGAGCGGGTGCGGTCGGGATGGCGGGTGTGCTGGCGGCCGTGGCGAGCGAGGTCGCCGAACTGGTCGTGGTGGAGCCCTCGCCCTTCCGTCGGGCGCTGGCGCTGGAACTCGGCGCCACCGCGGCCCTGGATCCGGCGGCCGACGACATCGTGCCCGCGATGCGAAAGCTGACCGACGGCGGGGCGACCCACGCACTCGACACCACGGGATCGTCGCGTGTGCTCGCCACGGCGGCCGCCGGGGCCGCGCTCGGCGCCACCGTGGTCGCGGTCGGCCTGGGTACCGGCGTCCCGGAGATCGACTTGCGGGATATCGTGCTGGGCGGCAAAGGGATCCGCGGTTGCCTCGAAGGCGACGCGGTGCCCGCGACCTTCATTCCGCACCTGCTGGACCTGCACGCCGCCGGACGCTTCCCCATCGACCGTCTCGTCACGACGTACCCGCATACCGACATCAATGCCGCGCTCGCGCAGCAGCGCGACGGCAAGGTCGTCAAGCCCGTTCTGACCTGGTGACCGGACCGACGCGCCGTGACCTCGCTGGTTGGGGCGAGGCAAAAGGGGGATAACCCGCGAAAGGGCCGGATGCGAGCACGGGCATGCGGCCGGGCGACCGCAGGAAGGGGCCGGGATGGTGTCGAGCACGCTCGCCGCGCTGTACCAGGCGTCCGCGCCGGAGCCGCCCGGTCTGCTGCCCGCGCGCCAGCAGATGGCCTTCTCGCTGGGCTGGCATATCGTGCTGGCCTGTTTCGGGGTGGCGTTTCCCGCCATGATCTACGTCGTGCATCGCCGGGGAATCGTCCGCGCCGACTCCGTCGCCCTGGGGTTGGCCAAACGGTGGGCGACGGTGTCGGCGATCCTGTTCGCCATCGGCGCGGTCTCCGGAACAGTCCTCAGCTTCGAGATGGGCTTGTTGTGGCCGGGGCTGATGGGCCGCTACGGCGACGTGCTCGGTTTGCCGTTCGCCTTCGAAGGGCTCTCGTTCTTCATCGAAGCGATCTTCCTGGGCATCTACCTCTACGGATGGGGCCGCATGCCGCCGCGCAGGCACCTCGCGATGCTCATCCCGATGGGCGTCGCGGGGGTGGTCGGCACATTTTGCGTGGTCAGCGTGAACGCGTGGATGAACAATCCGACCGGCTTCCGGCTCGTCGACGGCGAGGTGACCGACGTCGATCCGTGGCGCGCGATGTTCAACGACGGCGTCTACCTGCAGTTCGCGCACATGTGGGTCGGGGCCTTCATGGTGGTCGGATTCCTCGTGTCGGGTGTCTACGCGGCAGGCCTGCTGCGAGGACGCCGCGACCGGCACCATCGGCTGGGGTTCACGGTCCCGTTCGTCTTCGCGACCGTCGCCGCGGTCGCGCAACCACTCATCGGGCACGTCCTGGGGATGCGGGTGCACGACACGCAACCGGCGAAGCTGGCCGCGTTCGAACTGGCGGCCACCACCGAGGGCCCCGCCCCGCTGCGATTGGGCGGCGTGCTCGTCGACGGTGAGGTCGAGGGAGCGCTCGAGATCCCTCGGCTGGGTTCGATCATCGCTCGCAACTCGCTGACCGCACCCGTCCCCGGCCTGGACTCGGTCCCCATCGAGGATCGGCCACCGGTCAACATCACCCACCTCGCCTTCCAGACCATGGTCGCCATCGGCACCCTGCTCGCGCTCATGGTGATCGTGTTCTGGTTGCTGCGCTGGCGACGCCGCGACCTGCTGGCCCAGCGCTGGTTCCTGCGTGCGGCGGTGGCCGCGGGGCCGCTGGCGATTCTCGCGCTCGAATGCGGCTGGATCGCCACCGAAGTGGGCCGCCAGCCGTGGACGGTGTGGCACGTGCTGCGTACCACCGACGCCGCCAGCATGAGCAGCGATCTGTGGTGGAGCTACGTCAGCGTATTGCTGGTGTATATCGGGATGACGGTGGGCGCGATTGTCGTCCTGCGCTCCATGGCCCGCCGCTGGCGCACCGGCGCCGCGACCATCACCGCTCCGTACGGGCCGGGAGCATCGCCGGTCGACCAGGCGCAGCGCGCTCGCAGCGTCGGAAAGTCCTGACCGATGGATCTCTCGGACGTGGTCGCGACGGCGATGTTCATCGGGGTGGTGCTCTACGCACTGTTCGGTGGCGCGGACTTCGGCTCCGGATTCTGGGACCTGACCGCGGGCGGCCCCCGGCGCGG
This sequence comes from Nocardia sp. NPDC047648, assembly GCF_040642815.1. Taxonomy (NCBI): domain Bacteria; kingdom Bacillati; phylum Actinomycetota; class Actinomycetes; order Mycobacteriales; family Nocardiaceae; genus Nocardia; species Nocardia sp. NPDC047648. Next base: position 10,002 of record NZ_JBEYSX010000031.1, on the reverse strand, counting down.
CAGCCGCCTGCGGGTGCTCATCGACCACAGCATCGGACCGGTGTGGGAGGCCAACCACGTCTGGCTGATCTACATCCTGGTGTTCCTCTGGACCGCCTACCCTGCGGCGTTCGCGGCCATCATGACCACCTTGTTCATCCCGATGAGCCTGGCGCTGCTCGGAATCGTGCTGCGCGGGGCGAACTTCGCTTTCCGCAAGTACTCCGCGACCCTGGGCCAGGCGCGCCTGTTCGGCGCCTTGTTCGCCGGTGCGTCACTGATCACGCCGTTCTTCTTCGGCACCGCCGTCGGTGCGATCGCCTCCGGCCGGGTGCCCGCCGAGGGTTACGGCGACCCGGTGCGTTCGTGGCTGAATCCGACCTCGATCCTCGGCGGCACCCTGGCCGTCGGAACATCCGCCTTCCTGGCCGGAGTCTTCCTGACCGCCGACGCCGCACGTTCGGGTGATGGCGCCCTCGCCGGCTATCTGCGTTCCCGCACGCTGATCGTCGGCGGGGTGACCGGAGCGGTCGCGATCGCGGCGATCCTCCCGATCCGCCACGACGCACCGACCCTCGGTGCCGGGCTGCTCGGACGCGCCCTGCCGCTGATCGCGCTCTCGGCCGCCGCGGGCGTGGCCACCCTGGTGCTGCTGTACCGGCGTCGCTTCGGGTGGGCGCGGGTGCCCGCGGCGGCCGCGGTCGCCGCGATCGTCATCGGATGGGCGGTCGCGCAGACGCCGTGGATCCTCGTCGACCAGATGCTCATCGCGGATGCCGCGGGCGCCAGGGCCACCCTGCTCGCACTGCTCGCCGTCGTCGCCCTCGCCGCCGTCACGGTGCTCCCCGCGTTGGCCTACTTGTTCTGGCTCACCCAGACCGACGCGTGGGTACGCGAGCAGCCCGGGTCCCCGGAAGAGGCGTAGGACACCGCCGACCTCCGCGCACCTCGCGACGGATCCGCGAAGTGGTACCGAAAGAACGGTTTGTTTGTGGTCGCGGGTGGTATCCGCTGCACGTATCGGTTCGACAGCGCGGTCGTGCCGGTACGCGATCGGGGCATCCCCGCAGCTCGACGACCGGCCGGTTCGAGGTTTGTCACGAATACTTCGCGCCGCACGAGACGAGATGCCCTCTTCCAGAGGATGAACGGCGCGAAGGATTGCATCGTGATCGAGGACATGAACCTGCCCATCACCGACGACGACGACCGAGACCGGATCATCTGGCCCGAGTCCAGCGCTTCGAACGCGTGGTGGGCGGATGTCATGGGCCACCGATTCCCCCGAACCCAGACCACGAAGTCGAGTTGACCTCGCCCGGCCCCGTTCCGATCGCAGCTGCGCCGTTCAGCCGCGACCCGGGCGGCGCCGCGTTGCGGGGCCGGTGTGCGCCGCGCCGGCGGTAGCCCTGGTCGTCGGGCCGTCGTCGCGGCGTGGACGACCGTTGGTGCCGCAGGCGGTCACATGAACCGCCCACCGGTCACCTCGAGCACGGTCCCGGTCATATACGACGACAGATCCGAAGCCAGAAACAGTGCGACGGAGGCGATCTCGCTCACCTCGCCCGCCCGCCCGAGCGGAATCTCGGCCATCTTCCGATCCCACACCTTCTGCGGCATCGCCTCGGTCATCGCGGTGCGGATCAAGCCGGGCTGGATCGCGTTGACGCGCACGCCCAGGTGCGCGAGTTCCTTGGCGGCGGCCTTGGACAGGCCGACGATGCCCGCCTTGGCGGCGGAGTAGTTGGTCTGGCCCGCCAGCCCGATCTTGCCCGACAGCGACGACATGTTGACGATGGCTCCGCTGCCACGCTCGCGCATGATCGCGCCGGCCAGCCGGGTGCCGTTCCAGGTGCCTTTGAGGTGCACCGAGATCACTTGATCGAACTGGTCCTCGGACATCGTGCGCATGGTGGCGTCGCGGGTGATCCCGGCATTGTTGACCATCACATCGACCGGGGAGAACGACTCCGCGGCCGCGTCGAGCAGGGCCTGCACCTGCTCTGCGACGGTGACATCGCAACGTACGCCGCGCGCGACGGTCGCGCCGCCGAGACGTTCGGCCGCCTGCGCGGCGGCGGTCTCGTCGATGTCACCGACGACGACCCGGGCGCCTTCGGCGACGAATCGCTCGGCGATCGCGTAACCGATTCCCTGTGCGGCGCCGGTGATCACGGCGGTCTTGTCTTGTAGCAGTGGGCCGGTCATGAATGTTCCTCACGGTGGTCGCTCTCGGGGACATCGCCGATGTGCGCCGGACGCGCTGGGCGCGTCCGATTATCGGCTTGTCGACCATGATCGACGACCGCCGCGGCGTCGGCGGGGTCGGTCGCCGACACGATGCACCGTGCCCAGGTCAGCGCTGCCTAGGCCGGGGGCGCAGGGCGGTGACGGGGGAGAGACGGCGCGGGTGGATGTCGCGGCGCCGGCGCGACGACCACCCGTGCGTATTCGAGGCAATGGTGTGGCCACCGGGGGAGCGGGATGCGTATTACATGCCGGAGTTTTCGGGTTCCGGTGAACGGTGCAGGTTGCGCAGTTCGTCGATGATCTCGATCGCCGTCAGGGCAGAGGTCGCGGCGCCGTTGCGGATCCGGGCGGCCAGGCCTGCCGGGCAGCCGGGGCCCGGCCTGGATGTGGTCGCGCATGCCGTGCAGCCGTCGACGGCACCGGCGAGATGGGCTTCGACATTGCGCGCGTCGAGCGCGGCGATCAAATCGAGCCCGCTCAAGAAGTGGATCGGCATGTCGATGAGTTCCTCTTGCTGAATGTCCGATCGGGGCGTGCCAGTCGCACGTGTTCTGTTCCGGCCGTCTTCATGCCGCACAGCCCGACTCGACCGAGGCGGGACGGGCTGCAGCGGTGTCCGGCGGGTGAATCCATTGCACGGCCGACGGCTTTGTCGGCCTGCCGACGACGTTGTCGGGGCGGATGTCCGGTGACTGCGTTGTCGTTCGGACGAGGAGCTGCACGCGTATATATAGGCTCCGCATCGGTAATGTAACAGATGGATATACCTATTGGGAACCCTCCAGCAAACTATGCCTCGGCGGCGTAAAGGCACGGCTAGGGGAGGCGGTGCGTGGGCGTGACGGTGCGGATCCGAAGCAGGATGTCGAACCAGTCGCCCACTCCGGCGCCGGCGATGTGATGGTCCGCGTCGCGGTCGGGGCGATAGGTGCCGATGATCAGGCGCACTCGGGTTGGTTGGTGCAGCCATCGCCCGACCGGCCCGGGCGGCGCTGTGCGCAGGTCCAAGAGATAACCGGCGTGGTCGGGATGATCCAGCGCGCTGTCGGCGAACTCGGCCGACGGAGCCGGAACCGTCAGATCCGCACGCAACTCGCCGGTGTGAAACGCGATCGCCAGGGACAGATAGCCGGCGCCGAAGCGCTCGCGCAACAGGAATCCGGTGGTCGGGAACTCCTGGGACATCGCCGCGATCGTCAGCCGCGGGGCGACCGCGGTGTTCGAGATCCCCTCCCAGTACGCGATCCGCTGTCCGGTGCGCTCGTGCCAGGCGGCGATTCGGTCGGCGGCGTCCGCGGCCTCGGCGGCGAAGTCGCGGCGCCCGGACGCGGTGCTGAAGTGGTGGTATCGCACGATGAGCCGCGCCGCGTCGAGCGCCGCGGGTCCGTCGGCGGCCCCCGGTAGCGATTCGACCAGCGCCAACGCGTCCCGGGCGTGGTCGACGAACGGTCGGCCCGGATGGGTGCCCCCGGCTCGCTGGAGATGCTCACCCACTCGGTGCGCGGAGATTATCGGGTCGTAGTGCGCACGCAGGTCGTCGAGCCGGTCCGGTGCCACGGCGGCGACGAAGTCGCAGACCTGCGCGTAGTGCGCAGGTCTGGCCGCTTCGGGCGTCAATCCGAACAGCCGCACCGGATCGTCCGGATGCGCGCGGTTGAACTCGCGTAACCACTGCAGTACGGCGAGGGTCTCGGTATTCCGCCAGGGAACCCACGCGTCACCGAGTAGTTCCCGGGGATCGCCCTGGCCGGTGCGGGTGTAATCGTCGAGAGCCGCGACCACCGTCTCGTCGTCCAGCAGAGCCAGCGCCCGGAAGCCCTTCCGCTCCACCAGCGTCCGCAGGACTCGGTGCGCGGTGACGGATACTTCGTGCCCGGCCCGGGTGGTCATGCCGATGCCGGCGACGACAGCGTCTCCCATCGAGTCGGCGAGCGCGGGCAGGGCTCCGGGCGGCCTGTCGTCATGCGGCACGTCGAACGGTCGGACCGCGTTACGAAGCCACTCGGCGACCTCGACTGCCTCGGATTTCCGCTGCGTCATCATGCACTCCCGAGGGTTGAACAGCTGCCTGTGCCGCCCGGGGTAACCCGAAGCGGAAAGCGTCTTTGACATCAAAGATATTTACGTTTGATGACAAATTAAATTGGCGCGCTGTCGATGTCAATCCCGCCGGAGTGCGCGGTGGAGCCGATCGCGCACCCGCGCCACTCGGGATGATGTTTGCCGAGCGGGCGCTGACTCGGCGACTACGGCGGTGCGGCTCGACATTCCGGCTGGATGGTGCGCCGCCATGGCTTTCGTAGTCGAAGCGCAATCGCTCGCTCGGATCGCGTCCGCGGCTTCCTGCCGCCGGAGGTGCCGCCCGGTTGCCGAGCGGGCGGCGCGAGGCGTGGGCACCGGTCGACGGGCGGAAACGCGAAGAGCACTGTCCGTCCGGAGAAAGTCGTTCAGGAGGTGGGCGTGCCCAACAGCCGGGCCCGCCGGGTGAGGGTGAGTCCGATTCCGTCGGCGGCCGCGCGGACCGCTGCCGCGTGGTTCTCCGGATGGAACCGGTGGGACGGCCCCGCCACACTGATCGCGGCCACGACCTGGTCGGCCTCGCGGACCGGGGCGGCGACGCACACCAGGCCGGGAGCCGATTCCTCGAATTCGAAGGCCACGCCGTCGGCCGCGATCCGATCGAGCTGGTTGCGCAGCGTGCCGGGCAGGATCATCGTCCGCGGGGTGTGGCGCCGAAGCGGTCCTGCCAGTACCTGGTCGCGCAGTGCCGCGTCGGCGTTGGCCAGCAGGACCTTGCCGATCGCCGTGCAATGCGCCGGCATGCGGCCTCCGATCCGGGACGGGGCGCTGGCCTGACGACGCCCGCCGATCTTGGTCAAATACACGACATCCGTGCCGTCCAGAACGCCCAGATGCACGGTCTCGTGCATACGCGCGTTCAACTCCTCCAGGAACGGAATCGCCACCTCGAGCAGGCTCCGCTCCACCGACGCGCGCATCCCGAGTTCGAACAGATGCCCGCCGAGCCGGTACCCGGCCTCGGTCCGGTCCAGCAACCGCACCGTCACCATGTCCGCCAGCACCCGGTGCAAGGTGCCCTTCGGCATCCGGGTCCGCCGCGCGAGTTCGGCCAGGCTCAACGCGGTGTCATCGATCGAGAACGCCTCGAGCACCGCCATGGTCTTGCCCAGAACGGTCGAGCCGTCTACCGCACGACCGGCAGCCGCAGATGACACCGTCGACCTCCAACCCTTCGGGCCCGATCCACTCTACTCGGACGGCGTTCGGCTCAGCGGAACGCATCGCTGGCGGGCCGCTCCCGCCTGCGGCGACAGTGGGATCACCGTTCCATCCTTCCTCACGAATTCCGGGATCCCGATGCCAACACCTCCAGGCCTTGACCGACCTTCGGCGGACACCGCCACGATTGCCGCCGCCGACCTGCTCGGCGCGGCGGCCCGCTCCGGCACGCCGTGCGCGCCGGTGCGCGATCTGATCGGTTCCGACGATGTGGCCGCGGCGTACGCGGTGCAGGAACTGCTGACCGCCGAGCGCGTCGCGGCGGGTGCGGAGATCGTCGGGCGCAAGATCGGCTTGACCTCACCGGCGGTGCAGCGCCAGCTCGGCGTCGATCAACCGGATTTCGGAGTGTTGTTCGACGATATGTACTACCCGCAGGACACACCGGTGCCGCTGAGCCGGTTGCTGCAACCGAAGGTCGAAGCCGAGGTCGCGTTCGTGCTCGCCGCGGACCTGGTCGACGGCCCGCTCGATGACGAGCAGATTCGCGATGCGGTCGGCTACGCCGTGGCCGCGCTCGAGATCGTCGACAGCCGCGTCGCGGGCTGGGACATCACGTTCGGCGACACCGTCGCCGACAACGCCTCCAGCGGCCTGTTCGTCCTCGGCGCCGAACATCGCACGCTCGATTCCTTCGACCCGGTCTCGGCGCAGATGCGCATGTCGATCGACGGTGTCGAAGTGTCGACGGGAACCGGCGCCGCCTGCCTCGGCGATCCGCTGCACGCCCTGGCCTGGCTGGCCCGGACCACTCGGGAGTTCGGCCGTCCGCTGCGCGCCGGGCAGATCGTTCTCTCCGGAGCACTCGGACCGATGGCCCCGATCCAGGGCCCCGCCACCGTCACCACCGACATCACCGGACTCGGCTCGGTGACCGCGACCTTCATCCAGGAGTGAGACCATGAACGACACCCCCGCCAAGCTGAAAGTCGCGGTGATCGGGTCGGGCAATATCGGCACCGATCTGATGATCAAAGTGATCCGGCACTCGACGGTGCTGGAGATGGGCGCGATGGTCGGCATCGACCCCGAATCCGACGGCCTCGCCCGCGCGCGCAGGTTCGGTGTCCCGACCACCTCCGATGGCGTCCAAGGCCTGCTGGAGCTGCCGAACTTCGACGAGATCGACGTGGTCTTCGACGCGACCTCCGCCAAGGCCCACGCCGCGCACGCCGCGGTGCTCGAACCGCTCGGCAAACGCCTCATCGACCTGACCCCGGCGGCCCTCGGCCCGTTCGTCATACCGGCGGTCAACCTGGACGAACATCGGCACGCCACCAACGTCAACATGGTCACCTGCGGCGGGCAGGCCACCATCCCGATCGTCGCCGCCGTCTCCCGCGTGACGCCGGTCGCCTACGCCGAGATCGTCGCGTCCATCGCGTCGAAATCGGCGGGCCCGGGTACCCGCGCCAATATCGACGAGTTCACCGAGACCACCGCGCACGCGATCGAAGCGGTCGGCGGTGCCCAGCGCGGCAAGGCGATCATCATCCTCAATCCGGCGGACCCGCCGCTGATCATGCGCGATACGGTGCTGTGCCTGATCACCGCGCCCGACTCCGCCACGCACGAGGCGATTCGCGAGTCGGTGGAGCAGATGGTCGCCCATGTGGCCACCTATGTGCCCGGTTACCGCCTCAAGCAGAAAGTTCAAATCACCGCCGTCCCGCAGGATCAACCGGTGCACACCCTGCTCGGCCCGGACGCGGCGGCCGCGCCCACCCATCAGGTGACGGTCTTCCTCGAAGTCGAAGGAGCCGCCCACTACCTCCCGGCCTACGCGGGCAACCTCGACATCATGACCTCGGCGGCCGTGCGCTACGCCGAATCCATCGCCGACACGATCGCCGCCGCACCGGCAGGACAGGAAGCGCTCCGATGACCACCCAGCTGTTCATCCAAGACGTCACCCTTCGCGACGGCATGCACGCGGTGCGCCATCGCATCACTCCCGACGATGTCGGGCGGATCGTCGCCGCGCTCGACGCGGCGGGGGTCGACGGCATCGAAGTCGCCCACGGCGACGGCCTCGCCGGAGGCAGCTTGAATTACGGGCCGGGGAGCAACACCGACTGGGAATGGATCGAAGCAGCTGCCGCCAACCTCACGCACGCCCGGCTGACCACGCTGTTGTTGCCCGGTATCGGCACCATCGAAGAACTGAAGCACGCCTACCGGCTGGGCGTCCGGTCGGTGCGCGTGGCCACCCATTGCACCGAAGCCGATGTGTCCGCCCAGCACATCGCCACCGCACGGGAACTCGGCATGGACGTGTCCGGATTCCTGATGATGTCGCACATGGCCGAACCGGCTCGCCTGGCCGAACAAGCGAAATTGATGGAATCGTATGGGGCGCACTGTGTCTACGTCACCGATTCCGGCGGCCGGTTGACCATGAACGGCGTCCGCGACCGGGTTCGCGCCTACCGTCAGGCGCTCGATCCGGGCACCGAGATCGGTATCCACGCGCACGAGAACCTCTCGTTGTCGGTGGCCAATTCCGTGGTGGCGGTCGAAGAAGGCGTCACCCGGGTCGACGCCTCGCTCGCCGGCCACGGCGCGGGAGCGGGCAACTGCCCGATCGAACCTTTCGTCGCCGTCGCCGATCTGCACGGCTGGAAGCACAACTGCGATCTGTTCGCTCTGCAGGACGCCGCCGACGACTTGGTGCGGCCGCTACAGGATCGCCCGGTGCGCGTGGACCGCGAAACCCTCACGCTCGGCTACGCCGGGGTCTACTCGTCCTTCCTGCGGCATGCCGAAACCGCGTCGCGGCGCTACGGCATCGACGTGCGCACCATCCTGCTCGAGGTGGGACGCCGCGGGCTGGTCGGCGGGCAAGAGGACCTCATCGTCGACATCGCGCTCGACTTGTCGGCCGGCGCAGGCGGGTAGTCGCCCGCGCATATCGCCGGGGAGGTGGAGGAGCCTCTCCGGCGCTTCCTTTGCGCGCGTGCGAGACTCGCTTCGATGCTCACCTATTTTCAAGCGACTGTCATCGGTGCGGTGCAGGGGGTCACCGAACTCTTCCCGATTTCCAGCCTGGGGCACTCCGTGCTGGTCGCGGCATGGCTCGGCGGCGATTGGGAGAAGCTGACCGGCGAAGGCGAGTCCGGCACAGGCACACCGTATCTGGCGTTCGTGGTGGCGCTGCACGTGGCGACCGCGGTCGCGCTGCTCGGCTACTACTGGCGGGACTGGTGTGCCATCGTCGCGGGTTTCCTCACCACGCTGCGAACGGGGCGCCTCGACACCATCCCGCAGCGGCTGGCGTGGCTGATCGTCATCGCCACCGTTCCCGTCGGCGTGCTCGGCTTTCTGCTGGAACATCGCTTGCACGCCCTGTTCGGGGCGCCGATCTACGCCGCCGTCTTCTTGGCGCTCAACGGTGTCGTGCTGATCATCGGTGAGGGACTGCGCCGACGGAACGAACCGTCCCTGGCCGAATACGGTCGGCGGTTCGCCTTGCGGCAGGCCCACAGTGGCACACTCACCGCGGAGGCGGAACCTCGCCGCCAATCCGACCGGCCCTTGGCCGCCCTCGGGCCGAGGGACGCCCTCGGTATCGGCTTCGTCCAAGTCGGCGCGCTGCTGACCGGTTTCAGCCGGGCGGGCCTGACCATGGTGGGCGGTCTGTGGCGTGGTCTCGCGCACGAGCACGCGGCCAAATTCGCCTTCCTGCTTGCCACTCCGGCGATCCTGGGCGCGGGACTGCTCGAGCTACCGGAGCTGGTCGGCCCGAAGACCGACGGCATCCGTGGGCCGGTGCTGGTCGGCGCCCTCGTGTCCGGGGTGTCGTCGTGGCTGGCAGTGCGGTTCCTGGAGCGGTACTTCCAGACCCGCACGCTGCTGCCGTTCGCCGTGTACTGCCTCGCCGCCGGGGCCGTCTCGGTCGTCCACTTCGGCTGAGGTCTGCCTCCGCCGGGCGGTCGAGTGACCGAGGTGCGATCAACTGGCCTCCCATTCGTCGGCCTGCGCTTCACCATCGGTGTCCAGGATGACCGTCGCGCCGACGGTCCCGCCTGCGATCAGTTCGATCAGTGCGGCGGAGGATCCCGGTTCGCCGCTGGGCAGGATCTGGGATTCGTAGGTGAGTTCGGCGTGGTTGCGCAATTGTGCGGCGGCCGTGGCCAAGTCGTCGTAGCTGAGGGTCCGATCGCCGAGGAAGGCGGTGTCGCTCCCGCGCAGTGTGCGGGTGCGGTGCGTGTAGGTGACCGGCCGGGGCGATTCGGCGGCGATCTCCGCGACCACGGTCGGGTCGTCGAGGGCGAGCCAGTCGACCGTGTCGCTGAACCGGCTGTCGCCGACCGTGAGGCCGATCTTGATCTCGAACTCGTCGGGCAGCTGTGCGTCGAGTGCGTCGACCGGGACCACGGCGGCGCCGGTTTTGAGTACCGCCCAGGTGGCGATGACCGCTTCGATGCCGCGATCCAGTCGCACCGCCACGCCCGCGCCGGGGCCGCAGCCGCG
>NZ_JBEYSX010000030.1:0-31346 GCF_040642815.1 Nocardia sp. NPDC047648 | reverse complement strand
GCCACCGCAGCAGTATCGACCACACCGGCCCTCGCCACATCAGACATCAAGTGCCACTCCTTGATCGGGAGTTACACCGTTGTATTTACAGTCCCTATTTCGAGGTCGGGTCGTGTCCAGTTCGTGCTCGTCACGATGAGCACAGCGTCATGGCTACGAACTCGGGCCAGTAGCGCCCGCATCCCGCTCGGCGACGCACCGCCAGGAGCATCGAAAACAATCATCGGCACACCGTCCAGCAGAACTGCGGCCACCTCCAATGGGTCGGGCCCAGGGGCAGCGATATGGGCCACGCGGCTGAGGTCACCACCCATCTCGGCCACCGCGAGCAGCCCCAACGAGGGCAACCCCACCACGGCCGTCAACTCCCCCGCCGCAGTCGCCGCCGCCAACATCCCCAGCAACGGACCCTTACACCCGAAACAGGCGACGACGGCGCCGCGCGGCAGGCCACCCTCCGGCAGTGCATCACCGAGCCCACCCGCAATCGGCAACACTCTGCTGAAGTCGACGGCCGCCCTCAACGGCGGCTCTGTTGCACCGACGCGCCCGTCGATCGCCGCCATACGAGCACGAAGGGCCGACAATTTCTCCGCCTTCGACAGCCCAACCAGCGACTGATCAGCGATGCGCCCGGCACGGGGCGGTTCATCGCTCACAACAGACAAGGCATCATCGAACATTTGTGCGAATGATGACACATCTCGACTTCGTTGTCGACAAGACCCGCCACCCGATAGCTAAGAATAAGCTGATCTCATGGTCAGACCATTGGCTCCGATGCTGGCCGTCGCAGGGCAGCCTCCGGCTGTCCCTGGAGTCTGGTCGATAGAGATGAAGTGGGACGGTATGCGCGCCATCGCACAGACCGGTCGGCGCTGCCGTGTCGACGTTCACGTTTTTCCCGGTGCCTGCGGTCACGTAATTGGGCAGGTGGTGGGTCCTGGGTGATGTTTCTACCCGACCTCCTTGTTCGGTGTCTTGGGTTCGTCCTTGCTGCCGGGTCGTTTGTTGGGCCGGTAGGAGGGCCCGTTCATGAATACCTGGTGACTGGTGTTGATCAACCGGTCCAGAAGTGATTCGGCGACAACGGGATTCGGGAACAGTGGGTACCAGTCGACCGGTGATCTGTTCGAGGTCAGGATCAGGGAGCCCCCTGATGTCGACCGTTCGGAGATCAGTTCGTAGAGGTCGTCGGCCTGGGTGGCAGTCAGCTCCCTCATGCCGAAGTCGTCGAGGATCAGCACTGGGGGCCGGACGAACTCGCGCAGGCGTTTGTCCCAGGTGCGGTCGGCGTGACCACCCGCGAGGGTGGCGAGCAGTCGGCTGGTCTTGGTGAACCGGACCTCGGCGCCTTGGCGGATGGCCAGATGCCCGAGTCCCTGGGCCACATGCGTTTTGCCTACTCCTACCGGGCCATACAAGACCACCGACTCACCGACCGGCAGCCACCGCAGCGCCGCGAGATCGCGGATCTGCGCGGCGGGCAGTTTCGGGCTGGCGGCGAAGTCGAACTGTTCGAGGGTGACTTGTTGTTCGAAGTGGGCCCGGCGGATCCGGCGGGCGATCGACTGGGACTCGCGGCGGGCGATCTCGTCGTGACACAGCACCTGCAGGAACTCGATATGCCCGAGGTCACCGGCGCGGGCTTGGGCCAGCCGGGACTCGAGCGTCTGCAGCATCCCGGACAGCTTGAGGGTGCGCAGTGCCTGCTCCAAGGCGACATCGACGATCATGCCGACACCCCCGACCCGCGCTCGCCGTCCGCACCGTCATCTCGAGCGAGGTCCGCTGTGGTGGTATCCATGGCGGCGTTCGTGGTGGCGCGGATCGCGGCCGGGCTGTCCGGGTTGGGCAGCGCCAACACGTTCCGGAACAGCCGCGAAGGACCGTGCAGGAACGCCGAGGCACCTCCATCGCCGCTGCTTGGCGGTGGTGGATCCGCTTCGAGGCCGGCGGCGAGGATGCCCTTGATGGTCCGATAGGACGGGTCACCGACAGCGATCGCCTTGGCACACGCCAGTTCGAGCCGGGCTTCGCCATGGCGGTCGGCCAGCCCGAGCACGCCCTGGGCGGCGCGCAGCCGGAACAAAGCGTTCTCGCTGAGCAATTCGGCGACCACGGCGACCGTCGACTCGCCGATCTGTTCGGCTCGTTGACGGCACCAGGTCGGGCCCTTCATGGCGAAGGCGATCCTTTCGGGCGGGTAATGCGACACGTCGGATTGCTTTCCGAACGGCTTGCGCACATGCGTGGCGATCAACTCGCCACGGTCGAAGATCTGCACCATCGAATACGTCGACCGCACATCCACCTTCCGGCCGATATACCGCCACGGCACCGAATACAAACACCGTCCGGCCTTGACATGGATGTCCGGGCCGACAGTGCCAGTCGACCAGTCCGCGAGCACGAAATCCTTGCCCGGCAACGGAAGAAGTGCCTCACTCTCGACCGCGTCGAACACCACCATCGGCGCCGCACCCTCCAGCGGCCGGCACCGTCGCTGCCCGGCCACGTCCCGGCACCACACGACCGCGGCCTGCTGCATCTGCTGCACCGAGATCCACTCCCGCCCGCGCCAGAACGAATCCCGCACATACGGCATCGGCCGCTCCACCCGCGGCTTGTCCTTCGGCTTCCCGCGCCGCGCCGGATCGACGAGAGCACCGTAATGGTTGGCCAACTCGGCATAGGAGCGGTTGATCTTCGGGTCATACAGGTCCGGCCGCGCCACCCCAGTCCGCAAGTTGTCCGGCACCAGGCGTTTGGGCACGCCGCCGAAGAACGCGAACGCCTCCACATGCGCCTCGGTCCACGCCCGCTGATCCATCGTCAGCACCGGGCGCACGAACATCAACCGCGACAACGCCAGCACCATCACGAATGCCCAGATCCGACGACGTCGACCGCCGATCGGATCCACCCAGGAACCCAGATATCCGTAGTCGATCTGCGCTTCCTCACCCGCCGGGGGATCCTCCCGCAACACCGTCACCCGGCCACGCAGGTTCTCCTCAGGCAGGTTGGCGTCCATATACCGTTTCAGCGACGACACCGACGCCGTCAGCCCGTGTTCGTCGCGCAGCCGCTGCCAGATCGTCTGCCGGGTCACCCCGGCCTTGGTCATCGCGACGATGAACTCGCGATGCTGCTCGATCTCCGGCCAGGTGATCTGCCGCACCTTCGTGTCAGCGATCTGCGGAAACCACTGCCGCACCAGCTCGCTCCACTCCGCCGGCGACCGCTGCGGCCCGCCCGGTGACAACCCGGCCGCGATCGCCGGGTCCACATACTTCTTCACTGTTTTGCGGTCCAGCCCGAGGCTGGCCGCGATCTGGCTCTGCGAACGACCCGCATGCCAGTGAACCAAGATCTCGACGATATCGACCACGTCGAACGTTCTCCTCGCCAATACAGGCTCCCATCACCATCGGATGGGAGCAGCCAACTCCTGCGAGGACCACACCAGTCGCGACCGGCTTCCCGCTGGGGAATTACGTGAACGCGGCCCTGCCCGAATACGTGAACGGAAAACGGCCTACCTGCGGACTTTCGTGAACGCTGACACACGGTCTGGATACGTCTGCGGCGCAACAGAGTTCGGTTCGCGCCTCCGAGTAGGCGCGGTCGGCGATCACCACCTCCGGATTGCGCCGCGGCGCCCACCGGCCAGCCGCGGAACCACCACCGCGTCCAGCAGCGGCGGCAGCAGCGGCGAGTCGTTGGTTTGACCGGGCGTGAGCAGCACGGCCAGGCCGCGACCGGCGCCGTCGGCGGCGAGATGGATCTTGGTGGTCAGCCCACCGCGGGAGCGCCCGATGGCATGGTCGGCCGGTTCATAGCCCGGTCACCGAGTCGGCGGCCGCGCCAGCGGCGTGCTGATGTGCCCGCACGATCGTCGAGTCGATCGAGACAACCCAGTCCAGGTCACCGGTGGTGTCGGCCAGGGCGACCAGAGCGGTCAGCACCCGGTCCCAACTGCCGTCTGCGGCATAGCGGCGGTGGCGTTTCCACACCGTCTGCCACGGCCCGAAATGTTCCGGCAAATCCCGCCACGGCAGACTGGTGCGCAGCCGATACAGCATCCCCTCCACCACCAGGCGATTGTTGGCGAAGTTACGGCCAACGTGGCCCTCGGACTTCGGTAGCAGCAACTCCAGCAGTTCCCACTGCTTGTCGGTCAGAACTCGGTATCGATCACCGATCGCGGTCGCCACGCACGACATGATGCACGACCGGCCCCGATCACGGAGCCGATCGATTCACCCCATTGGGAGACGAACCTAGTGGCTGGCTGTCGCCGACGGCGCGGTAACAGTGTCGGTGTACCGGCGATTGCTCTGCCTCCGCGATGGCGTTCGCCCGGGAATTCGCGGCCAGGATCAACGACACTGGATGGTGCAACCCGACTTCCAGCGCAGCGATCGATCCTCGCCGCCGCCGCACCGAACCACGTCCGTCTACGACGGCAAGCCGTCTGATCGGCCGATACGACCCGTTTCGACTTAACCCCGCGCTCACGCTGGCCACTCGGCTCGCACCGGAGATGACGAACAACGCCATCTCCGTCGCCGACGTCCTTGAGCGCAGCCCGAAGAAGGACGGATGACCCCGACGGCCAACCCGCTGTCCGACAGAGCAATTCACCGCCTGCTCAACCTCTTCGAGCGACCCAGTGCGGAGCATCTGACCAAGCACGAGCAGAAGGTCGCCTGCGCGCTGCCCGAGGAAGCAGCACATCAGGTGACTGGGCTCGGTCCTACTACATCGGACCCGACTGCGGCTTGGAGGTCGGGCCGCGACACACGACCAGCCGACCCCGCCGATAGGAGCAAGCACTGTGAACGTCGGACCAACCTATACCCATGTCCTCAACGAAGGCTATGCCGCGGGCGTTGTCGGCCGATCAGGCGAATGGCTGTCCGTGCACAGCTCGCCGCTGTCGAGCCGTCTCTGTTTCCCACCCAGGAGGGCGCCGAGCTCTACCGGGCGGCGTGGCGGCTGTGGCAGGCGTACACGACGGAGATGCAGATCCCTTTGACCTAGAACAAGAAGGGCGCGATGGTCGGGTTCGTCGGCTGGCTTTCACAGCGTGGTTCCCGGCCGAACACCATCCGGCATCGGTTGGCCGCGGTGCACATTCTGCTGCGGAAGCTCGACGCCGAGCCGACCCTCAAGACCAAGGAGCAGGTCGCCAAGATCGTCAAGCGCCTGGAGAACGAGTTGACCCGGGCGCGGAAGCTGCCACCGACGAAGAAGGCCCCGATCCTGAAGGCCGGGCACCTGGAGGCGATGGTGGCTGCGCAGCCGGACACCCTGCGCGGCCTGCGCGACGCCTCGGTGCTGCGCTTCTGGTTCGGGCTCGCCGCGCCGCTCGGAGTTGGCGGTGCAGACCGACCGATCCAGGACCACGATCCGGTTGATGGTGGAGGACATCACCCCCGACCCCGACGAGCGGGGCCTGATCGTCGAAATCCGTGTGTCGAAGACCGGTGCCGGGACGGTGGTGGTGCCGTGGCAGCACGGGAGCCCGGTGTGCCCGGTGACGGCGTGGCATCGCTGGCGGGAGGCGGCGGCCATCACCGAGGGGCCGGCGTTCCGGGCGCTGACCCCGCACCGCGGGCGTCTGACCGCGCACGGGATCAGTGAGAAGACGGTGCGGCGCATCATCACTGCGGCCGAAGCCCGCGCCGGGCTGTCGGAGGGGTATGCCGGCCATTCGGGGCGGCGGTCGTTCGTCACCCAGGCGGTGGAGGTGGGCGCGAGCTTGAACGAGATTTGCGCGGTCACACGGCATGTGCCGGGGTCGCGGACGGTGCATGAATACTTCGAGGTCCGCGACCGTTGGGCGCAGCATCCGCTCAACCGGATCATGGGCTGATCGGCTGCGGTGATGGTGTCGGGCGTCCGTGGTGAGGTGGATCGGAGCACAACCGAATCACCACAGTGCGGCAATGGATCCACGAATCCCGCCACATCAGCGTCCTGACCGGCGCGGGAATCTCCACCGATTCCGGCATCCCCGACTTCAGTGGCACCGGCGGCCTGTGGACCGCCGATCCTGGCGCGGAGCGGACGGCCACGATCGGCCACTACCGCGCCGACCCGGAGCTGCGGCGCCGGGAATGGACTCGCCGGGCGGCCGATCGGCGGACCGCAGTGCCCAATCCTGGGCATCACGCGCTGGTGGAGTTGGAGCGCGCCGGGAAGCTGGACACCCTGATCACCCAGAACATCGACGGCCTGCACCTGGCGGCCGGGACCAGTCCGGAGCGGCTGGTGGAGATCCATGGCAACGACCGCGCGGCGGTGTGCCTGGAGTGCTCGACGCGGCTGCGGATCGAGCTGGTGTTGGAGCGGGTGTGCGACGGCGACACCGACCCGCGCTGCGCGTGGGGCGACGTCCTGAAGTCGAGGGCGGTGTCCTTTGGTCAAGACATGGATCGGGCGGCGCTGGCGCGCGTGGACGCGGCGGCGCGGCGAGCGGAGCTGTTCATCGCGGTCGGTTCGTCGCAGACGGTGTTCCCGGCGTCGGGGCTGGTGCCGGTGGCGGCCATATCGGCACGGGTAGTGATCGTGAACGGTGAGGCGACGATGATGGACGAGGTCGCGGACCTGGTGGTGCGCGGGTCGATCAGCGTGATCCTGCCGCAGCTGGTGACCGGGTTGTCGCCGGAGCGCGCGGCGGCTTCCTAACTCCCCCCCATACGCTCCGATCTGCGGAGATGCTCGGTGTATTCTCTATAGGTGGGTTATGAGTGGCTGCCGTCGGCGATCAGTCGTCTACAGGGTCTGGGCACCGGTGAGGTGATCGCGGCCTTGCTGGACGCGCGCCGCCGATGGGTACAGCGGGTCGAGACGAAGTCCGGTGCACGCGGACTGGCGGTCTGGACCCGCACACCGGCGGGCACGCCGATCCTGGTCGTCCTGCGGCCGCTGGGCGACTTCGATCACCAGATCACTTTCGCCGCGCCGATGACTCCGCAGCAAGTAGCCGCGTTCGAGGAGTGGGAGAACAACCAATGAGCGCACAGAAGGACCTTCAGGCCCTAGTCGAGGGCGAAGAGCTGGCCGCCGCCGCCGAGGCGGGCGAGCTGGTGTTCGGCGAGACGGTGGACGCCGACGCGGTGCTGCCTCCCGCCGCCGACGATGACCCGTTGGTGGTCACCACGGTGCGGTTGCGGCAGAGCCAGAGGCAGCGGGCCCAGAAGATCGCGGACAAGCGTGGCGTCGAGGTGACGACCGTGTACCGGGAGTTCGTCGAGCAGGGGTTGAAGGACGCCGAAGGCGAGGCCGAGGACTACAAGGTGTCTTACGCCGACCTCAAGCGTGCCGTGGCCTCGCTGAAGCGCACCGCGTAGGTGGCGCAGCGTGCCGTTTCTGTCGGTGCCTGCTGGTAGAACCCGCTCATGTCACAGCAGACACCGACGGTCCGGCACGCGCGGCTGGCGTTGGAGCAGGTAGCGGCCGAACTCGATCGCACCGCGTTGGGTGGCGGCTACCTCACCGCCGACGTGCTGAGCCTCCTGGCGAGGAAGGTCCGGGACGCGGCCGCGGTGTATGACTCCGCCGTCGCCTCAGAGTCGGGATAGAACACACGTTCGATTGGCGGTAGGGTGCGGCCATGCCCGAACTGAGCCGCCTGGACTTCGCGAAAATGCAGATAGAGAACGTGCGGGAGTGGCTGCTGAACGCCGCCGCCTTCGGCAAATCCCTCTCGCCCGAGACGATGGAGATCATGGCGGGCAAGCTCGCCGAAGGCCTGCGCATCTACACCGACGCCACCCAGGACCAGAAGTGAGCGACCCCGCCGACCAGGCCCTGATGACCCGCGAGCACCAAGCCCTGCTGCGTGCCGTCGTCGAGGCGATCAACGCCGCCCGCCGACCGGCCAACCCTGCCGAACTCGCGAGCTACCTCGCCGGCCGAATCAGCCCGGCGCCGCACGTCGACGACATCACCATCACGCACATCTTGGAACTGCCGAGCGTGGCGTATGTGCGGGGGGAGGCCAGCGGTGTGGTGCTCGCGCGGGTCCTGGATGCGCTGGAGGCCGCCATCGCGGGCGAGGAGTACCGGCCGCCGCCGCCAGGTGCGGACGACCGGTATTGACCAGGATTTCCCGCTGAGTCTTGGTGCGGCCGCGTCGATGCCGGAACCGCGCTCACTTGTAGGGCCGCCAAATGGCGTCGAGCTGTCCGGCGCGGAGCGACTGTAGACGGTGAGCGTGTTCGGTCGCGATTTCGGGGCGTCGGCTCAGGTCTGGGATTGCCGAGGTGACCAGGAGCAATTCGCGTATGCGGCGCAGCACCGGCCACTCCGTCCATGACGTCACGTCGGCTCCGTAGGCGGCGGCGAAGTCACTGTAGAACTCGCGGTGGCCGAACCGGATCCCGTCGACTGCGACGACGGCGAGATCCCAGGCGGTGGGTCCGATGCCGGTGCTGTCGAGATCGGCGAGGATCGTTGTGCCCGCTGGTGCGCGCAGGAGGTTGCCGGTGTGCGCGTCACCGTGGATCACGCCGCTTCGCGGCATCGTGAGGTTGCGGTAGTCGCGTTGCACCTGAATCCATTGCGCTCGTAACCAATCCAGGCTTTCGGCATCTATCGTCGGGTCGGCTGCGTGAACCCGCAGCGATGCGGCGGCGAAGGGGTCCCATGTCGGCAGGCTCGCGGCATCGGCGACCGGGATCGTGTGCAGCGATTTCACCGCGGCGGCCAACTCACCGGCGGTGAAATCTTCTCCGGGCGCGGTGTTGGGGACTTCGTGCCAGAAGGTGACGGCGTAGTCGCCGATGTACACCGGCTGCTCGGTGTCGAGCAGCCGCACGGTGGGGGCATCGTGGTGGGCCAGCCACCGCGCCATGGTGACCACTCGCGGTGCTCGGGTGCGGCCGAGCGCTCCGAGGCCGATACGTGCAATCACGGAGCCCGGGAGACGGTATGTCGCGTTGTTGGTGTATTTGATCAGCTCGGCATCATCAGCGCCGCCCAGGCCCGCCCGCGCGCAAGCGCTGGCGAGCACGTCACGTAGTTGTCGTGCGCGAGCTGGGTCCAGCGTGGTCATCAGACCGGCAACGCCACGCGTGCCGAGGCGAGTTCTCGCTGCATGTCACCTACGGCGGAATGAGTTCGTGCGAACCGCGCGGAGGCGTTCTCGATTTCGGTGAGCCGCTCCACAGCTCGGGCGCTGCGGATGGTGGTCATCTGCTCAAGGACATGGTTCGCTTCTCGGATACCGTCATCGACAGCGCCGACACGGAACAGGGCTGTTGACAGCACGATCCGGTCGAACACCAAACTTCGTGCTGGCCGTGTTTCGTCTACCTGGCTCAACGACGATCGGGTCAGCTCGATGCACTCTCCGGCGAGCTGCACGACGGTGTGCTGATCGTCCAACGCGGTGGCCAGCACTCCGTTGACCAGCGCGGTGTGACCGAGGAAATCGCCCGTGCTGAAGAAGATCCTGCTCCACGGCTCCACCCGGTTGCGATCGACACGACTCATCTCGTGCTGAGCACGAGCAAGGCTGTCGCTCACGCGGCTGCGCTGGCCCATGAGTGCGTAGGCCCACGCCGCGGTCGCGTGCAGCTGCGCGGCCTCGCCCAGATCGCCCGCGTCCTGCGCTGCGATCTGTCCCAGCTGAACCAGCCGCAGAGCGGTCTGCGGGTCACGTTGGTGCAGCGCCACTCTGCCCATGCCGAACGTGACGTTCGCGGCGAGGCTGTTGGCCTCCGGGGCGTCGACCGTTTTCGCCCAGGTCAATGCTTGACTGAAATAGCGTTGAGCCTGTGTCTGCTGGCCCGCATCATGACAAGCCCAACCCGCGATGTTCCCCAACTCGGTCAACGCGATGAGCAGCTGATTGCGAGTTGAGTCGTCGCAGTCGGCGCGCAACAGGCCCGCGCTCCACGCCAGCGTTGCGCATGTGGCATCGACCATCACACAGCCGCCGTAGCGGTTCTGTTGGGCACTCAGATCCTCGGTGATCGCTCGAAGTCGAGCAACGTCTGACGGCACGACCCGCGTCGGCACCGCACCCAAACCGGGTGCCAGCTTAGGCAGCCACCGGCCTAGCTCACCTGTAGCGCCGACGACCGCAGCCGCCACCGCGCTGAGGAACTTCCGCCGTTGCACGTCCTCGTCTCCTCCACTTGCCCCCTGCCCGTACTCGATATGCGCGCCTGGTGCCCTGCGTCTTTGCCGGTCAAGGAAGCCCAGTTCGGTTACTGACACGCCGAACACCTGCTCGAGGGCCAACCGATAGTGATGGTGCGGGCATCGCACCACGCCCCGCTTCAACTTGCCGATGTAGTTGGCGTCGTAGCTGCCTGCACGACCGGTGATCTGCTCGACCGCAGCGTTGACACGCTCGGCTACCTCGTCCTCAGTCCAGCCCTTCTCCGCGATCTGCTGCGAGAACTGATGGTTCCGCATCCGTGTCTCCACGGTGGACTCCTTCTTCCTGTACCCGAGGATAGCGAGAATCATGCCCCCGGCGAGGGGCGAACTCAGTTTGCCGGGTGGTCTGCCGTGTTGTCTGCCCTAGCTATCACTACTCCGCAACTGTGACGCTCGTCTCGTGACCCGGCGTCGGGTGTTCGCGCCAACCACACCACCCCCGTGGTTGACAGCGATCGACTCCCGGGGCGACCGACATGACTCCGCCCTGGTCTCGGAACCCCGAATGTCCCCGGCGCTGGGCGCATTCCACTCGACAACTGCGCCGCTGATTCTGGGGAGTCCGCAATGCCAGACCACGTGCTACCGCAGCGGCCTGTGCTCGTGGGGCCGCTGCGCCCGGTGTCGTGCGATGTGCCGCCCGAACTGCTGGGGCGGTTGCTCGACACGTTCGGCGATTGGGAGGCCGAGGACATCGAAGGAGAATTCGATGGCACTTGAGCAACCGTGGGCGCTGCTGTTGCCCCTCGCGCCGTCGCTCCTGGTCCTGGCGTGCACCACCATCCGCCGCCCTGTCGGTGGCGGCCGCAATCGTCCACCCGCGTCGCGTGATCCGCTCCGCGGCGCGGGTCGGGCACCACAACCACGTCACACCGGCTGGCGTCGGTTCGTCTACGAAGGCGACCAGCTCGATGTCCATCGAGGGCGAGGGGAGTAGATGCTGAAGCAGAAGCCGACCGCGCTGATCTTCATCAACGGGACCAACAGCCCCTCGCCTTCAACTGACCTGGATCAGACGCTCGCTCTGGCCGACGAATTGCAGGTGCATGTGCTGCGCTGCTACGTCGTCGGGCCGATGCGGCCGACGGCCTTCCAGGATCTGATGAACGACGTTCGCGCTCATCGCGTCGCGATGGTCATCATCCCGCGAGTGGAGCCGTCCCAGGATGACTGCGCCCGGCGGCTGGACACCATCCGCGCGGAGTGCACCGTGCTGGCCGCGGACACCGGCAACGTGTACTTGAGATTCGGCTTGTCGCTGGCGACCGCGGTTTCGGCCGGCTCGCGTGAGGTGCGCGCGTGAGCGACAACGACAGTTTTGTCCTGGTCCGCACCGACATTCCGCACTCCGCTCGGATCTGGAACTACTGGACGGGCGGCAAAGACTATTACGAGATCGACAGGATCGTGGGCGACCGCTGTATCGAGATCAATCCGGACATCACCACTATGGCGGTGCAGTCGCGGCAGTTCCTCATCCGGACGGTGCGCTACCTCGCCGCCGAGCGAGGCGTTCGCCAGTTCCTCGACATCGGATGCGGTCTGCCGACGATGCTGAACACCCACGAGGTCGCTGAAGCCGTTGCGCCCGAGGCCCGCGTCATCTACGTGGACAACGACCCGCTCGTGCTCACGCATGCGCGGGCGCTGATGTACAGCACGACGGCCGAGGGTGTTGTCACCTACATCGACTCCGACTTCCGCGACCCGGAACGGATCATCGCTGAAGCCAAGAACGTTCTGAACTTCCGTGAGCCGATCGCGGTGATGTTCATGGGCGTGCTCGGCCTGGTCGAGGACTACGACGAGGTGCGGCGGATCGTCGACACGCTGATGGCGGCGGCGCCGTCGGGCAGCTTCCTGTTGATGTGGCACGGCACCGACGACAGCCGTCGGTATGTCGACATGTGCCACGCCTACGCCAGCCACGGCGGCGTGCCGTTCATTCCGCGCCTCCGCAGCCAGGTCGAAGCGGTCTTCGACAGCCTGGAGATGGTGGAGCCCGGTTTCGTTTCCATCACCCAGTGGCACGCGCCCGAGGCCGAGGTCGGCGAGGCCCGGCCGGTCTCGGCCTGCGGCGCGGTTGCCCGCAAACCCTGAATCCCCTTCGTCGAAAGGCTATGGCAAAACGATCATGCGCGGCGTCTACGTCTTCCCGCCTCCCGAGGCGACTCCGGATCAACCGTTGCCGGACGCGGGACCGTTCCTACGAGCGTTCTCCGGCACCGAGGAGCCCAGCACCGCGATGCAGCGCGCCGCCGTGCAACTCATCGGCTTGTGGCGGGAGGTCTTCGACGACGGGCGGCAGGTCCGTGACGAAGTGCATGAGCTGTTGGCGCTGATGACGTTCGGAATCGACCGCGAGACCGCGGCCCACGTCCGCGCGATCACGCCCGCGGCCGACGCGCCGGAGAATCCCTCGTCCTACGGGCAGATGGTCTCCTGGCTGGCGTGGAAGTACCTCCTGCTCGCGCTGCGTCAGGACCAGCCTGAACAGCGAGCGAGAGACGACGCCGAGTGCGTGAACCATATCGAGGCTTTCGACCAACTGGTTGCTGACGTCCGGGCCGGACGAGTGCGGTTGCCGCAGCAGGCAACGGACGTGTGGCCGCCGAAAACAATCCGGCCATGAGGGTGTTGCAGCGTCCGCGACCTCATTTCCAGCCCCCCGACTTGCTCTCACGCTTCCCGAATATCGAACAAATCAGCACGAACAGGAGTTAGACCATGCACACGGTGATTACGGGGGGTGCCGGTTTGATCGGCAGCCATCTTGCACTCACGCTGCTCGAGCAGGGGCACCAGGTGACCGTGATCGACAACTTCTCCACCGGCCGCCGGGAGAATCTGGCGGCTGCTGAAGACAACCCCGCTCTGTGGGTGCGCCACGGGGACGTGACCCATCCCAGCGCGTTCACAGGGTTGTCGGATGTGACCGCGATCGTGCACTTGGCGTGCCCCGCCGCGCCCGCGATGTACCAGCAGATGCCCGTCCAGACGTTGCGCGCGGGCTCGGCGGGCACGATGAACGCGCTCGATGCCGCCGCGACCTACGGGGCGCGGATCGTGGTCGCGTCCAGCAGCGACGTGTACGGCGACACCCGCGAACACCCGCAGGCCGAGACGTGCCGTGGTGCGATCGACCCGCTCGGGCCGCGCAGCGCCTACGAGGTGACCAAGATGTTCACCGAGACCGCCGCGATCACCTACCACCGCAAGGGCGTGCAGGCCGGAGTGATCCGGCCGTTCAACGTCTACGGACCGCACATGTGGCCGGGCGACAGTCGAGTTGTTCCGGCGTTCTGCGCCGCCGCGCTCAAGGGGGAGACGCTGTTCCTGCACGGTGGGCAGCAGACCCGCAGCCTGCTGTACGTCACCGACGCGGTGGCGGCGATCTGCGCGATGCTCGCGTGTGACGCGTTCGGTCCGGTCAACGTCGGCGCGACCGAAGAAGTGAGCATCCAGGAGCTGGCCGAATTGGTCGTCGAGATCGTGGGCGCCGGTGAGGTCGAGGTCATCGAAGGCCGCCAGCAGGATGCCCCGTCACGCTGTCCGGACATGCATCGCGCGCAGGAGCTGCTGGGATGGCAGGCCAAGGTGACGCTAACCGAGGGCATCACCCGCACAGTGGAGTGGATGCGTGCCCACTGCGCCCCCACCACCGCCAGGGCGACGGCATGACCGCCCAGGTGACCTTCCAGGTGCCGACGAACTGGAAGACCATCGTGGGCGGCGATTTGGCGGAGCTGACGTGCACCGCCGACACGCTCGGGGACGCGTTGCGCTGGTTCGCCAAGCAGTACCCGACGCTGGCGAACCGCATCCTCACCGACACCGGGCAGATCCCCCGGTACGCGACCATCGCCCTGGACGGTGAGCGCATCAGCAGCAGCGACCGCCTCGACCTGCCGCTGCCGGGGACCAACCATGAGGTGGCCCTCCTGTCGGCGTTCATGGGCGGGTGAACGAATGATCAACATGGTGTGGATTCCGGGCGGGGCGACCGTGATTGGCTCCCCGGAACACCATCTCGCGAGCCTCAGCGGCGAGCAGCATTACGACCGGGCCTGGTTCGAGGACGAGGCACCGCAACGCGTCGTGCAGGTTCCGGGGTTCTGGCTGGACCGCACACCCGTCACCAACCTCGAGTTCGCCGAGTTCGTCGACGCCACCGGGTGGATGACGTATGCCGAGCAGGCCGGTGGCCTGGTGTACGGCCCGGACTACTGGCGGCAGATGCCGGGGATCTGCTGGCGGCATCCGCATCCGGACATCGACGCCGTCGCCGACCGCCCGAATCACCCGGTGGTGCACGTCGACCACGACGACGCCAGCGCCTACGCCCGCTGGGCCAAGAAGCGGCTGCCCACGGAAATCGAATGGGAATACGCAGCGCACGGCCCGCACTGGCGGGCCTGGCCGTGGGGATCGACATGGCGGCCGGAGATGGCGAACACCGCGGAGCTGTGGGCCGGGACCGAGCTGCGCAACCTTGCCGACTGGAAATCGTGGTACGAGGTGTATTGGCGCGAGAACGGGCCCGCGCCCGGCACCGTGCCGGTCGGTGCGTTGTTCGAGTCGGCGTCACCATTCGGGGTGCTGGATATGGCCGGCCAGGTGACCGAGTGGACGTCGTCGCTGTACGGCCCCTACGGCGGCGCGGCGTTGGACGCCGGGTTCGCGGCCGCGGCGGGCCTGGGCTTCCGGTCCGCGCGGGGCGGGTCGTGGAAGATGATGCGCTGGCAGACAAGAACGTCCGAGCGGATCTGCGGGGTGCCCGACTATTCCGCGTTCGATCTCGGGTTTCGCTGCGCCGCGGACCGTCCCGCCCCGCAGTCCATCACATCCGACAATCACGAGGAGCGGCCACATGGCTGAGGAACCGACCGTCACTGCCGAGGGCTCGAACATCATCATCCGCAACAGCAGCGGCGAGGTTCTGCTGTTCCTGCGCGACGAGAAGCCCGGCATCCCGTGCCCGGGGATGTGGGCGTTGCTCGGCGGCTACCGCGAGGACGGAGAGACCGAGAAGGAAGGCGTCATCCGCGAGATCAAGGAAGAGATCGGGGTGGTGCTCGACCCGGAGAAGGTCACCCACCACTGCACGCGGCTGCGGCCCTGGGGGCTGCTGGAGCACACCTTCGCCACCGAACTCGATCTCGACATCGACGACGTGGTCCTCACCGAGGGCCAGATGTTGAAGTGGTTCACCCGGTCCGAGATCGAGGCAACGGTGCTCGGTTTCGAGGAGAACGAGATGATGGCCGAGTACTTCGCCCAGCTCGAGGGCCAGCAACACTCGAACTGAGTGTCGCAGAGCGTGGTGTCGGGCGCTGCACATACGGACAGCAACGGATGGGCGGCGGCTGGAAAGCACTGACCTAACCAGCCCCACACAGGCCCAGCCCCACACCCAGCGGGGCTGGGCCTCTTCCACGTTGAGCGCCACGAGACAACCCGGCCGACCAGCCCCCACCCAGGAACGGTCGGCCGGGTTTCTCGTATCGGCCACCACCGTCGGCAGCCGAGCCGCGCCAATCACCGGATCGGGGAAGGCACTGGCCGCGCTGAGAGCGTAGCCGCGCACCCGCGAAATCCGCATATACGCCCGACAACCCCGCGCGCACCCGACCCCCATTCCCAGTGAATGCCCGCGAGCGCACCGGCGGTTGTGGGCGCGGGGCCCTGGTCGGTGGCTGACCCCGGCGTATCGGCTTCTGGCCGCTCGGCCGCGGTGAGTCATGCGACTCAGCAAGGAAGGGAACCTGCTGATTTCAACTCCGGAGCAGCTGGTGCTCGCGAAGAAGGTTCTCGCGCACGTGAAGGAGCATCCCGAGCAGCACAATCACTCGCTGTGGTGGGGGCAGAACGATTGCGGCCCGGCATGGGCTGCTGCGGTTGGACCAGGAGGTCGAGCCGTACGACATGCGGATGGGCATGCCCGGCGCGGTGGACGCCGCCCACGTGGCCGGGCAGCTGGACGCTGAATACCCGGCGCTGCGATGCGTCGCCGCGCTGCTGCCGATCGTGTACATGGGCGTGCTGCGGGCGGCGGTGGAGCTGCTCGACCGCCCGCTGTCGCTGCTGGATGTGTTCGAGGGCTGCACGATCGGCTACCAGCGGCAGCGCACGTCCACGCTGGCAGGCGGTCGCTGATTTCGACGAAGGAAGGAACATCCCATGTCTATGGATGATGGAGGGGAATACTCGCTGGATGCAGCGATCGAGGGTGCCGACCTGATGATCGCTGCCGCGGAGAGCTGGGACAAGCTGGCCGCCAAACGCACCGCGTCCGTCGAGGAGTTGCGGGAGGCGGGCTCAGCGTGCGCACTGCTGCTGGAGCATTACGGGAAGCTGCTAAAGGACGCCGCCGATTAGGACTTGCCCGCGTGCATTCTGGGCCCGAGGCAGGTACTAGCTGCTTCGGACCCGAGCCCCGGCATCGCTGTGTCGGAGTATGAGAACGCGAGTTCTGGTTCGCGGACTACGCGCAGCAGGCGCTGGGTCTGTCCGATCAGGAGAGAGGCGTCGGGATCGCGGGGACACCGATTGACCACCCATCCCACCACCTGCGCAGCGACCCTTGCTGCCGCTGTCACCGACTACTACGAAGCCGCCGAAGGCTTCTTCTCCAACGACGAAGAACACAACGCGGGAATCGAACTGGCGCGGTGCGCCGAATGGCTGCTTGACACCCGCGCTGTCCGCTTCGCAGACCACTTCGCCCGCACCGGGCTGCGTGTCCGCGCTTTCGCCCTGCAAACCCGCGCAGCCGCTGCCGCTGTAGCGCGCCGGCCGCGGCGAGCCACCACCATCACCTCCAGGAGCCTGCTCTAATCACCGTCGACCCCGACACCGGCCTGCCCTCCGGCTGGAGTGTCCGCATCGCACCGGCATGTGACATGCACACCGTGACCTTGATCGACGCCGACCGCATCAACCGTCAATGGGCCGTGCGCCGCGGCGTGAACAGTCAACGTGGCGGCGACGAGATCACGGTGCGCCGCCTCGCCGACATCACCGACCCCGCCTTCGGTGAATGCGCCCGCGAGCTGGTCACCCGCCACCGCGACCAACTCATCACCGCGGCAGCGACTTTCGATGCCTTCTGCCGCACCGTCGGCGACATCGATCACCTCACCCGGCACCTGGACACAACCATTCGCGGGGTCAGCACCCACCTCCATGTCGACCACACCACCCTCAGCGTCGTCGCCACGCTCACCACCACCGCACAGGCGACCGGTGCGGTGTGCAGCCTCATCACGGCATGGCTCACCGACACCGGCCGCGCCGCTCAGCTGCCCAACGGCGTCACGGTGGACCTCGACTCGGACGATCTCGCGTTGACGGCGACCTTCGACCAGGCCCGCGCCGAGGCGTTCTTCACCTGGTACAGCACAACCCGGGAAACCGCGGGCACCGCGGCGCGAAAGCAACGAGCCCGATAGTGTCGAACACCCGTCCTGCGTCAGCGACAGAACACGGTGCCGAAAGACAGCCGCGATCATCAGCTTCCGAGGTAGCTGAGCCTGTCAGAACTCCATACGCAACTGCTCCACCGCGCCCGCAGCCCCAGCTCGGCCACCCGCGGGCCTACGACGCTGCGGGCCGGCGGGAACACTCGCCGCGCGCAGGGCCCGAACCTTGTCACGATCCGGCTTTGAGCGGCCCATCAGATAGGCGACCTCAGCCAGTTCCCGACCTTCGAGCAGAAGATCCTGCTCGAAGGTGTTGCGCAGCACCCCCGGAGACAAGGCCGAAGCCAAGCCCGCTGCCGCACCGATCTCGGCCACGATCTCCCCGACCCGTCGTGGTGAAAGCCTCCTACCGCTATGGCCGAGGAAGAACGCTGTGCCTTTCCTGCGGCCAACATCTTTCGCCGGGCAGCCGCCCATGTCAGCTGAACCCGGCGCGTCCCCGCATCCAATGCAATAACCCGATCCGTGTCACCCGGGCCGGGCGCACGCACCCAACCGGAAACAGCGTCGAGGTGAATGTCGTCTTCATCGAGGTTGGCCAGCTCTTCGCGTCGCAGACCGGTCTTCAATAGCAGCACGAACACCGCGTAGTCGCGCGGTGACCGGGTGGCCGCCTCATCCAGACACCGGCTGCGCTGCCAAGCAGTCAACGTCGCTGGCACACCCCGGATCACGCTTACCGCCGCCACCTGCGGTTTCCCCAACCCCCCGCCAGGTGTAATAGGAATCCAGCGCCGCCAGCGACACATTATGCGTGGAGCTGGCCAAACCCCGCTCGACATCGAGGTGAGTAAGATACGCCGCCACGGCGCGGTCGCGGCCGGTCTGCGAACTCAGCGCATCGAGATTCTCCGCACCCGCCGCCTTCAGCCACCCCAGATACGCCCCCGCCCGCTCCAGGTATGTTGTCTGCGACGCCGACGCCAACATACTCGCCGCAAGCCAGCGACGAAACAACTCCTTCTCCTCCGCCCAGCCACCATCACTGCCGGGCTGCTCACCGAACACACCACCGTCACGAAAATCAGCCGCAGCGACCCCACCAGTCACCAGCCATCACCTCCTCGCCGTCTTTGCCAAGGATCGCAGGGCCCACCGACAAAATCAGCATCCATTAGTGGCGAAAATCGTTTCTAGCGCCGCTACTAATTGATGCGAATTACTCGGCGCGGAAACATTGTTTCGAACGAAGATCCCAGCGCGACGACCAGAGAGCGACCCAGCGAACTCACCCGTCATGGCGTCGGCGAGTCACTGCTCGCGCGACACGAATGCGGCTGGTCGGTTGCCGGCCACGGTAGGAGTGCCTGCGCGCGTAGCCTCGTACCCGCGCGCGCCGCACATGCCGCGAGCCCGCTTGGGAGGACGAAATCGCTGTGGGTAACCCTTTCCCGCCACTGGATGAAACCGCCGCTTACGACAGCGCCGTACGCTATCTGACCTGGCTCGCCGCCGCGGCGAGCCAACGGGCCGACGACGACCCCCGATGGGGCGAGGCTCGGGACAATCTGGTTCGCCGTCGGGCCGCGTTGCGTCCACAGGACCACGACCACATTCGAGCTGTGCTGGACATCGACGCCGCCGACCTGGCCGCGCAGCTGGCGTCCCCGCAATGACCTTGCCGGGGCCCGCGCCGCCGCGACTACCCGAGCACGACCATGCCCGCATCTTCACCACCCAGATCATCCCGGTACTGCTGGCCGAAGCTTTCCCGGACCCCCAGCCACGCGCGGTGGTGCTCACCAGCCATCCCGGCAGCCCCTCCGCCGCGCTTGCCCGCACAATCGCCGACACCTTCTCGGCGCGCAGCACGGCGAGCATCTTCGGTATCGAAGACCTGCTTCTGTTTCACCCGCACCACCAGCACGGCCGACACCCCGTCGATCCCGTCGTCGCCGAACAGGCACATCAGTGGCTGATCGCGGCCACCGAACACCTGGCGAACATCGGCGCCAGCTTCATCATCGACAACACCCTCGCCAGCCGAACAGTTGCCGCTGACGTCATCACCGCACTCCCCGGCGCCTACCGCATCGAATGTGCCTTCACGGCCCACTCACTCGACGAAAGCCTCCTCGGCGCACTCGAAACAGCCCAGATCGACTACGACTGCCTGGGAACCGCCGACTACCCCGGTAACAATCACCTGTTCGAGCACGCGCACAGCCTGCTCGACGTCGCGGAGTGGGCAGACACCGCTGAGCGTGTATCGGCTGTGTCGATCTACCACGGCCGTGGCAGCGAACCGTATCTGCGCAGTATCCGCACTCCCAGCGGGTGGCGCACCACCATCTCCCCCGACGACACCCCCCACCCCCACAACCCGCCGCTGGAAGTCAGCGGCACCTCCACCCGCCAAGCCATCGAAACCCTACGCGAGCGGCCTCTGTCATTTCCCGAGAGCCGCGACTGGCTTCGGCTGCACGCCAGCCTGCGCGCACGCGCGTACCCGCGCCTGCGGGCCTCACTCGAGCATGCCCGCGAACTCGTCCGACCACGGCTGTGGCCGACCGCCGAGCGACCACGCTCACAGCTCTCGGCAGTGACTTTCGACCGCTTCCAGGTAGTCACCATCGCCGATCTCGACACCATTGCCACGATGCTGCAGAACTTCCCCCGCCTCACGATCGGCATCTTGAACCTGCGTCCACCGCTGCCACCACCACAGCTGCCCGCGGATCTCGTTCTAGCGCATCGCCAACTCGATCGGCTCAGCGCCGAGCAACACAACCCGCTCAGCAGCCAGCAGCGCAGGACGATGTGGACCGCGGCGCTGACCGCCGCGGGACTGGATGACCGGGTGAGCGTCGAAGAGATCACCGACCTCAGCGAGATCAACGCCCGCTTCCCCATCGAGCAGTTCCAGCTCGTCTTCGCCGCCGAGCGGACCGACGACGCACTCGACGCGACCGCGGCCCGGTTGTTCGCCGCGACGCTAGGGCGAAACGCGACGATCGTCGATGCGCCGATGCGCTACCACCAGCCCGACCTTGCTGGCATGCGGCGTGCGGGCACCGAGACGTGGCGACGTTACATCCCGCGCGGAGCGTTGGAAGCGTTCCTCGCCGTCGACGGCCCCGACCGAGTCCTCGCCGACCCCACGTCGATGACCACGCAGCGGATCCTGCATCAAGGACCCCGCCCTGACGCGGCCACCGACAGGATCACCGCACAACTCGATGCCGCGGTCGAGGACCTGCGTGCCGAGATCGCCGCCCTCCCCCGCCGCGACCACGGCCTGGATCCCCAGCCCGCACCAGCCGACCAGCACCCCGGACACAGCATCGCGGTCGCGGTCGCAGACCTCCTCTCGATCGACAGCCGCTATGCCAGTGAGACGTTCCTGCACCCGGCGCAGCCGCCCGATCGACCCGGACCGGATATCGGGCCATCCCCATGATCGTCGAGGGCCGCCGATGAATTCCCGGAGCACCCCAGCGGTGGACTACCCGCGTCGGTGGCGCACCTCAGGACCGAACGACCCGGCCGGACGAGGCAGTCATGAGCATCGAGGAACCCTACGATCACGACGCGCTGTGGCAGGCATACCTGTGGCCATCCGACACCGGCGAGATGATGCTGCGCAACCGCTACGGACTGCACAACGCAGCCGAACTCGCCCGCCGCGAGCACCGCGAAACCGCCAAACGAGAACTCGAAATCCGCAGCGGAAAGGTCGACATCCCCATCACCGGCGATCTCACGGAGTGGCGCGCGATCCATGCCCACCTGTTCGGCAACGTCTACGACTGGGCAGGCCAGCTACGCACGGTCGGTATGAGCAAAAGCGGCCGCGACTTCCTGCACCCGCTGCATTTCGACAGCTTCCTACCCACCGCCCTGGCCGACCTACGCGCCGTGCCCTGGGCGCAACTGGACCGCTTCCGGTTCGTCGAGTACATCTCCTACAACTACATGCGGTTGAACTGGGCGCATCCCTTCCGAGAAGGCAACGGCCGAGCACTCGGCATCTTCCTCGATCGCCAGATCGCCGATGCCGGGTACGCACTCGACTACACCCGCCTCGGCGCCGACCCCAGCGAATGGAACCACGCGGCCTGGTCAGCATGCCCAGAGAAATACGCGGCACCCACCAACTACCGCCCGCTGCTGCGGATCTTCTCCAGAATCACCGTCGCGCGCTCCGCGACCAGTACACCCACCCTCGACCCCACAGACCCCCACCACCTCGAGACCATCCTCGCCACCATCCGCCACACCGCCCAAGGCCACGAAACCGGGGACGCCATCGCCACCGCGGGCCTGACCGGCAGCGACATCGCGGCCGCAACACCCCCGCCCGCCAACCCGGCAGCGCAGCAGGTCACCAGCGACGAACCGCACCCACCGACCCCCAGTCCCGAACTCTGACACAGGAACTCTATATGGAATCCACCGGCACCATCACCTTCGCTTCGCGCGCGTTCGACGCCCTGCGCGCAGCCATCAACGAGCACACCGACTCCGAGGACACCAGCATCACGGTGGACGAGGACACGCGGTACGAGAGCAAATCGCTGATGTCCGACGAGGACCTCGCACACCATCTGGTCCGAGTGGCCACCGCATCACCACGAACCACCGTTCCCCCCGGCGCCACCGCGGTCGCCTACACCGGCGTAGACGTCGCCGGCACCGGCGAGCGGACCGTCATCGCCCTCGCCATCCCACACAACAGCCACGCCACCGACGACAACCCTGAATGGACCGCACTGCTGCAGATCCTCGAAAAGCATGACGCCACCGGCGCATTCGCTCACCGTGACGGCGAGCATCGATGGCTGACCGAGTTCGGTGACCGCGCCGTCCACGACGCGACCACCCAAACCATGGCGGCGCAGATCCTGCGCGCCGAGACCGCCGAGCCTCGGCTCACCGCTGCCCGCGGCGACGTCCCAGCTGCATGTCAGGGGGCATCGGTAGCGTCCAGTGCTGTGGACACTGGGCAACACATCCAACAGCTCGCACAGCGTGTCGTGGCATTGCGCGAGGCCTACTACCAAGGCGAGCCGCTGGTCGCCGACGCCGACTACGACGCCCTCGAGGACGAGCTGCGGGGCCTGATCGAGGCGCATCCGGACCTCACACCCGACCCGAACCCCCTCGATCGGGTCGGCGCGCCCGCAACGCTGCACGCCCCGGTGCGGCACTCCCGTCCCATGCTGTCACTCGAGAAGGCGACCACATTCGAGCAGGTCGCCGCCTTTTTCCATCGGTTTCCCGGCCAGCCGGTGGTGGTCATGCCGAAACTCGACGGCCTGTCGCTGGCCTTGGTCTACCAGGAAGGACGGCTGGCACGGGCGGTGACCCGCGGTGACGGCACCACCGGCGACGACGTCACCGTGCTGGTCCGCGCGCTGGTCGACGCTGTGCCCGAACGGATCGATGTTCCGGGGCGGGTGGAGGTGCGTGGCGAGGCGGTGATGCTGCGTTCGACCTTCCTTGCCTACAACAATGCCCACCCGACCAAGCCGCTGATCAATCCTCGCAACGCCGCCGCGGGCACATTGCGCGCGAAGGACCCGGCCACCGTCGCCGAACGCCGCCTGCAGTTCTTCGGCTTCGATCTGGACACCCCGGCCGACAGCGCCGCAGAAGACCTGCAAGAGGGCTTGGCGGCCCTGGGGATCACGGCCGCGGACATGCGCCACTGCGCCGACGCCGAACAGGCACAGGTCGCGATCACAGCGATCGAGCGCACCCGCAACGACTTGGACTACGACCTCGACGGCGCGGTCTTGCGGCTGGCCGACCGCGACGCCTACGCCGCCGCTGGAACGCGGTCGAACTCCCCGCGGGGAGCCCTGGCGTTCAAGTTCGCCGCGGAGGAGAA
The DNA here is from genome assembly GCF_040642815.1 of Nocardia sp. NPDC047648. Lineage (NCBI taxonomy): Bacteria > Bacillati > Actinomycetota > Actinomycetes > Mycobacteriales > Nocardiaceae > Nocardia > Nocardia sp. NPDC047648. The sequence continues at coordinate 7,847 of NZ_JBEYSX010000030.1, read as the reverse complement.
GACCACGGTGCTGGTCGAGGTGGTCTGGGACGTCGGTAAGACGGGCAAGATCGTTCCGGTCGCATTGCTGGAGCCGGTGTTCGTGGGCGGGACGACGGTCACGAAGGCCACGCTGGCCAACCAAGAGGTGATCCGCGCCCGCGACATCAAAATCGGTGACACCGTGCTGGTGCGCCGCGCGGGCGACGTGATCCCTTTCGTGGCAGGCGTGCTCGACGCCTCCCAGCGCACCGGTGAAGAACGCGAGATCGTGCCGCCTACCACCTGCCCCTCCTGCCAGCAGCCGGTGACCGAACAGGGCAACAGCCGAGAACTGTTCTGCAGCAATGTTTCCTGCCCCGCGCAGACAGTGCGCAGGTTGATCCACTGGGCGTCGCGGGCGGCGGCCGACATCGACGCTATCGGGCCGGTGTGGATCGAACGCCTCGCCGAGGCCGGCCTACTGGAGAGCCCTGCGGACTTCTACACCCTGACGAAGGAGCGCCTGCTCGAGTTCGATCGTATCGGCGAGGTCTCCGCCGCGCGCATGATCGACTCGATCGACGCCAGCCGCCAGGTCGGTATGCGTCGCGCGCTGATCGGCCTGGCGATCCCGATGGCTTCCGAGGGCACCGCCGCACGCTTGGCCCGCGCGGGATTCCGCTCCCTCGAGGAGGTCGCCGACGCTGGTGAGGAACGGCTCGTGGCGGTGGAGGACATCGGGCCGAAGGTCGCCGCATCCCTGGTCGCTCATCTGACCCGCCTGCGTCCGGAACTGCAGCGACTGCGAGCCGCGGGCGTCAGCTTGGACGTGCGCGAGGAAGACCTCCCCCCGGTCGTCGCCGCCGACGCCCCCTTGGCAGGCAAAACGGTGGTGATCACCGGGGCGATCAGCGACCCGCGCTCGGGTGAGAAGGTCGCCCGCCCGACATTCCAACGCTTGTGTGAGAAGGCGGGCGCGACGGCAGCGTCGTCGGTCTCGGCGAACACCGACCTGCTCATCACCGGTGCGGGTGTCGGTCAGAGCAAGCTGACCAGGGCGCAGAACCTCGGTGTGGAGATCGTCGACCAGGTCGAGATCTGGAAGGTGCTGATCACCGCCAAGGTCGTCTGAGTCGGGCAGGTTCCGGCCGAGGTTCACCGGCCGGAACTGCGCTCACCTGATAGCGGCGCACATCAGCTACCCCGACCACTCACATGCGACTGCCTGAACCGAAGAGGTCAGAGCCAATGAGTCTGGTTCCGGCCAGGGAATCGATCACCAGGTCGCAGCGCCAGAATTGCCCGAGTAGCGGCGGGCGGCCCAAGAAGCTCTCAAGTCCCTTGGCATAGCTGACTATTCGTCATTCCTCGACGCCATCGGAGCCCAGCGTGACTGCACGCGGGAAGCCGCCTACAGTGGCTCCGGATAACGCGGCGATCAGACCGTCAGGAGCGAAGCCAAATCCCAACCAGGACCTGCCACCGAGCCTTAGGGCTGTCGCCTGTGTCTCTTTCTCCTAGGTCCATAGGGCAGCGGCGGAGCAAAAGCTGCTCACCCGCGCATCCCGTGCCACTTGCCGCACACGAGGGTCGTGCTCTCCGTTCGATTGCTGACCTGTCACCGGGTGAGCGCCCCGATCAGTCTCGCTGATCGGCTGATTGTGTCGGGCTCTCAAGTCATACTGGCGGTCATGGGGTATGAAGCCGTGCGAGGGCATTCGCGCAGGGGGCGGGTAGGCGGCAGTTATGTGAGGGGGTCGGTCCGCTTCACCGATCGAGGCGCACCGCAGCGGCCGGGGCGCTACCGGTCCCCGTACTACCACGGCTACCGCAGTGCCTCGCCCACCCCGATCTGGTGGGGCCTCGCGGCGCTCTTCGGCGTCCCAGCCCTCGTGCTGGTCGTGCTCACCCTCACCCACATGGGATCTCCCGGCAGGCCGGCCGACACCACCGTGGTGGTGCCCTCGACTCTCGCGCCGGCGCAGCCACCTGCCCCGCCGAAGTCGTGCTTCCCGTTCAACTGCTGACCGCGAGGTAAGCGGAGGTCAATCCGTTGTGATGCTGGGAGCATGGCATGAGCGCGCGGGCGGTGTCGGTCCGTCATGCCACCCTTCGCTGACAGGGCCGTGCCTGGCCGGATGAGAACATATGACCGTCCACGACCAACTACCGTGAGGCTGGTCGCACATTGCCGCCGCCGCTGTGGCGGGTGGCTGCCCGTTTCGCCTTAGGTGACCGGCCGGATCAGCACCAGCGATGTCACCTCCAGCCTCGGATCACTGTGGCGGGCGACGACCTCGAAGCCGTTGCGGCGGTACAGCGCGATGGCGGCGGTGTTGCTGTCGCGCACGTGCAGACCCAGCCAGTCGACACCGGCGTCCTCGCCGGCCCACCGATACAGCTCGGCGCACAGCGCATCGGCCACGCCTCGGCCGCGGTGGCACGCTTCCACGTACATCCCCCACACCATCGCCCATCGATCGCCCTCGGTAACGGGTGGATCCGGCAGATCGAACTCGTCGCTATCGCGCTCGGAGTCCACGAAGGCACCCGCCATCGCCACCCATTGCCCCCGGGTCTGGTCTTCCGCGACCGCCAGCACCTGGCGACCGTTGCGGCTGTAGCGGCCGATCCGCGCTTCCCATGCCCCGGCATCCAGCCTCGCCGCCTCATCGACGGTCTCGAGGAATGCGTGCCCGGCCTCGCGCAGTGCCCGCATCCGCAACACCCGCAACCTCGGCCCATCACCTGCACGCGCTCGCCGCACTATCCACATCGGCGGGACTCATGCTTGCCCGGCGCCGCCGCGGGCGCGTTCGAGCTTTGAGCGGCACAGACCTCGACCCGTCTCTCCCGCGAAACAACAGCACCTTCAAGCGCTTTCGGCATCAGACCATCATCAACACCAGCTGCGGGTTAGTGCCACCGATTTCCCCGCTGCTCCTCACTCGCAAACGTAGTTGTCTGCCGAACGTCGCGCTTGGAACCGGTGAGCTTCGGCGCGCGGTGGCCAACGAGGTGGGGTGTGTGGCAGATCCGTCTAGTTCCGGGTTCACGACTCAGTTCCGGGAGGCTCGGCCGATCAGAAATCTGTAAGACAGCGGGCTCGGCGACAGCGAACATTGCAAGCTCCAATACTGTGCATCGGCCACTCACGATGCCGATCTGACCGGGAATCTGCGACGCTGGTCATCGCCCCGCCGCGCGGAGCCCGCCTCGGGCTGCGGTCGGGCCGCAACGACGAAGACAGGTAGGGACATGGATGCAGAGTTCGACGACCCGCGGCCCGCGATCGTGTGCTCGGACAACCAGGTTCGTGTCTGCGAAGACCGATGCACCACCTGTATCTTCCGGCCCGGAAACCTGATGATGCTGCAGCCCGGCCGCCGGTCGCAGATGCTGCGCGATGCACTCCGAAACGAAGGCCACATCCCGTGCCACTCCACCCTCGACCAGAAGCGATCCGCAATCTGCCGGGGTTTCGCCGACCTGCCTGCCGCCCAACAGCGCAGCCTCGCGCTACGCGTGGGTGCCGCGCTCGGAATCCTGACCTACGTCCCAACCGAGACCAGCCATCTACACCCACCGTGATGATCGGATGGTCTGCCGGTGCTGGATTATTCCGGACCCGTCTCACTCGCCTGACCTGCAGCGTGTCCGGTTTCATGCGTCGCAACGAGATCGCGCTTTGAGGGAATAGGGCCCGCTGTGATCATGTCGGGCGCGGCAGGTGTGGTGTCGCGTCGCAACCTCCGCCGCAGCCGCGCGACCCACGATTCGTCGCGCGGAGGAGCCGGCTGCCGGTATTCGGAGTGCCAGCCCGGCGATGGTGGCGGCGGCAGCCTGGGCACCAGTATCCGCCCAGCTTGATCCCTCACCGCGGGAGGCGCGTCACCGACCATCGTGCGGGCCCATCTCTGCGCGTCGAACAGCACCTCTGCTGGTAGTCCCGTCGCTTCCTCGAGTGCGCCCGGGTAGACGCGGTCGTAGGCGCGGTTGACCTCGACCGCCGCAGATGGCGGCAGCAACATCCACTCCGCACACAGCCGCGTCGGCGTCCAACGGGCGAACCACGCAGGCTCGGGATCTCCCTCGACCTCGAGCAGGCCGTGCTTGCGCAGCCCACCCCACAACGCGCCCCACCGGCTGAATCGGTCGACACCAGGAATGTCCGGACGATCGGTCACGTGCAAGGGCCTCGGCAACGCACTCGTGCGCACCAACGCCAGCAACGGCAACCCGAACACCCGCGCGAAATGCGCCCGATGGGTCCCATCCGCACGCAGCACGTACACCGGACCAGCGGGACCCTCCACCCGTATCAACCGCACCGGCTGCCGCAACCGCCCGATCGTGAAGTCATCGATCCACTCCTCCAGCGCCGCCGCGGTGTCCGCCACGCGTAACGTCTCGCAGAACCCGACAAGCGAACGCCGACCGGCCTCCATCCGATCGAAATCACCCCACCGCCGATCCGGCGTCGACACGATCGCCCGCGGATCCACCCAGCACAAACACTCCGAACATGCCTCCGGCTCGCGGCTGGGCTCATAGCCAACCGAACCTTTGCCATCGAAGACCGCTACCTCGCCGACCTGCGGCGCTGTCGCGTTCACCTGCTCGGTTTGCTCGCCCAGCCATGCGGCCAAGTCCGTTGGCTCCGCGGGAATCCGGTTCCGCAATTGGCCCAACCGCCCACGCAGCACCTGTCGCTCGGGGCCCACGGCAACGGCCCGGAGCCGCGTGTGCCAGTCCTCAGCGTCACGTTCGAGCTTGCCCGCGCGCACATGATCCCACTCCGCGGCCGCCACCACCGGCGACACCGCCGCATCGGCCAACTCCGAGGCCGCGACGCCGTAGCGGGCCAACAGCGCCGCCATGTCCTCCACCGTCGACGACCATCCCCGCACGACCAGAGCACCTACCTCGGCCTCGAACACTCCACGTCCATCACGCCAGATCATCCTGACTCTCTCCCCTGCAACTAGATTCGAGTCGGGCAGCCCGATCCGAGTATCGCCCCGAGTACCGACAGCGGCCAGCATGACCGAATTCGGTCCCACGACAGCGGCCAGGCTGTCGCGCGGCCGCGGCACCTACCGAGGATCCGTCAGATCAACTGGCCGTGCGGGCTGTCGACTGTGGTCGCCTTCTGCGGGTCAGGCTGGCAGCGGCCGAGGAACTGCTGATCACCTAACGCACGCCGCACCTGCGCCCCGCCTCCGGTCGAAAGTTGACACTCATGCCGAAATATCCTCCCGACCGCGAACGGTTCGCCCGAGCCGCGGCCGTTCTGGCCGACATCCACACCTCGATCCGCGCTGTCCTCGACCGTGCGCCCGACAGTCCCGCCCCGGCCGACCTGCCGATCCCCGCCACCCCTGAGGACTACGCCGAAGCCCGACACAACCTCTCCGCCAACCTGTGGACCGACAACGGCAACAGCAGGCACCCGCACTGGATCCAGTGGCGGCATCACAATCCCCAGCACGACGCCGTGTTCGAGGCGTTGTATGTGTGGGGGCAAGCTCTCACCGACGCCCTGGACTGGGCTCGCAGCAGGACAAGCCCCGCCAACGGCCTGCACAAGATCCGAGAACGCGTCCTGCGGCGGCTGGCAGGCAACGACGCCGAACTTCCGCTCCAAGGCGACGAGCAAGCGATCAAACAACTCGCCGCCGAACTCGGCGGCAGACTGACGCTGGTGCGCGCAAAGCCGTTCACCGCGATCGTCCAATACGACCCCCACCACGTCCACGAAGAGGCTGTCCACGACGCGCTGGCTCGCCACAACCTCACCCTCCAGCACGCCGCGGTCCTCGAGGCGATCACCGACGACGCGCCACCGCCCACACTCGACGAACTCCGAGACGCCCTGACACCACCCACACCGACCGCGCCCACCGCCACAACACCCGACCACGACAGCTTCACTGCCACCGACACACCGCCCGCCGTCGCCGACTGATCACCAGAGATTCCATGACACAAGACCAGCGACCCGGCGCGGACGCAGCTTCCGCTCAGCAGATGCATTTCGCTCTGCATTGCGACTCGCCGGCCACCAGACTCAGCATCGCCCGTGCGGAGGGCCGCTGCGACTGGCCGTCGTGCGGCTTCCCGGCCACCGTCACCCCCGAGCGTGTGGCCAGCGCGTTCCGCGAGCATCTGCGCCTGCATCCCGGCATCGACCACATCGTGTTCACCGCGGCCGGGCGACCCCGCAGCCGCCCCTACCTCGAGGCGCACCTGGTCGAGGGGCGCGTGCACGTCAAGGTGGCGCCGCTGCACAACACCGAACCTCGAACCCGAGCGATCGTGCATCACCTGCACGCAACAATCACCGATGCGTTCGACCGCACTCGCTCCAGCACAATCGAAGTCACCACCGACATCGGCGGATTGACACGATTGGCACAGACGGTACTTGCCCAAGCGCCCGCCGACAGCACCGACGCCAAGATAGTTCGCAGCGTTCTGCGTCTGCTGCACAGCGGTCACACCGACGGTCCCGACACCACGAATGACTGAGCATTAGCGCCGCGCAGTGCTGGGTTTGCGCAGGCGAAGCCACAAGCTGTTCGCCCCCGCCCAATGCGACATGCTCACAGTGCAGGAAGCCGACCGGCCCGGCCGCAACCTCCTCGAGGAGGTCACGCTTGGCCGTAGACCGCCGACCCTTTCAGCCGCGGCGCCGGTCGCGGGCGCGGATTTCGGGGACCTTCTTCGCGTTGGGGCGGTCGACCTTGCGGATGTCGAATCGTCCGGTGGCATTGATTAATCCGAGATCGGTGGTGTAGCCCCACCGCTCAGGCATCCACTCGGGATCGGCACGTTTGAGGGCGGCGACGACCTTGTTCAAGGTGGCCCACCCATCCTCGGCTCGGGCGGCCGCGCCGAGCGCCTCCCGCAGCAGAGTCATCAGGTGCTCGTCGCCCACCAGCTGCGCGCGAGTGCGCCGGGTCTGTGTCAATGCCATGATCCGGCGGTTGATGTCGCGGCGGTAGTCGATCTGCTCGGGATGAGCCAGCTCGTGCGCCATCAGCGCCGCGACCTTGCAGGACCTACGATCCTCGGGCTCGCGGGCGAGTTCGGCGGCGCGGGTCAGCAGGGTGTGCACCTGTTGCCACATCGACCGCATCGCGACCACCACGACATTCACCGAGGTCAACACCAGTTGCTTCGCCTCGGTCTCGGTGATCGGATCACTGAGCCGCCCGCCGTACATCGACACCGCCACCTCCGGCGGCGTCAACATGGTCACCACGTCGTGCTGCGCGGTCAGGTGCGGCAGCGACGGCGCCGCATCCAGCCACGCCAACGCGAGATCCACCCGCTGCCGCCCTCCCGGGCCAAGGAAATTCTCCCCGGGCCAGAACCGGGCGAAGTCGACCTCCAGAACCGTCTCCTCCAACAGCCGATCGGCGGCATAGGTCAGGGCAATCCCCTCATACGCGGCCAACAACGCGGTCTCGATATCAGCCGGGTCGGTCGCTTTGACCCGCTGAAAGGTCTCATGCAACACATCCAGCGCGGTCGTCCCCGCCTCCATCGGCGCTCCAGCGTCACCCATGACACCGATCATCACGCGAAACCGGCAGCGACTCACCGAACTCGGCTGTTCTATCGCAATCGCAATTCGCCTCTCGGACGTCCTCGGGACCGCTTGGTCATGACAACCGTGCCCAGCCACGCGCCGCGCGGGCTCACGCAGGCCTGGTCCAGTCCAGTTCCGATCGAGTCGATCTTCCGCGCCGGCGAAGCCCGGAAGCAACCTCATGGCGCCGGCGATGATGGCGCTAGCTGAGAATCCTCAGTCTCGATAGCTGATTGTCCCCAGGCGGTAGTTGTCCTGTTGGTGTCCGGCGCATTCGATGCTCCGGTTG
>NZ_JBEYSX010000029.1:0-36191 GCF_040642815.1 Nocardia sp. NPDC047648 | reverse complement strand
CGGCGCACGAAACGCCCGCGCCGCGAACACCGGCTCCGGCAACGCCGCCCGATCCAACTTCCCCACCGGCGTCAACGGAATCTCTTCCAACACCATGATCGACGCCGGAATCATGTAAGCGGGCAACGACTCACCGATGAACTCGGCGAGCGCGCCAGTGTCCACATCGGCCCCGGGCCGCGGCAGCACATAGGAAACCAGCGCGGTCGCGCCGGAGGGCAGCGTCTTGCCGAGAGTGGCCGCGAAGTCGATGTCCGGGTGGCCGGTGAGCGCGTTATCGATCTCGCCGAGTTCGATGCGGAAACCGCGGATCTTCACCTGGAAGTCCGAGCGGCCCAGATATTCGATGACGCCGTCCTGGCCCGCGGATTCGGTGCGGCGCACCAGGTCGCCGGTGCGGTAGAGCCGCGCTCCGGGATTGCCGGTGTCGGCGCCGAACGGACTGGCGACGAATCGCTCAGCGGTCAGGCCCGGCCGGTTGAGGTAGCCCTGCGCCAGCGCGGGACCGGTCAGATACAGCTCGCCGACCACCCCGGCCGGCACCGGCCGCAGCCGCGAGTCCAGCACGAACGCCCCGACTCCAGGGATGGCCGCGCCGATCGTGATGGGCTCGCCGGGCGTCATCGGTGGCGTACTGGTGGCCAGGATCGTCGCCTCGGTGGGCCCGTAGCCGTTGTAGAACTCGCGCTCGGCCGCCCAGCGAGCGACCAGTTCGGGTCCGAACTTGTCGCCGGCCACCACGACGGCCTGCAAGTCGTCCAGCCCCGCCGGATCCACCGATTCCAGGGCCCCCGGCGTGATGAGCATGTGCGTGACGTGCTCGCGCCGCAGCAGATCCGCCAGCTCGAAACCGCCGAACACCGACGGCGGCGCGATCACCAGCGTCGCGCCGGTGGAGAAGGCCAGCAGCAGTTCCAGCACCGAGACGTCGAAGTTCGGCGAGCAGACGTGCAGAACGCGCGAATCCTCCGTCACCCCGTAGTGCTCGCGCTCCGCGGTCACGAGTCCCGCGAGACCGCTGTGCGAGACGACGACGCCCTTGGGCTTGCCGGTGGACCCGGAGGTGTAGATGACATAGGCCGGGTGCCGCTCGTCCAGCGGACGCACCCGGTCGGTGTAGGAGATGGGGTGCTCCGGGCGCGCGGCGATGCGCGCTGCCTGCACCGGGTCGTCCAGCTCGATCCAGTACACGCCGGTGCCGAGCACCGGTCGGTGCGCCGAGGTGGTCAGGCCGACCGTGGCGCCGGAGTCGGCGACGATGTGGTTGATGCGATCGGTGGGGTACGTCGGATCCACCGGCACGTACGCCGCGCCGGTCTTGGCGATGGCCCAGACGGCGAGCACCGACTCCACGCTGCGCGAGATTCCGATGGCGACCACGTCGCCCGGTCCGACACCGCGCTCGATCAGCTCCCTGGCCAGCCGCGAGGACGCCGCGTCCAGCTCGGCGTAGGTGAGTTCCCGATCGTCGGCCGGGTCTCCCGTGGGGTTGAACCGGATCGCGACCTCGGTGGCGGCGGACTCGACGGCGGCGGTGAGCAGCTGCGCGAACAGCGGACTGCCCGACCTGCGGCGACGGCTACCGCGAGCAGAGCGACGGGCGGTTTCCATTCGAGTGCATTCACCTCTCGCATCGAGCCAGGACCCGGGCCGAACCCTGCGCAGGGTTCGTTATCCGGGGCCAGCGCGGACCGAGCAATCATATAGGGGCTTGACTGCCCAACCCGCGCGCTGTATCGGATTGCCGCGGCTGCCGTCGGTGCGGTCCGCGTCCCCCCTTTCGGTGCTGTCCTCTCGTCGAGCACCGCCCACTCCCCCATGGAATCGGTGTCTTGCGTGATGCCTGCCGTTATATCGGCGCCGAGTCCCTCATGTTGCAGGACTCGTTCGATCGGTGAGCTTGCTCACAGCCACCCGCGCCGGGTCGCCTGCACCCCCGCCTGGAATCTCGTACTCGCGCCGAGACGCTCCAGCAGCCGGGCGGTCCGGCGGACCACCGTGCGCCGGGACATCCCGAGCCTGCGCGCGATGGTGTCGTCGGTGGCGCCCAGTCCCATCAAGGTCAGGATCGCCCGGTCACGTTCGTCCAGCGCCTCGGCGGCCGGATTCACCGATATGGGCGCGGCCATCGTCCACAGTACGTCGAAGGTCTTTACCAACAGCTCGAGCGTGGGAGACCCCGTGATGCGCAGACCCATCGGGTCGGGCCTGCGTTCGTCGGCGTGCAGCACCAGGCTGGCGCGCTCGTCGTCGCTGATGATCAGCTTGAACGGCGGCTCAGGCAGCGTTCTGGCCTGTGCGCCGCTGGCGTTGGTGGACAGCGCGTGCCGCAAGCGCTCCGGATCCTGGTACACGGTGTCCTGATACAAGGTCTGATAGCGGATTCCCTCGCCGAGCCTGGTCCGCTTGAGCTCGAACAGCTGACGCTCGCGTTCCGGATCGCTGAGATAGGGGCCGCGCTCGACCAGCTTGACGCAGCTGCGCGCGCCGGTCTGCATCTCCTCGAAATCCGCCAGCATCTCCAGCCGCTCGTACACCGGCACCACCGCGCCGTTGCCGCGGGGCGAGCGGCGCACGGAACGGAACGTCTCGCTCAAGCGCGCCGCGGCCGCGTGCATCTGGTTGATCTCCTGCTGTCTGCGCCGCGCCTCGGCTTCGGACAACGATTCCGGTGCGTGCGCGTCCCACAGCGGTTCGCCCTCGGGCGACTCGACGCGGACCGCGGCGCGCAATTCACACAACACGTCCAACGAGTCCGCGGCGAGGTCTTCCGAAACGCCCAGGTACTGCGCGATATCGGCGAGACTCGACCGCGGATGGTGCACCAGCACGGCGTAGACGCGGCCGTGCGGTGACCCAGGCTCGAAGATGTCGCCCAGCTCGATCACGGCCCGAGCCTAGCGACCGACCGGTGCCCATGGGGCGGCTCTGAAAGACCCGCGCGCCAACCGCTTCCCGCATTACCTCGTCGCGGGAAGCTTCGCTGCGCGCAACCGTGCGCTGACCGGAATATCAAGCTGGACAGGAGAAGTCAGTGCGCGGACGGGCCCCACTGCAACGGCACGCCTTTGGCTGCCAGGTACGGCATCGGGTCGATCTTGGTGCCCGCCTGGTCCCAGATCTCCAGGTGCAGGTGCGGACCGGTGGACTGCCCCCGGTTACCGACGGTGGCGATCACGTCGCCCGCGTTCACGCGCTGCCCGGCGTGCACGAACATCTCGTTCACGTGGCCGTAGACCGCGGTGGTGCCGTCGTCCTGCAGCACGCGCACCCACAGGCCGAAACCGGAAGCCGGTCCCGCCTCGATCACGGTGCCGTTGCTGACCGAGTGGATCGGCGCGCCCAGCGCGTCGGCGAAGTCGAGGCCGTAGTGCATGGCGCCCCAGCGGCTGCCGAAGCCGGAGCTGATCTCACCGGCCACGGGGCGCACCGCGGGCGCCGGAGCGACCTGCTGCTGCACGCCCTTGAGGACCTCTTCGGCCTGAGCCAAGGGGGCCGCGATCTCCGGGGGAAGATTGGGAATGCCGAACGGAGCGGCGACCGGGGCCGCGATCTGCCCGGCGACCGCGGCGGGCTCCGGCGCGGCCTGCGCGACCGGCTCGGCAACCTTCGCCTCGGCGATCGGCAGGATGCTCGTACCCTTCACGGTGGAGGGCGCGGCGTGGGTCTCCTCGTCGGCATCGTGCGAGCCGGGCAGCAACGGCGACGCGTAGGCGATCGCGGGAGCGACTTGGCTGGCGGCGCCGATCAAAGCGCCCGCGGCGACCGCCGCGGTCGCGGCGGCCTTCACGCGCTCGGTGGCGGACGGCTCGGCGCGGTGCCGCGTCGGCCGGCCCGTTTCGCCGCCGTCGCCGAGGAGGCTCTGGACGGTAATGGAACTGGGGCCTACACGGTGCTGCGACAAAGCTGAGTCCTCGGTCGTAGAACAGGGTCCGGGATGCCGGAGCCCGAGCCGAACCGGGTTCGATAACGATCCGGTGAAGCCGAGCGGATAACGGTTTGGCATCCGTCGTGACGGGAACTCTACCGCGTCGTGACCATTCCGCAACCTTCCGGCGCAAAATCGCTGGTGAGGCCCGGGTCACATGTCCAGATGCGCGACAATCGGAGCGTGATCCTCGACCAGGTGGACGTTCCGATCGTGCTGGCCCCGATGGCGGGCGGCCCATCCACTCCCGAGCTGACTGCCGCGGTGGCCCAAGCGGGCGGGTTCGCCCAGCTGGCCGCCGGCTATCTGAGCGCGGCCGACACCGCGGCGCGGATCGCGGCGACGCGCGCGGCCACCGGCAAGCCGTTCGGCGTGAACCTCTTCGTACCCGGTCCACCGACCCCCGCCGCGGACCTGGCGGACTATCTCGCCGAACTCGGCGCCGACCACACACTCGGGGATCCGCGCTACGACACCGACGACTGGGATGCCAAGCTCGACTTGCTCGTCGCCGACCCGGTCGCCGCCGTGTCGTTCACTTTCGGCTGCCCGAGCGCCGCGGAGATAGAGCGGCTGCACGCCGCCGGTTCCGAAATCTGGGTGACTGTCACCTCGGTCGACGAGGCGCGCGTCGCGGTCGAGGCGGGCGCCGACGTGCTCATCGCCCAGGGCGCGGAGGCGGGCGGGCACCGCGCGACCTTCGTGGACCGCCCTGCGGACGACACCGCCGACCCGCTCGGCCTGCTGGCACTCCTGCAACTGCTCACCGCCGCCACGGACCGGCCGTTGGTGGCCACCGGCGGCCTCGCGACCGGCGGGGGTATCGCCGCCGCCCTCGCGGCGGGCGCCGTGGCCGCGCAACTGGGCACGGTATTCCTGCGCTGCCCCGAAGCAGGCACCAACCAGGTGCACCGCACGGCCTTGACCGCCGACATCCCGACGATGCTCACGCGAGCGTTCACCGGACGCAGGGCACGTGGGTTGCGCAACCGATTCCTGCTGCGGCACAGCGCGACCGCGCCGGTGGGATACCCGGAGATCCACTACGCCACCGCCCCGCTGCGGGCCGCCGCGCGCGCGGCGGGCAACCCGGACGAGGTCAATCTCTGGGCCGGTCAAACCCATACGCTGACTCCCGAGCTACCCGCGGGAGAACTGGTCGCCCAGCTGGCAGCCGACACGAAAGCCGCACTGGAAAAAGCTCTTTCACGACGAATCCAGCATTATTGACAACGACTTTCGATTAGACTCGGGCATCGCATCGACGTCCAGCACTGGAGGAGAGCGCCATGTCCCTTGATGTCCCCACCGCAATACTGGAACGCGCCGAGCGCGGCGAGGTCGACGACGCCGACTTCGTCGAGGTCGTCCGCAACTCGCTGCCGTACGCCTGGGAAGTGGTCAGCCGCGTGGCCGCCGACCTGCGTTCCGGCACGGAGGAATACGCCGACAACACGATCGCCCCGCCCGACGACGTGGCACGCGGACAACTGCTGCGCGCCATGGCTTCGGACGCGATTCGCGGTGGACTGGAGCGGCACTTCGGCGTGAAGCTCGCCTTCCAGAACTGCCACCGGGTCGCCGCGTTCCCGCTCGCGGCGGTCGGCGGCGATACCTACACCAGGTTCATCGGCACCCGGGCCCAGTTGCTCAACCAGAGCCCGGAACTGCGCAACTGCTGATCCACGAGCTGAACACCCGGCGCGGCAAACCGATTCGCCCGCGCCGGGTGTTTGCGTCCATCCGGCGGTGCGCCCGCGCGTCGCCGCCGTCGACGGCGGTCGGGTGCGCGTAGGGTCAACCGCCATGAGCAGCAACGATCTTCGCGATGAGGTCGAAGCCCGGCTCGCGCCGTGGCAGCAACAGCTCGGGCCGGACCGCGCCGCCTACACCAATCACGTGCTGCGCGTCCTGACGCTGTGCGACCTCTTGGCCGCCGACCAGCAACCTCGACCGAGCACGCGCGAGGAGTTCTTGACCGCCGCCGTCCTGCACGACATCGGCATCTGGTCGGCGGGCAGCTTCGACTACCTCGCCCCCTCGTGCGACCAGGCACGCGCGTGGCTGGCCAGCATCGACCGCGACGACGCGACCGGCCTGGTGGTGTCGATGATCGATCAGCATCACAAGCTCCGCCCGGCTGGGCCGCCGCACGACCCGGTCGAGATCTTCCGGCGCGCCGACGCCATCGACGTCGAACGGGGGTTGCTCGGCCGGTTCGGCATCTCCCGCGGAACCTACCGCGACCTGGCGAAGCGCTACCCGAACCACGGTTTCCACCGCAGGCTCGTATCGCTAGCCGCGCGGCGGCTGCGGACCCACCCCACGTCACCGCTGCCGATGCTGAAGTGGTGACGTGGGGCGGCGCGGTCAGCCGAGCGTGGTGACGTCCAGGTCGCCGTCGGAGTACTGGGCGCGCAGCCGCTTCTTGTCGAACTTGCCCACACTGGTCTTGGGGACCTCGGCGATGAACGCCCAGCGTTCGGGCAACTGCCACTTGGCGAACTTGTCGGCCAAAAACTCCCGCAGCTGTTCGGGTTTCACCTCGGCGCCCTCGGCCAGCACGACCGCCACCAGCGGGCGCTCGTCCCACTTCTCGTCCGGCACCCCGATCACCGCGGCCTCGGCCACCGCGGGATGACCGATCACGGCGTTCTCCAGATCCACCGACGAGATCCACTCCCCACCGGACTTGATCACGTCCTTGGATCGGTCCACCAGCGTGAGATAACCGTCGGGACTGATCTTGCCGACATCCCCGGTGCGCAACCAGCCCTCGTCGAACTTCTCCGGATCGATCACCGCGCCGTCGGGCGAATAGTACGAGCCGGTGATCCACGGACCGCGCACTTCCAACTCGCCCAACGCCACACCGTCGTTGGGCACCACACCGTCGTCACCGACCAGACGCGCCCGCACACCGGCCGGGAAACGGCCCTGGGTCACCCGATACGCCCACTTCTGCTCGTCGGTGACCGCGGTGGCGGGCGGATGCGCCACACTGCCCAGCGGCGAGGTCTCGGTCATGCCCCACGCGTGCAGCACCCGCACGCCATGCTTGTCCTCGAAGGTGCGCATCATCGACGGCGGCACCGCCGAACCACCCACCACCACCGAGCGCAGGTGCGTGATGTCCTGCGGATTCGCCGCCAGCGCCGCCAGCACCCCACCCCAGATCGTCGGCACCGCGGCGGCGAACGACGGCTTCTGCGCAGCCATCATCTCCAGCAACGGACCCGGCTGCAGGAACCGGTCGGGCATCAACAGATTCGACCCCGACATCAGCGCCGCGTACGGCAGACCCCAGGCGTTCGCGTGGAACAACGGCACGATCGCCAAGATGGTGTCGGTTTCGAACAAGCCCATCCCGTTGTTCGCGCTGACTTGCATGGCGTGCAACCAGTTCGAGCGGTGCGAGTACACCACGCCCTTCGGATCGCCCGTGGTGCCGGAGGTGTAGCACATTGCCGCGGCGGAACGCTCGTCGATCACCGGGAAGTCGTAGGTGTCCGGCTGCGCGCCGAGCAACTCGGGGTAGGAGTGCACCTGCACGCCCTCGGGCGCGGTGAGCGTCGCCGCGTCTCCGTTGACCACGATGACGTGGCGGACCGTCCTCAGGTGCGGCAGGATCTGGCTGAACAGCGGCACCAGCGTGCCGTCCACCAGCACCACTTGGTCCTCGGCGTGATCGGCCACGTAAACGACCTGCTCGGGGAACAGCCGGATGTTCAGCGCGTGCAGCACCGCGCCCATCGCGGGCACCGCGATATAGGCGACCAAATGCTCGTTGTTGTTCCACATGAACGTGCCGACCCGATCACCGACCCCGATACCCAACGAGCGCAACGCGTTCGCCAACCGCGCCGATTCGGCGCCGACCTCACGGTAGGTCATGGTGCGCACGCCGGTACCGGTCCAGGTGGACACGGTGGAATCGCCGGCGAACGTCGATGCGTAGCGCAGCAACGTCGCCAGCGACAACGGCTCGTCCTGCATGGTGCTCAACATCGGAACTCCTCTTTTCTTCGGTGACTTCCCGTCAGAAAGCCAAGTCGATTTCGGCCACCTGCGACGCGCTCCCGTCGGGCACCCGCCCCAGCGGATCTGTCCGGGATACGCAATCGGTTCGCCGCGGGTGAGCACCGCATACGACAGCGCCGCATCGCCGGTCCTGCCGAGGCGGGCGGGCATCGGGGCGGAACAGGCTGAACACCCGGCCGACGAGCATCGGGCCGCGACCGAAGACACGATTCACCAGCGACGTCAGGTCCGGTTCGATCCGGGATCGCGGGGCCGGCGCTGTAGCGAGGATTTCCGGCCACGTCACCACTCCGGACCGACGCGCGAGCACCTGTCCGCTCATCCTGAATCCCGCTTGTTGACAAACGGATCCGGGAATTCGGCGGGCCGATCGGAACGTGTGGTTCCAAGCCGTCCATGTTCGATGAGCAGGTGCACGAGGAGTGCCATGACGCCCTCGGACTCGGAGTCCGTACCGAACGGCGTGGTCCGTCGGCAGGTACATCGGAGCGCGCCCGGCTCGGCGCCCGGGCTGGAACGAGGCCGGCGAAGCCCGCCGCCACGCCGATCACGGCGGCGTCGGGATATTCCGGGATGCGGCTGCGTAAGACCAGGTCGGGAAGCTCAGCGAAAGTCGGTTCACGCGGCGGCATGGTTCAGCACGCACCGACCATGAGCCACATCACACCGGCGATGCTACCCAACGGTAGGCGGCCTCGCGCAAGGCCGACGGGACAATCCCACGGGCCTCTATCCGATGGCGCGCGCCCTCAGTTTCCGCTGGTCAGCTCAGTGCTTCGACCTCGGTGGGCACATGCTCGGCACCAAACTCCGGGGACCGCGACTTCGGTATCGGATGCCCGGCCCCCCGTCGCACCCGGCACCGCGACCGCGATAGCAACTGCCCGGCGTCAGGCTGTGCCCGGCAGCGCGACCTCGGTATGCGCCGGATAGGCGTGCACCACAGCCGTATCCAGCTTGGGCACCACGTGCGTGAGGGTGTGCTGGGCCTCGTGTGCGACGTGATGGGCGTCCGCGAGCGTGATCGTCGGGGCGACGTCCAGTTCGACATCGGCGTGCAGCCGATGGCCGATCCATCGCATCCGCAGGCTGCGCACGCCCTGCACGCCCGGCTCCGCGGACAACGCCCGCTCGGCCGCGGTGACCAACTCGGGCTCCACGGCGTCCATCAACCGGCGCAGGACGTCACGCGCCGCGGTCCACAGCACCGCGAGAATCGCGACGGTGATGAGCAGCCCGACGATCGGGTCGGCGAGCGGAAACCCCAGCGCCACTCCCCCCGCCCCGAGCAGGACCGCCAGCGAGGTGAACCCGTCGGTGCGCGCGTGCAGGCCGTCGGCCACCAGTGCCGTCGAGCCGATTCGCCGCCCCACCCGGATCCGGTACAGCGCCACCGTCTCGTTGCCGAGGAATCCGATCAACCCCGCCGCGGCGACCCAGCCCAAGTGGTCGAGCGGTACCGGATCGAGCAGCCTGCGCACCGCCTCGTAGCCGGCGATCAGCGCGGACAGGGCGATCATCGCGACGACGAAGAGCCCGGCCAGGTCCTCGGCCCGGCCGAAGCCGTAGGTGTAGCGCCTGGTCGCGGCCTTGCGGCCGAGAGCGAACGCGATCCACAGCGGAACCGCGGTCAGCGCGTCGGAGAAGTTGTGCACGGTGTCCGCGGCCAGCGCCACCGAGCCGGACACGACGACGATCACCAGTTGCAGCATCGCGGTGCACCCGAGCACGACAAGGCTGATCGCGACCGCCCGGATGCCGACCGCGCTCGCCTCCAGCGCGTCATCGATGCTGTCGGCCGCGTCGTGGCTGTGCGGGACGAAGACTTCCCGCAACGCGCCGACCGCGCTCGACCGATGGTGGTGATGATGCCCGGCATGGTGGTGCTGATGCCGATGGGTCATGACGCACTCGCCTCGTCGCGGCCGGGGAGGTCGCGCACCGCGCCCACTCCGCGATGGTGCGCGGGAACACCGGGCCCGGCATGCTCGGCGTTGTACACCGCGTCCACCACCAACTGCCGGACGTGCTCGTTCTCCAGCCGGTAGAAGATCGTCGTCCCCGATCGGCGGGTGCTCACCAACCGCGCCATCCGCAGCTTGGCCAGATGCTGTGAAACCGAAGGCGCCGGCTTGCCGACTCGCGCGGCAAGATCGTTCACCGACAGTTCGCGATCCACCAGCGCCCAGAGCACCTGCACACGCGTCGGGTCGGCGAGCATGCGGAACACCTCGACAACCAGTCCCACCTGATCCTCGGCGAGACGCGACCGCCATTCCTGGCTATCTGCATTCATACGCAGATATTAGAACGGATTGCGGCGTGGAACCAGGTCTCCGGGCCGATGCGGCGGCGGCACCCCCTGCGTTGCCGCCGACGCACCGGTCGACCCCGAATCCCAACAGCTTTCTGTCTTAGTCGAGTGTGGCGTCACTGCGCCAGACGATCGAAGGGATATCACCCGAATGAGACGAACCAATCGCGCAGCTGCGCACTCCATTTCGGACCACAGCCGATGAAACGGCGATGACCAGCACAAATGATTCGGCGGCGGCCGCAGCTTCACGCGCACTTGCGCGCACAGCTGCACGTGCAGTACCAGCCGCGTGGGCGTCCCGGCACCTCGGCCGCACCGGCCGCGCCACCGGCGATCCGGACATTCTGCACCGAACCGAGCGTGCTCGCGGGAATTCTGTCCGTACCGTGATCTCCGCCCACCGGTTCATCCACCCGCGACGACAGTTGCCGATCACCACTGCCGGACGAGCGGACCGATCCCCGCCGACGCCCGGTTACTGTGAATCACGAGAATCGAGCGACCGCGGAGTAGACGACATGCCAGTGGACCGAATGCTGCCCACCCCCGAAGCCAGGGACCTGCTGGAACTGACCCGTGACATCGCCGACAAGGTGCTCGAGCCGCGCGTGGCCGAGTGCGAGAAGACCGGGATCTTCCCCGATGGCGTCTTCCCCGCGCTGGGCGCCGCCGGACTGCTCAGCCTGCCGTATCCGGAGGAATACGGCGGCGGCGCGCAACCCTACGAGGTGTACCTCCAGGTGCTCGAGGAACTCGCCGCCCGCTGGGCCGCGGTCGCCGTCGCCGTCAGCGTGCACAGTCTCAGCTGCCATCCACTGTTCGCGTTCGGCACCGAGGAGCAGAAGCAGCGCTGGCTCGCCGGCATGCTTTCCGGCGAGACCATCGGCGCCTACAGCCTGTCCGAGCCGCACGCCGGTTCCGATGCGGCCGCGCTGCGATGCCGCGCCACTCCGGTCGAGGGCGGCTACCGGATCACCGGCGCCAAAGCCTGGATCACCAACGGTGGCCGCGCCGACTTCTACACGCTGTTCGCCCGCACCGGCGAAGGCTCCCGCGGCATCTCCTGCTTCCTCGTCCCCGGCGACACCGAGGGACTGAGTTTCGGCAAACCCGAGGAGAAAATGGGTTTGCGCGCCGTGCCCACCACCACCGCCGCCTACGACGACGCGTTCCTGCCCGCCGAACGCCGCGTCGGCGCGGAGGGCCAGGGCCTCTCCATCGCCTTCAGCGCCTTGGACTCCGGCCGCCTCGGCATCGCCGCCGTCGCCACCGGCCTGGCGCAGCGCGCCCTCGACGAGGCCGTCGCGTACGCCAAGGAGCGCGAGGCGTTCGGCCGCCACATCATCGACCACCAGGGGCTCGGCTTCGTACTCGCCGACATGGCCGCCGCGGTGGACTCCGCCCGCGCCACCTACCTCGACGCCGCCCGCCGCCGGGACGCGGGGCTGCCGTACTCGCGCCAGGCCAGCGTGGCCAAACTCGTCGCCACCGACGCCGCCATGAAGGTCACCACCGACGCGGTCCAGGTCTTCGGCGGCTACGGCTACACCCAGGACTTCCCCGTCGAGCGCTATATGCGCGAGGCCAAGGTGATGCAGATCTTCGAGGGCACCAACCAGATTCAGCGTTTGGTCATCGCGCGCCAGCTCGCGGGCAACTGATACCCGGGCGCCTCTTTCGCGTGGGCTGGGCGACCGCCACACCGCGACCACGCCTGGCCGAAAATGCCGATTGATTGACCGCGGATGTCTTCGGACCTGCGAATACTGTTTCGTACCCTCGAAACATGACGACGCCGTCCATCATCATCATCGGAGCCGGATTCGGCGGGCTCGGCATGGCACTGGAGCTGCGGCGGGCCGGGTTGGACACTTTCACCATCCTGGAGCGCGCCACCGACCTCGGCGGCGTCTGGCGGGAGAACACCTACCCCGGCGCCGCCTGCGACGTGCCCTCCCCGCTGTACTCCTGGTCCTACGAGCCGAAATCCGATTGGCCACGGCGTTTCTCCGAACAGCGTGACATCCACGCGTACATGCGGGGCGTCGCCGACAAGCACGGCCTGCGGCGCTTCATCCGCTTCGGCACCGAGGTGACCGACGCGGAGTTCGACGAGCGCACCGGCCGGTGGACCGTCCGCACGGCCGACGGAGCGCAACTGACCGCCGACATCCTCATCCCCGCGGTCGGCCAGCTCTCGCGTCCCGCCCTGCCGAACATTCCCGGCATCGACACCTTCACCGGCGCCGCCTTCCACTCCGCCGAGTGGGACCACGACGTCGACCTGACCGGCAAGCGCATCGCCTGCATCGGCACCGGAGCCAGCGCGATCCAGTACATCCCGCGCATCCAACCGGACGCCGCCCACCTCACGCTGTTCCAGCGATCGGCGGCCTGGGTGCTGCCGAAAGCCGACGTCGAGTACAGCGCCCTGCACCACGCGCTGTTCAAGTACTTCCCACCCAGCCGTCTCGCCGAGCGCTTCGCCATCTGGTCCGTCTTCGAACTGCTCGCCCTCGGACTCACCGACATCCCGGCGATCAAGACCCCCGTGATCGCTCTGGCCGACCGCCACCGCGAAAAGCAGGTTCCCGACGCCGAATTGCGCGCGAAACTGACGCCCGATTACGCGGCGGGATGCAAGCGCGGACTGTTCTCCAACGAGTACTTCCCGGCGCTCGCGCAGCCGAACGTCACCGTGGAGACCACCGCCATCGAGTCGATCACGCCGACCGGAATCCGCACCGCCGACGGCGTCGAGCACGAAGTGGACGTCATCATCTTCGGCACCGGCTTCAAGGGCACCGAGTTCCTGGCGCCGATGAACATCTACGGCCTCGGCGGCCGCAAGCTGGCCGACGTCTGGGGCGACGAAGGCGCCCGCGCCTACCTCGGCCTGTCCGTGCCGCAGTTCCCGAACCTGTTCCTGATGTACGGCCCGAACACCAACGTCGGCGCGGGCTCCATCATCTACATGCTCGAATCCCAAGCCCGCTACATCCGCCAGGTCGTGCGCTACCTCACCGACCGCCCCGGCCGCTACCTCGCCGCCCGCCCCACCGCCGACCAGCACTGGGACGACTGGCTACAGCGCCGCCTGAAAGACACCCCCTGGAACTTCTGCTCCAGCTGGTACCGCAACGCCTCCGGCCGGATCACCAACAACTGGCCCGGCGCCACCGTCCTCTACCGCTGGAAGACCCGCACTTTCGACCCCGCCGACTACGAGGAGGCGCAAGCGGCAACGCGCTGACCCTGCACACCGAGCCCAACCTCAGCTATCGGTCAGTAAACTGAACTGGTCCGAGGTCCAGCGGAAGAGGTGCCATGTGGTGGCTACTGATCGTTCTAGTGCTGATAGCGCTGATCGTCTTACTGGCATGGCAGGCACAGCAGGGCAAACAGCGCCAAGCCACTGAACTCGCCGACGCTCTCGCCGACGCCCGGCAAGTGAACGAACGACTGGGCGGCCAGGTCTACAGCCTCTCCGGCGGCAACGACGCCGCCGTTCAGGCACTCGCCGACGCCTCCGAACGCCATCTCGCGGCAGGCGCACAACTCGACCAGGCCCGCACCCCCACGCAAGCACGACTGGCGAAGCAGACCGCCCTGGAAGGGCTCTACTACATCAGAGCCGCGCGGACCGCGATGAACATGGACCCGGGCCCCGCGATCCCCGCCCTCGACGGCCAGAACACCGCAGGCCAGGTCACCGAAAAGCGCGTAGTCGAATACGAAGGCAGGCAGATCACGGCCGCCCCCCGCCCCCTCGCCATCGACGCCCAACTACTACCCCGGCGGCCGAGTGGCCGGGCGCCCGGTACCCGCGGGGTGGTACTCCGAGCCCTGGTGGAAGCCCGCGTTGATCGCCGGCGCGTGGGGCCTCGGCTCCACCCTCCTATTCACCTCCCTCTTCGCCGGAATGTCCGGAGTGGGCTACGGAGCGTCCGGCTTCGAGAGCGGCTACGGCGAAGGGTTCCAAGACGGGATGGCCGCGGACAGGGGCTATGACGCCGGTGGCGACTACGACGGTGGGTACGACTCGGGTGGCGACTACGGCGGCGGCTTCAATGATGGCGGCGGCTTCGACGGAGGCGGCGGCTTCGACGGAGGCGGCTTCGACGGCGGCTTCTGATCGCTCCCGATATCCCCACGACAGCGATGCGGCTCCCGAGCCCCTCACCCGGTAGACTGCGAACGTCCCGGGCGGGCCCAGCCCACCCACGCCTTCGTAGCTCAGGGGATAGAGCACCGCTCTCCTAAAGCGGGTGTCGCAGGTTCGAATCCTGCCGAGGGCACAAGCATTTATGCAGGTCAGGCGACTTTCTTATCGTCCTCGTTCGACCCTTCCGCCCGTTCCGTACGCAGTTTGTACGCAGTAGCGGCGAACCCCCTGCGGGCCGAGTCGAGCTTGGTGGCCACGTCGTCGAGGTCGTCATCGAACAGGTCCGAGTAGAAATCCAGCGTAGTGCTCGGCTTGTCGTGCCCCAGCATCCGTTGCAGCGCCAGCACCGATGCGCCCTCAGACACCGCCAGCGAGGCCGCAGTGTGCCGGAGCTCGTGCGGCGTGAGCCCCCTTCCAGTCCGGCAGCTTTCGCGGCAGCGTCGAACCAATCGCGACGCATGTTGCGCACCCGCAGCACCGCACCTTGCGACGAGGTGAAGACCTCCGCGTCAGCACTTCGGCCGGCAAGACGCTGAGTCAGCGGCTCGACCACCGCCCTTCGCCGCACGATCGAGCATCGCCCGCCTCGGGCTTTCGATCCACCTGCCCTCCGGGCTGGGCGATATCGGCTACATCGGCCAATGGACACTCCAGCTCGTCGCGACCGAAGCGGTCCGGGTCTATCGGGGAATGGAGATCGGGCAGATGATGCGGTGGACCGGTCGGCGAAATCAGCTTGAGGCGTTCGCTGGATCACCTCGGGATGGCACTCTGACCGTGGCGAAGGGCGTTCGGGCGACGGTTGTACTGCAACAGTCACGAATATTGTGCCGCCGCCTGATCCATTCCCGGTCACCTACAGGAAGAACTGGACCCAAGCGAATCTGTCGAATGAACAACTCAACCAGATTCGCGCGGGTCAACTGGCATGGATCTCGATCCGCTTGTCGGGCTGGTCATCGGACCGGTCTCGAATAGTTTGCGTAGCAACGGTTCCAGCGCGACGGGGAGGTTGAGCACGAGGTAGGGCAGGGCGTCGAGAAGCGCGGTGTCGGCCGTGCAGGGGCGATGGGGTTCGGTGCCGTCGGCGGCGTCGAGCGCGGCGATGACCGACAGTACGGCGGTCTTCTCGGCGTCGAGATCGTGGTAGGTGCCACGCATTCCTTGGCGAAGGGGTCGTCGGGGTCACCCTCTCGGGCTTGCCGCAGGATCGAGTTCTGCTGACGTTGGGACAACAGGCTTCTCGATGGCGGGCGCGGCGGCAGTCGATGCCGCCGCGACGCTCATGCAGGTCGCGAAGTCGGCGAGCGACCAGCTGGTCAGATGCCATCCGGAACACGCGACGCACTCATTGAACCGCCGTTCCCGCTGCTGGTCCGCGGGACGGCCAGACTGGACCAATAGCGGATCTTGCCGGTCGTACATCAGGTGATTGGGAGCGAAGGCAGCGGTTTCCGGAGGTCGCGGCCGTGATGCACGGTCAGCTCGCGGTGGCAGCCATGCAGGCGGCGGTGTCCGCGGAGCTAGCGTGCGATGCGAAGCGCGGGGCTTCGATTGCTCATATCCGGTGTCCTGGAGAAAAGGAATTGAGGCGGCGGCGCCGGCGGACCGCCTGATACGCCGACAGTTGTGGCCTGATGTGAACCTCGACAATAAGTGTCAACAAACATTCTTCAGGGCATGCAATGGACTTGTGTACACAGCGCTGGATATGTACGGTCGTCGACATGAGCTTCGACGAACCCGACGCATTGACAGCGGCCGCCATCGCGCGGCTGGCCGGCGTCGGCCGCGCCGCGGTGTCGAACTGGCGCAAGCGCTACCCCGACTTCCCGCAGCCAAACGGCGGAACCTCAGCCAGCCCGACGTTCTCGCGTGCCGAAGTCGAGGTATGGCTGACCGCGACAGGGAAGGCCGAGCAGCTTGCGACGGCCGGTCGCACCGACACCGGTACCCACCTCCTCGATGCCCCGGAACCCGAGACCATCGCGGAGACGCGACTGTCCCCGGAACAACTCTTGGCCAGGGTCATCGCGTCACTGCTGCCTCGCGCGACAGCCGCGGAACGAGCTGTGAACACCGGAGATATCGAAGTGCCCGTCGTCATCGACCCGGCGCATGGTTCAGGCTCCTTATTGGAGGCTGTCGCCGACAGGTTCGGCGATCGGGTCCACGCGGTCGGTCGGAGCCCTCTCGGCGTCGCCGCCGGTGCGGTCTGCGTCCCGCCGCTCGACCCGCCGAACCGGGCATCCGAGCGGGCGGACGCAGGGACAAGCTGGGAGTTCGGCGTGCCTACCGGTCGCGACGGCGAGCTGGCCTGGGTGCAGCAGTGCTATGCCTACCTGCGTCCGCATGGCGTCGCCATTGTCGCCGTCTCTGCCCGGACCTGCTTCCAAGCCTCGGGTCAGCAAATTCGCGCCGCCTTGGTCCGCTCCGGCGTATTGCGTGACGTGATTGCGCTGCCGAAGGGCATGGGACATTCACCGGACACCGAGCTCTGTCTCTGGGTGCTTCGCCGCCCCTACGGCACGCCCGACTACGCCCCTGTGCGCATGGTCAACCTGTCCGGGGTCGCCGACCCGCGCGATGTGCCGTACCAGCACGCGGCGTGGCAGCAGCTCTTCACCGACGCCTCACCGGAAATTTCCCGGTCGGTCGCGCGTGTGGAGTTGCTCGACGGCGACACGAATCTGCTTCCGTCGCGGCATGTCGTGGCCCGAGTTGAGGCCGACGCCGAGGACATCTCCAGCGTGACCCGGCGTCTACAGGCCCTCTACACGCAGGTTGGGCAGGGCCTTCCCCAATTCGCTGCTCCCGATTCTCCACCCCGGCACTCCACGGTGACCATCGCCGAACTGGAACGAGTCGGCGCGCTCACCATCCGCACCCGGGAAACCACCCCGCGCGCCGGTGACGTGCTCATCCGAACCCTCGGTCGACCTCCGATCGTCGCCACTGGGGCCCGGTCGGACGAGGTGGGCGTGTCCCAGGTCATCGAAGTCGACTCGGCTCGGATGGACTCGTATTTCGTCGCGACGTTCCTTCAGGCCGACGCCAATACACTGCCCACATCCAATACAATCGGCGTCCTCAGCCGCGACGATCTGCGGCGCTGCCGCATTCCTCGACTGCCGCCGGCGGAGCAAGGCCGCTACGGTGCGGCGTTTCGGCAGCTATCGGAGCTGCGCGACGCGCTATCCGCCCTCGCTGCGGTGAGCGCGAACGTGATCGACCAGACCCTCCATGCCCTGACTATCGGCGCTTTGGCTCCAAAATCGTTACCTATCCACAAAACTGACAACATCAACTCGAACCGAAGGTGACACGAGGCATGACCTCAGGACCCACACACCAGAAGATGGCGAACGACATCTGGTCGGTCGCCGACCTGCTGCGCGGCGACTACAAGCGCCACGAGTATGGACAGGTGATTCTGCCGTTCACGGTGCTGCGCCGGCTCGACGCGGTCATGGCCTCCACCCGGGACGCCGTCCGTGAACGTGACGCGAAACTGGAGGCGAGCGGCGTCCAGAACAAGGAGAAGGTGCTGGGGCGAACGGCGAAGCTGCCGTTCTTCAACACCTCCCAGCAAGACTTCGGCACCATCGCGTCCGACTCGACGAGCGTGGCGAAAAACCTGCGCGACTACATCAACGGCTTCTCCCCGAACGTGCGCAAGCTCCTCGAGCGGTTCGACTTCGATAACCAGATCACCAAGTTGGCGAGCGCGAAACTGCTGTATCAGGTGATCGGCCGGTTCGCGGCGATGAAGGACCTCGACAAGCTCGACGGCCATGACATGGGCTACGTCTTCGAGCATCTGATCCGGCTGTTCGCGGAAGCCTCCAACGAGACCGCCGGTGAGCACTTCACTCCGCGTGAAGTCATCGAGCTGATGGTGAACCTGCTCATCGCCCCCGACGCGGATACCGTCGCCGGTGAGGGCCAGGTCATCAACATCCTCGACCCGGCCTGCGGCACCGGCGGCATGCTCACCGCCGCCGAGGAGCACATCAAGGCGATCAACCCCAAGGCCGAGGTATACCTGTACGGCCAGGAGATCAACCCCGACTCGTGGGCCACCTGCCAGTCGGAGATGCTGATCCGTAGTCAGCCCGGCGAGATCGTGTTCGGCAACTCGTTCAGCGAGGACGGCTTCAAGGACCGCAAGTTCGACTACATGCTGTCCAACCCGCCGTTCGGCGTGGAATGGAAGAAGGTCAAGGACTTCATCGAAGCCGAAGCCGAACTCGGCTTCGCCGGCCGCTTCGGCGCGGGTACCCCCCGCATCAACGACGGCTCGTTCCTGTTCCTGCAGAACATGATCGATAAGATGGAGCCGGTCGAAGGCAAGGGCTCCCGCCTTGCGATCGTCTTCAACGGCTCCCCGCTGTTCACCGGCGCCGCCGAATCCGGCGAATCCCGCATCCGCCGATGGATCCTGGAAAACGACCTCCTGGAAGGCATCGTTGCGCTACCGGACCAGTTGTTCTACAACACCGGCATCTCCACCTACTTCTGGGTGCTGTCCAACCGCAAGTCGAAGCGCCTGCACCACAAGGTGATCCTGCTCGACGCCCGCGACCAGTGGGAGAAGATGCGCAAGTCGTTGGGCGACAAGCGCAAAAAGATCAGTGACGCCCAAATTGACCACATAACGAAGATGTACGTCGCCGCCGTCGACGTCGCCGCCGACCCGACGCACCCGGACCACGCCAAGGTGAAGATCTTCGGTACCCGCGACTTCGGCTACAACCGCATCACCGTCGAACGCCCGCTGAAACAGCGCTTCGAAATCACCGAAGACACCCTCGCCGCACTCGAAGACGCGAAGCCGCTGGCGAAATGGGCCGACCGCGACGACCTGGTCACTGCCCTGCGTGGGCTGACCGGCTCGGCGTGGTGGACCAAGAACGAAGCAGCCAACGCCATGAAAGCCGCTATCGAAGCCGCTGGCGCGACCTGGCCGAGTACCGCTGCGCTACAGAAGGGTTTGTGGGCGTCGGTGTCGGTCTCCGACCCCGACGGCGAGGTGCAGACTGCGAAGGACGGCTCGGTCCTGCCGGACCCCGACCTGCGCGATTACGAGAACATCCCGCTGGACGAGGACATCGACGAGTACTTCGCCCGCGAAGTGACGCCGCATGTTCCGGATGCGTGGATCGACCACGACAAGACCAAAGTCGGGTACGAGATCCCGTTCACGCGGCACTTCTACGTCTACACCCCGCCGCGGCCGCTGGCGGAGATCGACGCGGAACTGCGGGAGCTGGAGGAGCAGATTCAGAAGTTGCTGGGGGAGGTGACGCGGTGAGCAACGTATCAATTTCAGTTCCATACGGTGGACACCTGCCGCCGGGATGGAAAGTCGTTCCATTGAAATATCTTGCTAGTCTGCAAAACGGATATTCGTTCAAATCTGACTCTTGGACCGAATCTGGAACCCCAATAATCCGCATCGATAATCTAAATGGGTCGGAGCAGTATAACTATTCTTCGGCGGAGGTGGGCGGGCGCTACCAAGTCCACCGAGGCGACCTCCTCTATGCATGGTCGGGAAACCCGGGTACTTCGTTTGGTCCGTTCCGTTGGGATCGCGAAGGGGAATTTTTCCTAAATCAACACATTTTCAGCGTCAATATTTACGGGTGCAATAAGAATTGGCTCTACTGGTCACTTAAGGCCGCGACTCATTGGATTGAGCAGGCATTGACCAGTGGGATGATCGGCATGGTGCATGTAACGAAAGAGGAGCTTGAAAATGTTCCTATCCCAATTCCGCCGCTTGAGGAGCAGCGCCGCATCGCCGACTTCCTCGACGCCGAGACAAGCAAGGTCGATCTCTTGGTTGAGGCATCGGCTAGGCAATCAGATTTGCTAGCTGAGCGCCTTCAGGAGGCGATTCGCGTCGCAACCACGACGCATTCTGGTCCTACTGCGTCAACCGGGGTCGACTGGATGCCCCACATTAACGCGGCTTGGCGGTTGGCGAAAGTTGGTCAAGTTTTTATGACAGGAAGCGGAACGACACCGAGTTCAGAAGTTGAGGACTACTTCAATGGCGCCATTCCGTGGGTAAACAGCGCCGACCTGAACGACCGTGGCATCAGCTCGACGATCCGCAATATATCGCATGAAGCTCTGCGTGATTATCCTGCTCTAAAAATTCATCCGGCAGGATCGCTTATAGTTGCAATGTATGGTCAGGGTGAAACCAAAGGCCGGGTCGGCCTGCTTGAATTCGATGCCTGCGTTAACCAGGCGTGTTGCGTACTTACGCCGATGGATGGGATAAACGTTCTGTTTGTATCGTACTGGTTCCGTGCTCACAAAGATGGCGTGGTAGCGCTTGCTGTAGGCGCAGGGCAGCCCAACTTGAGTCAGGAACTCATAAGACAGCTGAGGATTCCCATTCCCGACGTTCAATGGCAAGGTCGGATAGTAGCAGAACTTCAGGAACTAGAAGATTCAATCGCAACGAGATCCACATTTTTGGATAGTCGGTCTCGTCTTCTCACCGAGCATCGCCAGGCCCTGATCACCGCCGCTGTCACCGGCCAGATCGACGTCACCACCACCACCCGCCGCTGGACCCCATCTGAAAGTGTGTCCGTATGACCTCCGGCGCTCACACCGAGCTGGCATTCGAAAAGCGTGTCGAGGCGGAGCTTCTCGACCGGGGGTGGTCCCCTGCGCAGGGAACGTTCGACGTCGAGCTCGGTATCGACATCGGCGAGATGTTCCGGTTCATCGGTGCCACGCAAGGCGATGCGTGGAACAAGCTTGTCGACCGTGCGGGTGATGCGAACACCGCGCAGCGGGAGTTTGCGCGCTTGGTCGCGGCCGAGATCGACGCGCGCGGTGTGCTGGATGTGCTGCGTCAGGGGGTGCGCACCAAGGGTATCTTGATCAACCTCGCATATTTCCGGCCGGGTCACACCCTCGCTGCGGATGCATTGCGTGAGTATCGCCGGAACGTGCTGACGGTCGCTCGGCAGCTGCATTACAGCAATCGTCATCCGGACAAGTCGTTGGACATGGCATTGTTCGTCAACGGGCAGCCGGTGGCGACGATGGAGCTGAAGAACCCGAACACGGGCCAGAACGCCGACCATGCCATCACGCAGTACCGGGATCACCGCGATCCGAAGGAGCGGTTCTTCGCGAAGCGCACCCTGGTGCATTTCGCGGTGGATCCCGATCGGGCTTTCGTCGCTACGGAGTTGCGGGGCAAGGACACTCGGTTCCTGCCGTTCAACATCGGCTCCAACGGGCCGGGTGTGTCCGGCGGCGCTGGGAATCCCCCCGTGGAGCCGGGTTCCGGGACCTACGCGGTTGCCTACCTGTGGGAGCAGATCTGGGACTTCGACAACTGGCTGGAGCTGCTGCAGCGGTTCATTCACATCAAGGCGCCGGATCGCAAGGGCGTCAAGGCCAATCCGCACACCGATCCGCGGATCTTCCCGCGCTACCACCAGTGGGACGCGGTGCAGAAGATGGTCGCCGACGCGCGGGACAACGGTGCGGGGCATAACTACCTGATTCAGCATTCGGCAGGCTCGGGGAAGTCGAATACCATTGCGTGGCTCGCGCATCGGCTGTCGAACCTGTTCGACGTGGCGAATCAGCCGGTGTTCCACAAGGTTATCGTGATCACCGACCGTGTGGTGTTGGACCGGCAGCTGCAGAAGACGATCTTCCAGTTCGATCACACGCCGGGCGTGGTGAAGAAGATCGACGAGGATTCGACGCAGTTGGCGGCGGCGCTGGCGGACAGCACGTCGAAGATCATCATCTCGACGCTGCAGATGTATCCGTTCGTGCTGGGGAAGATCGCCGACATGGATCTCGCGGGCATGCGTTACGCGGTCATCATCGACGAGGCCCATTCATCGCAGGGCGGCGAGTCGGCGATCCGGCTCAAGCAGGCGCTGGGCGCAAACGCGGCGCCCCGTGAGGAGGACGAGGACGACGCGGAGTACATGACGCGGGTGCGGGGGAAGCAGCCGAATCTGTCGTACTTCGCGTTCACGGCCACGCCGAAGTCGCCGACGCTGAAGCTGTTCGGGCGGTTCGCCCCTGACCGGGTGCATCCGCGTACGGGCGAGCAGGGTATGTACGTGCCGTTCCATATCTACTCGATGCGGCAGGCAATCGACGAGGGCTACATCCTTGATGTGCTGGCCAACTACATCACCTACGACACGAAGTGGCGGCTGAACAACGTCGCCGTGGACCAACAGGAGTCGGGATTGGGGAACCCGGAGGTCGACAAGACGAAGGCGAAGGCGAAGCTTGTTCGTCTGGCCGAACTGCACCCGACGGCGGTGGATCAGCGGGCCAGGCATATCGTCGACGATTTCCGGGAGCACGTTGCCGGGAAGCTGGGAGGTCGGGCGAAGGCGATGGTGGTCACGCCCAGCCGCATGCATGCACACGATCTTTACCAGGCGATGCGCCGGTATATCGAGCTGCGCGGATTCACCGACTGCGGAACGCTGGTCGCCTTCTCGGGGCAGTTGGGGATAGAAGAAGGGCTCGAAGTCAGCGAGGCCCAACTCAACGGATTCCCGGAGAGTCAACTCCCCGACAAGTTCGGCTACGTTAAGGCCGACGACCCACAGGCCGCGGCGCGCAACCAGGACGAGTATCGCCTGCTCGTCGTCGCGGAGAAATATCAGACCGGCTTCGACCAGCCGCTGCTCTGCGGCATGTATGTGGACAAGCCGCTGACCGGTGTCACCGCAGTGCAGACGTTGTCGCGGCTCAACCGGATTCACCCGTTGAAATCCCAGGATGACATCCACATCCTCGACTTCGTCAACGATGCCGAGGACATCAAGAAGTCATTCGAGGACTGGTTCGAGGCCACCATCACCGAGCCGCCGCAGCCGGACATGCTCTACACCAAGCAGCGTGAGGTGATGGAGTTCGGTGTGCTCGTCGCGTCGGAGATGGACGCGTTCGTGACTTTGCTCAAGGCCGCGTCGCCGGGCCGCATGTCGGATCCCACTGAAGGCAAGCTGCACGCCAACCTGCACGAAGCGCTGAAGCCGGCGCTCGATCGTTTCGTCAACCTGGAGACCGACGACGAGCGGGAAGGCTTCCGCACGGCGTTGAAGAACTTCGTGCGCGCCTACAATCTGCTCGCGCAGATCGTCGACTGGCCGGATGCTGAGCTGGAACGTCTGTACCAGTTCGGTCGGATTCTCCTGATTCGGCTGCCCGGCAGGCCTTCTACCTCTGTCGACATCGGCGACGCCGACTTGAGCCACTACCGGCTCGAATTCACGGGGCGGCACAACGTGTCGCTGGCACCGGTCGGCGACCGCGATGTTCGAGGCCACGCCGCCGATGGGGGAGGTTACAAGGAGCCGGATGTCACCCCCCTGTCGGAGATCATCGACGAGCTCAATCAGCGGTTCGGTCTCGACCTGGGCACCAGCGATGAAATCCTGGTGAACCAGCAGGTAGCCGGACTTGTCGAGGACGCTGGCATGCAGCAGATCGGTCTCATGAACAACGAGACTCGTTTCGCCCAGGTGGCGAGCGACCGGCTCGACGACATCGTCGTCGAGAACGCCGAGCGCAACACCGAGTTCATGAAGCTTTACTTCGACAACGATGAGTTCCAGCGGGCTATCAAACAAGCCGCTGCGAAGCGGGCGTACCGCATCATCAATGCGCCGGCCCGCGACGAGGCCCTCGCGCGGTTGCGTGCGGAGATGGATCGCGCCACTGTGGATCGCATGCGGGAAGAATGAAACCGAATCGGGGGTGGGTCGCGATGACGGACGAACTCGTGGCAGGCAAGCGGCTACTGGCGGGCCGGTACCGGATTGACGGACTGCTGGGCAGCGGCGGCATGAGCGAGGTGTTCTACGGATGGGACGAGCGGCTTGATCGCAAAGTTGCGATCAAGCTGCTCAAATCGCCGTCCGGGGAGGTGCCGTCGGGACCGGTCAGCCCGGAAGCCGTGGAAATTCTCGAGTCCCTGGAACGGGATCGGAAGCGGTTCGTGCGGGAAATCCGCACCACCGCGCGGCTGGAACTGACGGGAACACCGGCCGTGTATGACACCGGGGTCGAGACGCGGGCCGACGGCACCACGCAGTTGTGGCTGGTCATGCAGCTGCTTCGCGGCAAGACGCTGCAGACGATGCTCGACCACACCGATTTCGTGGACAGTCAGCCGAGCATCGCGTGGGGCGCGTCCATCGCGGCCCAGATCGCGGCGGTGTTGTCCGAGGTGCACCAGGTCGACATCGTGCATCGGGATATCAAGCCCGCCAATGTGATGATCGTCGACGGCGGGCTGGTCAAGCTTCTGGACTTCGGCATCGCGATCCTGCACGGCAGCGGGGCATTGCCGCGGCTCACACAGATCGACCGCACCGTGGGAACGCCGCCGTATATGTCGCCGGAGCAGTGGCTCGGTCAGATGGTGACATCCGCGTCGGACATCTACTCGCTCGGCTGCCTGCTATTCGAGCTCCTGACGGGAGACCTCCCGTTCCTGGGTGTCGACGGGGCCGTGCGATCGCAACATCTGCAGTCCAGTGTGCCGTCCGTGCGTTCGCGCCGCCCCGAAATACCGCCGGACCTGGATGTCCTCGTGACAGCGATGCTCGATAAAGACGCAACGAAGCGGCCCTCCGCACTGACGGTATACGGCACGCTGCTGCCATTTGCCATGGTCGCCGACGATGGCCGAGCCGGAAGCCAGGACCCCGACCCCACAGGCCCATTTCGACGCCCGCTGGTGAACTCGATCGCTGTAGCGGCGTCAACCACTAGCGGTGCGGAGCTCACCAACGGCGAGGTGCGTCAGCTGTGGGACGACATTGATCTGGCGCTGAAGGAGGATCGTCCATCCCAAGCGGTCAGCTTGCTGGAAGACGGTGTCGCGCGAGCGGGCCACGACCCAGCGTTGGCGCTAATGCTGCGGAAGGAGTTGGCCGCGGCCCTGTATGTCTGCGGTGAATTCGGTCGAGCAGCGGCGCTGTTCGACGAAGTCGGAGAACAGTACCGCAGACTTCGTCCGCCTTCCGATCCCGATGTTCTCAGCTGTGCCATTCAAGCGGGCCACGCCTATGCCCAGATCGGCAAAGCCGAGAAGGCCTTGCCCCAGCTACTTTTTTTCGTACGCAATGCAGCAGCGGGGGATAGCGACCAGCTCCATGTGGTGCTCGAAACGCGGTTCGTCATCGCCCAGCTGCGCGCCGCGACCGGGCGTGTCGATGAGGCTCTGGGTGACTTCGATGCGTTGCGACCTGATCTGGTCAGTGCCTTCGGCGCCGCGTCAACGCACGTGCGCAACCTTGACAAGCAAGCCAAGCGACTCCGACAGGCGGGAAAAGGGACATGGTGAAGGAAGCCTGAATCCTGCTCGCCGAGCTGGAGATT
Organism: Nocardia sp. NPDC047648; assembly: GCF_040642815.1. Taxonomy (NCBI): domain Bacteria; kingdom Bacillati; phylum Actinomycetota; class Actinomycetes; order Mycobacteriales; family Nocardiaceae; genus Nocardia; species Nocardia sp. NPDC047648. The sequence goes on along the minus strand of NZ_JBEYSX010000029.1, from coordinate 10,334 downwards.
CGAGGCTGCAAACCTCCTCGACGTACCCGTTGAGCCCCATGCTTGGATCGCCAGCGCAAACGGCATGCGGAAGCCCAGATGAGCTGGCCGACGCCGACCTGGACGTAATCCATGTGCACCAGGCGTATCCCGGCCGGGAGGACCGGATCGGTCCAGAACCGCTGGGCTGGCGAGTTTGTCGCGGGGGCAGTATAGGTCCGCGGGCGAACAGGGAACGCTGGCCGCTGCGGTGGGCGTGGTGCAAGTAGGAGCGAGCCGCGCACGAGGCTGCCCCGCGTCAGCGTCAGCGTCTCGCGCCCGGGGAAGCGAGCCCCCTGATATGGCGACACACACCTGGTCACCTCCGTCGGTCATGGCCGATCATTGTCTCAGCCAGTGCATTGGCACAAATCACCGAGCGACCGGGTCGACGTTCAGCCCGTAACGGCATCTTGGCTTCGTCAGATGGGGTACGAATCCGCGATGACCAGGCGTTTTCCAGTTGCCCATATTCTGCGCTTCCCGCCGAGGGCACCAACCTCCGACAGCGTTTCCGCAGGTCAACAGGATTTTCCGGACAATCCCGGAATAGCCGCATCGAGAAACCCCAGGTCAGATGCGGCTCTTGTAGGGCACATCGAATATGGGAACGCACACCGAGCAAATGCGACCATCCGCGCCAGACGACCAAGCCGACCGACATGAGCCACCGATCACGCGCCCAGCGGCAACAGCGGACGTTCGGCCTGCGGTGACGTGGACGAATTGTCCGTCAGCACAGGCATCGGAACACTCGGGGCGGATTCCGCATTAGGTGGACGTGGCGTCGGCGCTTTTGTCGTATTCGGCGCGGGCGGCGTCGATGTGCGCCAGGTGCGTAATGCTCCACTCCAGCAGGGGTAGAGCCGCTGCGCGCAGACTCGCGCCCATCGGGGTGAGTTCGTAGCTGACGTGGGGTGGCATGACGTTGCGCACGGTCCGGGTCAGGATGCCGTCGCGTTCCAGCGCGCGCAGGGTGACGGTGAGCATGCGCTGGCTTATGCCATCGATGCCGCGCTTGAGTTCGCTGAACCGGCGTGGCCCCTGGCTGAGGTGTCGCACGACCAGCAGTGACCACTTGTCCCCGACGATGTCGAGCACTTCTCGTGTCCGGCACGCGTCGCCGTGGCTCTGCGGCGGCCTGCCCTCTGTGGCGGTCATGGTTATCTCCAGGGAACCGGGGCACCGAAATGTGCCTTATTGCCCGATCCATGTCGAGCGCACCACACTGACGGTGGTTCCCAAAGTATACCGAGGTATGAAAAGTAACCAAAGCGTCGGTGCACTACCGCGCGTCGAAAAGGAACGATCGTGTCAATTTTTCTGCTGGTCCACGGCGCCTGGCACAGTGGCCGCTGCTGGCAGCGAGTGGTACCGCTGCTGGAATCGGCCGGGCATCAGGTGCACGCGCCATCGCTGACCGGCTACGGCGACAAGGCGCATCTTCTCGGCCCCGACGTGGGGCTCGACACCCACGTCGCCGACGTCATCGAGCTGATCAAAGACAAGGACCTCACGAACGTGGTCCTGGTGGGGCACAGCTACGCGGGATTGGTCATCTCCGCGGCGGCCAACGAGATTCCGGACCGCATCGCGCACCTGGTGTACCTCGACGCGATGGTCCCCGAGGACGGCGAGACCGCGGTCGACGTCCAGCCCATCAGCCAGCGCCTGATCGACTTCGCCGCACAGTCGGGAAGCGGCTGGCGCATTCCCCGATGCCCGAGCAGCCGGCGCCTTTCGGCCTGTTCGGAGTCACCGACCCGGCGGACATCGCCTGGCTCCGCACGATGCTCTCGGATCAACCGGTGCGTTGCCTGCAGCAACCGGTCCGCTTGGACAATCCGGCCGTGAACGCGATCCCTCGCACGCACATCCACTGCGTCGGTGCCACTCCGGCGGGCATCACCCGGCGAGCCATTCCCGCGATACAGCCCAACGGTTCCGCTGCGCAGGTGTGGGAGTTGCCGACCGGCCACGACTGCATGATCACCATGCCAGCTGAACTCAGCGAACTGCTGCTGAAGCTCGGCCTTCAGCAACCGGCCATCAGCGATCTGGCCGGAAGACGGAGCTGGCATCCGGTCACCGGCAGTGCAATGCAGTGCAGTGCGATGCCGTAACCGAGATGATCTCGGCGCGTTTATTCCAGGATTTTCCGGCAACAGAAGAACCGCAGATCGAAACCCCCCGAAAGAGGTATTGACCTGCGGTTCTTCAAACTGTACATCGGTACTCTCAGTAGCCCCGACGGGGCACACGGCAGACGGATGCAGGATGCGCCCCTGGTCATCGAAGCCTTGTGTTCGCTGGACCGATCTGTCGTGTGAGAAGCGGTTCGCTTCGGGCGAGGGTGAGTTTCGTCGACGAGGTCAGCGACCACAGTCCAGCTGGCCCGGACGTCGCGTCGCTTCTTCGATCCGTCCGACAGGGATCAGGCCGTCGAGGACGTCGACGACGAACTGGGACGCGGGGCATGGCTTCGAACTCGTCTCGTGAGTCGCCGTTCAGCACCGTGTGCGTATCGGGTGACGGATGCTCAGCGATGGCTGGGGCCGCCGGTCAGTCGATGCCTTCGATGATGCGGAAGTCGCGCTCGATGCCGTCGGGGAGGGCCGCCAGCGCCTTCTGGTATGCCTCGCTCTCGTATGCCGCGACGGCCTGTTCAAAGCTGTCGAACTCGATCAGAACGACGCGTTGCGTGATTCCGGCCTCGTGGGCGACGACTCGACCGCCACGGGACAGGACGCGCCCGCCCCCAGCCTGGACAGCCGGACGGGCCAGCTTGTTGTAGGCAGTCAGCCTCTCAGGGTCGGAAATGGCGGGATAGACACTGACCCAGTAGCCCTTAGCCATGGAAACCTCCTGTGTTCGGCCGGACACGTCCGACTTCGAATCGAGACTCGGATCGATCGATCCCGGCGACGGGTACTGCGGTCGGTTGAATCGTCATATGCGCAGGTTAGGGCTTGATGTGTGGTCGAGGGAAAGACCGGTGCGCGATAGACTCAGAACGGATCGTTATCAATCGGCGGGGAGGGCACGTGACGCCGGATACGGTGAGCTTGCGGTACTTCCTGGTGCTGGCGCAGGAGTTGAACTTCACTCGCGCGGCCACACGGATCGGGATCGCACAGCCCGCACTCAGTGCCCGGATGCGCCGATTGGAGGCGGAACTCGGTACGGCCCTGCTGGTTCGCGACACCCGTAACGTCGTGTTGACCACGGCCGGTGCGGCTTTGGCGGAGTCCGCGCCGCCCGCGCTGGCGGCGCTGGACCGGGCATGGGACATCGCCCGCAGCGCGGCGGCTGGTGAACTGGGCACGCTGCGCATCGGATACAGCCTCAGCGCGGGGGCCGAGACGGCACCGGTCTTGGTGGACAGGCTGATTCGCAGCAGCCCAGGACTCGAGGTCGGTGCGGTCCCGATGGCGACACCGGAGATCTCCCCCGCGGTCGCCGACGGCCGCATCGATGCGGGGATCACCCGCGGTGAACAGCCGGGTCGTGGCGTGCGCCGGTTCCTGCTGCGGCGTCAGCGCGTCGGGGTCCAGCTGGCGCAGCACCATCCGCTGGCCGAACACCTGGAGATCGCGATCGCCGACGCGGCCGCGTATCCGCTGCGGCTCCCGGACCGTGCCGCCAACCCCGTGATCCACGACCAGCTGTCCGCACTGTTCCGAGACACCCGACCATCCCCCCGATTCCACACGCCCGCAGTCTCTTTCGACATGTCTCAGCGCGACCTACGCGACGGGCTCACCCTCGCCCCGGCCGGAGAAGCCGCGGTCACGACACAACCGGTCGGCCTCACCTGGCGACCGCTGCGGGGCGCGCCCAGCCTGACGCTCCACCTGGTCCTCCCGCGCGAGCAGTCACCAGTACACCGCCGCATCCGTGCCGTCGCCAAAACCCTGGCGCAGGAGCTGCACTGGTTGCCGGACTGACGCGCAAGAGGTCAAGCGGGAATCAGATGGCTTTAGACATCGTCGTACAGGACATCAACCATGCCGAGATGCACCGCTTCGGTGACGATTCGGACGAAACGCTGTTCAAACTGTGCGCCGCGCAACCCGACACCAGCCTGGTACGAGGTCTCTACCGATACGGCGACACCATGTTCAACCGGTACCAACTCGGCTTGATCCTTGATCAGATCGAGGGGATCGAGGTACGGACCGATGCCGAGCGGCAGGCTGTCAACCTGCTGCGGCGGGCGGCGTCGATCGCGCTTCGCGCCAACGGATATCTCCTGTTCGTTGGCGACTGACGGGTAGGACCGGTCAGGTCTCGGGCGAGCATGCAGCGTGCGAATCCGGTTCAGCGGGCAGCGATCGCTCGTTTGGCCGTCCCCTCGGACGGGTCGACTGGCCGAGCACTATTTGGCCCTCACAGGCCAGGGTTGTGCCGGTACCGCACGGTTGCACGATCTGTGCGCGGCCGCGAGGGAAGGAGGCGAATGTCGAAAGAGTGTGGCGGGAGATAGTTCCGGCCGCCGAAGGACGCGCAGAATCCGAGCAAGCAGTGATTGCCGAGGCGATAGCAGCGTTCGCCGATAACCGGGCCAGCCGCCTCGGAACGCGGTAGACCTCGAATATCACACCGCAGTCCGATTCCATGTCATACCAGAGGGTTACGGGTAACGAGAATCCGGCCGATAGCTTCGGGGTATCGAAATCGGCGCCCCACTCCGACATCGACCGGCCGACAGCGTCGGCGGACGGAGGTGGCGTCTGGCGACTCAACTCTCAGGAAGATCTATGACGACATCTGCCATGGTCCCCGAGTCATCTCCACGGTCACCGCGGCGCGGCGCCGACGGTGACTACGCCCGTCTGTTGCGCCGGATCTCCGAGGCGGGGCTGATGAACCGGCGTCCCGGCTACTACGCCGTCCGGCTCAGCCTCGTCGGGGTCGCGTTCGCAGCGGGCTGGGCGGCGTTCGTCCTCATCGGTGATTCGTGGTGGACGTTGCTGGTCGCGGGGTTCATGGCCGTGACGTTCGCTCAAATCGCGCTCGTCATGCACGATGTCGCGCACCGCCAAGTCTTCCGGCTGCGGCAGCCGACGGAGCTCGTGGGACGACTCGTCGGCAACGCCGGCATCGGCCTGGGCTACGGCTGGTGGCAGGACAAGCACACCCGGCATCACGCCAACCCGAACCACGAGGAACTCGACCCCGATGTCGCGCCCGACATTCTGGTCTGGTCGCAACAGCAAGCACGGTCCAGCCGCGGTCTGCCTCGTCTCATCGGGAGGGCGCAGGCGTTCCTCTTCTTCCCGTTCCTGCTGCTGGAGGGCCTGAACCTCCACGTGGCGGGCGTGCGTGCGCTCAGAAATCGATCGATCAAACAGCGTGGATTGGAGGGTGCGCTGCTGTTCGTCCACTTCGCCACCTACCTGGCCGCGCTGTTCGCGGTTCTGCCCGCCGACAAAGCCTTCGCGTTCCTCGCTGTCCACCAGGGCCTCTTCGGCCTGTACATGGGCTGCATCTTCGCCCCGAACCACAAGGGCATGCCGACCTTGACCGGCGACGACCGCCCCGACTACCTCCGCCGCCAGGTGCTGACCTCCCGCAACGTGCGAGGTGGCGCGTTGACCGACATCGCGCTCGGCGGGCTCAACTATCAGATCGAGCACCATCTGTTCCCGAGCATGCCGACGCCGAACCTGCGTCACGCCCAGGTGATCGTGCGCGACTACTGCACCGAAATCGGCGTGCCCTATCACGAAACCGGGCTGATCTCCTCTTACCGCGAGGCGCTGCGACACCTGCACCACGTCGGCGCCCCGCTGCGCACTCCCGACCGACACCCGGATACCGCAGTGCCACAACGCAATCGTTGAACACAAGCCGGGCGTCACGACGTACCGGGGCTGTCGGCCGCTTCGGTGTTGGCGCCCGCTCATCGGCAGATGCGGACGGGAACGGTCGCCATACTCAGTGACGCGGGCAGCCGGCGTTCGCCAATCGCCAGTGGGCCACCTACGCACCGGGAACACCCCTGCCCGATTTTTCGTGACCCACATCACATCCTGTTTCTGTCAGCATTCGTGCGGCTGTCCGGTTCAAGTTCCGAACCCACCGAGACAGGAGCAACACCATGAAGCACCGCATCGTCGTCCTCGGAGCCGGGTACGCCGGAGCCACCGCCGCCGGCCGCCTGGCCAAGCGACTGCACCGCGACGACGTCGAGATCACCCTCGTCAACGCCGATCCCGACTTCGTCGAACGGGTGCGCCTGCACCAGCTCGCCGCCGGGCAGGACCTGCCGGTTCGTCCACTGCGCAAGATGTTCGCCGGCACCGGCGTCGAGGTGCGCATCGCATGGGTCGATTCGCTCGACGCGGACCGCAAGACCGTCGAACTGATCGGCGATCAGGGGGCCGAGACCCTCGCCTACGACACACTTGTCTACGCCCTGGGCAGCACCGTTGCCGATTTCGGCGTGCCTGGCGTTGTCGAGCACGCCCACCATGTGGCGAGCAAGCACGCCGCGCTGCGGCTGCGGGAACGCCTGAGCCAACTGCGGGCGGGCGAAACCGTGCTGGTCGTGGGTGGTGGCCTGACCAGTATCGAGGTCGCCACCGAGATCGCCGAGGCGCGCCCGGATCTGAAGGTCGCGATGGCCGCGCGCGGCGGCGTCGGCGACTGGCTCGACGAGAAGGCGCAGAGCCACCTGCGCGGCGCGTTCGAACGCTTGGGTATCACCGTCCACGAGCACGCCGACGTCGCCAGGGTCACCGAAGACGGCGCGGCCACCCGATCGGGAGCGGAGATCCCTGCGCAAATGACCGTCTGGACAGCGGGGTTCGCCGTGCACCCGATCGCGGCCGCCAGCACGCTCACCGTTTCCGAGGCCGGGCGGATCGTCGTCGACGCCACCCAGCGTTCTGTCTCGCATCCGGATGTCTACGCCGTCGGCGATGCCGCGCACGCCGCGGGAGTGGGTGGCAGGACGTTGCGCATGGGATGCGCCACCGCCTCCCCGATGGCGTGGCTGGGAGCCGATGCCATTGCCGCTCGGCTGACCGGACGTGAAGTTCCCGATGCCCCCATCGGCTACAACAGCCAGTGCATCAGCCTCGGCCGCCGCGATGCCATCGTGCAGAAGGTGACCAAGGAGGATCAGCCGACCTCCAAGGTCGACGTGGGTCGCAAGGCTGCCCGCGTGAAGGAGCTGATCTGCTCGATCGCGGCCTGGTGCGTGGAGCACCCGACCCTGCTGGCGCCGAGCCGACGTCGACGGGTCGTCGCGACCGGCGCGGGGGCTCCGGTCGCGACGGTCTGAGCGCGTGCGGAACCGGCACAGGTCCGCCCGGCCAGACGGGCTGGGGCGGACTGCGATACGGCAGACGATGGTGAGGGTGGCCTTCGTCACCTCCCAACATCCGCATGTGCGGACACCGTCGGCTGACGAAAGTCGCACGGCCCGTCGATCTTCCGATGGCTTGACCAGTGCAGATCCGCGCGGTACCCGGCATGAACGGACGTAGTTCAGTGGTGGCCTACCGAAGCGTCGTCCCCATGGGGCGCCTACGGCTTGGCCGACAAGGTGATCGGCGGTCCGGCCGGGGCCCCGGAGTCCGGCACTCCCGCATAGTCGGGCAGCTCGACGCCGTTGAGCGCGCGTTCGATCAGCTCGGTGAACCATTCGCCGGCGAAATCGGGGCTCGGCTCGGCCTCCGGCGCGGGAACGGCGAGGCTACGCGCGTGCAACCGGCCGATCTCCTGGTTGGCCTCGACGAACGAGCGCATCCGCCGCTCGTATCCGGCGAACCCGGCCTCCGGGTCCCATTCGGCGGCAGCCAGCTCTCCGGCCAGCAGGTAGGCGCCGACCAGGGCCAGCCCGGTGCCCTGCCCGGACATCGGCGACGAGCTGAACGCCGCGTCCCCGAGCAGTCCGACCCGTCCGCTCGACCAGCGGTCCATCACCACCTGGGCGACCTGGTCGAGGTAGAAGTCCGGGGTGTCGTCGAGGTGCGCGAGGATGCCCGGGGTCAGCCAACCCATCCCGGCCATCCGCTCGCGCAGCAGGCGCTTCTGGGCCGCGACGTCGCGGTAGTCGACGTCGAAGTCCCCCGAGGGGAAGGAGAACATGGCCATCGCCCGGGTGGCGTCCTGGATGGGCCGCAGGCCGGCCGAGCGACCGGACTCCTGGTAGTCGAGCAGCCAGCGATCCAGCCCGAACTCATTGGGCACGCTGTAGAAAGCCAGCACGAGACCGAGGTGGCGGACGAATCGCTCACGCGGCCCGAAGACCATCGCTCGCAGCGCCGAGTGCAACCCGTCCGCACCGATTACCAGGTCGAAGCGCCGCTGGTCGCCGCCCGCGAAGACCACGTCGACCCCGTCGGCATCCTGGGTGAGCTCGGCGATCCGGTCGCCGAAGATGTACTCGACACCGTCGCGGGTCTCGTCGTAGAGCACCTGGGACAGGTCCCCGCGCAGGATCTCGATCTCCGCGATGTACCCGTCGCCGCCGTCGTCTGCTGCGCGGAAGGTTTCCAGCACGTTCCCGTCCACGTCCACGGTGTGCGCGCCGGCGGTTTCGGTGCGGGCCGCGCGCACCGCCGCGTCCAGCCCCATCCGCCGGATGACCTCCTTGGTCACCCCGCGCGCGTCCACCGCCTGCCCGCCGGGCCGCAGCTCGGGCGCCCGCTCCACCACGGTCACCTCGGCTCCCCACCGGCGCAGCCAGTGAGCCAGCGCGGGCCCCGCGATACTCGCCCCCGCCACCAACACCCTGATACCGCTCACTTCGCCCCCTGCTCATACGTCCGGATCACGGCCCGGATCGTTCGCTCCTGCGCGAGATCGTCGACGCACATCATTGCCTCCATGTGTTATGCCCGCGCTGGACGGCCCCAGCACACGCCCACCGATGTCGGTGTATCTATCGGTACCGACGACGGATCCCCACAAAATTCATCGGTGCAGCCGAGATGGTTTCCCTGCTCGTGCGAACACCCTGCACTCGGCATCAACGGGCGTTTCGTCGAATCCGAACCCGCAAGCCGGCCGATACGAATTACTCCAGCATGCCGGACGATCCAAGCAAACAGGTCTACCCCGCCTCGCCGACGCCAGTAACGACCTCAGGTCAGCTACGTTCCCCCTCGTCCCTGGACGAGTCGGCCGTCTGGCCCCGATCCGATGACGAAGCGACTTTGCCTGCCTCTCTATCCGCGAGGAAAACCTGCGTCGTATCGGTAGGGGCAACAGTCGATAGCGCAACGTCTGGCTTTCAGCTGGTCCAGCCTCCGTAGAGGTTGCGGCGTTCGAAGAAGGCGTCGTCGGCTTCCCGCACAGCCGCTTCGTCCAACGGTCGGCGATGTTCGCTAGTCCTCGCCTCCGGAGCCAGGAGCAGCTTCGACCGGTCGAGAAGGCGCGGGTCGGCTTTTTGCAGAAGTCCTTCGATCTTGGACTTGATGTCGGCGCGGGCTTTGCTGTGGCAATCACGCACAGCGCTCGCAAGCCGGCTGCTGGTCCATTTCATCGCGGCCGGGGCGATTTGCAAGCTGGTGATCTCACCGCTGGCATCGACTTCGACGAGGACGCCACGGTCTTTGCCGTGCCCGCGGAGCTCGTTTGCTTTCTCGGTCAATTGCTCGCCGTGGCGGCGAATCTCGGTGAGCTGTTGTTGGAGCTGCTGCTCCCATTGCCCCATGTACGTCATGAGCAGTCCACCTCCCTAGTGAGTGTGTGCTGTGACTGTCACCTCGGCGTGTAGAAGCCTGCCCGACGGGGACGGCATCGCGAAACGCGGGTCAGGTCAGCTCACACTCATACCGCGTTCCGGCCATGCGTTGGACTCGCTGTACACGGAGTTGATCTTCCTGGACGCTTTGAGGAAGATGTAGTCGACGTCGCCGTCGACCGGCTGGGCGGTCCGAGAAGCCTTGTCCATGGCCAGTTTCCTTGTCAAAGTCCCCGGGTCGTCACCGAACTCGTACACGACGATTTCCGGGCTCTCGGACTCTTTGGCGAAATACACGATTGCTGCCACGCTCACCATCCACTTTCGAAGTCTTCGCGCTTGTTCAATGGAACCTGGGTCTGCCAATTGAACGACTCGTTCGCCACCCGGTGAGCATCCTGATACGTGACGCCCGGGTTCGCTCGCAGGTAATTCAACTCGGCGAGCTCATGCTCGAGCAAGACGTGGTCCTCGGGCAGGGCGTTCCCGGAGCGCAGCCGGATCCACGCGTCGGCGATTTCGGGACTGTAAATACAACGGTGTAACTCCCGATCAAGGAGTGGCACTTGATGTCTGATGTGGCGAGGGCCGGTGTGGTCGATACTGCTGCGGTGGC
>NZ_JBEYSX010000028.1:0-40858 GCF_040642815.1 Nocardia sp. NPDC047648 | reverse complement strand
GTTGAACGCCTTCGACATCACCTTCGAAGGCCGACTCAGCGCTGGACGGAAGTAACCCAATCAAACCGGGTTACACCGTTGGCTGGACAGACCCGTTGTTGACAGGAGCTTCGTGGTAGTCGCCGCGGGGTCTGTCCAGCCAACGGCTCTGTCTCACTTTCGGTGGTGACGAATAGCAGGCTATGCCAACAGGATTCGGTGGCGCAGCAGTGAGAAGCCGGCCCGGCCATACATTTGTCGCTTGATCAGCTTGGTCTTGGTGTTGACGCCCTCGATCGGGCCATTGCTGTAGGGAAGGGTCAGTCCAGCGACCGCGGCGTCGTGGTCTTGGTCGAGGCCGACCAGGAAAGGTTCGAGCTCGGGCAGCCGGGCCTCGCGGACCTGCTTGATCCAGCAGTCGAGATCGCTGCCGCGCCGGTTGCTCATCAGTTGTGCGAACTCGTGCACGAGCCGTGCCAGAGCGGTCATCTCGGGGCAGGTGGCCAGAAGTTCAGCCAGGTGGGTGCGACGCTCGTCGGGCAGCTCAGCCGGGCGAGTCATGATCCAGGTGGTGAGCCGCCGGGGCGAGGGCCCAATCCGGTCACTGACATGACGGCCCTGGTTGACGTATTTGTAGAGCAGGTAGAGGCTGCCGGTATAGCCGAGAGCTTTCAACTCCTCGAACAGCCGCAAGACCGGGATGCCGGGCTCGGCCGCGCGGCGGGCGCGCAGGTGATCACGGTAGGGATCGACCAGGCAGGCGCGATACTGCGGCGGGCGGCGCATCCGGTCCGGCTCGGGCACTCGGGCGTAACGCTTGACGGTGTTGAGCCCCAAACCGAGCCGGCGTGCGCAGTCGAGCAGCCCGACGCCGTGGTCGAGCAGGTCGTGAATGGCATGCCAGCGCTCGATTGTGGTTTGCTCACGGGTTAACTTTTGGCGCTTGGGTCCGTGTTTGGCCCAGCAAGCGCTGTGGGCCACGACCGCCTTCTCGACCACCCGCCCCAGCCCGTTCCACAGATGCCAGCGGTCCGAGGCCTGCACCGCGGCGGGTAGCGCCCGGCGGGCGCCCTCGGCATAGGCGGTGGAGCCGTCGCGCACGATGATCTCGACACCGGGATGTGCGCATAACCACGCCCGCAACGAATCGGATTTGCGATCGGGCAGCACGTCGATCCGTTCGTGGGTGGCGGCGTCGATCAACACGCTGGCATAGCGTTGCCCACGGCGCAGTGCGAAGTCGTCCACGCCCAGCACTTTCGGCACCGGCCGATTCGGCAGCGGAATACCCAGCAGCGCCCGGATCGCGGTCTGGCGCGAGAACCGCAACGCCATCGCTGACAGCAGCCGGACGCTGGCCCGTCCGGCCAGCTCGCGCACTACCGACTGCACCAGCTGGGTCATACGCGTGGTGCGCCGCTGATGGCGGTCCAGGACTCCGGGCACCTGCTCTCGAAACGTTTTGCAGCAGTCGGGTGTTGGGCACACGAGCCGCCGGACACGGACCCGTAGCCTGACCGACCGGCCGTCGATCGGAACGTCGACCACGCTCCGATGGTGATAGGCGTGCAACCGCGTCGATTCTGCTCCGCAGCCAGGGCAAGCGGCTGGACCATCCGGCGTCCGCGCCCGCACCAGGATCCGCTCACCCTCATCGACCACATCCTGGACCACCAAGGGACTCAACCCCGAAAAGACCACAGCAGCAGGCACATTCACCAAACACACCGGCACATCGTGCCGTCACCGGCACCTAATCACCACCGAAAGTGGGACAGAGCCGTTGTATTTACAGTCCCTCGCCGCGCTCTTGAGCGATGATGCCGAGCTGATGGGTGGTGGCCGCGACAGAATGAACATCGCCGATGCGTCCGAACGCCTCCAGGGCCTGGTGGTACAGCCTCTTGTCTCGATATCTATTTCTGACCCGTCGCGTCAGACAGCGAAGCCGTGTTCTTTGCGCTTCGTTGTAGAAGTGGCCCTTGCCGCGTGGCGCATCGTTGACTCATGACTGGATCTTCTGTACCCGAGGTTGGAATGCAGCAGCGAAGCTGGGAGGTAGATGCTGTTCGTGGGCCCGGGGCCAGGTGTGCGTGTGCGTCGGTCACGGCCGCGGTCTTCCGCGTGGAATTGGCAGATGTGCCAATTGCTTTCCTAGCCAGAAGGTTACATCGCTGATTTCCGTGGTGACCCACCGCCGGTAGCCGCTGTCCGGATCGACGATGATCTGTCCGGACTCGTCCACAACCAGATGCTCTTGGGTGAATTCGAACGGCATCAGCAATCCTGCGGCTGTCGTCGCGATGGGCAGCGCAGAGCACACCGGGTCGCCGGGCCAGCGGTCCAGAAGTGGCTTGAGCGCGGGGGCTGCCGGTACGCCGCATGCTGCCAACAGCCCGTTGTGCATGGTGATCTCCGCAACCGAGACCGTCTGCGATCGTACGAGCATCAGATCTTCCACGGACTGGACAACCGTCGCCGCGTCAGCAGGGGCGTGGAGAAATTCGGTGCCGGACAGGGTGACCGCGAGAAGCGTGCGCAGCTGCACCTCATGTCGAAGCGTGCTGGCGAGTGTGGTCGGGGAGCCGGTGGCGATCCAGCGCACAGCCGGAGTGGAGGTCGCGCATACTTTCCGGACCGCGGCGAGAACCTCCACGCTCGGATCCTCGACAGCGGCAGCAGGTGAGCCGTCGCTGTCGTGTCCACGGTGTTGTTGTGGCGGTTGCGCCTGGGCGACGACCGGGACGTCGTCGCGGCCGACCGAGTCCAGGACGAAACGGGCGTATCTCGGTGCGTGACTGTCGTCGTCACTGGTGACGACGAGCGCGAGATCGTCCGATGCTGCGGCGCTCAGTAGTGCCAGCAGGTTGCCGGGATCGCTGCTGATCGGCGCCTCGAAGATGACCGGGGTGCGCGCGAGTTCGCGTGCTGGTGGTCCAGCCTCACGAAGCTTCTTGGCGAGGCTGGACCAGCCGTATATCTCGGCGCGCCACAACTCGTGGTAGTACCACGCGGTGGGGTCGCAGCAATCGTCGTCGTCGATATCACCCACAGCGAGGATCCCTTCACAACCGGCGGGAGGTAGGGCGGCGTCGGTTCAGCGCCGGACCGCCGGTCAGCATCCCCGCGGTGTTCGGCACCGTGGTGAACGACCACAGCCCCGTCACCAAAGGCGGCGTCGCGGGGAATGTGACCGGCAGCGCAGACAGCGCCCGGTGGAAAGGCCCAGGCCGCCAGACCAGTTCGGTCGCGGGCACGGCCAGTTTCATCTCAGGCAGGGCATCGAGCAGTTGATCGACACAATGCTCCGCGACGAGATACGCAACCGACTTCGCTGGGCAGATGTGCGGTCCCGCGCCCCACGCCAGATGTGACCGATTGCCGGTGCGGTCTTGAGCGCTGATCGCGGGGTCGTGGTTGCACCCGGCGAGGCTGATGAGGACCGGCTGGTTCGGCGGCAACCACACTTCGTCGATCAGCGTCGGCTGGCGGGGGTATCTGATGCAGAAGTTGGTCATGGGCGGATCGGTGAACAGCACCTCGTCGAGCGCGTCACGCGTCGACAAGCTCCCCCCGTGGAGGTCGCCGTGGAATCGGGGGTCGTTGAGAGTAAGCAATACGGTGTTCGTCAGCAGGTTGCGCTGGGCTTCGAAGCCCGCGCCGTAGAGACTTGCCAGCTGGGCGAACATCTCCTCGTCATCGAGAGCGGCCGGGTGGCACACCAGTCGTGAGGTGATGTCGTCGCCCGGCTGGGCGCGTTTGAACTTGATCAGCGCGCTCAACGCATCACGCAGCATGGCTACGCCTTGGGCGGCGTCTCCGCCGGAGTCGAAACGCAACGCCATTCCGGTGGCGATGCGGTCACCGATTTCTGGTGAGCAGCCGATGATCTCGTTGAGGACTGCGAGCACCAGCTTGGAGGCGTATTGCTCGAGCAGGTCGGCGTGACCGGTCTGACAGAACTGGTTGATCAGTGCCACAGCTTTGCCCTCGACGAGAGCGGGGATATCGAACAGGTTCACCCCGTCGATAGCGTCGGCGCAGGCCTGGCGAAGGCGCTTATGGGTGTCCCCGTCGGTGAATCTGGCCGCCTCCAGATGTCCCATCATGCTTAGAACGGCCGAGCCCGGCGGCACGTGCTGTTGCCAGATGCGGGGGTCGGATCGAAAGTGGTCGGTGTCGTGAAGAATTTTCACAGCCGTCGCGTGCCGAACAACAAGCGTCGCGGGAACTCCTGGCTCCAGTTCGACCGGCGCCAGCGAACCATATTGCTCACGGAGGCGGCCGTAAAGGCCGTGCGGGTCGGCGGCGAAGTCCGAACCGTAGAGGGGAACGCGCGGATCGTTGGTGGGGAATGGAGACCCGTGCGAGACCGGGCAGATTCTAGTCGGCGTGGCCGTCGGGTCCGGGGGTGTCGGTGTTGGGGGTGTTGTCATTCGAGGTCGTACTCCACATGAGAATTCGAGGATGAGGGGAAGGGAACGAAACGGCGATGCGGGTCGCTCGGACAGGCGTCTCCCGCGGCTGGTTGCACTGACGCGGGTTCGAAAGATTCGGCGAGGGTGAGATGGTCGCGCGGTCGGCGCGGCGAGTGGGGCGCGCTACGGGCTGCCGCTGTCAGGTCAAGACAGCGCCGAGCTTGTTGAGAAGCGCGTCCTGCTCGTCTTGTAGGCAGCGCATGTCGACATAACGGTCCGACCGCAGCAGGCACAGCGCGTTTCGGCCGCGGGCACCGTAGACCGAATGGAACTGTCTGGTTTCGGCCATGATGGAGGGGACCGGTGCGTCGCTGCGAACTCCGGGCGGCGTGACGAGGGTGAATCGGACGCGTTCTCCGAAACGCTCGTGGACCTGGCGGGCCAGTTTCGTCCATGCCGCAGCCGAGTCGGGCTTGTCCTGGACACCCAGCAGCGTGTAGTAGTGACCGATCTGGTCATGGACGCGCTGCTCGCGGGTGATGGCGACGTTGGGGGCGCGGTCGCCGGCAGTCAACCCTTCCAGCACTGTGAGCCCCGCGCCGTGCTCGATAGCAGCTCGATAGTGGAGTCGGTGACCGGAGATCTTCCCGACGGCTTCGTCGTTCAACGCTGCCGCTGCCGCGGCGCGTTGTTCCAGGGGCGTGCGAGGGTCCATGATCACGCTGTGCACGCGGCCGGCGACCTCGCCCGCCTGGATCGCGGCCTGGCGCCGTTCGGTTTCGTACGAACGCAGCAGCGAGGGATCGGCCAGGCCCTTGACGACCAATGCCAGCTTCGGGGCGAGATTGATCGCGTCCTGCAGGGCCAGATTCAGGCCCATGCCCCCGGCGATGGTTTGGGTGTGAGCGGCGTCGCCGCACAGGATGATGTTGCCGCTGTCGTTGCTGTAATGGGTGGCGATGTGCTGCCCGAGCCGGAAATCGCTGATCGCCGACTTCGGCTCACCTACGATCACCGCACCGTTGAAATGCACGTCGAACGCTGCTTGGAACAGGGCGTGGGTGGTCTCGGCGCGGTGGCCATCGCTTCGGAGTTCGCCGATGATCACCCGGAACAGCGGCACCTGCGGATCACCGGGCAATGCGGCGAGGAATACCAGACGCTGATCGCAGATCAGATAGTGGAGGCGGTCGCGGGGAAGCGGCAGCCCCCACAGCACGGTGTCCACCATTCTCAGGTCGTTGTCGTATGCCGCGCCGACGAACTCGATGCCCAGCTGACGACGCACGGGGCTGTGCGCCCCATCGCAGCCCACCATGAACTCGGGGCGGATCACCTCCACAGCATCGCCGCGTTTGCCCAATGTTGCCGTGATCCGACCGCCGTCGTCACAGGTGAGGTGCCGCAGTTCGGTGCCCCACAGAATGTCGCACCCGAGCGACTCCAGACGCTGACGCAGAATCCGTTCGGTGACTTCCTGAGAGATGTCCAGGACCTCGCGGTATTTCGTATGCCTGAGCCGTGTGAAAACCAGTTGCGGAGATTCATTTCCGGGGTTGGCGCCCTTGAAGTGGTAGTCCATCGAGTAGCTCGGCAGACCTGCCGCACTGAGGCTGTCGGCAAGTCCGATCGCTTCGAGATCCTCGCGCGTGGACGAATGCAGCGTGATCGCACGGGTAGCAGACCACGGGCCGAGCCGTTTGTCGATCACCACACAAGGCTCGCCCCGCAACCACAACTGCAGAGCGATCGTCAACCCAGCAGCGCCGGCGCCCACAACGACAACCCGGGAGTCCGACACAGAAATGGCAGACATGCTAATACTCCTGAACAAGACCTCAATGATCGCCACAGAAATATTGAGAAGTTGGGCGTATTCGCCCGAATTCTCGTAACTCGAAAGCGGCGGAAAACCCGCCGGTCGACAATCGCTCTACGGTTTGCGTGCGACCGCGCCATAGGCCGAGATCGGCCGCAGTTCGCCCACTTCCGTCTCACCCGCGCGCCACTGCGTAATCGAGACGAAGCCCGGCTCCACCAAGTGCAGGCCGTCGAAAACACGACGCAGCTGAGCCTGCGGTCGGGGGATGTAGGGCACACCGCCGGTGCCGGTGTAGTTCTCGCACAGCGTGACATACGCCTTGCTGTCGTCGGTGCCGTCCCACATCACCAGGTAGCTGCCCGACGGAACGGAATCCAGCACGGTGTGCACGATGCGCAGCAGATCGTCGTAGGTCTTGGCATGGCCGAGCACGCCCATGAACATCACGGCGATGGGCTCGTTGAAGTTCAGGACGTGTTTGGCGTCGGTGATGATCCGCTCGGGATCGTGGTAGTCGGCGTCGATGTAGGTGGTGACGCCCTCCGGTGTGGTGGAGGTGAGCAGCGCTCGCGCGTGCGTGAGCACCAGCGGATCGTTGTCCACGTACACGATCCGGGACTCGGGCGCCACGCTCTGGGCTACCTCGTGGGTGTTCTGCATGGTGGGCAGGCCCGTCCCGATATCGAGGAACTGGCGGATGCCCTGCTCGCCGGCGAGGTAGCGGACGGCGCGGATGAGGAACTGGCGCGACTGCACCGCCATGGTGGTGATGTCCGGATCCACCTCGATCCCGGCGTCGCCTGCGATGCGGTCGATTTCGTAATAGTCCTTGCCGCCCATCCAGTAGTTCCAGATCCGCGCGGAGTGGGGGATGTCGGTTCGGATGAGGGGGCTGTGGTCTTCGGGCATGGAGTGTGCGCTCCTACACGGGGTGAGAGGTTCGAGTGACCGCTCGAGCGGCGGCCTCGCTGAAGCGGAGTCAGCGGCGCGGAAGATGTGTCACGTTGCCGCGTTCGTGGGGTTTGAAACCGAGGCCGCCGAGCAGCAGGTGTTCCTCGGTGAGCCGCGGCCGCAGCGCGGGACCCATCGGCCACCAGTCGTCGAGCTCGACCAGACCGGGCTCGATCAGGTCCAGATCGCCGAAGTAGGAGGCGATCTGCTCCCTGGTGCGGTACCAGCCGGAGCCGAGGCCCATCTCGGTGAAACGCCGTTGCAGCTCGATGGCCATCTCGTGCGCCTCGCCGCCGTCGGCGGGATCGTAGAAATGCGTGATCGCGACGTAGGAGCCCGCGGGCAGCGCATCGATGTACCGGCGCATGATCCCCGCGGGATCGAGATCGTCGTCGACGTGGTGCAGGATGCCGCACAGGATCAGCGCCAGCGGGCGGGTGAGGTCGAGGTGCTGGGTGATCTCGGAGTGCGCGAGCAAGGTTTCCGGCGCGGTCAGATCCGCGGGCACGAAATGCGTGAACTCGTTGCGCTCGAGCAGCACCCGGCCGTGGATGTTGCACACCGGATCGTTGTCGACGTACACCACGCGCGCCGTGGGATTCTGCTGCTGGGCGATCTCGTGTGTATTGCCGACGGTCGGCAGACCCGCGCCGATGTCGAGGAATTGCTCGATGCCCGCGGCGCCGGCCAGATAGCGCACCACGCGGTGCAGCCGGCGGCGATTCATCCGGGCCACATCGCTCTGCCGCGGCGCGACTTCGGCGACTTTGTCGCGCACGAACCGGTCGACTTCGTAGTTGTCCTTGCCACCGAGGGTGGCGTCGTAGACGCGGGCGATGCTCGCGAGCGTCGTGTCCACGCCCACGGGAGCGCGGACACCAGTTTGAGGAAGGAGCTTCAAGGGGGGACTCCAGCGAGAGTGTCGGTCTACGGAGTTTTCGGGGAGAAGGCGGATGCGCCAGCAGAAGCTGTGATGGATGCCGTGCTCGAGTCGTGAGGGACAGGCGAGAAGTTACGACCACTGCGTGGGCCAGATGCGGGCGTTGCCAGGTGAGCGAGGTGCGTTCGATCGTTGTGGCGGGTCAGTATCCATCGGCGCTGCAGTGCGCCGTCCTCGGAGTCTGCAGCGGGAGCTGAGATCCACTCGGTGATCGCGCTGTTGTCGGTGTGGACATTCTGGGATCTCGTGGGAGGAACGTCGAGGTAGAGCTGGAACGACGCTGCGATCGTGTCCTTGTCGCAAACGATGAGCAGGGTCTGACCGGGGTGCCGGTCCGAGAGCTGCTCGAGTTCGCGCCGCGTTCGATCAACCACCTCGGTCCAAGACTCCGCGCCCTCAGCCAGCGGCGTATCGGGGGACAGCTCGAGGGGCGGATCGAAGGTCGCCAAGACCTCGTCGACGAGCTTGCCTTCTGCGGCGCCGTACGCGCGGCATTCGAGTGCCGCTTCGACGGCGGCACCGCCCAAGGCAACCGCCAAGAGGTTCGCGGTGTCCTCAGCCCGGGCCACGTCGGTGTGGTAGATCCGCGCCACTTGAAGTGGCAGTTGCGCCAGCGCTCGACCGAGTAATCGCACCTGATCGTGACCGGTGCGATCCAAGCCGCGGCATCGGCGGGACCCCATGAACTCATTGCGGGCATCGGCGAGCGAGTGTCCAGGACGGATGAGGAGCATCCGTGTGCCCAAGGCTGGTGCACTGCTGGTCATCGGGATCACTCCTCTTCGTCGTATCGCAAGCAGTCGACGTCTGGGGCTGGATGTGACGTTCCGCCGTGGTCGCCCGTGCGCGTGCGCAATGCTCGGATCCGGTTGTGTGCCCTACTGGGGCATGCATGACCTTGCCGCCGAGCGCTATCGCATCGCGATACCGTCTTTCGATCATGTGGAGCTTCTCGCTATCGCGCCTTCTGATCTGTTGATCGTCTAGTGATCATCTGTGCTAGGTTCGGCGCGCAGTAGGGATGACGAAGGGTGGGAGGGTGACTGCTGGGCTCATTCGCCTCAAAGTTGAACTGCAGCAGAGGCATTGCCAGACGCACGCAGCCTTCTGCCGTGAGTACGACAGGGTCGCTAAGACCATCGATCCGGAGCTGGTGGGCGAAGGTCCGGGCCGCGCGCAGTTTCACCGTTGGCTTCGCGGTGACGTGAAAACGCTGCCTTATCCCCACCATTGCCAAGTCCTGGAGAAGATGTTCCCGGGCATTACCGCGGCCGAGTTGTTTCAACCGTGGACCCCTGACCTGCGCCCCGCGCCCACCATCCCCATCGAGTCGGACAGCGCGGCACGAGACGTAGTGGAGGTCATCGGCGACAGAATCAAACGCCCTGCATTCGGTGCGATCGAATGGGCCCCCGACCAGCCGAGCGACGTCGGCCGCGCCCTCACTGTCTCCTCCACGCACAGCCCACCCGCCGCCAACGAGACGACCGCAGTGCTCGCACAACGGCTGTTGCAGCTCAAGCGAACTCGGCGTCTCACCGACCGGGAAGTCGGCCAACTCGCTCACCTGGCCGGCAACGTCATCGATCTCGACAGCAGCACAGACATCCAGATCAGCAGCGACGGTTCGGCGTCCTTGACCTTCAAATACCTGGTGCTCAACCTGACCGACCGGCCGCTGACACGCCTGTCTCGCGAGCTGTGGTTCGAGTCCACCGATGGGCGGCTGGACATCAAGCCGTTGCGCGAGGCCGAACGTCGCATCGCCATCCAACGCATCCACGACACCGCGCACCTGGCGAAATTCGCGTGTCAGCTTTCACCGCCAGTCCAACCGGGCGAGTCCGCCGTGGTCGGCTACGTGTGCACAGGCGGGAAGTTCGTCGGCGCGCACTACTGGCGACGATCGTTCTACCGCTACACCCGCCGGTTCACCCTGAACCTGCGCCATATCAATGCTGGGGAACTGTCCAGTTGCTCAGCCGTCGAGGAACATCCCGACGGTGCGGAAAACTCCGCAACCGAAGCCCTGATCTGGGATACCGAAGGAAACGACGTCCTCATCAGTCTCACCCGGGAGTACCTACGCCCGAATCAGTCGATCACACTGCACTGGAAGGTTGCCCCGTGAGAACTCGTGACGCTGTCGAACACGCCATCCGAGCATGGCACCAGCACGAAATCGACCGGGGCGCGGCCGCGGTGATCGACTTCGATTTCTGCCCTTCCACCGACCAGGCACCCGCGCCCGCTGACCGGCTCACCACATTCCGGCGATTGAGCCGATTGCTCGATGTAACCGATGAACCCGCGGTCGCCCAGCGACTCACCGCCGACCTGACCTACTTGCGCGCGCTCATGGGGGAGCGCCCATCTCTCGACGAATACGTCCGCGCCACCCAGGGATGCCCAGCAGCCGGATGGCCCGCAGACTACGTCACGAGCAAGGGAGAAACGGCGCGCAAGGCTCTTGAAGCTCTCGGTGTGAGCTGGGGCGAAGACACCGCTACCGAACTCGCCGAAGCCGAGGGCCCGCTCGACGCCGCCGACGTGGCTGACGCGATACGCCAAGCAGCCACAGAGTATGAGCCGGTCGTCCGCCGCGCGACAGGCTCCGAAGCAGCATATGAACTCACCATCGAATCCGCGGACGTCGATGCCTACTGGGCATTCTGGCTCGACGGCGGCGGACAGCGCGTTCGGTTGCGCATCAACATGCGCAACGCCAACTTCACCAAAGTCCGGGCCCGGCAAATGGCCCTGCACGAAGTTCTCGGACATGGCCTGCAGAGCGCCAGCATCTCCGCTCGCTGCGCCGTCGAAGACGTCCCATGGGTTCGCCTGCTCTCCGTGCACGGACCCCAGCAAGTCCTGCTCGAAGGCTGGGCCCAGGCCATGCCGCTGTTCATCACACCCGACGACGAAGCATTGGTGGCCAGCACCAGACTCGTGCACTACACCCAACTGGTCCGGGCTGAACTCCACCTCGCTATCAACGCCGGGACCTCCATCGAGTCCTGCGCCGACCACGCCCGCTCCCGCGTCCCGTGGTGGAATGACAACCTCATCGGCGGCTTGCTGGCCGACCGCAGCACAAACCCACTACTCAGAACCTACATGTGGGCATATTCCGCAGGAATCGATTATTTTGCGAACCTAGCCGAGGCCGAACCGCCCGTCATCCAATCTGTCCTTCACAACGCCTACCGCGCCCCACTCACACCTGCTGACCTCGAACGACTCTGGCCCGGCGGACCCACTGTCGGCGGCTACGCGTAAGGCTTGTGAGATGTCGAGCTCGATACACCACCTGGGCTGACTCAACTGAAACGTCGTCGAGAGCACACGAGTGGTGTCGTCCATCTTGGCGTTCGTCTGCCACGGGCAATCGCTGCGTCATCTATCAGGAGCTCGAGACTTCGCACGCGATCGGACTTGTAATTGGCTGACCGTTCAGAGCCTGCGATTTCGCATCACCATGTTGAAGTTGAATATTCGGACGGAAAGTGATTCGTCCCGGCAGGCAAGGTTGCTGTCCCGCGAATCGCCCGGGTTGCCTTTGCGTGGGGCTCGGGGCTATTCGGCGAATGGCGACGAGTTGACCATGAGGTCGAATCCGAAGCTGCGCAGAAGTGCGGTTCGTCCGCCGGGGACTGCTTCGGCTTCCCGTGCCACGGCTGCGATCACGAGGCGCTTGAAGTCCAAGCGTGGATAGCGGGAGATTATTTCGGCGACCCACTGCGGGTCGAGTTCTTGTATGCGGTTGCCGAAGAGATCGACCCCTGCGCCAGCGGCGAGTGCTCCGGCGAGGTCGGAAAGGTCGGAGTCGGCGCCGAGAGTCATGTGGCCGGCGATGCCGTCTCGGATGAGGGCGACCCGATCGGCGGGCACCTCAAGTTCGCCGAGCAGCTGGGCGGCGTGCTCTGCGCCGCGGACTGCGAAACAGCGGTCCGGCTGTGGGTTTTCCAGTTCGATGTCGTGAAGCATGGCCGCGGTGTAGAACAGTTCGTCATCCAGTGGGGCGCCGTGTGCGCGGGCGAGTGTTTTACCGAAGGCCCAGACTCGGTAGGAGTGGCTGAGCATGCTGGCGCTCAGCACGCCACGCGCTTCTCGTCCGGCGGCCAGCCCCATGGGTGTATCGGGTGGCTGCAGCGCTGTGGGGTCGAGTCGGGCGGCCGCTGTCCGAGCACCGAAGAACGACGCGATGCGACCACCCAGTAAGCCGGGCATCGTAATGAGCAGAAGCCCGAGCAATTGATTCATCTGACGACGAGTCAAATTCCCTCCGCTGGTGACAGCCCAGTTCCAGTCGAACCCCGGGGGCGGCGCCATGACACACCTCGACTTCCTTGAAGCAACAGTATGCGAGAATCGCACGAATCGTGGCGCAAAGTCGGCCACGGGCGCGATGTATCTCCATACCAGAATTGGTAGCACTGGCCCCTCCCGTCAATAGCAGTAGCCAACCCAACTTGTACAAGTGATTGCATACCGTCACCCACGCCGGGTGGTCGAACTATGCTCAAGCTGAATGTGGGCTCGCCGCGGAACACCATGAAACCGCTCGTTGTATCATCACCGGTACAGCTGCGCGTCGGTTGCTCGAGCGTGCTCTTTTGTCGGGTGATTCGCTCCCGCACCATGCGCAACAAGCGAGATCGAAGTCAATATCTGGCCGGATCGGTCGGGGTGGCGACGACTCCGATGGTTTCCCTTCGGTATGCCTCGGCTGCCAATGATTTTTCGCTTATCGGCGGTGTGGTCATCTCACGGAGCGTCATTGTTTCTTAGGCTTCGATCTATTGTCGATTAGTGCCCATCGCGCGGTTCCGGTTGGGCACTAATCGTATTAAGTGGCGCATTGTCGGTGGTGAGTGAGATCCTCGACGGGCGGATCGTGCCGGGAGGTGAGTATGGGAAGCGCTGTCACCGCGGTGGTGCAGAGAGCGTCGATGCGGAAGTCGGCGCCGCGGTCGTTGTGGGCGCGGGAAGAGCTGGACCGGTTCGAGATGTATCTGGCGGGTCGAGACGATCTGTCGCCGCGGACCCGGGAGACCTACTGCGAGCGCGTCGCGGATCTGTTGCGATGGCTGGAGACTCGGGCGGATCGTCGAGAGGCGCTTCATGATCCGGTCGTTCGGGATCGGGTCGTGTTGGCGTACCACGATCATCTGACCGGTGAGCGGCGGGTGCTGCCGTCGACGGTCAACCTCGCCCGTGCGGCGATCAACACCTTCTATCAGTGGCGCGGTGTGGGGCCGACCGCGCTCGCGCGGATCAAACACCCGGCACGCACCCCGCGCACTCTCACCGCTGGCGAGCAGAGTGCACTGCTGCGCGCGGCGGCGGCGCGCAGCCACCGTGACTTCGCGATCGTCGGGCTGCTGCTCAACAACGGCCTGTCGCTGTCGGAAGTTCGCCTGTTGGATGTGGAGGGGTTATCCTTGCGCGCCGAGTCCGGTCATCTCGAGGTACGTGCACTTTCCGGGGCCACGCGGACGGTTGTGCTGGCGGCGAGCACTCGACGCCTGCTGGGGCTGTGGCTGGCCGAACGGCGCGCCATGCTCGGCGCGCTGCGTCCGCGCGCATTGTTCGTTTCCGAGCGTCGGCGGCGCATTTCCTCGAGCTCGATCGACCGCATCGTGCGCACCATCGGTCGCGAAGCCGGGCTCGAACTGTCACCAGGCACCCTGCGCTACACCTTCGATACCCGCATGCTGGAATCCGGCATCGAACCATGGATCGTCGCGCAGACCATGGGACTGACCCGCCCCAACCCACAGCGCCTGCACACCCTGCAGCTGCCCCTCGAGCCCCGCCTCGCCAGCAAGATCGCCGAAGCAATGGCCGTACCGGACACCGTTCCGCCCGCCCACCACCAGATTCCGGCGGACGCAGCCCGACCGACCGACCACCAGTTGGCCTTCGACCTGTGACGCTGACCTACCGGGCTGAAGAACGAGCAACCCTCGCGCGTCTCGAGCTGTTCCTGCGGACCGTGGCGGCCGCGACCGGTGATGCCGCACTCGCCGAGGACGTTGCACTCCGAGGCGATTCCGTGACGCCAGCGGCGGCATCGCTCACGAGCTGGACAGATTCTTCGGCGTGTCGGCGCGACTGGCCGTGGCGGGTTCAAGAATTCATGCTCGCGCTACGAAGTAGGTGGCATGACGCTGTTGTGGGTTGGTGAGGGTCGGCTGTCGATGGCGGGCCCGCTTGCGTGGTGCTCTGCGTTCGTACCGGCGATCCCGCGTCCCCTATCGCAGCTACCGAAGCCCCGGCGGCTGCCGGCCACTGTCAGGGCCGCGCGTCGTCGTCACGTGTCCGCCACCACCATGCTCGCCGGCGTCCGCCGCCGCACCGACGGCACGCGGCCACGGCCGATCCTTCCCGAAGGCGTCGCACGGATCACGGGAGCGGAGTTCTCCGGCCTGATCGGCAGGGAGTTTTCGGCACGATGACAGATCAGCAGCATCCTGCCGGTCCGCAACGCCGGTTCAACAACCTGTTTCGCTCGCACGCTCCCGCAGTGTTCCGGCTCGCGATCAAAGCATTCGGGGGTGATCGTGACCGGGCCAACGACATCGTGCAGGAAGTGTTCCTCGCCGTGTGGGAACAATACGACCGCGACTTCCTCAACGCCGAAGCGCCCGAGGCGGCAGCGTTGATCATGACAATCGCCAAACGCCGCGTGATCGATTCGTGGCGGCGCAGCGACGGCGTCGTGTCCGTGCCCGACTACACAGACACCGCGGTGCCGATGCTCGGGCTGTCGGTGGTGACCAAGAACCCCGCCGACCGCGTCCTCGACGACGACACCGTCAAATACGTATGGCAAATGCTGCGGCAGAACCTGACCGCCACGGAATACCGAGTGGCAGTGATGGCGTGGGATCTGTGGCTGCCGGATGCGGAGATCGCGAAAGTGATCGGCGCGAGTGTGTCGACGGTGCACTCACACAAGAGCCGAGCCCGCAGAAGGATCCGGGCGATCGAGAACAGCGGGAACTACCGGATCGAGTTCGATCCACACGGCCACTTCCCGCACACCCCGCGCACAGGGGCCGATAACGGAGGTGAAGTAACAGCATGACCAAGGACACCGAAAGGGACACCACCACCACCACGACAGTCAGCATCTACGAGGTATTCACCGAACTCGACGGCTACCTGGCATCCGACGACGACTACCGCTACGACGTCGATACAGGTCTGCAACAACTGCAACGCACCATCAACCAGCTCACCACAGCCGAAACCGAGCAAGCCCAGTTCAACCCGCGCCTTCGCGATGACGACGCCGCCGCGGTGGGAGACAGGGTGGTCGGCGCATCAGCGGCGAACGCGGTGCCGCTGAGAGAGATCGTGGCCGGACGCATGAACGATCTGGTCATCGGGCCCTTGCGGATCGCCAGTGCCATCTCCCCGGAGGTCGCGATCCGCCTGGCCGACGGCATCCGTGGACAGCGGTGGGCTTTGAGCTGGCTGCCCGGACGGGTCCTGACCCGACAACAAGCCTTCAGCGGCATGGTGCTCGATGAAATCCTCACCGACCCTCACGAACTCGACAGCGCCACCATGATGCTGGTCATGGCCGAACTCGCCGCCGAACTGTCGATGTCGCTGGAACAGGCCCTGCTGCGACTGTCCTACATCAAAAAGGACGACCACTACCCCCGATACCGGTGGAGCCGATGCGCACCGCAACCCGGACACCGCGGTATCGACACCGAATGGCCGAGAATGCGGAAAGCCGAATAGATCCGCCCAGTCACGATTCTCTGGACGGACGCCCACGACTTGAGACGAAGACAGTTCGATTTGGAGAAAACCTCAGCGCGAAGGTACATTTGCTTCCGTCAAACTACCGAGCGATCGGTGGATAGGCGCGAATACCCCCGAACGAGCCCCGCACCGACGCACCGGTCCGGGGCTCGATTGGTTACAAAGCAGACACGTGATCCCTCGCAACGCGTCGCTACGAACGTCGAGAGCAGCCAGGACTTGCGCACCGCGGTCGAGAACTGCGTCGCACGTCTCGACCGGGACGCGCGCCAAGCTTGAGCCGATCCAAGCTCCACACCTGCAGACTCATCGGCAGGTCGCCGTAGACCCCGTGTGGGGCTCGCGCTGCTGAACAGGGGCAGGCCGAGGACGAGAAACTACCGAGAACCAACACGCCACGGCCACTGCGTGGGCTTCGTAGCTGGTGCCGGCGGCGCAGTGCAGATTGGGGCAGCGACAGCCTCTGGAGTCGGTGTCGTCGCGCTCGCGTCTCGAGTGTTCGTGCGAACCAGTACAGCAGCCGAAGCGAGACAGACCACCAAAGCCACCACCGCAAGTCCGATTGGCCACCGACGGTTGATCTCGGCGGGTTGCGTTGAGCAGTTGGTTGCGCAGGGGTACCGGTGTTGCGGTGCCGTGTAACATCGCGCCCAGCAGCAGGCGCTGGACGGCGGGTCGAACGCTGCCGCGGCGAGGCTGAAACTTGCGGCGCTGGTGGTCCAGTGGCCGTGGACGCCGATCTAGCCGGGCAGGGTGTGATAGGCCACGTCGTCGGCCCACGTGCTGGATGTGCGGCGGATCCAGGTGTGGATGCGGTCGCGGATCGTGGTGAGGTCCTCGTCCACCCAGTCGCGGATGAAGTTCTTCGGCCCCGGCCGCATGCCGTCGCCCAGCCAGGCGCGATGGCGCCACACATTAGGACTTTCTGACATGCGCGGCGGGGCGGAGCTGCCCCGCGTTCGCTAGCCAGTGTGGCCGTGTGCGGAACCGGCTGGGCTCTAGAAGGGTCAACGACAGGCGCAATGCGACGGCTTGATCGTCCCATCGGTAAGTTATTCGACCTGTTCGCCGACGCACTGGTGGCGATAGCCGTCAACAGAGTGGCCCATCGAACTCCGAGCCTTCGATGTATTGGCGATGCATCGAAGCGGCGTTAGAGTCGGCTGGCTGGGCTCCATGTTGCCTCCCCGGGACTGGCGTGTTGCGGGGCGCAACGAACGTCCTCGCCTTACCAGAGGCGTTCCGAAGTCTCTTGACTAACAATAAAGAGAGCATTACTGTTTCTGTTGCCACATCCACGAGAAGTTCTTCTGTCCGAGCGGAAGGTGCCGACATGGCGTCACCTCCCAAACTTGCCCCCGTCGTGTTGCAGACGAATCGTCTTCAAGAAATGACCGACTGGCAGGTACAAGCCTTGTCGGGGCGCATGGTCTCAGCCGAGTCGATGCTGGCGTTCATTACCTATGCCGAGGAACGTCACCGAGTTGCCTTCATTGTTACCGGCGCGACGGAAGGACCCACCGATGCGCAGTCCGATATGCATCATGTGGGGTTCTCCGAGGGATCGCTCGGTACCTGCAAAAGGAGCGACGCCGAAGGAAGGAACCGTTCTGGTATGGCCATGAGTGAGCAGAAAATTGCGGTTTTGATTGTCGATGGGGGCACGGTCGGGCTTGCGGACACTTATGTGCTCGGTACGTACGGGGTGCACGGCATCAATCCGCACCCGCGCGCTCGCCTAATGGATATCGGATCCATGGAGCTAATGCATGATTGGGGAGTATTGGACGGCGTCGTCGTGGATGCCGTCAATCTGAACTGCGGACTCAGCGTCCTGTGCAAACGCACCGTCGCCGAAGAGAAGTTCGGCAGGATAGATCGCGCGGACGCGCCCGCCGTGCATCTGGCGCGATGGCTCGGACCGACACCGGTGACGATCGCGTCCCGCACACAGGATTGGGTGCAGCAGCGTTTGCTCGAAGCCGTGCAGGCGCAGGGCATGTCGACGGTTCGCTTCCGAGCGCGCGTCGTCGAAGTCGCCGAACACGGTGATTCGGTCGAAGTGAACCTGGAGACATGGCGTGGTGCCCGCGCCGAGTCGGTGGCGCTCTATCTGGACAACCTAATGACGTACAACGACGGAAGCCAGATCGCCCGACTGTCCATTGATCCAGTGGTCGCCGCGTCAATCAAAGCGGAGTTCGGGCTCGGTGCCTGGATGGCGTACCACCTTGCATCCTCCGCCCTGCGGGCACTCGGCATGAAAATAGGATCGAGCTCGATCCGCCGTTACGTTGGGCCTACCGGATACTGTGGCGCTGCGATGCGCTGGAACGGGGTGCCTGATCCAATCTTTCCGTATGGCCCTTGTGCGCAAGCAGAAGCGCACGCTCATCACCGAGAATATTTCCACTACCATGCAGGACGGCTGAGCTGATGGACGACTATCGTGTCGGCCCCGCAATCAGTGCGGCTCCACTGATGACGCGCACGCAAGGCTGCGAGCGATGACGACCGAGGGATGGTTCCCATCCGCCGGTGACGTTCATTTGCGAATCTGGCTGGCCAATGACGCCTTTGACTACACGGCCACCGCGACAGCGGTGCAGAATCTGATCGGCGACTGGATCCGCAGGCATTGGTGCACCATCGAATTGATTCACGATCCGATGGCGGCATGCCGATCGCTGCCACGTCTACCATGTGAGCGCTTGTTTCTCGGTCCATGACAGGGTAGGGGCGAATCAGGTGCCAATACCAGGCTGCCGCCACCCGATTGGTCAGCATCCCGATTGCTCGATTTCCACCTCCACGACATCCCCACCCGCAAGTAGGTCGCTATGAACTGGTTGCATCCGAGAACTCCCGGTGGCCATGACATCGCCGGACCCCGAGGTGGGGGAGTGAGAAAATTACGGAGGTCCGGGATGCGGTGGATGAGATTGGCGGTCCGTTCATTCTCCCCCGCAGTGCCGTCGACCCGCTGCGCAAGCGAAACTCCGGCAGGTAAGCAAAATTTGTCCGCAGTTTCCAAGTATCCGACGTGCTTGTGAAGCCGCACCTAGAGCGACTCGCCACATGCTCAGCCAGTGGGTAGCTCGACTGCTTCCTGCTCTTCTCACCGGACAGCTCTATGTCGAGCCGGAACCCACGCTGACGGGTCCACGACCTTCCGTATCTGCCGCTGAAGTACACCGACGGCGACGCCACGGAAGAGGCGGTGTTCATCGCGCGATGCCGCGGACCCCGCCTAGCGGGAGAGGTGGGCAGAGGGCGGCAAGCAGACCCCGCCCACTAGAGACGGCCGCTGGCAGGATAAGCAACACTCCTGCCGCAAACCGACTGCGCGAGTTGAAGAGAACGCGGGATGATCATCCGCACTGCGAAAGGAGCCACTCATTACAGCCCCGACTTTGATGGCGTTCGCAAGTCTTTGCCTGCTGCTTGCCATGACACCAGGACCCGATACGTTCCTTGTTCTTCGTCACTCCTTCTGCGATGCGCGACTGGGCGTCGCCGCTGCAGCTGGTTCAGGTCTTGGGTCGCTCGCATGGGCCAGCGCGGTCGCCGTGGGCGTGGCCTCGCTACTCACCGCATACCCAGCAGCGTTGCTCGCGCTCAAGATCATCGGTGGAATCTACCTGATTTATCTCGGAATAGTCGGACTCATACACCGCAATAAGATCATTCCTGTAGATACCGCACCCGATGCATCGACCCCCGCGCAGAAATCTGGGCCAACCGCGTTGGGGGCGATCCGCGACGGTATGATCTCATGCCTCCTCAACCCGAAAGTCGGATTGTTCTTCCTTGCCGTTGTTCCTCAATTTACGTCTGTCGGCTCATCAGCGGCGATGGTGACCCTTGTTCTCGGCGCAATCGACGGAATGGTCGCATCTATGTGGCTCCTCCTGGTTTCGGTCTTCGCGGCCCGCGCAGTCCACTGGTTGCGCCGACCCAAAGTCGGGCAAACCCTCACCAAGTTAAGCTCTGCAATTTTGACCGTACTCGGTGTCGCCACGCTCTCCGTCCGCATGTGACCCGTCACAACCTTCGTTCCAGCAGCACTCAGCGCGAGACTCCACATCAATAATCGTGACCAGCATCAACTGAGAGCGCTTCTGCGGTCGAAGAGTGCCGTTGGCACCGGCGTGGTGTCCAGCGAGAGTGGGGGTGTCTCGGCTCGGTGGTTCGGTCATCTTGAGGTACGTGAACTTTCCGGGACTACGCGGACGGTTGTCCTGTCGGCGAGTATGACTGGGGTTGGTGGCTGGCGATGCGACCGATCTCGAGTTGTTCCTGCGGACCGTGGCGGCAGCGATCAATGAAACCGGACCCGCCGAGATGTTGCCGCCCGAGGCGATGCCGTGACGCCGGCAGCGGCATCGGTCACGAGCTGGCCAGATTCTTCGGCGTATCGGCGCGACTGGCCGTGGCCGATTCAAGAATTCATGCTCGCGCTACGAAGTAGGCGGCACGACGTTGTTGCGGGTTGGTGAGGGTCGGCTGTCGGTGGCGGCCCTGCTTGCGAGGTGTTCTGCGTTTGCCCCGGTGGTCTCAGGGCCTCTATTGCAACTACGGAAGCCCCGGCGGCTGCTGCTCACTGTCCGGGCCGCGTGTAATGCGTTCGCCGCGACCGTGGAAGAGCGCCCCCTCATCCGAGCATCGGATTCCGCTCGGTGTCAGGTTCCGGCTCGTTTCTCTGGTAGGTGTTTTGTGGTCGGGGTAGCTGCAGAAGCGTGCCGCAGCGGGCGGCGGTCGAATGGAACCAGAAGGCCGTAGCCCGGGGTCGGCCGGATGCCGCGTGTTCTGGTTCTCACCGAGCCGACCGTGGGCTTGCGCCGTGGCAACCGAGCGCCCTGGAGGCCGCATTGCGGGCCTCTGCGGCCGGTTTCCGCTACGAACGCCCCCGCTTCGGCGTTGCGTACGAGGGACCACGGTGCTTTGTCGATCACCGCCCCGAGCGCGACTTGGAACAAGCACCACGAGTACAGCGACACACTTATGACGACGATGTGACGATATATCGAGGCGACATATTTGGTGATGTACGTCAGATGGGAGTCTCGGCTCGGTGGCCGCTGGGCTGGTGGATCACATCGAGGGCGAACTCGCGGGCCGGGGCGCTGAGTGCGTTGTTGATCTTGGTGAACACGGATTCCGCGGTGAGGCCGTTCCATCCCTGGGGGAGAAGTTCCAGGGGCAGGCCTGGGTCGAGATAGGGCAGGCGGCGCCACGTGGTGAGGGTCGGGACGTATTCGGCGAACGCGCGGGCGGGGTCTTTGCGCAGGGCCGGGATGGCATCGAGAACAGGGCGGTAGCGGCGCACGAAATCGGCATACAGCACAGCTAATTGGTCGAAGTCCCACCAGCGGCGCACTTTTAGGCGCAGCTGCTCGAAGCCGACGTGGTGGCCTTCGAAGAGCTCGACATAGTCGGTGAGCTGCTTGCGGTGCAGCATGTGTTTGACTTCGTCGGTGAGGTGGCCGGGTGCGATCCAAGCCCCGGGTGCGACTGCGCCGAAGCCCGAGCGCAGCAGCGAGGTACGCAGCTCGTGCCGCTTCTCGCGCTCGGACTCTGGTACCGAGAACACCAGCAGCAGCCATCCGTCGGACAGCTCGGCGCGCTGGCGATGGAAGATTCGGGTGTCGCCCTCGGCGAGTAGGGCGAGAGTGTCCTCGGACAGGGAGTAACCGGCGACGCCGCCGCGGCGCACGCTGGTGAGTACGTCGCGGCGCTTGAGTCGGGACACCGAGGACCGCACGGCCGGTCCGTCGATGCCGAGTTCGGCCATGAGCCGTACGAGCGAGGACACTGCGAGCCAGTTGTTCTCGCCGCGTGCGTAGAGGCCGAACAGGGTCACGATCAGTTCGCGCGGCTGTGCTTCGGATTCCGCGGCGGTGGACGGCGTCATGCCGACACCATAATTCGGCTGGAGTGCGGGGGCGGCATGGGTCCGCCCGTACGGAGGTCAGGAGGCGGTGCGGGCCGAGGCACGCCGTGCGGGCTGCCAGCGCCGCTGTGGCAGCTTCGAGTCGGCGGGAGTTCGCACCACTTCCAGCCGGGGTCGCGGTCCGTCGGCACGCCCGCTGGGTGGTTTGCGACTGCCTGCCCGAAACGGGGCTGGCCATTCTGCGGCCGGGCCGCGGTAGCCTTGCTCAGCGGCGGCGTGCAGCGTCCAGTTCGGGTCCCACAGGTGGGTGCGGCCTAGCGCGACCAGATCGGCGCGTCCGGCGAGTAGCACCGAGTTGACGTCGTCGTAGGTGGAAATGGCGCCGACCGCTACCACGGCGACGCCATAGGGCACGCCGACCTCCTGGCGGATGCGGTCGGCGAAGGGGGTCTGGTAGCTGCGCCCGTAGGCGGGCTTCTCGTTCTGGACTACCTGACCGGAGGAGATGTGCAGGATGTCGGTGCCGTGCTCGGCGAAGGTGCGGGCGATCTGCACGGCGTCTTCGACGGTGTTGCCGCCCTCGGCCCAGTCGGTGGCCGAGATACGCACCGAGAGTGGGCGATTTGCCGGCCATACCGCGCGGATTGCGTCGAGCACTCGTAGGGGGAAGCGAAGGCGATTTTCGGTCGAGCCGCCGAATTCGTCGGTGCGCTGGTTGCTCAGCGGGGACAGGAAGGAGGACAGCAGATAGCCGTGCGCGCAGTGCAGTTCGAGCACGTCGAAGCCTGCGTCCGCGGCCGCTTGTGCTGCGGACGTGAATTGTGCGGTGATGTCGTCGAGCTCGGTCGTGGTGAGTTCGCGGGGGGTGCGGCTGCCGACACCGTAGGGCAGCGGGGAGGGGCCGACGACATCCCAGCCGTCCTCGAGCGGGGTGTCGATGCCCTCCCACATCACCTTGGTGGCGCCTTTGCGGCCGCTGTGCCCGAGTTGCACACCGATCTTGGCTCGGGTGTTGTGGTGGACGAAGTCGACGATGCGGGTCCAGGCGGTGCGTTGCTCGACGGTGTAGATGCCGGCGCAGCCGGGGGTGATGCGGCCTTGCGGGGATACGCACACCATCTCGGTCATGACCAGGCCGGCGCCGCCGAGCGCCTTGCTGCCCAGGTGCACGAGATGGAAGTCGGTGGGGACGCCGTCGACTGCGGAGTACATGTCCATGGGGGAGACCAGGATGCGGTTGGGTAGCTCTACGTCCTTGATGCGCAACGGATAGAACATGGGGGCGCGCGGGCTGTTCTCGGTGTCGTCGGCCTGAGCGGACAGGTACCAGCCGTCGATGGCCTCGACGAAGGTCGTGTCGCGCACGCGCAGGTTGTCGTAGGTGATCCGGCGGCTGCGGGTGAGCAAGTTGAACGCGAACTGGTCCGGATGCTGGTCGGTGTAGTTGCCGATGGATTCGAACCATTCCAGGCTGGCCTGTGCGGCGCGTTGGATGGATTCGACGACGGGGCGGCGTTCTCGTTCGTAGGCCTCCAGTGCGGCTTGGACCGAATCGCTCTCGTGCAGGCAGGCCGCGAGTGCGAGGGCGTCCTCCATGGCGAGTTTGGTGCCTGAGCCGATGGAGAAGTGCGCGGTGTGCGCGGCGTCGCCCATCAGGATGACGTTGTCGTGGCGCCAGTGCCGGTTGCGGACGGTGGTGAATTCGATCCACCTTGAGTTGTTGGCCAGTAGCGCGTGCCCGTCGAGCTCGTCGGCGAAGATCTCCGCGAGCGCGGTGATCGAGGCCTCGTCGCTCTGTCCCGGTATCAGGTCCGTCTGCGCGAAGGAATCGAATCCCGCTCGACGCCAAACGGTTTCGTGCATCTCGACGATGAAGGTGCTGCGCTGGTCACTGTAGGGGTAGGCGTGCACCTGCATGACGCCGTGCGGAGTGTGCTTGACGAAGAATTCGAAGGCCTCGAAGACGCGGTCGGTGCCGAGCCAGATGTATTTGTTGTGGCGGCGATCCAGGTCGGGGTGGAAGGTCTCGGCGAAACGGGTGCGCACCGTAGAGTTCACGCCGTCAGCGGCCAGCACCAGGTCGTGGGTGGCGGCGAGTTCGGCAACGTCGGGCGCCTGGGTGCGGAAGTGGATCGTGACGCCGAGTTCGCGGCAGCGGCGCTGCAGGATCTCGAGCAGGTCTTTGCGGCCCATGGCGGCAAAGCCCTGTCCGCCCGAGGTGCGTACCTGGCCGCGGTAGTGGATGTCGATGTCGCTCCAGCGGGCGAAGTGCTCGCGCATCGCGGCGAAGATCCGTTCGTCGGCGTGCTCGATGCCGCCGAGTGTCTCGTCGGAGAAGACGACGCCGAAGCCGAAGGTGTCGTCGGCGGCGTTGCGTTCCCAGATGGTGATTCGGTTAGCCGGGTCCAGTTGCTTGGCCAGTGCGGCGAAGTACAGGCCCGCGGGCCCGCCGCCGATGATTGCGATACGCATGACGACCTCACGATGTGGTGGTGTGGAGCGGGGGATGAGCGGCGCGCGGTGGTGGTTCGACGAGCGCGCGCAATGCCGTGGCCAGATGGGAGGGCCAGGGATGTGATCTGCCCTCTGGCGCGTGCACGATGGTCAGCGTGCCGCGGGCGGCGAGTTCGGGTGGGGTGGAGCGGCTGGCGGGGATTCGGGTGATCTCGAAGTGGTAGGTCATCGAGGTGGTGCCGACTGTGTCGATGCTCAGGGCGATCGAGGCGGTGTCACCGAACCACAGCCGGGCCAGGTAGTCGACGCGGTAGTTCACTCGCGGGATGCGGCCGAACAGGTTGCGTTCGCCGATGCTGTGCAGCAGTTCAGCCTCGGCGGCCTCCACCCAGCGGATGACAGTGGAGTGGTGGTAGTGCCCGGCGGCGTCGGTGTCCTGCCAGTCGACGCGGCGCTGTAGGACGATGCCGCTCACTTCGACAGCCACCGTTCGCGGATCTTGAAACGCTGGAGTTTTCCAGAGCTGTTGCGCGGCAACCGGTCCAGGAATTCGATGCTGCGCGGGTACTTGTAGGGTGCGGCGGTCGCCTTGGCGAAGGCCTGCAGTTCCCGGATCTTGGCCTCGTCGCCGGACACGCCGGGACGCAGCACCACCGCCGCGTGGACGATCATCCCGCGGTCGGGGTCGGCTATGCCGATCACGCCGCTCTCGACGACGTCGGGGTGCTGATCGAGGACTGCCTCGACCTCCGGAGATCCGATGTTATAGCCGGCCGAGACGATCATGTCGTCGTTGCGGGCGTGGTACCAGAAGTAGCCGTCGGCGTCGCGGGTGTAAGTGTCACCCGTGAGGTTCCAGCCGTTACGGACGAACTCGCGCTGGCGTGGATCGCCGAGGTATCGGCACCCGGTCGGCCCCTTGACCGCGAGCTGGCCGGGCGTGCCGTCGGGTAGCGCCCGCCCCTGCTCGTCCTGGATCTCGGCGATGTAGCCGGGCACCGTACGTCCGGTGGCGCCGGGGCGGATGTCGTCGTCGGCGGCCGAGATGAAGATGTGCAGCAGCTCGGTCCCGCCGATGCCGTTGATGATCTTCAGTCCGGTTCGCTGCATGAATTCGGCGAACACCGGTTCGGGCAGATGTTCGCCCGCGGATACGCATCGGCGCAGCGACCGCAGCCGGGTCAGATCATCGCGTTTGAGCAGGATGCGGTAGGCGGTCGGGGCGGTGAACAGTATCGTCACCTGGAAGCGGTCGATGGCCTCGACGAGGTTGCGGGGGTCGGCTTCCTCGAGCAGCACTGTCGATGCGCCTACCCGGAATGGGAAGACGACCAGACCGCCGAGCCCGAAGGTGAATGCCAGTGGTGGGGTGCCGGTGAAGACATCGTCGGGGGTCGGGCGCAGCAGTGCCCGGGAGAAGGTGTCGGCGTTGGCGAGCACGTCGCGGTGGAAGTGCATGGTGGCTTTCGGATTGCCAGTGGTGCCCGAGGTCGGCGCGAGTAGCACGACGTCGTTGGCCGCGGTCGCCACATCGGCGAATTCAACCGGTTCGGCTGCCGCCCGCGCAGCCAGATCGTCGGCGCCGCCGAGGGTGGCCACCGGTAGGTCGGGGTCCGCCGCGTGCAACTCGTCGAGCAGGCGGTCGTCGCAGATCGCCAGGGTAGGGCGGGTGAGGTCGAGGAGTTTGCGCAGTTCGACCGCCCGCAGCAGCGGCATGGTGGTGACAACGACGCCGCCGGCCTTCACCACGGCGAACCAGGCGGCGACCAGCCACGGGGTGTTGGGGGCGCGCAGCAGCACGCGGTTGCCCGGGACGAGCCCGTAATTCTTGGTCAGGACGTGTGCGATCTGGTTGGCGCGGTCGAGCATGGTGCCGTAGGTCCAGGTGCTGTGGGTGGTGTGCACGCACGGACGTTCCCGCCCGTAGGCGGCGACCGTCGTGTCCAGCAGTGCGGTCGCGCAGTTCAGCTGTTGCGGGTACTGCAGCTCCGGTAGGTCGAAGATCAGGTCGGGCCAATCCGAGACAGGCGGGAGGTGGTCGCGGGTGAAGGTGTCGACATGCGCGGAGGGAGTCGGCGAAGCGGAGGTGAGCATCAAGGGTGGTCCTATCGAGAAAGCGAGGAATCGACTCTCCGCTGGGTATTGCGTAAATTTGACGACAATTCACTATAAAGCATAGTTGATAACATGATCTTATCGACCCGATCCACTCAATGGGTCGGACCGAGGACGGCAACGCCCTCGATCTCGACCAGCGCCTCGGGCTGCCACAGGGCGGTGACGCCGATACCGGCCATGGCCGGGTACTCAGTGCCGACAAGTTCGCGCCAGATGTCTCTGATCTCTTTACCGCTCGTCTGATAACCGGGGATGTCGAGGAGGTAGATCGTGACGCTCACGAGATTTTCGGGGCGGCCTCCGGCTGCCCGTAATGCCGTAAGCAGATTGGACAGGGCCTGGCGGAATTGGGCGACGATGCCGCCTTCCGCAATCACTCCCTCCAGTGTGAGTGCGGTCTGACCGGACAGGTGGACGAGGTTGCCGCTGCGGGTGGCATGCGCGAACCCTGAGGGCTTGGCCAGCTCGGGCGGGTTGATGCGGTCGACGGTCATGAGTACCTCTTTCTGCTGTGGAGGGCGGTCCAGGATCGGGACCAGGAAGATCTGGTGAGGCCGACGATATGCTGTTACATTGAACATCGTCAATAGAACGCTATATTGGGCGTCTTCGGGCGGGTCTTCCGCCGATCCTCAGGAGCATTTATGCGCTTGCGAACAGTCCGCACCGGCGGTGACACCCACGCCGAGATACGGATCGACGGGACCTGGCACCGCACCGGCGCGCCGGATGTCGGTGTCCTACTGGCTGCACCCGGCTGGCGTGACCAGGCCCGCGCCGCGGCACCCGACGGGAAGGCGGCCGTGCTAGCCCCGGTGGTGCCGTATCCGGGAAAGATCGTGTGCTGCGGACATAACTATCGCGCCCACATCGCCGAGATGGGCCGGCCGGAGCCGCGGTATCCGACGCTGTTCACCAAGTTCGCCGATACGTTGACCAGCTGGGATGCTGACATCGCCCTGCCCGGACCCGCGGAGGCGGTGCTGCTGGATTGGGAGGCCGAACTCGCAGTTGTAATCGGTGCGGTCGTGCGGGGCGCCGACCGGCGCCGTGCGCATGAGGCCATCGCAGGGTACGCCGTCGCCAACGACTTCTCGGTGCGCGCGTGGCAGCGGCGCACCTCGCAGTGGCTGCCCGGTAAAGCCTTGGCGGCGAGCACCCCGCTCGGGCCGACGCTGGTGACTGCCGACGAGATCGATCCGCGCGCCGGCCTACGGATTGTGTGCCGGGTCAACGGCGTCGAACGCCAGATCGGTTCAACTGCGGATCTGGTGTTCGACGCCGCAGCACTGATCGCCGCGGTGTCGGAGTTCACCACGCTGCACCCTGGCGACGTTTTGCTGACCGGCACGCCGGGCGGTGTCGGCGCGGCCGCCGATCCGCCGCAGTTCCTGCGCCCTGGTGACGTGGTCGAAACCGAGATCGACGGCATTGGACTGCTACGCAATCGCATCGTTGAACACTCAATCGATATCGAACCTTCCCTCGAATCGTCCTGGTGCGCCGGGATGGAAAGGACATCACGATGACTACCGAGCAGACCCGGACTCGGGTGGTCCCCATTGTCACCCGCGCCGGGCAGGAGAACCGCGAGACCGCACAATCCGGCGGCGCCGAACGGGTGTCGGGGGTGGGGCGACAGCACACTCCGGCTACCCGCATCTGGTACGGCAAGGTCACCAACGAGCCCGGATACCGGTCGCTGCCCCATCATCACGGCGAGGCCGAGACCGGCGGATACGTGCTCGCCGGCATGGCACGCATCTACTTCGGGGAGAACTACCGAGAGTACGTCGACATGGCCGAGGGCGACTTCGTGTTCGTGCCCCCATTCATGCCCCATGTCGAGGTCAACATGAGTACCACCGAGAAACTCGTGTGGCTCACCTGCCGTACCCCGGACAACATCGTGGTCAACCTGCCCGATGTGGACGACGACATCCTGGTGGGGTACCGGCGCGCATGACCACCACACATTCCCTGGCGCGGTGGCTGTCGGTCCAGGAGACCTCTTCCGACTCCTTCGACGCCGAGCACCAACCGATTCCTTCCGGCCGCGCCTACGGCGGTGAGACCCTTGCCCAAGCTCTGGCTGCCACACACGCCACCGTGGACGACGACCGCATGGTCCATTCCTTTCACGGATTCTTCCTTCGCGCCGCCGACGTGAGCGTGTCCAGCAGCTACGACGTCACCCGCGTACGGGACGGACGCAACTTCTCGGCCCGCTCGGTTTTGGGTCGCCAGGGTGAGCGGGTCACCTTTCACGGCTTTGCCTCGTTTCAGCGAACCGGCATCGAGGGCGTGGCACATTCGATCGAGATGCCCGAGCTGCCAGATCCCGAGGCGCTGCCCACCTCGGCTCAGGCGGTCGCGGGTACTACCGTGCGCGATACCGAATACTGGTCACACGGACGGCATTTCGATCTGCGCCACGTCGACGCGCCGGTGTATGTCGAACCAGCCGAGCCGCGGCTCGCGCGACAGGCGGTGTGGGTCAGAGCTTTTCAGCCGCTGCCCGACGACCCGGTCGTGCACCGGATCGCCCTCGCCTATGTCTGCGACTACACCCTGCTGGAACCGGCGCTGCGCAGGCACGGGCGGGCCTGGGCGCAGCCCGGGGTGGTGACCGCCAGCCTCGATCACGCCATGTGGTGGCACCACAACGGCCGTGCCGACGAGTGGATCGCCCTGGTGCAGGACAGCCCGCACACCGGCGCCGACCTCGCAACCACCCGCGCCTCCTTGTTCTCCCGCGACGGACGGCTGCTAGCGACCATCGCTCAGCATGGACTGGTCCAACTCTCCTGATCGGCACCGCCGCAGCCGGGCCCGCGCCGCCGCGGGCCCGGCTTGGTATTGATAGTTGTTCTGCCAGAGACCAGGCGAGACCGAGTTCGTCTAGGGCTCGAATCTGCCAGGAGGGAATCCAGCCGCTCATGCGGGCCGGTTCGTTCACCCTCAGCACATGCGGGTGTCCGTGGGTTGTATGCCAGGCCAGCAGCGTACCGTAGTGCTCCCTATCACCTCCTGGTGCTGCGACGGGCGGCGAGCAGCCGCAGTTGTCGGATCGGCTCGTTCGAGATTCCTGCGGGGGGGTCCGTGGTGGTGCAGGCGGGCAACTCGAGCTCGTGGTCGGTGCACAGATTGCTGCGGTTGGCGTGCAGCGCAGCGCTGCACGCCCGGTTGCCGTCGCGTGCACTCCCGACTGGCGGTAAAGAGGTCAGTTCGGGGCGTTAGGCTTCTTTCATGCCGAGGAACCGACAGGAGATCCCGAAGGCTGAACGGGAGGCCGCCGTCATCGAGAAGGCAGTGGAGTTGTTCTCGGCGAACGGCTACCGGGGCACGAGCATGGCCGCGGTGGGTCGCGCCGCCGGTATCGCAGCCGCTGCAGTGCACTGGTACTTTCCGACGAAGGATGACCTGTTCGCCGCGGCGTTGTCCTCAATTTTCGGTGAAGCACGCGAGCGAGTGGAGGCGGATCCGGAGATCGGTGGAAACCCGCGCGACGAACTGGTCGGCCTGTTGGTCGCGGTCGAGCCGTATCGGATGCTGCATCGCGAGGCCTATGAACGAATGGCGGAGTCGGAGTCCGTGCGGATCGCTTATGAGCGTATCCAGCAATGGATGGAACAGCGCCTGTTTGCTTCGTTAGCGAGCAGGCTGCCCGTGGGTTCCGATGTTGGCTTGATCGCAGACGCGGGGCATGTGCTGTTCGAGGGGATCCTGGTGAGCATGCGACGGCTGGATCGTCCGATCGGTGATTTGTTCGACCTGGTCGCCGACGCGCTGGTGGCGATAGCGGCCACCAGGGTGGCCCGTTGATCGCTGGAACTGCGAAATGTCAGTGATGCATCGAGGCTGCCCCAGTGCTGACTCGGTCCAGATTGCTTCCACGGTCATCGACGTTCCATCGGGCGACCGGGCCCAACGACTTCTGCCTGTTCAGGCGGATTAGGCTTCTCTTGACTAGCAATTAAGAGGCTCGTACCCTGATGCGCATGCGCAATGGGCGACTGATCGCGTTGGCTCTGTTCGTGATCGCGGCGTTGGTGACCGGATGTTCGGAGTCGAATCCGCCCGAGCCGACCCTCGGCGATTGGCACGGCGCCATCGAGGTGCCTGGTCAACCGGTGCAGGTCGGTGTGAGCTTCCGCGACGACGGCACCGCCACCATCGACATCCCGTCGCAGGGGGTGACGGACACGCGACTGAAGGATGTCCGCTCCGACCGCGACGGCGTGTCGTTCGCGATCCCGGATATCCCGGGCGACCCGGTGTTCCGTGGCGAGTACGAGTCCGGAAGCGACCGGATCTCCGGCGATTTCACCCAGGCGGGCCAGAGCTTCCGGCTCACGTTGAGCCGAGGCAGGGTGACGCCGCCCGCCCGCCCACAGGAACCGAAGCCGCCGTTCCCGTACAAGGCCGAGGACGTCACCTACCGCAACGGCGAGATCACCATCGCGGGCACATTGACCGAACCGCAGGGGCCGGGCCCGTTTCCCGCCATCCTCATGATCTCCGGAAGCGGCCCCCAGGACCGCAACGAAGACCTCATGGGCCACAAGCCGTTCCTGCTGCTGGCCGACACCTTCACCCGCGCGGGCTATGCCGTGCTGCGCACCGACGACCGGGGTGTCGGCGGCACCGGCGGCAAACTGGACGACGCAAACTACGCCGACCTGGCCGAGGACGCCGCCGCGGGTGTCCGCTTCCTGCGCGCCCGCCCCGAGGTCGACCCGGCCCGGGTCGGGCTCTTCGGGCACAGCGAAGGCGGCTACCTCGCACCGCTGGTCGCCGCGCGCCCCGACAGCGGCGTCGCGTTCGCCGTCCTGATGGCCGGACCTGGCGTTTCCGGCGCGGACTTGCTTATCGAGCAGACCCGCCTGGTGGCCGCCGCGAACGGCGCACCCCCCGACCAGATCGAGGCTCAGGTCCGTGACACCACCGAACTGGCCGCCCTGCTGAAGGCGGGCAACCTGCAAGGCGCGAAAGAGTTGGCCGTCCGGAAGAACCAGGCCCTGCCCGCCGACCAGCGTGTGCCGGACGACCAGGCGGCTGAGCAATTCACGCCGTATATGGCGGCCCTGGTCGCCTACGATCCGGCGCCCGCGCTCTCGGCCCTGCGCGTCCCGGTGCTCGCCTTCTTCGGCGGCAAGGATCTCCAGGTGCCCCCGGCGCAGAGCGAGCAGCCGATGCGCGAGCACCTCGCCGCCGACCCCGCCGCGACCGTCCACGTGTTCCCGGGGCTCAACCATCTGATGCAACCCACCGAGACCGGCCGTCCCAGCGAGTACGGCGCCATCGAGACGACCATCGCTCCCGAGGTGCTCGACTACGTCACCGGGTGGCTGCGGCAGCGGGCCCCGGCGAAGTAGCGGCACGCGAGAGCTCGGCCTCGTCGGCGCTCTGCTCGTGTATGTCGTGTGGTTCCCCGGAATCGGTAGCTTGCCCATCGCCTCGTCGGGTTCGAGCTCCTCGTTCGGGGCCAACGTGGAACGAATCGCGAGTGTTGAAACCCGTTGGTGAAAGGGTCCCGGCGGTGCGGTCGCGCCGCGGCCGGCAGCGGCGCCTGCCGGGCAAACTACACGCCGACAAAGTTTATGACCAGCCCGAGCTGCAGAGGTGGGTCCGCGACCGCGCCTGTCGGTCCGCATCGCCCGCAAAGGCCCCGAGTCCACCGAACGACTCGGCCGTCACCGCGCGGTGATCGAGAGTGCCATTTCGTCGCTGACCGGCTGACCCCGGCTCCCGCTGCGCTACGACGGCAAACAAGCCAATTCCTGGACTCCCTGCCGTTTGCCGCCGTGCTCAAAATGGGTGATATGAGGCAAGGTCTTATGTTGTCGGTCAGCTGTGGGGACTGCTAAACGGATAGGTGACAGCTCGACTTGACCTATCCGTGCAGCAATTCCTTGTTCGCCGGTGGCACGCTGACCAACCTGACTGGCAACAGTGACCGCTGTGA
This sequence comes from Nocardia sp. NPDC047648, assembly GCF_040642815.1. Taxonomy (NCBI): domain Bacteria; kingdom Bacillati; phylum Actinomycetota; class Actinomycetes; order Mycobacteriales; family Nocardiaceae; genus Nocardia; species Nocardia sp. NPDC047648. The sequence goes on along the minus strand of NZ_JBEYSX010000028.1, from coordinate 8,530 downwards.
TGATGCGGGGTTGCGCTCGCGCGATCGTGGATCGGGTTCGCGTCGATCTGTACAGGAGTTGATCACCGACATCCGCCGGCTCGATCAGTTACGGGTTCGATTCGTCATGCGGCAGTGGAACGGCACGTGCTTGGATGAACTTGCTCTTGCTTCGCGACCCATGCCGGTGACTTTCGGCGCGGTGTCTGGTCGGAATGGTGTGACTGGTCGGGAGCCACCATATCTCCAGCGGGCATGGGTCTACTACAAGCACATCCAGCAGTAGAGTTGCTCCTCGGCTGCGCGGGCCCGTCTGGCGAGTTCTATCAGCTCCTGTGCGACTGGTTGCATGTACTCGACACGCGCTCCGTGGAGTTCTTCGGCTTTTACCCACTCGGCAACCAGTTTCGATACATCCTGGTCATGCACTGCCGCCAAAATGTCCCGTACTGCGGTATCAAGTTGCGTTACCCACGGCCCTTTCACCCATGGATCGTCGTCATCCTCGGGGCCGTCCGGGCCGGGAGCGGGCGTCGTTGGCCACACCGCCGTCTCCTTCACAAGCTCCACCTGCCACGGCACCCCCCTGATGACAGCTACGAACTGTCCCAGAGCAACCATCGGATCCACTCCTTTGGCGTCGACCCCGTCGAAGGCAGGATGCCTGACGCCGATAAGAGGACCGCCATCTGCGCGCTCGAGCGCCTGCACGACTGACGCCGCATCGGCCGCGCGGAAGTAATCAGTTAGAACACCCATCGGTTTCATCCCTTGTACGCCGATCTCGCCGACTACAGTAGATCAGAATCTGCTGGCGTGGTGTATCGCGCCCATTCGACGCATGGTCGCGGCTGCGGTGTATTCGGGGTGCGGTCCGCACGGCTCTGGTCAGGTATCGGGCGTTCCTCACCAGCCACCACAGGCGAGTGTCAGTGACCTGAACAGGTCGCAGTCGACCACCCCTGGCACACACCCTGCGACACGTAGTGAGACCCACTTCTTACTTTTGGCGATGCATCCAATTCGGGGCCCGTGCAGCGCGGGTGCCGTGCACGCCACCTCGGTGCAGAAAAGCTCAGATACGCATGATGGCATGGCGATACGACCCGGCGCCCTTTGCCGATCCGGACGACGACTCCAGCTTCATCGGCCTCGCCGAGGAATACAACGTCAACGCTTCACGATCCGTCACATCGTCGCGGCCCTGAACTGCTGTTTTTGCGAATTGTCGCGTCCACCCCAGGGCGCCAGCAACCTGCAGGTGTTCTTCGCCGCCGAGTTCGGCAGGCCGAGACATTCGATCCGGTGTCCGCGCAGCTGCCCACGTGGAAGGTGGGCAGCTGGGCCCGCAACCGAGCAGCAGCTGAGCTGGAAGCAGAGTGCTTACCGGCGCCACGTGTTCAGCACTCGCTCCAGCCCATGGCGCAAGGGAGTCAAATCGTCAGGCGCTCGTGTAAATCGATCGAAAATCAGGCCGTCGAGCAACGCGACGATAATCCGGGCGTCATGATCGGGGTCGTCGGAACCGGCGGCAGCGGCGATGGGACGGACAGCACGCCACATCGCGGCAGCGCCGTTGCTGACGGCGGCTCGAACCGCAGGGTTTCGGGTGCCTTCCAGTAGCAGCTCGTACCTGGCGATTTGGTGGATAGGATCACTTTCTATCCATTCGATGAGAGCATGCTGAATCGAGTCATAGTCCGGCTCGGGTGAGCGGCGGGCCAATACGAGCATCAGTTCTTGCATGAGGTCGATGAGTCGCTTCTCGTCGAGTTCGGCGAGACGCTCCACTGTGGCTGCCACCAGGTCATTCCGAGTACCGAAGTAGTAGGTCACGGCCCCGTGCGGAAGGCCGGCGGCCTCCTGCACCGACCGGTGTGTGACCGCTGCCAGTCCCTTCGTGCCGATCACCTGTATTGCGGCATCAAGCAGGCGTGCGCGGCGGTCGATGACCTCTGGACTCTGTCGCATGAGGTCAGTATCGCATCCACTCTTGACAGCGTGAGCAAGCTCATCTACAACTGTAGTACTGACTGCTACAGTTGTAGCAATCGACGGCCAGGGAAGGAGCGATAGTGGTAATACCGCGAAGGATCTTGATAGTCGGAGGTGGGATTGCCGGCTTGACGTTTGCCGCCGCTTTGAAGTACTACGGCGCTCGCGCTGACGTAGTAGATCTCGCACCTGAATGGCGGCCCGTCGGTTCTGGAATTGCAATCGGATTCAACGGTATTTTGGCGTTGAATTCCATCGGATTGGGTAGTGCGGTTCAGGAGCGTGGCGTTCCGCTCAACAGCGTGACTCTCCTGGATTCAGAGGGCAAGCGGATGAACGGATTTCGGTTCAGCTCCGTCGCGGACGCCTACGGAACGTCAACTATCGGGATACACCGCGGGGTGCTGCATGACGTCCTCGCCGACTCTCTTGAGGAGAGCCCGCGACTTGGGGTTACCGTAACCGCCTTGCGGGAACACCCCAAGGGGGTGATGGCGGAATTCAGTGACGGTACCAATGCGGAGTACGACCTCGTCGTCGGGGCGGACGGACGAAATTCGCAGGTTAGGAAACTGATCTTCGGGGAGGTCGAGCCGCATTATGTTGGATACTGCGCGATACGAGTGGTTGTCCCGCGACCGTCCGGTTTCGAAGGGATGTGCGAACTCTGGGGGAGTGGACGGCGAATGGGAATACTCCCGATTGGTGAAAACCTCCTGTATTCGTACTCGACTTTTCTTTCCGCTAAAGGAATCGTGCGAGATCCCTCCCAAAACCTGAACCTCCTGCGTGAGTTGTTCGCAGACTTCAAAGGGCCGGCCAGGCATATCGTCGACTCGGATCCAGACGAAGCGTCGATCCATTACGGCGACATCGAACAGGTGATCTTGCCCCAGTGGATCACCAAGCGAGTTGTCTTGATCGGGGACGCGGCACACGCAATGTGCCCAGACCTGGGGCAGGGTGGCTCTATGGCCATCGAGGATGCAATGACCCTGGCTCGATCGCTGGTCGATTCGACGGAGATTGCCGACGCATTGCTTGGCTATCAAACCAAGAGGTACAACCGAGTCGGACAAATCCAGCGCAAGTCTCGGCAGTATGGGTGGATGGTCCACCGGCAAACTGCGCCTGCGTGCGCTGTACGTCGCAGTGTTGTCAGGAGGCTCGATTCGAATCGCCTCGCACGGACTACGGTCGCCAGCTTGATCAACCCTTTAGCCTGAGCATAGTGGGAATGACGATGATCGTCGAACTTGCAGAAGATGTGTACCAGATTTGCGGCTATCCCAGGTATGCGATCAATTCCTACGTAATAGATGGCATCCTCATCGATGCCGGAACCAGATTCAGCGGACGACGCATACTGCGCGATATCGCACGGCTTGACATCCGTGCGCATGCGGTGACGCATGCACATCCGGATCACTTCGGGTCGAGTAGGCGGATTTGTGAGGAATTGCAGATCCCTTTATGGGTCGGTCATGCTGATGCCGCTGCGGTAGAGACACTCGGGATTATGTACGACCGATTTCCGGATCATCCTGCTCCAAGAATATTAAGCCGCCTTCAGGGTGGTCCGCCGACTGCGGTCGACAGGCATCTTCATGAGGGTGATCGGGTCGGCAGTTTCGTCGTTCTTGAAGTTCCGGGACACACTGTCGGCCACTTGGCCTTCTGGCGCGAATCGGATCGAACACTACTGCTCGGCGATGTTGCGACCGGCCATCATCCGTTCACAGGAGGACGAGGGTTGCGGGAACCGATGGACTTTTTGACTGCTGACTCTCGTCGCAATCGCGAGTCCATCACCAGACTCGCCGGGCTCGAGCCGGATCTTGTGTGCTTCGGACACGGGCCGGTACTGCGAGACTCCGACAAGTTCGCGGAGTTCGCGACATCCCTCCGATAGCTGCCCATCGGGTCTCAGTCGATGAGAACTTGGCGGTTCCGACACTAAGACGGCGCTGACATGTTTTCCGAGAGTATATCAATCCGCAGTTAAGGAATTATTATGGTTGATGTTCACGAGAAGAACAAAGACGTCGTGGTACGCCTCATGGATGCCTTTTCGGCGGCGGACCACGCATTGCTCGATGCTCTGATGTCCGATGACTACATCCAACATAACCCGACGCCGAACGGTCGCGAACCGGTCAAACGCATGGCGGACATCCTTAAGAATGCCTTTCCCGACGGGCGCATGGTAATAAACGATATCATTGCGGAGGGTGACAAAGTCGTAGCCAGGATTTCGATGACCGGCACGCATTCCGGGCCACTTATCGGAATCGCCCCGACGGGTAAGTATGTGGAAATGACTTCCATAGATATTTGGCGAATCGAAAATGGGATTTGTGTAGAACATTGGGATGAGGTCGACCGAGTGGGTCTACTCCGCCAGATCGGCCTGAAAGCAATTCTTCGCACACTCCTGAAGAGCAGCGGTCGCCGTCAGATCCTCTCCTTTGCCCGCGAGCAAGGAATCATGGTTCGTCGACCGAAATTGGGCTCTGTGCGATAACTGCCGCCATACCATATCGACCGGTATCCACGCCCGCACTGACGACCAGCCATCGCGATACCCATCACTTGTGATAGAAAGGAAAAAGATATGACTATTCCCGTTCCCATGCGGACATCCAGCGGGGCGGTCCTCCCCTTTGTCGCCCTGCCTCAAGGCGAGCTTCTCACCGTGAATATCAGCGGAATACCGCTGATCAGGGATGCCTTAGGTCCGGGCGTGCATTTTCAGCCGCTGCGACTGGATATCGAGTCTGGCGTGTGGGTGGTATTGGCTACCTTCTCACCGGGGTCGATGGTGCCTCTCCATTATCACACCGGCGTAGCCGAAGTCTACACCCTATCGGGAAAGTGGTATTATCTCGAATATCCGGACCAGCCACAGACCGCCGGGTCCTACTTGTTCGAGCCGGGAGCATCGGCGCATACATTCGTTTGTCCCGAGTCAAACACGGAAGACACCGTCATCCTGGTTCGCGTCGAAGGTGCAAACATCAATTTCTCTGAGGATGGAAGCTATCACTCGATCCTTGATGCGGCGGCTATCCGCTACCTGACCGGAAAGCTGGCCGGAGAACAGAAACTGGGTCCAGTTAATTTTATTACGGGAGGTGTCGCCGAGGCGATTTGGGACTGATTGTGTCCAGTGCTGCGTCATCGAGGGTGCTGTGGTGCCAGTACGCACGTCAGCCCACAGCACAGCTCGGTGAAGTTCTGGCAGCACAAGGTTGTTCCGCTGACTGGCGAGCCTCTTCCTGGGGAAGTTTTTCAAGCCTATGGTAGCAAATTTATTCCCGGCATATTAAGGTGTGCGGATGGCTGCAGTCAAATCGCAGTACCGGCCGACGCTGACACGGCTGCGCAGAAGCAATGGTCGGACGATCCCTCCTTGGAGGTCTTCGATGTGCGCGTTGATAGCGGTCCAGGCGAGGTCAGTGATAGGTCATCAGGCTCAGTTGGCTGACATGCTGTACACCCGAAAACACCGTGGTTGATCTGCCGAATGTCGACGTGCCTGACCGGCCGACGCCGACGTTGCGTTGAGTCGGAACGTATCTCGTTCGGTTCTGTATCAGCAGCCGAGGCGGCATCTGGCCAGCAGACGAGAAGCTGTGTATCAAGCCATGGCCGGCCGACATGCAATATTTGATCTGGGTAGGTCGAATAGCAGGAATTTGACATCGACGCTAATCGGCAATTCTCACAAGCAGCGCTCAAGTCCCTTGGTGACAGTATTTCGGCTCGAACCCGCTGTGGCTCGTCAAGCCACTGGGCGGCGTAAAAGTTCTCTTCGTGCGAGCTCCGTCAGGCGGTCGAGTGGTACGCCCACCAGCCCTGAGGCCGAGGACAACCCGAGACGCAGGGCTCGTTCGGGGGGAAGCTCGCGGTACTCCAGAAGTAGTCGAAGGTTCAGGGCGTTCCACAGCAGAGCGAGGGTGTCGGCGACATCGGACGCGTCGCTGTCTAGCGCGAACTCGCCGCGTTCGACTCCGAGGTGAAGAACATCGACTACGATCTCGTGCCATACCTCGTCGTTCTTCTCGCACCGCGGGCGGAGCCGCTGGTCCCGGATTGCGCGGGCCAGGAACTCGAACTCGAGCCGATGCTCGTCCAGCGAGACGTTGATCCCGATAGAGAATGTCGCCAGTGCGACAAGGCGCTCGGTGGCCGAGGCGAGTTCGGTGAACCGCTCGCGCATGGCAGCTTCGCTCTGCTCATAGAGGCGTTCCAGCGCCGCGACCAACAACGCGTCCTTGGAACCGAATGAATAGAGAATGGTCGCTGGTGCGACACCTGCCTCTCTTCCCACATCCGCAACGCGCATTCCAGCGACGCCGCGCTTGATGATGGCGCGCTGCGCCGCCTCCAGTAGTCGGCCGGTGGTGGACTCTCGATCGCGCGGCTCCTTGCTCCTCGGTTCGAGGCTCGGCGGCGTGGAGACCTCATCGGTTGACTCGGGAAGCGCTCCGAGGGGGGTGGGAACCGTCCACTCGAGTGCTTCGGTGTCGAGCTTGTCCAGGCGCTGGCGCATACGCCAGGCTGTCGCATAAGGAATCGCCAGACGCCGGCTGAAGTCGCTTACGTTGTCGACGAGATTGTTGCGCAACAACGCAATCAGGGTAAACCAAGTGAGCAGCGGCACCGATGAACGAGCGAACACCGTATCGCTCGTGACATCGATGGATCCACCGCAGATCTGACAGCGCCACGCCCGCCCGATCCGCTGGAAGGGGCGCCGGTGGTCGCAGCTCGGGCAGTGCGCGTGTAGACCGTCGTCGCTGAATCGCTGTAGCCAGAGCCACGACAGGCACCCATCCTCGTCGGTCACTCGATCGATCTCCGCGCGTTGTGCGCTCATCTCAGAGAACTTACCGGTTGCGCGCGGTGCGTCAGGGCAGCGCCGTGGACCACGGCGCAAGGTCTTTGCAGACCTTGACCCCCAGTGGGGGCGCTGCTACGTTCAAGACTATTCAACTGAGCATTCAGATGGATATTTGCTAGTGGTGAGGAGCGCTGGTGGCGAACCCTGCAGTCAACACGGTCGCGGGCCCGATGGATCCCAGTGAGCTGGGGGCCACGACGATGCATGAGCACATCCTCACTGTTGGCGGCGAGACTTTTCGTCACCGATACCTGCAGCTTGCGGCCCACACTGTGAGCGATATCTGGGACGAGCCACTTGCTCTCGCCCACCGTGGTCGGCTCCAGTTCGACATCACTGCTCAGTGCGCGAACCTGAACCTCGATGATGATGAGGTCGCCTTCGTGGAGCTGTGTGAACTGCGACAGGCGGGCGGTTGCACGGTGGTGGAGGCGAGTGGGATCGGGATGCGAAGTGACCCACGGCGAGTCGCCGTCGCCGCTGCGGCCGCCGAAGTCAATGTCGTGATGTCTACAGGCTTCTACTGCTCGGATTTCTGGCCCCCGGCGTACCACAACGCCACGGTCGCCGAACTCACGGCTTTGCTGCTGCGCGAACTCCAAGACGGTATCGGTGACACCACCATCATGGCCGGACACATCAAATGCGGCGTGTCGTCCCTCGACGAGCGCGAGCACCGAGCGTTGCTGGCGGCCGCCGCGGCTTCACAGGAGACTGGCGCGCCGGTCACAGTGCACCCTGGAACCGGTGACGGTGACGGTGACGGGCGACGCGTCGCGCGCATCCTTCTTGACGCCGGTGTCGACCCGGGGCGCCTCGTGCTTGCTCATGCGGATGCCTATTTGGCCGAGAACAATCTGCACCGTCTTGCCACAGACCCCTCGGCGTGGACGCTCAAGCTCGACTACCACCACGAGTTACTCGACCTCGGTGTGACATTGGCGTTCGATTGTTTCGGCCAGAGCTGGTCTCAACCAGATGTGGGATTTGTGCTCGAAAACGACTGGCATCGTCTCGCGGGTGTTACCACGCTCCTGCGCGAAGGATTCGGCGCACAGATAGTTTTGGGCACCGATATATTCATGTCGATGCTGACCCGCCGCGGTGGTGGCCACGGTTATCGACACCTCTTCGCTCGAATCCTGCCGCTGCTGAGGATGGTTGGCGCGCCGGAGGAAGGCATAGAGCAAATGATTGTCCGAAACCCGCAGCGGCTACTCACTCCGACGCGGTCCCGCTGAACCTTCCACCTCCTGGAGAGGTCATGAGCACGCCGAACAGCGAAAACAGTTGCAAGCCAATCAATTTCGACCTGGGTAAAACGCGCATCGAGAATTGTCGAGTCGCCGACCTCGCACGTGATTTCGGGACACCGCTGTATGTAATTTCCGAAGCTCGTCTGCGCGAGAACGTCCGCCACTATATACGGGCATTCGCCGCGGCCTGGGATGGGGAAGTTGGGGTGATGCCGGCGCTCAAAGCAAACCATGCACTGGCCTTGCGCTATATATTGACCGCAGAGGGTGTAGGCTGCGACGTCTACAGTGACGGTGAGCTAGTGTGTCGCGCCTGAAATTAGGCCAGTAAGTTACTGTTTTGTTTTGGGGGCTGGCGGGTTGATTTTGACGAGGTAGTGGGCGAGGGATTTGA
>NZ_JBEYSX010000027.1:0-41321 GCF_040642815.1 Nocardia sp. NPDC047648 | reverse complement strand
GTTGAACGCCTTCGACATCACCTTCGAAGGCCGACTCAGCGCTGGACGGAAGTAACCCAATCAAACCGGGTTACACCGTTGGCTGGACAGACCCGCGATTTCGGGATCGGGATCGAACTTCCGGACCGCGACTTGGCCGGTCTCGTAGTCCAGAATCGGGTGTTCGGTGTCGAACAGATGCTTCTTGATCGCGGCGAGCTCGGCCTCGGAGAAGCCTGTTGCGCCGTTGGCGCGAGCGAGATCGTCGGTATTGCGGCTGATCGCGGAGATGTCGCGCGGGTCTTGGGTGAAGTTGTCGTAGGCATCTTGGGCCCACTTCGTTTGTGCGGGGTCATCGAGCATATTCGCCGGTCGACGCCGCCCGCCGCTGAGCCATTCATCGGCGGTTCCCCTTCCAGGGGTCGCTCCAGGGGCTTCGCGTGTCCACAGCTTCGCCTTCGCGACGTCGACCCATTTGCCGACCTTGTCCAGTAGCGGTTTCAGCGCCGCAGTGACCGGCCTGAGGGCGCGCGTCACTATCTCGGTAACCCTGGTGCCGAGCTCGCCGATGATGGTGGCGATGCGACGGGCCCGCACTGCGATACGACCAGCTAGGGCCGTATTGCCCACCCATTCCGAAACCGTAGCGGTAAACGGCGCCAACACGGCAAAGACGGCCTCAGCGGCCGCGGTTTCGATCAGGAAGTCTTTGACCTCCTCGAGAATCTTGTGGTGGGCCTCGTCGAGGTGGTGGGAGTACTCGCCACAGGAGTCGCCTAGCGTTTGGCACGCATCAGCCAATGCGTTGAGATCATTCTGACGTTCCTGACAGGTGGCGACCGCGATCCCGATCTCCGGCGATTGCTGGTTTGTCAGCAGCTCGACTGCTCGGGGTACCTGAGCAGCCACGGTGCGGTAGTCGGCCGAGGCGGTGTGCCATGCAGTTGCGGCGGCGTCGAGTTGGTCTTGGTGACCGTTGGGCCAGCCGAAACCGACAAGGTCTGCGAGGATTGTCCACCCGAATGGCTCGGGGATCCCGTCGCCAGCTGCCGACGGCGCGTCTTCGGCCAGACAAGGCGCGATCGACAGCTGCGGAGGTGCAGGCGAGGATGGGTTACGCGTATCGGAACCGGTCTCCGCGAGCTGATGATTATGTGCGCCGACAGCGATCAAATCTCTGATTTGACCACACGCGGTCGCCAGTTTCGAAGACGCTGAGATCGCCAGTTGGGCCGCCTCGTCATAGGCACTGGCCCATTGACCACCGACACTGTCGCTACCAGCCATCCCTGCATACGTGCTCAACACGGTGATCAGCGCCGCGTGGGTTGTCGCCGTGTCAGCCGACATCTGCCCGAATACATCACCCGCGGAGGAGTATTCACCAGCGCGGTGGACGATGACCGGTACGGTCGGAGCCGTCACTGCGGCCACATCCGGTAGTTGTCCTCGGCGGCTCCCAGGTAATTCGTGTGCGCCCGACGCGCCACCTCACGTAGCTCATCGAGGTTGTCCCGCATCTCGCCGACGCCGACCGCCCACCGGTCGTGTGCGACACGCTGCGCCTCAGCGGCTTGACTCGACCACGACAAATGCAGATCGGCGACGTGCTGATCCACCTCACGCAGCCAACCTTCGACCTCGGCGCCGAACTTCGCCATGGCCACGATCGCGTCATCGAGCTGCGCCAGATTCACACGGTAGCTGTGGTCGTCGTCAGCCACGGTCACACCTGATCTCCAAGCCCGGTGAGCCCCTCGGCATTGGTGCCATCGCGAAGCTCGTAGCGGTTCGCCGCGTCGGCGAGGTTCATTGCCGACATCTCCAACGCCGCGACGATCTGATCCGCCCCGCGCTTCCACTCCACCCAAGACTCGTCATATGCCGAAGCCGCGCGGCCCTGCCAACCGTCGGCCAACAACTCTCTGCCGATCGTTTCATCTAGGCGCTCGAGTCGCTCTCGAATCGTCTGCGCTTTGTCGGCGATGAACCGCGACGCCTCGCGAAGCCGGCCGACCCGAACCTGTAGTTCACCAACCACCGAGACTCCCCTCTGCCCCTGCTCGCCGATCGCATCCAACTATAAGTGAACACCCGAAAACTCCTGTCCGCGAGAGCTATCGAGGCATACGCTCTCCTCGCTCCTGGGAGTCCGGCCGGTGGCTCGAATGTCGGACCGGACTAGTCGCCATCGTCGACGGCCAGGCTCGGTCGTCGATGGTGAGCCAGGGTTCGGTGGCTGCGGAGGTGGGGACTGTGCCGGTGAACTCGCGGATGTCGCGGTGGAGGTGGGATTGGTCGGCGTAGCCCGTTTCGGCTGCTACTCGGGAGGGAGGGTGTCCTTGGACGAGGCGGTGGACGGCGTGGTCGAAGCGGACCAGTTTGGCGGCGCGCTTGGGGGTCAGGCCGATTCGGGTGCCGAAGCGGGACCACAGTCGTTGGCGGCTCCAGCCCAGTTCGGCGGCGAGGTGCTCGACGCGGAGACGGCCGCGGCTGAGCTTGATTCGTCGCCATGCCCAGGCGACCTCCGGGTCGAGGCGGTGGTCGTGCCGGAACCGCGCGGACAGCGCGGTGTCGACCAAGGCGAATCGGTCGGGCCAGTTCGGTGTCTCGTGCAGGCGCTCGCGCAGCCACCCCGCCTCGCGCCCCCAGAGGTCGTCCAGGCCGATGATGGTTCCACTCGGCTCGGTGAGAGGGAGGCCGAGGATGGCTTGGGCGACAATCGGTTCCAGGCGAATCTGGACGCATTCGACGGCATGGACGCGGACCGGAAGCGCGGTGCGGGCGAGGCCGAGGGTCAGGCTGCCCGAATGGCTGCGACCGGTCGAGTCGCGGACGTCGAAACCGCACTCGCCGAACTCGACGATCACCGTGACCGCCGGATGCGGAATGACACGCACCTGCTCCGGGCCGTCGCCGTGGACGTGGAATCCGGCCATGTCGACGCCGCGCAGCGCGGGTGGCCGCGCAGGCCGCGCGATATCCCAAGGCACACGTCGATTGTATGAGCGGCCGCGGACGCTGACATTTCTTCAATACGCGACCCGCTGTCGTGCCCGAACGTGGTGACGTCCCAATCAATCGAAGGAGGAACCGTGGACGAAACCACTACCGCCACAGAACGGAATCGATGGCAGCACATCGGGCTGCTGATAGTCACCGCCCTGATCACCGCGCTCACCGGCAATACGACCGGGACGGCGAACGCCGAGACCGACGATTCGCACGAGCACATGGTGCACCTGCCGGGCGGAGACATCCACGTCGTCGCCGACGGAACACCCGGTGCTCGCGCGTTGGTGCTGCTGCACGGTCTGGGAGCCTCGACCGCCTACTGGGATCCGGTGCTGCCCGCCCTGCGGGACCAGTACGTCGTGCGCATCGATCTACTCGGCCACGGCAAGTCCGATAAACCCGACAGCGGCTACAGCACGTCCGAACAGGCGAGCCGAGTCGGGGCCGTGCTCGACCGGCTGGGCGTACGCCAGGCGACCGTCGTCGGGCATTCCTCCGGGGGCTACGTGGCCACCTCGCTTGCCGAACAGCGCCACGATCTGGTGTCGTCGATCATGCTGATCGACTCCGGACCCCGCCTGGACGCCGTCACCGACAGCGGTCCGGTCGGCAACCTTCTGTTCGTTCCGGCGATCGGGCAGCCGCTGTGGCCGCTGCTCCCGGACGTCGTCCTCCGGCAAGCCATGAGTTCCGCGTTCACCCGGGACGTGCAGATCCCCGACCAGTTCGTCGCCGACCTGCGCGGCATGACCTACCGCAGTCTCACCGCGACCTCGACCGCGTCGGATGACTACCTGCGGGAACGCACCGAAACGGACCGGCTCATCGACCTCGGCGTGCCGGCCATGGTGCTCTACGGCTCTCAGGACAAACGTTGGCAGCCGGACTCTTTCGAGGATTACCGCCGCGTCCCCGGCATTCGGATCGAGAGCCTCGACTGTGGCCACACGCCCATGGTCGAAGAGCCCGGCAGTACCGGCGCGCTCATCCGTGACTTCGCCGGTCAACACTGAATTCCGGCAGCCGACCGGTTTCAGCGGCGGAGATTACGGGGTGCCGCTGCCGCGGATGATCGGGGCGACGAACTGGCGGTATTCGTCGATCAGGTCCTGCGCGATGGCGGCCCCGGCCAGGCCGCCGACGAACACCACGCCTGCACCTGTCCCATAGTGCCCGCATGCGCTGGCCGTAGCGAGCCCGCGACGGGCAACGGCCACAGTCGTCCTGTGGCCGGAGATCATCGGGTGCACAACGATATCCGCAGGGAACCGTGCATTCGTCGCTATCCGATCGGCAGCGCGCTCAGTATCGGGCCGTAGGCCCAGTTCAACATGCGCGCGGCGTCGTCCTTCGCGGCGACGTCGCTGTCGGGTGAGCTGTGCAGGACCACACCGATCAGCGGTATCCCTGCCCTGACCGTCTCGAACAGCAGGCAGGTTCCCGCGGCATCGGTCCATCCGGTCTTGATGCCGATAGTGCCGGGATAGTCGCGCAGCAGCCGGTTCGTGGTCTGCCACGAGTGAGCGCGGTTGCCCGGCCCGGCGGGGAGGTGATAGCTCTGCGCCCCGGCGACGTCACGGAACACCGGCAGGCTCATCGCGCGCAGACCGAGGGCCACCAGGTCTGCCGGTGTGGAGTAGGTGGAGTCGTCGGTGGGGGTAGGCAGCCCGCTGGGGTCGGTGAAATATGTTCCTGCCAGGCCCATGTGACGCGCAGTGTGGTTCATTTCGGCGATGAAGCCGTCTTGACCGGGACCGTAAGCCTCGGCAAGGGCATAGGCGGCGTCACAGCCGGAAGGCAACATCATCGCGTAGAGGAGCTGTCGCGCGGTGAGCACCTCGCCCGGGACCAAGCCCGCGTCGCTTCCGTCGTACTCGGTGCAGTAGGCGATGACTTCTCGCGGCACGGTGACGGCCCGGTCGAGGTCGCCTGCGTTGATCACGACCAGTGCCGTCATCACCTTCGTGATGCTGGCTATCGGAACCGAGATGTTCGGCTGTCGCGACCACAGCACCGTGCCGGTGATTCCGTCCGCCAGCGCTGCTCCCGACGCCCGCACCGCGTCCAGTTCGGACGTCGGCCAGGGCAACTGGATATGGGCGTCGCTCACAGCGGGGGCGGCCACGATGCCTTGGCCGACTACCACGACCAGCACCCCGGCAACGACAGCCTGCAACAATCTGGCAAATGTCCGCATCGCCATATTCTGCCGCCTGAACGCTTAAATCAGCCGGATTTCACCCACCGATTCACGCATCCCGAGCTTCAGCATCCGAATAGCTAATCTCGATCGGATCGCTCACGGCACCCAATGCGTGGCCACTCTCGCGGATCGAGAAGCGCAGACCCCTGCACATGGCGACCGGCCACTCGCCCGATGTTTTGCGTGCCCTGCCGAGGGCACAGCTACTCGCTGCCGAGGTCCATCCCGTCCAATCCTGCTTCCCGCAGGATGCGGGCCAAGGTGTCTTCGTCTACCGGACGCTCCATGGGCTCCGACTCCGAGACCGGGTTTTCTCTCGCGACCGGAAGCATCTCGTCGTAACCGGGGTCGCCGGGATGGAACTCCTCGAAGCCGCTGTAGAAGACGCCGTCCTCGGTCCGGCCGCGCAAGCGGACGAGGATCGTCTCGCCGTCCTCGGCGAGCATGGGCGGGCTGGTGTCATCCGAATACGCCGTCAAAATAATCCTTCAGCCGGTTCGCGAGTTGCTTGTCACCGAGAGCGAAATCGCGAAGCTGCCGTGGACCGTGCAGCCACGCCGAAAACGCCTCGCCGAACGCTTCGCTGGGTGAATCGTAATAACTGTTCCACTGTTTGCTCTTGCCGATGGACTGGAGCATCGCCGAGTGCAGGTCGCGCCACCCCTGCGAATCGCTGAGCCATTTCCCACCGGTGCCGTACGCCGCGTCCACGGCATGCCCGAATTCGTGCAGGACCACGTTGAGGCTACCGCCCCGCCCGCCGGAGTTGATCACGATCCGCCGTGGGCCGCCCAGGTATACGCCACGCACGGTGTTCCAACTGGTCCCAGGTTTGCGGCCGTACGGGGTGCTGCCTGCCAGACTTTCCGTACCGGGCAATTCGAGCATCGGGCGATTTCCGATGACGATCCCACCCCCGGGAACCGCGTTCATGTGCTCGCTGACGCGCGCGTAGATATGGCTGGGCACGCGAGCGATGTCCTCGACCATCCGCAACGTCTCGGGTGTCCGATCGATGATGTTCACGAATGCGCCACCCTCGGGTGGCGGATAGGCGACGACGAACTCGAACGCCTCCGCCAGCCGCACGCTGTCGCCCGGATGCAGCATGACCTTCGTCCCCGGCTGGACCTGTTTCCCATTGACGTAGGTGCCGTTCGTCGATCCTTCGTCACGGATCCAGACCCGGCCGGATGGGTGGACGCCGAGACTGGCGTGCCGACGGGATATCGCGTTGGCGCCGGACAGATTGTCGGGCAGTTCCGCGCTGTCCCGGCCGAGCGGCAGCGGCTCGCCACCACGTGTCAAGTCCAGGGACACGTCGCCGTGTACGTTGTTCAGCTTCACCGGCAATGCGCGCGGGACGCTTTCCCGGAGGCCGTCTTCGAATCGCGCCGCCCCCACCCAATCGCCGAGGCGAATCTGGTCACCTGGGCGCAGGCGCACCGGCACGTCCGGATCGACCTTGCGGTTGTCGACCCAGGTCCCTCTGGTCGAGTTCTCGTCGCGCAGATACACGTCGCCGTACTCGTCGCGGTAGATGGTGGCGTGACGGCGCGACACCGTCGTGTTCTCGGCCAGGTGATCCGCCATCGGCGAGTCCTGCCCACGGCCGATCACCAGCTCCTCGCCGCGCCGCAGGCTGAGCGGGGGCAGACTCTCGTCGTCGGACAATCTCAACTGCAGCGGCGCTTCTTCGCCCACCTGGAGTCTGCTGGACACCTCGCCGAAGGTCACCTTGTCTCCGGCGTTCAGGTACCGCTTCTCCCCCGCCGGGATGGTCTCGTCGTTGACCTTGGTTCCGATCCAGCTGTCTCCGTCCGGGTCGCGCACCCAGATACGACCGTCGAGATCGCGCCCGACGACGACTTCCCTGCCCGGCCTTCCGAGCACCATCGCATGACCGTTGAGCGCACTGGTGTCGACGGACACCTCCTGGCCCGGTGCGAGGCGTATCGGAAGCTTGCGTTTGAAGGGGTCGAAATGCAGTTCGGCAGGTGGATGCTGGGGCGGCGCCTCGCCACCGATGCGGGCGGTGCCGACGTAATCCGGGCCGATCCCCAGATTGTCGCCTTCGGCGAGGGTCACTCTTTGGTTCGGAGCGATCCGGTCCCCGTTGACCCATACCCCTTCGGAACCCGGGTGGTCCCGGATCCACAGTCGGCCGTCGTGGTCCAAGCCGAGAGTCGCGTGTCGTTCGCCGACATTGGGGACCCCGCGCAATTGCGACGCGAACGGTGAGTTCTGGTCGGTACCGATCACGACCGTTTCTCCCGGCGCGAGCCGCACCGGTGTCGCGTCCGCGCCGCTCCCGATTCGCACGCGGACCGGATCGACCTCGGTCGTCGCATCCGTCGGGACGAATTGCGCCGTACTGTCATACCAGCCGAGGCGCAGGTCGTCCCCCGGCTCCAGTATCCGGCGCTCGCCCGTGCCGAGCCGATCGCCGTTGACTCTGGTGCCGTTGCTGGAATCAGCGTCCCGGATCCATACTCGGCCGTTCTCATCCATGCCGACAATCGCGTGGCGTCGCGAGATACTGTCGCGCCCGAGCGCATCGGGGTGCACCATCGCACGACCGATCTCGACCTCCCGGCCGCGGTGGAGCTTCAGAACCGGTCCGTCGTTGCCGAACAGCCGCACCTCGGCCATCTGACGCTCGAACGTGACGCCGAGTTCCAGATCGCGACTGAACATGACGTCTTGGCCGTCGTAGATCCGCACCCAGCGACCGTCGGTCAGCTGTTTGCCGTCGACGAAGGTGCCGTTCATCGAGTTGTCGTCTCGAAGCAGGACATGGCCTTGCTCGTCCACCGTTATCGTCGCGTGGCGGCGCGAAACTCGCTCGCCTGCCATGTGTTCCAGCAGCGCGCCGTCACCACGACCGAGCACGTACTCCTGGCCTGGAATCAGGCGAAGCTGAAGGCGCGCGTTGTCGGGGCCGGTCAGCACCATGTCGACGTAGCCACCGTCGGGATGGCGGTAGAACTGGGTGAATCCGGCGGGAGGGGCATCCGCCGCGAGCCTGTATCCGTCCTGGCTCGCCGGTTGGTCGTGTAGCTCGACCCGCGGCTGCGGCCGTGTCGGCGGGCCGTCATACGTCGGTTCGTCGGTCCGCGCGCGAGGCGTCGGATCATTGGGCGTCGCCGGAGCCTCATCGGCTGCCGACTGCCGCCCGACCGGGTTCGCCTCATCGACCGGAGGACGCGGCCTCGACTCGTCCGGAACCCGCGAATCGTCCCGCACCAGCGGCCGGCCATCCGAGGCCACCTCGTCGACCGGGACCCGCGGCGTCAGCTCCTCCTGCCGCACGAGTGGGCCATCGGCATGTCGTGGCAGCGGCGGCGGCTGGTCACTGCGGCCGCGTGGCGCGACAGCCGAGCCGCCGACCTCGTTACCGCGCGCTGTGGGCGGCCTGCCGTTGCGCCCATACACGTCGGTCCCGGGCGGCCGCTCTTGTCGTGGCGTGACGGACACCGCACGCCCGTCACCAGGGACCATTCCCGGCGCAGAGCCGGGGGACTGCGGTGACACGGGCGGCAGGACCCCACGCCCGGCGTCACCACCACCACCCGCGGCATGGTCCTCCAACGCGGTCATCCGCTGGAGCATGCCGTCGTACCAGTCCCGATGGCCCGCGGCGTGGAAGACCGGGCTCAGCTCTTCGACCCGCTGCCGGATCTCGTGCAGCTCCGGTCGAGTGAGAGCGTGGTCGTTCCACAGGATTTCGGAGTTGTCTCCGTAGCGCAGGAAGTTCTCCGCGAAGGGCCCGACGACATACTGCGCGTCGGGGAAGTTCTCGAATGCGCGGCTGTGGTCAATTCCCCAGACGTTCCCGGCCGGGTCGACCATCCAGTTGTCGCTATTGCGATCGGGCATGCGTACCAGCACGTCCATGACGCCTTGGCGCATTCCGGTAGGACCGCTGATGACGTCCGGTGGGAACGCCCTTCGCGGATACGTGTCCGCCGCCACCGTGCCGGGCACGACCTCCATGTAGACGTGATCGCCGATGACATGCACCGCGGGCACCCGTGCGCCCACCGCGTCGCCAACCAGCGAGCTCAGGAATTCCGCATGCGCGTGCTGCGGGTCGGAGACCACCTTGTGGATCACCTCGGTGCCGTCGTGGAAGACGAGCCGCTCCACCACTTTCGCCGATTTGCCCTCGACGCTGAATCGCTCGATCGTCTCCACCCGCGGTGGTTCACCCGAACTCAACAGCTCATTGACGCGTGACGCGAATTCCCAGTGGCGCAGACCGAGTCGAGGTGCGTCGCTTTCGGAACGCACCGCGTTGCGGCCCGCGGTGTGGACTCGGATCGCACTACCCGCCGCGCCGACGAACCCGCTGCCGAAGCCGGTGATCGCGGATTCGCGAACCATCTTGAACAGATCACCGAGGCTGTGGATCTCGTCCAGGTGGATCAGTACCGAGGGCACCGCACCGGCCAGACCACCCGCGAGACCGCCCGCCCCGCCGAGCAACATCGTGCCGCCCAAGTGCGCGGCGAGCCGGCCGGAGGGACTGACCGCTCCGCCGCGCGTCCAGCTCAGCACACGCGGCGCGAGCCTGCGGCCGACCTCCGCACCCGCAACGCCGCCGACCACACCACCCAGGAGCATTTCCAAGAAGGCGCCCACGTCGAACTTGTCGCGCACGCCGGCCTCGAGGTCCCACAGCTGTGCGCCACCACTGATCGCGGCACTGGTCAGAAGGCCGATCTTCGCCGCGTGGACAGCGGTGTGCAGCGCGGCTCGTTGCGCCGCGCCCGCGGCCGCCCGCTCGCCCACCTCCGCGGCCAGTCGCGAAGCCGCGGCGGCCATCGCCTGCTCGGCCTCGATCCGATCGATCAGGGCCTTCGCACCACCACCTTGGAAGAACAGCAGCGCGTCATAGGCCAATTGCGCCGCCAGCGCGATCCCCATCGCGATCAACAGATGTTGCGTCTGGACAGCCGAATCGGCGACGTCGTGGCACTGCTTGCCCAGGCTCTGACACACCGCCGCCTGGTCACGCATGGATTTCACGACCACACGGTGGCGTTCGGTCAGCGCCGTCGACGTGGCGCCCTCAACGGCCTGCTCGGTGCCCGCCGCCTCGGTCTCGTATCGGTCGGCGGAGTTGTTCAATTCACCGGACGCCACCAGGTACGCGTCACCGTTACGACGCATTCCGTCGACGTCGGTCTCCGGCCAGTGACCGAGGACCAATTCCCGCACAGCCGAGGGCACCTCGGCCAGCAAACCGCTCGATTCCATCGCAGCTTGCCTCCCGGCACCCTCACAGTCGCTGCGAGACTATCTAGACATACCGGACCGCGCGAACTATCTCCAACTATGGGAATAGTCGCGACCAGTACCAATACCGCCGACAAGCACCGCGACACGGTGACGAACCGTTGAGAATGCAACTACTGCGTGAGACAGCAATTCGAACCTTTATCTCCGAACCCAGCATTTCGCCAGCCAATACTTTCGGGGGCCCGGGAGGCGGCCGCGATCCAACGCTCCGTGCGGCGGCGGTCGCACCGTAGGCGAGAAATGCGACCGCGCTGCCGCGACAATGGATCGCAGTGCGTAGGGAGAAGGTGTGGGCGAGAAGTTTTCGGTCGACCCGGATAAGTTGCGCGATCACGCACCGCGGTTCGACCAGATCGGGGCGGATGTGGCGGCTACCGTGCGGAAGCTGCGCACTGCCCTGGCGGGGGAAGGCGAACCGTGGGGCAAAGACGATGCCGGCCACGCGTTCGCCGAATCCTACGTTCCGGAATACCAACGGACGATGACCGACTTGAACAGCCTCGTCGAGGCCCTCCAACAGGCCGGCACCGATCTGCGCCACCTCGCGGAGAACTTCGAGAACCAGGACCGGGCCATCGGCCAGCGTATCCACAACGCCGCCGATGGAATCCGGAACGATCCGGCCGTGCTTCCAGTGCGTGTCGAGGCCGGCCCCACCCATCGGCTCGACCCCAGCACGGCGGACGTACCCACCTCCGCCGTGCGGCCGATCGCGGGATCTCCCGTGCCCACTACGGCCGTCACGGCGCCGGCGCCGAGACAACCGGCTTCCACCGCCGGCTCACCGGCCGATCGGGTACCGCTCTCGTCCGCGCCACCCGCTCGAACCCCGGGCACACCCGGCGACGAGCCCGCCTCGAGTCAGCGGCCGGGCCAGGCCGAGGGGAATCCGAACGGCGCCGACCATCGCGGCACCGAGCAGCCGGGCTTACCCGGCCCGAGCGTGAACCCGGCTCATCGGGCGGATGCCGCGCTCACCCGGCCCCCACAGGACAATCGGCCGTCGTCCCCGTGGACGAGGGCCAACGCCGAAACGAGGCGAACCGCTGCCTCGCAAGCCGCCGCCACGCCATCCGCCGCGAAGCAATCCGCCGCGCCGGGATCGAGCACGCCGTGGTCCAACACCGCAGGTCGACCGCCGAGAGTGTCTGCCCCGGACACACCCGGTTCTCCGCCGCGCATGCCCGGCCGACCCACCGCACGACCGGACCGGAAAGACGAGAAGGCGGACCGGAAGGTGAACGCCTCCGGCGAGTCGGTCGCGGCACGTCTGGCCAGAGAACTGGCCGAGCGCCACGGCGTGCGAGCCTTCGGCTTCGACACTCCGGGTGTAGCGGTAGAGGTACTGACCGAGATCGTCGCCGCAGTGGACGACGTGCTGCCGCGATACCCGCAAATAGCCCTGCGCGCCATCGGGATCGAGGAACTGGCTGACGGTGGAACGGCTCTGCTGGAATGGGATTCACCGGACGCGGCGCGCGACTTCGATGGCGCTCCCGATCAGCACCTTCCGGGGGCCGCCGAAACGCTGCCTACCGCACGTATCGTGCTGGCGCTGCGTGCTGCCACCGATCCACGGCAATTGCAGCAAACCGTCACCACGGCCGAAGACGCGGGCCTGCTCGCGCCGGGATGCGCACGGCGGCCGGTGTACTCGTCGATCGTGCGAGAACTCGGTAGAGCGCTCGACGGGGCAGGCCGCTTCCGTGCTCGCGACGCCGCGCGGCGTGCGCTGCTCACGGCGTATCTGCCGCAGCTGAACCCGGAGGACAAGAGCTCGCTGAATCGCACGGTGTCCGGCTTCCAGGAATGGCGGTCCCGGTTGAGCGGCCACAGCTTCGACCGCGGGCGGTTTCAGCCAGCCGCCGCGCTCGCCGAGGCATTCACCGACGTCGTCCTCAACGCCACACAGGCCGCACCGCCCGCGCAGGTGCTGCACCGCCTGCTGGTCACCACCGCGAACTCCCCCGCACCCCGGTGATCACTGCGGTTATGGAAATGCCGGGTGCGCGACGACTAGGTCCGCGAAGGCGAATTCGACTGCGGCGCAGAGATATCGTGAGCAGCATGCGATGGATGGTTGCGGTGGGATTGGTGCTGTTGCTGGGTGGCTGCGCGCACACCACGACGGGAAGGCCGCATCCGGTAGCGGGCGCCGCACAGTCGGGCGCGCCGGAGAAGGCCGGGGACCTGCGAGATCGGATCGCCTGGGTTCGGCAAGGTACACCGGTTGATCTCATCGGCTTTCACTCGGCTCGGACCGACGGCGGTCCGGTGACCGACCTGCGGGAAGATATCGCGTTCGTCAGCCCGACCCGCAAGATCAGTTGCATCACCGGGACCGCGCTGGAAATGGACGGCTTCGACTGCATGGTCAGCCTGACGGACCCGGTCCCCGCGCCGGGTGCGGGCTACGGCCAGTGGTTCGGCGGGTATGTGTCCTACTCCGGTCAGCGATTGACCGTGGGCCGGTTCCGTGGTGATCCAGGACTTTTCATCAACGGCGAGGGCGCGACGTTGCCGTACGACAGCACCGTCACCTTCGGCGAATATCTCTGCCGCCTGGCGACGACAGGCCTCAGCTGCGTGAATCCCACTACGGGCAGTGGCGTCCAGCTGAGCAGTGAAGGCGTCGTTCCGCTCGGCTGCCTGCGCGAACTACCGGATGCGGAGCGCGAATCAGTTGTCGGCCGCGCTTACGCCTGCTGAGCTGTAGCACCCGATCCCGCGTATCGGCGCTCGGCGCCTGCCTCTGCACAGCCGTTCACCCCCGAAACGCGAACGGCGCCGCCCCTTTCGGAGCGGCGCCGTTCCCAGCGATTCAGTGAATCACTTGATGATCTTCGTGACGCGACCGGCGCCGACGGTGCGGCCACCCTCGCGGATCGCGAAGCGCAGACCCTCGTCCATGGCGACCGGCTGGATCAGCTTGACGAGCATCTCGGTGTTGTCACCGGGCATGACCATCTCGGTGCCCTCGGGCAGGGTCACAACGCCCGTCACGTCAGTCGTACGGAAGTAGAACTGCGGACGGTAGTTGTTGAAGAACGGGGTGTGGCGGCCGCCCTCGTCCTTCGACAGGATGTACGCCTGGCCCTCGAACTCGGTGTGCGGGGTGGTGGTGCCCGGCTTGACGACGACCTGGCCGCGCTCCACGTCCTCACGCTTGATACCACGGACCAGCAGACCGACGTTGTCGCCCGCCTGGCCCTGGTCGAGCAGCTTGCGGAACATCTCGATACCGGTGACCGTGGTCTTGGTCTTCTCCGGGCGGATGCCGACGATCTCGACTTCCTCGTTCACGTTGATCACGCCACGCTCGACGCGACCGGTGACGACGGTGCCACGACCAGTGATCGTGAACACGTCCTCGACCGGCATCAGGAACGGCTTGTCGGTCTCACGAACCGGGTCCGGGATGGACTCGTCCACCGCGGCCATCAGCTCCAGCACCGACTCCGACCACTTCGGGTCGCCCTCGAGCGCCTTCAGACCGGAGACCCGCACGACCGGCGCGTCCTCGTCGAACTCCTGCGAGGCCAGCAGCTCGCGGACCTCCATCTCGACGAGCTCGAGGATCTCCTCGTCGTCGACCATGTCGGCCTTGTTCAGCGCGACCAGGATGTAGGGCACGCCGACCTGACGGGCGAGCAGCACGTGCTCACGGGTCTGCGGCATCGGGCCGTCGGTGGCGGCGACCACGAGGATGGCACCGTCCATCTGCGCCGCACCGGTGATCATGTTCTTGATGTAGTCGGCGTGACCCGGCGCGTCGACGTGCGCGTAGTGGCGCTTCTCCGTCTGGTACTCGACGTGCGAGATGTTGATCGTGATACCACGCGCCTTCTCTTCCGGCGCCTTGTCGATCTGATCGAACGCGAAGCTCTCGTTCAGATCCGGGTACTTGTCAGCCAGCACCTTGGTGATCGCTGCGGTCAGCGTGGTCTTGCCGTGGTCGACGTGACCGATGGTGCCGATGTTGACGTGCGGCTTCGTCCGCTCGAACTTCGCCTTCGCCACTTCTTGGTCCTCCTGGACTTGTTGGTGCGTGCAGTTGCAGCAGTGCGGGGATCATCCCCGCGGACACGGGGACAGGGTCTTGCAAACGCCCGGGAGTCGATTACTCGCCGGTCGCCTTGGCGATGATCTCCTTCGACACGTTGGCCGGAACCTCCGCGTACGAGTCGAACACCATGGAGTAGTTCGCCCGGCCCTGGGTCTTCGACCGCAGGTCACCGATGTAACCGAACATCTCCGAGAGCGGAACCAGCGCCTTGACGACACGGGCACCACTGCGTTCCTCCATGGCCTGGATCTGACCACGGCGGGAGTTCAGGTCGCCGATCACATCGCCCATGTAGTCCTCGGGCGTGGTGACCTCGACCGCCATCAGCGGCTCGAGGATCACCGGACCGGCCTTGCGAGCCGCTTCCTTGAGCGCCTGCGCACCTGCGATCTTGAACGCCATTTCCGACGAGTCGACGTCGTGGTAGGCACCGTCGAGCAGCGTGACCTTCATGTTCACCAGCGGGTAGCCGGCGAGCACACCGTACTGCATGGCGTCCTGGGCGCCGGCGTCCACCGAAGGGATGTATTCCTTCGGCACACGGCCACCGGTGACCTTGTTCTCGAATTCGTAATGCGCGCCGTCTTCGCCGACGAACGGCTCGAGCGCGATGATCACCTTCGCGAACTGGCCGGAACCACCGGTCTGCTTCTTGTGCGTGAACTCGAGCTTCTCGACCCGCTTGGTGATCGTCTCGCGGTAGGCCACCTGCGGCTTACCGACGTTCGCCTCGACCTTGAACTCGCGGCGCATGCGGTCGACCAGGATGTCGAGGTGGAGCTCGCCCATACCGCCGATGACGGTCTGGCCGGTCTCCTGGTCGAGCTTGACCGAGAAGGTCGGGTCCTCTTCGGACAGGCGCTGGATCGCGGTGCCCAGCTTCTCCTGGTCGGACTTGGTCTTCGGCTCGATGGAGACCTCGATGACCGGGTCCGGGAAGGTCATGGACTCGAGCACGATCTGGTTCTGCGGATCGCACAGGGTGTCACCGGTGGTGGTGTCCTTCAGGCCGATGACCGCGTAGATGTGGCCCGCCGAGGCGGCGCCGACCGGGTTCTCCTTGTTGGAGTGCATCTGGAACAGCTTGCCCAGACGCTCCTTCTTGCCCTTGGTCGAGTTGATGACCTGGGCGCCGGAGTCGACCTTGCCGGAGTACACCCGGACGTAGGTCAGCTTGCCGAAGAACGGGTGCACCGCGATCTTGAACGCCAGGGCCGCGAACGGCTCGTCGGCGCTCGGCTTGCGGGTGAGCAGCTCCTCTTCCTTGCCGGGCACGTGGCCGGTGGTGGCCTCCACGTCCAGCGGCGAGGGCAGGTAGTCGATGACCGCGTCCAGCATGGGCTGCACGCCCTTGTTCTTGAACGCGGAGCCGCACAGCACCGGGTAGAGCTCGGAGGTCACCGTCAGCTTGCGGATGGCGCCCTTGATCTCCTCGATGGTCAGCTCTTCGCCGCCGAAGAACTTCTCCAGCAGCGCCTCGTCCGACTCGGCGACGGTCTCGAGCAGCTCCTGGCGGTACTGCTCGGCCTTCTCCTTCAGGTCGTCCGGGATCTCGACGACCTCGTACTGCTCACCGAGCTTGGTCTCGCCGCGCCAGACCTTCGCGTTGTTCTCGACCAGGTCGATGATGCCCTCGAAGGTGTCCTCCGCGCCGATCGGCAGCTGGATGACCAGCGGCTTCGCGCCGAGGCGGTCCTTGATGGTCTGCACGGTGAAGTAGAAGTCCGCACCGAGCTTGTCCATCTTGTTGACGAAGCAGATCCGCGGCACGTCGTACTTGTCCGCCTGACGCCACACCTGCTCGGACTGCGGCTCGACGCCTTCCTTGCCGTCGAACACCGCGACGGCGCCGTCGAGCACGCGCAGCGACCGCTCCACCTCCACGGTGAAGTCGACGTGCCCGGGGGTGTCGATGATGTTGATCTGGTTGTCTTTCCAGAAGCACGTGGTAGCCGCGGAGGTGATGGTGATACCACGCTCCTGCTCCTGCTCCATCCAGTCCATCGTGGCGGCGCCGTCGTGGACCTCACCGATCTTGTAGGTGATGCCGGTGTAGAAGAGGATGCGTTCGGTTGTGGTCGTCTTGCCCGCATCGATGTGGGCCATGATGCCGATGTTGCGGACCTTGTTCAGGTCGGTGAGCACGTCCTGTGCCACGGAAATCTTCCCCGCTCGTAGCTAGTTGGGATTATCGGGGACGACCCTGTGGTCGCCTCTATGTCAACGCCGGACGCGGCCGGTGAGTGCCGCGTTCCGGCTGTGCCTCCCGACCCAGACGGCGGGCCGGGTAGACGTCACCAGCGGTAGTGCGCGAAGGCCCGGTTGGACTCGGCCATCTTGTGGGTGTCCTCGCGACGCTTGACCGAGGCGCCGAGGCCGTTGCTGGCGTCGAGCAGTTCGTTGGCCAGGCGCTCGACCATGGTCTTCTCCCGGCGCGCACGCGAGAAGTTGACCAGCCAGCGCAGGGCCAGGGTGTTGGCGCGGCCCGGACGGACCTCGACCGGAACCTGGTAGGTGGCGCCACCGACGCGGCGGGGCTTCACCTCCAGCGACGGCTTGACGTTGTCCAGCGCGCGCTTGAGGGTGACGACCGGATCGGTGCCGGTCTTCTCCCGCGCCTGCTCCAGCGCACCGTAGACGATGCGCTCGGCGGTGGACTTCTTACCGTCCAGCAGGATCTTGTTGACCAGCTGAGTAACCAGCGGCGAACCGTAGACCGGGTCGTTGATCAGCGGACGCTTGGGTGCGGGGCCCTTGCGTGGCATATCAGCTCTTCTCCTTCTTGGCGCCGTAACGGCTGCGGGCCTGCTTGCGGTTCTTCACACCCTGAGTGTCGAGCGAGCCGCGGATGATCTTGTAGCGGACACCGGGAAGGTCCTTCACACGACCGCCGCGCACGAGCACCATGGAGTGCTCCTGCAGGTTGTGCCCCTCGCCCGGGATGTAGGCCGTGACCTCGACCGAGCTGGTCAGGCGAACACGCGCGACCTTGCGCAGCGCGGAGTTCGGCTTCTTCGGGGTCGTGGTGTACACGCGGGTGCACACGCCACGACGCTGCGGGCTCCCCTTCAGGGCCGCGGTCTTCGTCTTGGCGACCTTGTCGCGGCGACCCTTGCGGACCAGCTGGTTGATGGTTGGCATAGACCGGCTTTCCTTATTAGTTAACGCGGTGTGTGGACTTCATGTCTGTTTTAAGTTCGCGGCGCTCCCGGGGCCCTTCGCAGAGGCAAGCTTCCGCTTCGGGCCCGTCGTTCACACCGCTGTCATCGAGCTTTCACTCGCACGTCCGGCCACGTTTCTCGCGTCCCGAGGTCGGGCGTGTCGCGCGCGGCGCGGAGCCCTGATTCCGGGCACGCTGGAGTCGTCGGCCGCTTTCGCTGGCCTACGGTCACGCACGAACTTGCCCGCAAGCTTCCGGGCACAGCGATCCACGATACCCGTGGCCGGGACACAGGGTCAAAGCGGGTCGGTTCGAGGATCGTCTACCTGGCCAGGTTCAGGGTCATTTCCATCAGCTTCTTCGCCGCGTCGCACGGATCGGGGTGGCCCGAGCCGGGCCGGTAGTTGATCCACCAGCCGATCACGCCGTTGTCCGGCGCACTCGCCGTCACACCGCAGGAGTCCGGGTCCTTCGGCCTGCGGATCTGCAGTGCCAGCGAACTCTGGATCGTGATGTTGGTGGTTTCGTAGCCGAGCTTGCTGTTCGTCTGCTTCTCGTTGCTCAGCGTCCCGTTCTCGTACCAGTTGAGCGTGGCCATCCCGTTACCGCCGGGCGCGCCGATCAGGTCCCACATGCAGACCGCGCCGAAGAACGAGTCGCTCACCTGGACGCTCTCACCGATCGCCTCGCCGATCTGGTCATGGGAGAGGATCTCGCATTCCCGCAGCAATTTATCCAGCCTGGTGTTGACCGGCTGGCTCGAGCCCACGGGCTGCGCGGTTCCGGAGATCACCTGGCCGCACCCGCCCACGAACAACGCGAGGGCAACCGCGGCGGCAGCGGCAGCGCCGCGCCTGCACAGGTCTCGGCCGACGTTCACTCGTCACCCCTCACTGAATCCGTTGCAGAGTCAGCTCGGCCAGAGCGCGGCTCCGGTCACACGGGTTGCCGGACACCGCGCCGAACGAGCCGATGTTGGTGGACCACTCGAAGAAATCGTCGCCGAGTTGCACCGCCAGATCGCAGATCACGCCGGTGGGATCCAAAGCGGCGAAGCCATCCCGCCCACCCACTTTTATCGGATCGGGCGCGCGGCCGTTGACCGTCACCCACGCCCGTTCCCGTTCGATGGGACTGCCCCGGTAGGAAGCGAATGTGATACTCGGCGAACCGATTCCGGCCGACTGCCAGTTGCAGCCGATGGCGTTGCGGAACACTCCGGAGATCCGGCCGAGGCCACCGAGAGTGCGCACCTCGTCGTCGGTCACGTGACCACACTCCCCGACGAACGGTCCGAGCGCCACCACTTTCGGCGCGGGACGGGACGGACCCGAGTCCTCGCTTTCCTCCCCCGAACCGCAACCCGCCAGTGCGAGCACCAAGGCTGCCGTGATGCCGACTGCCGACTTGATCCGCATGGGAAGAACTCTACCGACGCACTCGCCGAAGATGCTCGACAAGATCGCCGCCCCGATCACAGGTTGCCCCTGGCCTCCTGCTCGCGTTCGATCGCCTGGAACAGGGCTTTGAAATTGCCCTTGCCGAAGCCGAGGGAGCCGTGGCGCTCGATCAGTTCGAAGAAGACCGTGGGGCGGTCGGTGAGCGGCCTGGTGAAGATCTGCAACAGGTAACCGTCCTCGTCGCGGTCGACCAGGATGCCACGGCGCTGGAGTTCTTCGACCGGGACGCGGACCCGGCCGATGCGGGCGCGTAGTTCCGGGTCCTCGTAATACGCGGCGGGAGTCTCCAGGAATTCGACGCCCTCCCGGCGCAAAGCGTCCACGCAGGTCAGGATGTCGCCGGTGGCGAGCGCGATGTGCTGGACGCCGGGGCCGCGATAGAACTCCAGATACTCGTCGATCTGCGAGCGCTTCTTGCCGACGGCCGGCTCGTTGAGGGGGAACTTCACCCGGTGGTTTCCGTTGGCGACGACCTTGCTCATCAGCGCCGAGTACTCGGTGGCGATGTCGTCGCCGACGAATTCGGCCATGTTCGTGAACCCCATGACCCGCCGATAGAACTCGACCCACTCGTCCATCTGCCCGAGTTCCACGTTGCCCACGACGTGGTCGATCGCCTGGAACAGCCGGGCGGGCGCGCCGTCGCGCCGTTGATAGTGGGAGCGGCGGGCGACATAACCGGGCAGGTAGGGCCCGAAGTAGGCGGACCGGTCGACCAAGGTATGCCTGGTCTCGCCATAGGTGGCCAGCGCGGCCGAGCGAACCGTGCCGAAGCCGTCGGTGTCGTCGTGCGGTTCGACCAGCACTTTCGCGCCGTGCGCGCGCGCCCACGCGACACACCGGTCGACGTCGGGCACTTCGAGGGCGATGTCCACCACGCCGTCGCCGTGCCGATCGTGGTGGGCGACCAGCGGACTGTCCGCATGCACCGCTCCGGTGATCACGAAGCGCGCCGCGCCGCTGCGCAGAACGAACGCCTTGTGGTCGCGATTGCCGGTCTCCGGACCCGAATACGCCTCCAACCGCATCCCGAAGGCGGATTCCAGGAAGTGCGCGGTCTGCGTGGCGTTGCCCACCACCCAGACCAGGGCGTCCCACCCGATGACCGGAAACGGGTCACCGCTGTCGTCGTGGTCTACCAACCCCACGAGCGTGCGCAGCTCGCCGTCGCTGGGGACGGCGCCGGACCGGGCGCCCGGCAAGTGCTCGATGGTCATGGACCAAGGAAATCGCCGGGTCCGCCGGATAGGCAACAGCGTCCGATCCGGATAGGCAGGGTGGCGAATTCGTCTAGCAAATGCCGCATGGTGCTGGACAATTTGAATAGCATCGAGGGGACGGGCAGCAAGCCCGGCCCGGTGCTCGAACGGAGGCCGCCATGGCGCGCACATCGGCGAAGCTCGACGAACTCGACCTCGCCATCCTCACCGCGATGCACGAGTACCAGAAAGCGGGCATTCTCGAACTGTCCCGCCGGACCAGGGTCGCGAGGGCCACGGTGCAGTCCCGGATCGCGCGTATGGAGGAGTCGGGCGTGATCGCCTCCTACGACCCGCAGATCGACGTCACCGCGGCGGGGTTCGACGTGCAGGCGTTCGTCACGCTGGAGATCGCGCAGGGCGCGCTGGACGCGGTGGCCGCCGAACTCGACGCCATCCCCGGCGTGCTGGAGGCCTACGCCACCACCGGCACCGGCGACGTGCTGTGCCGGATCGGCGCCGACTCGCACGCCGGGTTGCAGGCCGTGCTGCTGAGCATCGACCGGACCTCCTCGGTGGTGCGCTCGCACAGCGTCATCGTGCTGTCCACCGTGGTCGAACGCCGGGCGCTGCCGCTGTTGCGCACGCTGAGCCCGACCGGGACCACCAAGGCGCCCGCCTACCGTCCGGCCCGCGAGCCGTAACCGATCCGGCTCAGGGGCGCAGGTCGGCGCGCACGTCGAGGATTTCCACGCTTCCCCGCTTGCCCTCCTCCAAGAAGGTGAGCAGAGCGTGGGCCTCGGCCTCGACCTCAGCGCGCTCCGCGTTCGTCCAACTTCGGGTCGGGCTGATGCGCAGCCGGGCGGACTTCGCATCCGCGAAGACCTTGTACAAGCCCGCGAGGAAGCCGTCGATCAGCACCGGAGAGACCTGAGCCGCGAACGCGCGCAGCGGAGGAGCGGCGCCGTCGGGCACGATCCGCGTCCGATCCTGGTGCGACAACAGAACGTTGTCGTACCAGCCGAGCAGCCGCACCGGAGCGGGGATGTCCGGATCGGCCAACGCGCCGTCGACGACGTCGTAGAGCGTGCGCCCGCGCTCGTCGGTGTAGGTGCGCACCCGATCGCCGAGTTCGGCGACGGCCTTCTTCATCCCGGGCAGCTTCGACCAGGTCTGCATGTCCATGGTGCTCGCCGGACCGAACGCGCACAGGTAGCGAAACATCAGCTCCGCCAACGGATATGTGGGGTCCAGCGGCGCGCCCAACCAGGGCTCGACCCGCGACCAGATCGGCCTGCTGCTGTTCTTCCACTTCCCGCGCGGCGGGGTCTGCAACACCGGCAGCTGATACAGCCAGGTCTGCACCACCGCGCCCGGGTCGCGGTCGGGGTAACGCTCGGCGGCGCGGGCACGCAGGTCCGCCGCCGACATCGGCTCGTCACCGAGCACCGCTTCGCCCTGCCCGCGCACCTCCTCCGGGTCGAGCCCGACCATGGCGCCGTAGTTGAAGCCCTTGCGGAAGGGCGCTTTCTCCAGTTCCGGCTGCACATGCGGCGCGATCCGCAGCGCGTCGGGCGGCGTGACCAGATGAATGGTGCCGCGCATCAAGGTGATCCGGACCAGCGAGCGGTCCTCCAGCGCGTCCGACACCGTCGACGGATCGAAAGCCGCGATGCGGCTCCACAATCCGACGAACGGCGGCGGCGAATCCTGCGCCTGCAATCCGACGAGATGATCACACATTTCGTGCGCCGTCCGCGACGAGCGCTCGAGCAGATGCTGGCGAGCCAGCAGGGTCCGGTTCAACACCCGGTTGGACAGTTTCATGACGTGGGCGGACCGGGTGAGTCAGCGCAGGGTGACCACGACCTTGCCGGTGGCCGTCCGGTTGTCCAGCGACGCCACCGCCTCCGCGGCCTTGTCCAGCGGGTACAGCACCGGTTGCGGCGGCGCGATCTTGCCGGAGGCCAGCAGCGGCTCCACCTCGGCCCACTGCTCCTGCAGGTAGCCGGGATGCGACATCACCCATTCGCCCCACGCCGCGCCGGTCACCTCGACGTTCTTCAGCAGCAGCCGGTTGACCTTCACGGTCGGGATCTCCCCCGCGGTGAAGCCGACGACCAGCAACCGGCCCGCCGAGGCGAGCGAACGGATGCTGTCGGTGAACCGGTCACCGCCCACCGGATCGAGCACGATGTCCACGCCGCGACCACCGGTCAGTTCCTTCACCGCCGCCAGCCAGCCGTCGGTAAGCACCACATCGGTCGCGCCGTTGGCGCGCGCGACCTCGGCCTTCTCCTCGGTGCTCACCACGGCGATCACCCGGCCCGCACCGAGCGCGGCCGCCAGCCGCAGCGTCGAGGTGCCGATGCCGCCCGCGGCGCCGTGCACCAGCACCGTCTCCCCTTCCGCCAGCCTGCCCCTGGTGCGCAGGCAGAAGTGCACGGTCAGGTCGTTGAACAGGATGCCTGCGCCCGCCTCCAGCGAGACGTTGTCGGGCAGCCGGAAGACCATCTGCGTTGGCGTGACGGCCGTCTCGGCCATCGCGTTGCCGAGCATGGTCAGCGCGACCACCCGGTCACCCGGCCGCACGTGCGCGTCCTCGGGAGCCTCCCGGACGATGCCCGCGACCTCGCCGCCCACGACGAACGGCAATTCCGGCTTCATCTGGTAGAGGCCGCGCGTCATCAGCACGTCCGGGAAGGCCACG
Organism: Nocardia sp. NPDC047648; assembly: GCF_040642815.1. Classification (NCBI taxonomy): domain Bacteria; kingdom Bacillati; phylum Actinomycetota; class Actinomycetes; order Mycobacteriales; family Nocardiaceae; genus Nocardia; species Nocardia sp. NPDC047648. The sequence continues at coordinate 18,225 of NZ_JBEYSX010000027.1, read as the reverse complement.
CCCGCCGCGTGCACGTCGATCACGACGCCGCCCGGGAAGACCGGGGGCTCCGGGATATCGACGATCCGAACCGCTTCCGGTCCCTCCAGCTTGCTGACCTGGGCTGCGCGCATGTGCCGACCTCTCTGTCCTCGCCCCGGCCTGATCCGCGCCGGCGCCACACCGACAACATAACGGGCGCCCCCCGAGCACGCCCGTCCGGACGCCCGATTTTGCTATGCTGGCCGCGACCTCGCGGTCGGGAGGGAAGGGGGATTCATGGTCGAGCAAAACCAGCCACAACCTGCGACGACGATGCAGGTCGACCCGGCGGCGCTGCGCTCCTTCGCGCAGACGCTGCGCACGGAGGCCACGTCGGTCACCGACCTCGGCGCAGGCGGGGGTCTCGGCGTCGCGGCGGGCGCGCTGCCGGGCACCGATTTCGGTCCGGTGGCCCAGCGCGCGAACGACGCCGCGCACCGCTGCCTGGAGCGGATCGGATCGCGCCTGACCACGATCGCCGACAACCTGCACAACGCGGCGGGCAAGTACGAGCTGGCCGAGGACGACTTCGCGGCGAAGCTGCGCGCCATAGGGCTCCAGCTGCCATGACGCTCACCATTCCAGACGTCGAGAACTGGCAGCCGGAGCAGCTTTCGGCGGCGGGCGCGCTCGCCGAACGGATGTCGCAGGGGCTGGACAACGCGGTGGGCAAGGGCGCGGACGACACGAAGGCGCTCGCCGACACGAAGCAGTGGTCCGGATCCGCCGGCGACGCGGCGAACGCCCGGATGCAGGCCGAGAAGACGCGCGCCTCCGCGGTGAGCGCCGCGCTGCTCGAGTTGAAGACCGCGCTCACCACCCAGGTGCAGAACCTGACCGAGGCGAAGGCCAAGGTACTGAGCCTGCGCGACGACGCACTGAACCAGACGCCGCCCTTCGATGTCGCGCCCAACGGCACCGTCGACGCCAAGACACGAATCGACTACCTCCGGGCGCACGCGGACAAGGCCGACGTCGAGGGACTCGTCTTCCAGGAAGCGCTCCAGGCGGCCTCGCGGACGTGGGAGCTCACCAACGCCTTGAAGACCGCCGAAGACGTGGCGAACCGAGCCGAGACCCAGGTCGACGGCGCGGCAGGCAAATTGGAGGCGGCGTTCGCCGGGCTCGGTGAGCCGAGCGCGAACGTACCCGCGGCCCCCACCGTGCCCGCCGCCACCACACCGGCCGCCGCGTCGGGAGCCCCGGTCTCCGCGCCTTCGCCGGATCGGTCGAGCCAGCTGATGTCCGGGCACAACGACTCGGGAACCTCCCACGGCACGTCGTCGGGCACGCCGTATCACGGTGGGCCGAGTTCGTCCGCGCCGACCGGCCCGCTGCCCAGCGGTGACGTCGCGCGATGGATCGCCGAGGCGAAGCAGAAACTCATCGCGATGGGGTACGACCCCGCCGACATCGATGAACGAGCCATCGCGCTGATCATCGAGCACGAATCCGCGGGCAATCCTTACGCGGAGAACCGCTGGGACAGCAACTGGGTGGCCGGCCATCCGTCGAAGGGTCTCATGCAGACCATCGACAGCACGTTCAACGCCTACAAGGCGCCCGGCCACGACGACGTCTGGAACCCGGTCGACAACATCATCGCCGGGGTGCGCTACTCCATCGATCGCTACGGGTCGCTCGGCAACGTCCCCGGCGTCGCCGCCGTAAACTCGGGCGGCGCGTACCAGGGCTACTGACCCGCTCACGGCCATGGCCTGCGCCCGCAGGCTGCCGAGCGCGCGTGATCTCGTACCGGTGCCGCGCACGGAAAACCCCATTCTTGCTGGCCCACGACCCGGCTGACGGACTATTAAGGAGGTAGGGACGGCTCGACGCGAGGGTGTGGCGTACGCCCCGTAAAGTCGTCACAACAGCACCGCATGAAGAAACGCGGCACACCGTGCAGCGCGAGGAGCACAAGTGTCACTCGATCAGCCACTCGCCCCGCTTCCCCAGGAGGGCATGGGCTTTGCTTCGGCGTGGCCCATCCGGGCTGGTGATGTGGATCCCTACGACCGGTTGCGGTTCGATGCCGTCGCCCGCTACTTGCAAGATATCGCCTGGGAAAACCTGCATAAGACGTTCTTTTATCGGACCGATCCGAACTGGATCATCCGGCGCACGGTCATCGACGTCATCCGGCCGATTCTGTGGCCGGACGAGGTGCAGTTGCTGCGGTGGTGCTCGGCCATGTCCACCCGCTGGACCAACATGCGCGTGCGGATCACCAGCGGAAACGGCGGCCTGATCGAGACCGAGGGCTTCTGGATCAATATCAGCGAGTCCACCGGCATGCCCGCGCGGATCAGCGACGAGGGCCTCGCCTACCTCGCGCGCACCTCCGGTGAGCACCGGCTGCGGTGGCGGCCCTATCTGACCGACGCCACGCCGCCGGAGTCCGACACCGACCTGCCGTTCCCGGTGCGCGCCACCGACATCGACCAGTACAACCACGTCAACAACGCCTGTTACTGGCAAGCGGTGGAACAGTTCCTGGTCGAATATCCCAAGCTGCTCGCGGGTCCGCACCGCGCGGTGATCGAATACGTGGCGCCGGTGCTGGCCCGCCAGCACGTGAGCGTGCGCAGCCGGTACGAGCCTGGAGATCGCACCGGGCAGCCGGTGCTCCGGCTGTGGTTCGTGGTCGGCGGGACCACCACCACCGTGGTCCGCATCATGCCCTTACCCGGCGCTCCCGCCTCTCCAGGGTTTTAGGCTCCCCCGCCTCTCCGGGTTTTCGGGCCACACCAGTCGGGATACGGGATTCCCGTGCAGGTCCTGCGTCGGGTGCCGCTCGGGTTTCGGGCGTACCCGGCGAGTTACCCATCTTCTCGCGAAATCAGTGGCCGGTTCCGGCGAGACCCGTTCGGCGCAGTCCTGTCCTCAGGCGAGGAGATTTGCCGCACGGCTCGGTCGGAGCCGGGGGACCGGGCCGGTCGGAACGCGCTGTTCCGACCGGCCTCCTGGATCGTCAGCCGCGGGCGGCTTTGAGCAGGTCTTCGCGGGTGGTGAATTTGACGCGAGGGCGGCCCGCGGACTTGCCAGCGGTCTTCTCCGCCTGGTCGATCGCTCGCCAGCCCGCCCGGTCGACCAAGTCGGCCTGGCGCTCGGCGAGCAGGGCCCTCAGCGCGGCACGGTCGGCCTGCGGCGCGGCGAGTTTGCCCGCGGTGAAGTCGGCGAGCAGCAGCTCCACCGTCTCCTCGGAGTCGATCCGGTTCGAACCGATCACACCGCGCGGGCCACGCTTGATCCACCCGCTGACGTACACGCCGCCGAGCATGGTTCCGTCGTCGCCGATGACCCTGCCGTGCTCGTTCGGCACGACGCCGCGCCGCTCGTCGAACGGCAGCTCACCGATCCGCTCGCCGCGGTACCCGATCGACCGCAGGACCAGCGAGGTGCCGATGCTCTCGGTGCGGTCGGTCGGCCGTGCGACGAGCTGACCGTCTTCCTCGAACAGCTCGTTGTGCACGATCTCGATGGACTCGACCCGGTCGGTGCCGGTGAGCGCGGTGGGCGAGGTGAGATAGCGGAACACGATCCGCTTGTTGCCTTCGGCCCGGCGACCGCCCGCGTACTCCTGGGCGAGGGTGTACTTCAGTTTCAGCGACGGCTCGACCTGCGGGTCGTCCACGATCGCCTGGCTGGCGTGATCCAGTGCCAGGTCGGTCTCCTCGACGATGACGTCGACGCCCTTCAGATGCGCGAGGGCGAGGAACTCCGGGGATGTGTAGGCCGCTTGCAGCGGGCCCCGCCTGCCCAGCACGACCACTTCGCGAATATTGCTCTGCCGCAGGGCGTCCAGGGCATGGTCGGCGATGTCGGTCTTGGCGAGTTCGTCCGGGTCGACGGTCAGCACGCGCGCCACGTCCAGCGCGACGTTGCCGTTGCCGACGATCACCGCCCGCTCCCCGGACAGGTCGAAGGTCCGGTCGGCGTAGTCGGGGTGGCCGTTGTACCAGGCGACGAACTCGGTGGCGGAGTGGCTGCCCGGCAGGTCCTCGCCCGGGACGCCCATCTTCCGGTCGCTGGAGGCGCCGACGGCGTAGATCACCGCGTGGTGGTGGCGCAGCAGTTCCTCGTGCGAGATGTGGGTGCCCACTTCGACATTGAGGTAGTACTGCAGCGTCTCACGGCGGAAGGCGGACTCGAACATGCCCGAGACGGTCTTGGTGCCCGGATGGTCGGGCGCGACGCCTGCCCGGACCAGGCCCCACGGGGTGGGCAGCCGGTCGAACATCTCGATTTCCACGTCGGCCCTGCGCAGCAGTTCGTCGGCGGCGTAGCAGGCCGCGGGCCCGGCGCCGACGATCGCGACGCGCAGGGTGCCCAGCTCCTTCGGCGGACGCGCGGGGGTGACGATCGGGTCGAAATTCGATTCCAGCGGATGCCGTTGGAAATAGGCGGCGTTGATGTCGCGGAATCGCGCCAGCGAAGCGGTCAGGTCGTCCTCGGAGAAGATGGCCTCCACCGGGCACGCGTCGACACAGGCGCCGCAGTCGATACAGGTGTCGGGGTCGATGTAGAGCATCTCGGTCGTCGCGAACTCCGGCTGGTCCGGGGTGGGACGGATGCAGTCGACCGGGCACTCGGAGACGCAGCTGGCGTCGTTGCAACAACGCTGCGTGATTACGTAGGCCATATTGTGCTGATCCTCGAAGAAGTACGTGGGCCGTGGCCACCCATGGGGTTGTGGTGGACAGATGAGCGGCGTCCGTCACGTCCGCCGCGGGGATCGCCCGCGGGAGCGCGTGATGTGATGCCGCTTTCAGTTTGCCTCGAGTGTGGTCGAGACCTCTCGCCCGGAGGCCTTACCGTATCTCCATGGCGCGGACTCTGATCCTCATGCGGCACGGTAAGTCGGCCTATCCCGAGGGCGTCGACGATCACGAGCGGCCGTTGGCGCCGCGGGGCAGGCGCGAGGCGGGACTGGCGGGTAGGTGGCTGCGAGCTACGCAACCGCCGATCGACGCCGTGCGCTGCTCCACCGCGACACGGACCAGGGAGACGCTGTCGGCCACCGGCATCACCGCGCCGGCCGTCTTCGAACCCGGGATCTACGAGGCCGCGCCGGAGACGCTGATCGAACTGGTCCGCCTCAGCGACGACGATGTGGCGACCCTGCTGGTGGTCGGGCACGCGCCCGGCATGCCGTGGACGGCTTGGGAGTTGGCGAGCAACCGCGACAGCGCCCCGGCCGTGGAACTCAGCCGGAAGTTCCCGACCTCCGCACTCGCGGTGCTGCGCTTCGACCGCGATTGGGCGGACATCGATCCGGGGACCGGCGAACTGACGCATTTCCACATCCCGCGCTGACCGCACGCGGCTCGCGCGCGGTCAGCGCAGTAACCTGCCGCCGACCACAACGCCCGCACCGAGCACGAGCAGCAGCGCGAACGCGGCCAGACCGCCGAACAGCCACCACACCACGCCGAGCGCGATCGCGAACGGCGCGATCGCGATCGCGGTGATCACCGGGCTTTCCCTGACCGTCGCCCAGGCCGAACGAGCCCTGATCCGGTCGATGTCCTTTCCAGGCATGTTCCCAGCGTAGGCCGGAATCCGGGACTTTGTCGGCGGCTGATGGAATGCTCGCCGGATGGACTGGAAAATCGAACTCGTCGCCATTCCGGTGACCGACGTCGACCGCGCCAAGGACTTCTACACCAAGATCGGTTTCCATGCCGATCACGATCACCGGGTCGATGAGAACCTGCGCTTCGTGCAGCTGACCCCACCCGGCTCCGGCTGCTCGATCTGCCTCGGCGAAGGCATCACCGACGCGGCGCCCGGCAGCGTCCGAGGCATGCAGATGGTGGTGGCCAGCGCCGAGGACGCCTACCAGCAGTTGATCGCCGCGGGCGTGGACGCCACTCCGGTCCAGGACCTCGGCTGGGGCCTGTTCACCTTCTTCGCCGACCCGGACGGCAACAAATGGGCGGTCCAGCAACTGCCCGACTACAGCAGCTGAACATACGGCCACCCCTTGCTTGGAGTGCACTCCAGGTGACTAGCGTCGTCGATGTTCCACGGGAAGGGCGAGTGCATGAGCGAAACGGCGCCATACGCGAGCGCGCGCGAGGACAGGGAGCAGCCCCGGTACTCGATCGGCGAGGTGTCCGAGCGATCGGGACTGAGCCGGGACACGCTGCGCTGGTACGAGCGGATCGGCCTGATGGACTACATCGGGCGCGACCACACCGGCAAGCGGCGGTTCAGCGACCGGGATCTGGAATGGCTGGCGCTGATCGGGCGGCTGCGCACGACCGGCATGTCGGTGGCGGACATGCTCCGCTATGCGGAGCTGGTACGGGCCGGAGACGCGACGTTCCCGCAACGGCTGGCGATGTTCCGGGATACCCGCGCGGAGGTGCTCGCCAAGATCGATGAACTTCGTCAGACTCTGGCCGTGCTGGACCACAAGATCGCCCTGTACGAAGGCAAGGGGCGAGCGATCGAGCCGGACGTGGTCACCGCGCACGACAGCGAAGAGATCAAGGTATGACAGCGAGCCGAGAACACTTCCCCGAGAGCAGGAGACGCCCATGTCGACGTTGACGCTGAACGTTCGCTTCACCGCCAAACCTGGTCGCGAGGCGGAACTGCGGGATCTGCTGCAAGGCATGATCGAGCCGACGCTCGCGGAGAGCGGCTGCATCCGTTACGAGCTCTACCTGCATCCCACCGACCCGAGCCGGATGGTGTTGCTGGAGGAGTGGGCCGATGCGGACGCCTTGGACGCGCACTTCCGGACGCCGCACCTGAAGGCTCTCGCCACCGCGTTCCAGGAAGTGCTGGTCGAACCGTTCCAGCTGCGGCGGTTCACCGAGATCGAGTGACCGTGCGACGGTCCGGCGGACCGGAGTCCGCTTATCCGGTGGCCTGCTCCGCGCGGTTCACCGGCGGCGACTAACATCCCACGAATATGAAGCCCGAAACGCCGCGTGACCGCGTCTGGATCGATAAGCAGACGCCGGCCGCGTTCCGCGCGCTCAACGGCGTCGCTAACGAGGTCAGGGCCGCGGGCGCGGCGGTGGGGCTGGATCGCCGGATCGTCGAACTGATCAATCTGCGCGTCTCCCAACTCAACGGCTGCGCGTACTGCCTGGACGTGCACTACCGCGCCGCCCTGGCCGCCGGGGTCACCGAACAGGAGATCGCGGTGCTGCCCGGATGGCGGCGCGGCGGCACGTACACCCCGTTCGAGCAGGCGGTGCTCGCGATCGCGGAAATCACGGCGACGCTTCCGGACGAAAACGTCATCGAGCGTGAGTACGCTTCGGCTCGCCGGCATCTGACGGATGATCAGCTGTCCGTCGTCATCTGGGTCGCCACCACGATCGGCGCGTTCAACCGGGTCTCGATTCTCAGCAGGCATCCGGTACGCGCCCGGAAGGAGAAGGGAACCATGAGCGAATCGGCATCGGAGTCCGAGGTCGTCCGCAACGACGAGCGGCATCGCTACGAGGTGTTCTACGGCGGGGAGCTGGCCGGCTTCGCCGACTACGAGGAACGCGACGACGAGACGGTGTTCACGCACACCGAGGTCGACGGCGCGTTCTCCGGGAAAGGTCTCGGGTCCGTCCTGGCCGAGAAGGCCATCGAGGACGCTGTCGGGCGCGAGCGCGTGATCCGGCCGGTGTGCCCGTTCATCAAGGCGTATCTGGACAAGCACCCGCAGTACGACGCCCACGTGATCGGCAAGGGCGTCGATCGGTGAGTGATCTGGATCCGCGCCCGGCCGAGACGCTCTGCGAACCCGCGCCGGGTCCGGGGCCGGTCGCGGAGCGGTATCCGGCCCGTGAGGTGCCGCTCGGCGGGGTGCGCGGTGTCTTCGTCGAACGCGTGCTGCCGCAACGCGACCTGCCGACCGTCGGCGCGTGGTGCTTCCTCGACCACTTCGGCGCGCCGACGGTCACCAAGACCGGTGCGCCGCCGGACATCGATCCGCATCCGCACATCGGCCTGCAAACGGTGACCTGGCCGTTCGAGGGGCGGATCCGGCATCGCGACTCGGTGGGCTCGGACGTGCAGATCGAACCCGGTCAGCTGAATCTGATGACCTCCGGACGCGGCATCGCCCATTCCGAGTACGCCGTCGCGGGCGCGCCCGCCGGACACGGCTTGCAGCTGTGGATCGCGCTGCCGGGCGACCACACCGGCATCGCTCCGCATTTCGAGCAGCATCGGGAACTGCCCGTCGTCGAGGCGCCCGGCCTCCGCGCGATCGTGCTGATCGGGTCCCTGGCCGGGAAGACCTCACCCGCGATCGCCTACACACCCATCGTCGGCGCCGATGTCCGGTTGGAGCCCGGCGCCGAGGTCAGTCTCCCGCTCGACCCTCGTTTCGAGCACGCGGTGCTGGTGATCGAGGGCGAGGTGACCGTCGCGGGCGAGGAACTGACTCCCGGACCGCTGCTGTACCTGGGCACCGAGCGCGACGAACTCCGGCTCGCCACCACCGGTGGCGCGCACTTCGCCCTGATCGGCGGCGAACCGTTCGGCGAGGAACTGGTGATGTGGTGGAACTTCGTCGGCCGCAGCCACGAGGAAATCCTCGCCGCCCGGGCGGATTGGGAGAACCACGACGTCACCCGGTTCGCCGACATCGCGGGCCATACTCCGCGACAGCGCATTCCCGCGCCGCCCCTGCCCGGCCTGCACCTGAAGCCGCGCAAGCGCCGGATCGGCCCGGCCAGGGACTGATCGCGGCGCACGCCCGATTCCACCACTCGCTTCGACTCCGCCCACGCGACTCGTGAGCGGAGCCGAAGCGTCCGGGCTCAGCCGCGCGCGAGCAGTGCGTCCAGCGCGCGGTAGCTCTCGTTGAGCCCGGTCTCCATGCCCGACTGGAGCATGCCGTCGCGCTCCTGCGGCGTGTGGAATTGGCCGTCGGTGACCACCTTGGTGCGGCCGTCGCCGAGATCGACGAAGCTGACGCTCTCGATCGCCACATGGGCGGGCATGCCGTCCCACTCGAAGGAGTACACGATGCGCTCCTGCGGGGTGACCTCGCGGAAACGGCCCTCGAAGCCATGGGCTCCCTCGTCGGAGTGCTCGACGAAGCGCCAGTGCCCGCCCGGACGGAATTCCCAGCGCTCGATGTCCAGCCGATTGCCCCGCCCCCACCACTGGGCGAGCAATTCGATCCGGCTGTAGGCGTCCCACACGCGCTCGCGCGGGGCATCGAAGATCCGCTCGATGTGGATCGCGCGGTCGGTGTCGGTCGTGATGACCGCGTCGTTCGTGGTTGTGCTCATCGGTCCTGCTCCGTTCGCTCGAGGAATTCGCCGAGACGGTCCAGCCGCGCTTCCACCATCCGCCGGTAGCCCTGCATCCAGGCCACTTCTCGGTCGAAGACGTTCTCGCCGAGGCGGCAGTACCGCACCCGGCCGCGCTTCTCCGTGACCACCATGCCCGCCGCCTCCAGCAGCTGGATGTGCTTCTTGACGCCGGTGAGCGTCATCTCGAAGCGCTCCGCCAGCTCGCTGACGGTGGCGGGCCCACTGCCGAGACGTTCCAGGATCCCACGCCGGGTGGGATCCGCGAGCGCCCCGAAGGAGGCATCCAAGAAGTCATACTGAACCATCTAGTTCAGTGTTACGGAGATAAGAGCGGACGTCAAGAGGGAAATCACACCGCTCCGAAACCTGGCCGGACCAGCGACGCGACCGCCGATCCAGGACGTGCCGTCGGCGGACCCAGCCGCGGTGGAAGCAACCCAACCGGCCTCGTCCCCACCGTGCCTCGATGTGCGACAGAGGCTTTCGCGACCGGACTCGGCGAAGAACTGTCGCTCAGCCCCTTCTGATCCGTGCCGCCGAGCGGTATCTTTTCCCGACGAACCGGACACGGGGGCGGCACACGGAAAAGAGCACGATGAGGACCTCTCGATTCACCGCGACGACGCTGGTCGCGCTGGCGGCCACCGCACTCACCACGAGCGCCGCGCACGCACAGCCCGCGACCACCGACGCCCCGCTCGACCTGCGCGGAACGTTCCACCAGGTCGCCTACGAGGTCGCCGCCACCAGCGATCGGCGCGCCGCCGTGGCCACCATCCAGGACGGGACGTTCGAAGCGACCCACGACGGCCGGGTCGTGACGGTCTCCGATCGCGACGGCAATGTGGTGGCCGCGCTGCCGATGACGCTGCGCATCGGTGATCAGCGCGTGGTGCTGGACCCTGTGCTCGAGGACGCGGGCCACCGGCTCACCGTCGCACCTGTCGCGATGACCGACGCCCCACTGCGCGACATCGGCGCCCAGGAGCGGTTCTACGCCGAGGCGGAGAAGGCCATGCCGACCATCCTCGCGGGCGCGGGCATCGGCGCCGCCATCGGCTTCATCGTCGGATTCCCGCTCGGCCTGTTCGTGATCGACTTCATCACGGTGCCCGCCGCCGCGGTGGCGGGCGCCGCGATCGGCGCGATGGCCGGATTCGTCATCGGCGGTGGGCAACCCGCCGTCGACGCGGCGCTCGAGTACGTCACCGCGCCCTAGTCGAGCCCGGCGACGGGTGTCAGCCGCTGCGTGCCGATCACGCGCAGCAGGTCCAGCTTCTCGGCCGCGTCCGTGCCCGGACGCGGTAGGTAGACCAGCAGACGCTGGGCGGCATTGGGCGTGAGCAACGTTTCGCAGACGACGTCGATCAGGCCGACCTGCGGATGCCGAATCCGCTTGATATCCGAAAGCCGCACGGCCACTTGATGTTCGTCCCACAGCCGGTCGAACTCGGCGCTCGCGGAACGCAGCTCGGCCACCAGCTCGAGCACGTCAGCGTCGCCCGCGCGGCGCGCGGCCGTGGCACGCAGATCGGCGACGTGGTTGCGGCCGAGCCGATCCCAGTCCTCCTCGGGGAAGAGCGCGCGCGACGAAGGGTCGGTGAACCAGCGGTGGGCGTAATACCGCTCCCACCCACGACGGTCACCGTGATCGCCGACGAGCAAGGTATGCATCCGGTTCTGCACCAGCACCTCGCCGAGATCGGTGACGACGGTGGCCGCGGTGTCGTCCAGCTTCGCGAGCAGGTGCATCAGCCCGGGGCCCACATGCTTGTCGGTCGCATCGCGTCCCGGCGGCGCGTGGTCGCACAGATGGTAGAGATGGTCGCGTTCGTCGTTGTCGAGACGCAGGGCGCGCGCGAGCGAGGCGAGGACCTGGGTGGACGGACGCGGACCGCGCGCCTGCTCCAGCCTGGTGTAGTAGTCCGTCGACATGCCCGCCAGCAGCGCGACCTCGTCGCGGCGCAGTCCCGGCGTGCGCCGCCGGACACCCGGCGGCAACCCGACGTCGGCGGGGGTGAGCTGCTCTCGGCGGCGGCGCAGGAAATCGGCGAGTTCGGCGCGGTCCATGCCCTTACTGTCCTCGGAAACGGCGCCCGCAGCCAGGGATCGCCACTCCTCTGATAAACGGTCTCTCCCGCGGCGGCGGCGCACGGTTCAGGCTGGTCCCATGACGACAACGAAAATCCACGAAGTGCGGCTCGGGACCACCGGGCCGACGGTCGGCCGGATCGGCCTCGGGGCGATGGGCATGTCCGGCGCGTACGGCGCGACCGACGATGCCGAATCGACCGCGACCATCCACGCGGCGCTGGATTCCGGCGTCAACCTGATCGACACCGGCGATTTCTACGGCGCAGGACACAACGAGACGCTGATCGGCAAGGCCATCGCCGAACGTCCACGCGAGGACGTGGTGCTGAGCGTGAAATTCGGCGCGCTGCGCGGTCCCGACGGCGGCTTCGCCGGAGTGGACAACCGGCCTGCCGCGCTGCGCAATTTCCTGACCTACAGCCTCCAGCGGCTCGGCGTCGACTACATCGACATCTATCGCCCAGCACGGCTCGATCCGGCCGTGCCGATCGAGGACACCGTCGGCGCCATCGGCGAGCTGATCGAAGCAGGGTACGTGCGCCATGCCGGCCTGTCCGAGGTCGGCGCGGACACCATTCGGCGCGCGGCGGCCGTACACCCCATCGCGGACCTGCAGATCGAGTACTCGCTGCTCTCCCGTGGCATCGAGGAGCAGATCCTGCCCGTCTGCCGCGAACTCGGCATCGGCGTCACGGCCTACGGCGTGCTCTCCCGGGGCCTGCTGAGCGACGCGATCACGCCCGGAGCCACCTTCGCTCCGAACGATTTCCGCGCCCACAGCCCGCGCTTCCAAGGCGAGAACCTGGACCGGAATCTCGAACTGGTGCACGCGCTGAACGAGATCGCGGCGCGCAAGGACGCCTCGGTGGCGCAACTGGCCATCGCCTGGGCGCTGACCCGCGGCGAGGACATCGTGCCGCTCATCGGCACTCGTCGCCGCGAACGGTGGGCGGAGGCGGTGAGCGCGCTGGACCTCTCGCTCACCGACCAGGAGTTGTCCACTATCGAAGCGGCCGTGCCCGCCGACCGGGTCGCGGGCGAACGCTACGCCACGCCGCTGATGGCGACGCTCGACAGCGAGCGCTGAGCACGAAGCCCGGCGGATCGCACAGCCGATCCGGACCGGCCACTCGCCGAGGCACACGGTTCGGCGAGCGGCCGAACCGTGTCGGAATGACCCAAAGCAGCATCACCGTCGAAGCGTGCCCACGTCGTGTGCCGGCAGCGTCATCCCGGCGGTTTCCGCATGACGCGCGGTGCCGTAGACGCGAATCATGCCCGGCTGAGCGTCTCGATGCGATCAGACCCGGCGTGGACGCAGCACAGCCGTGAACATCGCTGCGGCCACGGTCTTTCCGGCGCTGTCGGTGATGTCCACCGGCACGTCGAGTTCGAGCGGCACTTTTGCCTCGATGTCCGCCCGCATCTTCGCCAGCTTCTGCGCGGAGAACGCGGAAGTGGCGCGGAACGGCCCCGCGTCCCCCTTCGCGCGGGCTTTGTATTCGATGCGTCCGTCCTTGGCGACGATGAACGTCTCCCCCATCAGGTCGACGATCCCCGACACCGACGCACCCATGGCGGCGGTCTCGGCCATCCCGAACAACACGGCGGCGTGCAGATCTCCGTTGTGGTTCAAATGCTGCGCCCGCGGCACGATCGACACCACGTTCCGCCCCGCCGCGAACTCCTCCCACTCGACCTCCGCGTACTGGATGAACCCGAGCTTCCGGAATCCGGCCACCACCAGATCACCCAACACCGCGCCGTCCACCAGCCACCTCCGAACAGAACTGAAACCTGTTCTACTTTCCTACCGCCTGCCACCCCGGTTGTCCACCACGGACCCGGCACCGAACGAATTCGGCCCCCGCTCCACAAGGAAGCGGGGGCCGAATCTCGTTGCGACGGATTACCGGTAGTCGCTGAAGCCGTAGTCGTCGAGCGGGACTGCGGCGCCGGTGGTCTGACCGAAGCTGTCCGGGCTGTAGTAGGTGTCGTCGTAGGACGGCACCGCGTACGCGGCGGCACGGGCTTCCTCGGTCGGCTGCACCTGGATATTGCGGTACCGGTTGATACCGGTACCGGCCGGGATCAGCTTACCGATGATCACGTTCTCCTTGAGGCCGATGAGCTTGTCGGAGCGGCAGTTGATCGCCGCGTCCGTCAGGACTCGGGTGGTCTCCTGGAAGGACGCCGCCGACAGCCACGAGTCGGTGGCCAGCGACGCCTTGGTGATACCCATCAGCACCGGACGACCCGCCGCGGGCTCGTTGCCCTCGGCGACGACGCGACGGTTGGCGGCCTCGAACTCGGCGCGCTCGGTGAGCGAGCCGGGCAGGAACTCCGTGGCGCCCGAGTCGATGATCGTCACGCGACGCAGCATCTGGCGCACGATCACCTCGATGTGCTTGTCGTGGATCGACACACCCTGCGAGCGGTAGACCTCCTGGACCTCGTGGACCAGGTGAACCTGAACCTGACGGGGGCCCATGATGCGCAGCACCTCGTGCGGATCCGCCGCGCCTTCCAGCAGCTGCTGGCCGACCTCGACGTGGTCACCGTCCGAGAGCAGACGCTCGGTGCCGTCGTCGTGCTTGAACACCCGCAGACGCTGCCGCTTCGAGAGCTTGTCGTAGACAACCTCTTCGCCACCGTCATCCGGGATGATGGTGATCTTGTAGAAGCGATCGTCGTCCTCCAGCCGCACGCGACCGGAGACCTCGGCGATGGGCGCCTTGCCCTTCGGCACGCGCGCCTCGAACAGCTCCTGCACACGCGGCAGACCGCCGGTGATGTCGTCACCCGCGACACCACCCTGGTGGAAGGTACGCATGGTCAGCTGGGTACCGGGCTCACCGATGGACTGCGCGGCGACGATACCGACGGCCTCACCGATGTCGACCAGCTTGCCGGTCGCCATCGAGCGGCCGTAGCAGGTCGCGCACACACCGGTACCGGTGGTGCAGGTCAGCACGGAGCGGACCTTCACCTCGGTGATACCGGCCTCCAGCAGCGCCTCCAGCGCCGGATCGCCGAGATCGGCGCCCTTCGCCACGATGACGTTGCCCTGCGCGTCGACCGCGTCGGCCGCGAGCGTGCGCGCGTAGGTGGAGGTCTCCACGTGCGCGTCGCGGATGATCGAGCCGTCGAGCTGCTTCTCCGCGATCGGCACCACGATGCCGCGCTCGGTGCCACAGTCGTGCTCGCGCACGATGACGTCCTGCGAGACGTCCACCAGACGACGGGTCAGGTAACCCGAGTCGGCGGTGCGCAGCGCGGTGTCGGCCAGACCCTTACGAGCGCCGTGGGTGTTGATGAAGTACTCCAGAACCGTCAGGCCCTCACGGAAGGAGGACTTGATCGGCCGCGGGATGAACTCACCCTTCGGGTTCGTCACCAGGCCCTTCATACCGGCGAGGGTACGGGTCTGGGTGAAGTTACCCGTGGCGCCCGAGTCGACGATCGTGATGATCGGGTTGTCGGCCGGGTAGTGCGCGCGCAGCGCCTTACCGACCTCCTCGGTCGCCTCCTGCCAGATCTTGACCAGGGCGTTGTTGCGCTCCTGGTGATCGAGCGCACCGCGCTGGTACTTCTTCTCGATCTGATCCGACTGCGCCTCGTAGCGCTCCATGATCTCGGCCTTCTCCGGCGGCACGAGCACGTCGGACATGGAGACCGTCACGCCGGAACGCGTGGCCCAGTAGAAGCCGGCGTCCTTGAGCTTGTCGACGGTCTGCGCGACCACGATCATCGGGTAGCGCTCGGCGAGATCGTTGATGATCGTCGCCTGACGCTTCTTCGGCATCTGCTCGTTGATGAACGCGTAGTCCACCGGCAGCAGCTCGTTGAACAGCACCCGGCCCAGCGTGGTCTCGGTGGTCCACGCGTCGCCACGACGCCAGCCCTCCGGGAACAGCTCCGCCTCGACGTCCTTCGGCGGACGCTGGTCGGTCAGCCGGACCTTGATCAGCGAACGCACGGTGAGTTCACCGCGGTCCACCGCCATCTGCGCCTCGGCGGGCGAGGAGTACACGCCCCGCTCCGGACCGTCGGCGGTGGCCGGCTCGTAGGAACCCTTCGCGCCCTCTTCCAGACGGGTCAGGTAGTACAGGCCGGTCACCATGTCCAGACGCGGCATGGCCAGCGGCCGACCGGAGGCGGGCGACAGGATGTTGTTCGACGACAGCATCAGCACGCGTGCCTCGGCCTGCGCCTCCGCCGACAGCGGCAGGTGCACGGCCATCTGGTCACCGTCGAAGTCGGCGTTGAACGCCTCACAGACCAGCGGGTGCAGCTGGATGGCCTTGCCTTCCACCAGCTGCGGCTCGAAGGCCTGGATACCGAGGCGGTGCAGCGTGGGCGCGCGGTTGAGCAGCACCGGGTGTTCGGCGATGACCTCTTCGAGGACATCCCACACCTGCGGCCGCTGCCGCTCCACCATCCGCTTGGCCGACTTGATGTTCTGCGCGTGGTTCAGGTCGACCAGCCGCTTCATCACGAACGGCTTGAACAGCTCCAGCGCCATCAGCTTGGGCAGACCGCACTGGTGCAGCTTCAGCTGCGGGCCGACGACGATGACCGAACGGCCCGAGTAGTCGACGCGCTTACCGAGCAGGTTCTGCCTGAACCGGCCCTGCTTGCCCTTGAGCAGGTCGGACAGCGACTTGAGCGGACGGTTGCCCGGTCCGGTGACCGGACGGCCGCGGCGGCCGTTGTCGAACAGGGCGTCCACGGACTCCTGCAGCATCCGCTTCTCGTTGTTGACGATGATCTCGGGCGCGCCGAGGTCGATCAGTCGCTTGAGGCGGTTGTTGCGGTTGATCACGCGACGGTACAGGTCGTTCAGGTCGGAGGTGGCGAAGCGGCCACCGTCGAGCTGAACCATCGGGCGCAGCTCCGGCGGGATCACCGGAACGGCGTCGAGCACCATGCCCATGGGCGAGTTGCCGTTGGCCTGGAAGGCCGCGACGACCTTGAGCCGCTTGAGCGCGCGCAGCTTCTTCTGGCCCTTGCCGGAGCGGATGGTCTCGCGCAGCGACTCGGCCTCGGCCTCGATGTCGAAGCTCTCCATCAGCTTCTGGATCGACTCCGCGCCCATGGCGCCGGTGAAGTACTCGCCGTAGCGGTCGACCAGCTCGCGGTAGAGCACCTCGTCGACGATGAGCTGCTTGGGCGCCAGCTTGGTGAAGGTGTTCCAGATCTCCTCCAGCCGGTCCAGCTCACGCTGGGCGCGGTCGCGGAGCTGGCGCATCTCCCGCTCGCCGCCGTCCTTCACCTTGCGGCGGACGTCGGACTTGGCACCTTCGGCCTCGAGCTCGGCCAGGTCGGCCTCGAGCTTCTGGGCACGGGCCTCGAGGTCGGCGTCGCGCTGATCGGCGACCGCCTTCTTCTCGACCTCCATCTCGGCCTCGAGCGTGGACAGCTCGTTGTGCCGCAGTTCCTCGTCGACCGCCACGATGACGTAGGCGGCGAAGTAGATGATCTTTTCCAGATCCTTCGGCGCCAGGTCGAGCAGGTAGCCCAGGCGCGAGGGCACGCCCTTGAAGTACCAGATGTGGGTGACCGGAGCGGCCAGTTCGATGTGGCCCATGCGCTCGCGGCGCACCTTGGCGCGAGTCACCTCGACGCCACAGCGCTCACAGATGATGCCCTTGAAGCGGACGCGCTTGTACTTGCCGCAGTAGCACTCCCAGTCCCGGGTGGGACCGAAGATCTTCTCGCAGAACAGGCCGTCCTTCTCCGGCTTGAGCGTGCGGTAGTTGATGGTCTCCGGCTTCTTCACCTCGCCGTAGGACCACTGACGGATGTCCTCGGCGGTGGCCAGGCCGATCCGGAGTTCATCGAAGAAGTTGACGTCTAGCACGTAACTTCCTTTCCCCTGTGCGGGTCGAATTCGAGCAAAAGTTCACTAGTGAGTGTCTGCCGAGACTTCGCTCGGCCGAGCACGTCCGGTAATCCGCGCGGTGCGGGCCGGATGCCGCCGGTGACGGCATCCGGCCGACCGCCTAGTTCGCCAGATCGTCGACGGTGGCCGCTTCGTTCCTCGACAGGTTGATGCCGAGATTGGCCGCCGCACGCTCCAAGTCCTCGTCGTCGCCGTCACGCATCTCGATCGCGGCGCCGTCGGACGACAGCACCTCGACGTTGAGGCACAGCGACTGGAGTTCCTTGAGCAAGACCTTGAACGATTCCGGAATGCCCGGCTCCGGGATGTTCTCGCCCTTGACGATCGCCTCGTAGACCTTCACGCGACCGACGACGTCGTCGGACTTGATGGTCAACAACTCCTGCAGCGTGTACGCCGCACCGTAGGCCTGCATGGCCCAGCACTCCATCTCACCGAAACGCTGACCACCGAACTGTGCCTTACCACCCAGCGGCTGCTGGGTGATCATCGAGTACGGACCGGTCGAACGCGCGTGGATCTTGTCGTCGACCAAGTGGTGCAGCTTCAAGATGTACATGTAACCGACCGCGACCGGGTACGGGAACGGCTCACCGGAACGGCCGTCGAACAGCGTGGCCTTGCCGTCGTCGTCGACCATGCGCTCGCCGTCGCGGTTGGGCAGCGTCGAGGCCAGCAGGCCGGTCAGCTCCTCCTCCCGTGCGCCGTCGAACACCGGCGTGGCGATGTTGGAGTTGGCCGGAGCGCCGAGCATCTCCTCCGGCAGCGCCTGCGCCCAATCGGGGCGGGAGCCGTCGGTGGCGACGTCGACCTGCCAGCCCGCCTTGCCGATCCAGCCCAGATGGGTTTCCAGGATCTGACCGATGTTCATACGACGCGGCACACCATGGGTGTTCAAGATGATGTCCACCGGAGTGC
>NZ_JBEYSX010000026.1:0-43279 GCF_040642815.1 Nocardia sp. NPDC047648 | reverse complement strand
CGTTCCGCTACACCGCTCCACCTGATAGCCTCAAACCCTGCTCCGCCTGGGGACATTCGGCGAGCAGGTCTGAGGATTCTTCTCAAGCGCCATCAGCGATAGCATTCGCACTCTTCAAATGACCAGATCAGCATGGCGAGTTCGTAGAACACGCCGCAATCACCGGTCTGAGCCGACGAGGCAACCGCTCGAAGCGCCGGGGTCAGGCAAGCGAGTCCACCGGTGTCAGCTGACCGCCTCCCTTCCAGGGTCTCGTCACATCGCGTGGACCGACGGCGCAGTGGCGTAGGATCGGTGCGCACTGAAGCGATGCTGGTGAGTTCGCCGTGAATCAGCCACAGCCCGGCCCGGGGCGCGCTGGTAGCGGCGATGTCGTGCCGCCATCTCCCGCAGGTGGCCTGCCGCGGGTCGATCCCGGCTCACTGTCGCAGGATCTGCTGCAGTGGTCGGCGGCTGCGTTCGGCGCGGTGTCGCCCGCGGCGACAGTGTTCGGTAAGGCATTCCTCGAAGCGCTCGGTGAGCGTGCCGCCGACGGCGCGGCAGCGCTTCCGGCCCGGCTGCGTCAACGCTGGTTTCGGCGGGCACGGCGATCGCACGGTGACGTGGAGGTGGTGACCGTGCTCGACATCGAGAACGTGGACGCGGCCGCGATTCTGGTCACCGCCGATCTCCCGGACGAGGCGCGCCTGGCGCTGCTCGACCTCGACCCCACCGAGGCGGCAATGCACGGAAAGGTCTTGGGCTGGGACGCCGACACCCAGCAGTGGCTACCCGTGGAAGCACCGATCACGCAGGTGAGTCCGCCGCCCAGCGCCCAGGGATAGGATCTGACCGATCGCGGCAGCCGAATCGGTCACAGGCAAGCCGATCCTGCACGGTATGCGGTCGCTGATCGCGCGGCCAGCAAGGGTCACCGCTCAACCCTGCCGACTGTTGGGGTCGACCGCGACCTCTACGACCTCTACGCCGCCGAGCCCTTACGCCCGCCGTGCGTGCGGCAGACTCGACATCATCGACCAACGTTCGAGCGAATCCAGGAGAACTCTGTGTCCGACGCCCCCTCCCCATGGCAACAGCGCTTCCCTGATCTATATGAGCCCCTCGACGAGACGCAACGTCACGCCTTGGACCAGACATTGGCCAGCCACGCACTCGAGGGCCTGCAACCCGACCGGGACTTCGTCGCCGACCTCGTCGCTCTCCTCACCGGTGCGATCGACGAACACGAATACGATCAGCGATCTGACCGGTGGGCAGCACAAACCAAACCTGACCAGTGAGCTCCGGCAACGAGCCCAGCACCGACTACCCTGCGTCGGGCGCCGCGCTCGACGGACAGGCGGCGGCTGCCAATCCGCTCGGTATCCGCGGCGCCGAGCAACTGCGCCGCCGGGAGTACCGCGAAACCAGTTTGCGTGCCCTCGAGATCGTGACCGGCCGCGTGGAAATTGCTCGCACCGGCGATTTCCTGGAATGGTCGGCGATTCACGCCCACCTATTCGGCAGAATCTACGAATGGGCGGGCATGCCCCGCGCGGTCACCATGAGCAAAGACGGCCGCCCGTTCCTTCAGCCGCGCCACTTCGCCGACTACATCCCGCTGACCACCGACTACATTCGATCTGTCGACTGGTCCCGGCTCGAGCGCGAACAGTTCGTCACGCACGCCGCCCGCGCCCTCATGCAACTCAATTGGTGTCATCCCTTCCGGGAAGGCAACGGCCGCGCGATGCGCCTGTTCTTCGACCGCCAGATCACCGCCGCCCCGTGGCAGTTGAACTACACCGATCTCGACCCCGCCCTCTGGAACGCCGCTGCTCATCTGTCCCGGCCCGCCAACGACCAGACACCCACCAACTATCACATCCTGGTCCCCGTCATCGACGAGATCACCCACGCCCGCCTCCACGACGCCCCCACCCGCCGCGAGCCCGGCCACGACGGCTATGACATCGGCGCCGCGATCCGTGACATCAGCAGACCCGCGACCGAGCGAGCCGCCTCCCCAATCGAGACAGAAAACCACTCTCACGGCGTCGCTCCCGCCCGCGCGAGCGAACCAGACCCAGGTCCATAAGCGAGCGCCGCGCCTCACCACCTTCGCGGCAGTTCGGACGAATCTCGTGGCGACGCCACGCGGAGGTGAGCGAGGTCACCGCGACACGACCGCCGTTGCTGGTGGCCTTTCAGCAAAAGCCCGCAGCCCGCGAGCAGACTGAGCGCAGATCATCGTTGCCGTCGAACTCGAGAGCAATTCTCATGCCAGGGAGCCGATTACATCGTGACCCGTTCACGGTGTGTCTCGATGCCGCCGGTTTGAGCATCGGCTTCAAGCCCACCGTAGAGTCGAGATCCGATGCTGACCTCGTGCAAGCGCCGCGCTGTTTTCGGGTGAGAGGGAGACGGTCACAGACCGCCGAGACCTGCAGTGGGTTATGACAACCGACGAGGGAATGACCGACGAGCAGCGGTGGGAAGCCTACCTGTGGCCCTCAGATGAAGGGCCCGGCCGCACGATGCTGCGCAACCTTTACGGGCTGCACAACATCGACGAGCTTCGCCGCCGCGAGTACCGGGAAACCGCGAAACGTGCCTTGGAAATCCGCCGCGGCCAGGTCGACATTGCGCGCACTGGTGACCTGCGCGAGTGGCAGGCCATCCACGCTCATCTGTTCGGCAACGTCTACGAATGGGCCGGCCAGCTACGTGATGTCGTCCTCGGCAAAGGGCTACGAACCTTCCTTGCCCCGGAGTTGTTCGATGCCTATATCCCCAGCATGCTCGACGGAGTCCGCGCCATCCCCTGGTCCTCGCTGGACCGGCTTCCGTTCATCGAACTCACCGCGCAGGTCTACGCGGCGTTGAACTGGGCACATCCTTTCCGTGAAGGCAACGGCCGCGCAGCCCGGCTGTTTCTCGACCGTCAAATCGAGTCCGCCGAGTGGAAACTGGACTACGGCCGCATCGAGCCACACCGGTGGAACGCAGCCTCCGAGGAAGCACGTCCCGCGCTCTACGGCATGCCCTCGCATTACCCGCTGCTGCCCGTCTTCGCTCAGATCACCGTGCACCGGAGGGCGACCGTTCTCTCGCTGGACCCCGTCGATCCCCGCGACCTGGAAGCCGTGCTCGCGCGATACCGCCACACACCCGGCCACGAGACCGGCGAAGCCATCGCCGCGGCCGGACTCGACAACACCACCCTGCCCTCCACAGCCATCGACACCGACACCGGTATCGACTCTGTGCCACCGAGCCCCGGGCAGCAACCCAGCCGCAACTCCTCGCCACCGTCAGCCGACGCCACCGACTGACCGGCCTTGACCGAATTCGCGAGACGTGCTCGGCCGCTACCTCGAAACCGCCCATCGCACCTGCCGACCCGACGTCAAGGAAGACCCGATGACAACGCCGCGATTGCACGGCCGCGACCTGCTGTTGCCCTACGACCTCCTCGAGCGTGCCGCTGGCTACACCCTCACCGACGAGCACCTGGCACGCGTGGTGGACGCCCTGCCTGACAGCACACTGTTGGACGTACTCGCCGATACCTTCGACCGATTTCTCACCGCCACCGACCGTCACGCCCTCGCAGGCCTCGACCCCCACCCGCGACGGGCACCCACTCACCGGCCAGCGGGCCTGTCACTCACCGTCAACGGCATACTGCTCGAGCACCAACTCGAGCACACCAGCGTGCGCGCTCCCTCCAGCGCCGAGTGGGGCCCGGCATGGTGCACCACGGCGGCTGAGCTCATCGGCGAACTCGGGTGGAGCGAGCTGATCACCGTCACCGGCATCGAGCACATCGAGGGCCCGGCCGCCACCCTGATGTACACGGCGACCGCCCCCGACCTCGGCCACTGTTCCGACGGTTTGAGTGTCTGGGTCGAAATCGCAGGCATGCACGGTGTGCGACTGGGCAGCGTCGACTACTTCGCCGGCAGCGCCGACGGCCAGGGACCTGCATTCCGCGACGCCACCGGCGCATCGAACCCGCAACTGGCTGACGCTGCGTCGATGCTGCGCGGCATTCTCGCCGACATCAACACCCAGCTCCACTGGCACAACCACCTGCTGCATCCGTCCGTTCCCCGCCCCGCCTGAATCCTGAATCTTGACCCCCGGCGAACGGCCGGGCTCCGCGCTGCGGGCTGGCGCCGGCGAGGCCGCGCGACCATCCTCTGAAACCGGCAGTTACGCGGGCCGGGGCTCGTCTTGAGCGAGTGAGACTGTTGTTCGATGATCCGACCAACCTCGACAACGTCGGGAGCCCATTCCTAGTGGCTGTGGCGTGCGACTGCGGTGAAACCACACCAGCACCGACAAAATCGTGCCCAGTATCGCCAACTGTGCTCTTGTGACGGGCGATGATCGACAACGCCGGCTTCGGAGCCCAGAGCGCTTGTAACCGTCGGCGTCGCGCGCATGGCGGCACCATCAGCCGGCCCGACCGCTCCCCCAACCCCCTATCCGATAGGACAATCGGATGACCGCCGAAGAGTGGGCCGCTGCGATCGCGGCCGCGCTCAACAGCAAGTGCGAGGGTATGGAGTCCTCGGCGCAGAACGCTCGGGGCGCCGACCCGTGCGACCGCTGGAAGTTCGAGTGGGCGCGCGACAAGCTCAAGGCCCAGCGCGACAGCCTGATCGAGAAGGCCCGCAAGTTCGGTGACCGTGACGTGATGCAGCGAGCGCTGGACCCGTACATGCTCGGCTACCTGCTCGACCACGCCACCTAGCCCGGCAAGGTCGATGTTCAACGGCGGACCGCGCGGGAACAGGCGATGACCCCGGATTCAGATTCAACAGCATCCTGCAGCCGGTCGCCGGGTCGGCCGACTCCGCATAGCGGTGCTCGCGACCGATCCTGGGGTTTCGGCGGCTGGCAGTTCACGGTGTATCTCGGCAGACTGGACAGCAGTTGATCAAGTCTGCAGGAGGTCGGCGGTGGACCGTGTCACGGACTGGGAGCGCCGGTACCCGGATCTGTTCGCATCCTTGGACGGCTCGACCCGCCGCGCGGTCACTCGCGCGGTCGCCATCCACGCGCAGGAAGTCGGGATCGAACCCGACCGCGACACATTCGCCGACCTGATCGCGGTTGTGACCGGGGCGATCACCCCCGAGGAATACGACAGACGCTCAGACGAGTGGGCCGTGCGTCACAGTCACCGGCCGCCTCCACGCTGATGCCGCACAACCCTGAGTGGACCGACCCCTACCTGTGGCCCGCCGAGGACGGCGAACACAGCGACGTCCTGCGCAACCGGTACGGGATACGAGATCCCGACCAGCTCGCGCTGCGTGAGTACCGCGAAACCGCGCTGCGGTGGATCGAGATCGAGCAGGGCCGCGCGGACATTCCCGCCACCGGAGACGCCGCGGAGTGGCGCGCCATCCACCGCCACCTGTTCTCCAACGTCTACGACTGGGCCGGACAGTTCCGCA
This sequence comes from Nocardia sp. NPDC047648, assembly GCF_040642815.1. NCBI lineage: Bacteria > Bacillati > Actinomycetota > Actinomycetes > Mycobacteriales > Nocardiaceae > Nocardia > Nocardia sp. NPDC047648. Next base: position 37,829 of record NZ_JBEYSX010000026.1, on the reverse strand, counting down.
CCGTCAGGCTGTACAAGGGCGAGTTGGAATTCGCCAACCCGTCCGACATCGAGGACTATCTCGTCGAAGCGACCGCAGAGATCGGTGAGATCGACTGGTCTGCCCTCGATCAGAACCAGTTCATCGACCGCGCGGCACGCGCCCACATGCTGTTGAACTTCACCCACCCGTTCCGTGAAGGCAACGGACGCAGCGGGAAACTGTTCCTCGAACGCCAAATCGCAGCCGCGCAATGGGCATTGGACTACAGCCTCGTCGAAACCGAAGAGTGGAACTGGGCGAGCATGTGGTCCCGTGACACCGACGGGCGCAAGCCGACCGACCATCGTGTCCTGCTCGGAGTTTTCCGGCGCATCACAATCCCGCGCGCCGACCCCACCGCCCCCGCGGTACTGGACCCCACCAACCACCGTGACCTCGCCATCATCCTCGACAACATCCGCACGCAGACAACAGGCGCGCACATCGGCGACGCGATCGACGCGGCCGGACTGACCCACGGCCCGCATTCCGGCCTCCAGCCCACCACCGACGCATCAACCACCCACGGCACCGCCGTGTCGCAGAACGCGCCGGATGTAAGTCTCGACCCCTGACCGCAACCTGCACGCCCCTTCCCCACGGCGCGGCCTCGCCGCGGCGCTGTCGGGTCGTGCATGAAAGTTCCACCAACCTCTCGTCTGGCGTTCAGCTCGACAACCGAGCCGGTCGTCGTGGGCTCCAATAACCAGTCCGCCAGCGGCACTCGGCCTGCCCATCCGGCCTCCATCCGCCAGCACGAAAGGTGCGTTTACATAGAGAAAGGGCAACCAACGATGGACTTCTTCGACCTCCCTCGCCTGCACCCCGACTGGGGATTCACCATACCGGGGCTGGTGTGGCTGGGCATCTGGCAGTTCGGACCGGACCCGACCTGACCACGCAACGTCCACCTCGTCCCCAGATATCGGACAACGCCACCGCGGTAGCGGTGACCTCGCCGACTCCCGACGCTTGGACATGACATGACAACCCTTCTTCACCGTGCCAGGCAGATCGCCTCCCACCTCGGCCCAGGCTGGCGCGCCGCATCCGGCTGGGTGCGCTTCACCGAACATGTGATCCTGCATGGACCTGCCGATCAGCGCCTGGACATCAAAAGTGGCAACACATCCCACCGCACGACCGATCACGGCAAGCTGTTCATCTGCCGTGACTACGCAGAGCTGGGAACCCATCTCGACCCCGGGCAGGGAATCGCGACCATCACCGTGTCCGAAACCCGCCCCACCGAGGCCATAGCGGCCAGGATCACGCGCGATCTCTTGCCCGGTTTCGTCGAAACCCTCGCACGCTGCCGCGCCCGCGCCCTGAAAGCCGCGCAGACCGAAGCCGGTCGCATGGCGACCATCGAAGCCTTGTGCGCTGCGCTGCCCTCCGCCCGCCGAGTACAAGACAGCCACGTCTACTTCGGCCGGGTCGGCAGCTCACTCAGCGGCCGCATCCGCGTCCACGACAACCGCAATGCCACCATCCACATCGAGGCCACCTGGACCCATGCCCTCGCACTCGCCCGGGCGATCGGCAACCACACCAACTCCGCCACGCCAGCGCCCACTCACCCCGAAAACGACCATCAGGCCGCCACCGAACCACCCGGCCCGCCGGCGCCGCGACACAGCCGACACCCCCGCAACCCGCCACAGCCCATCCCGCGACGCAGACGCCCCACACCACCGGCCCCGCGAAACCCGCAAAGGACATGATCGGCAGGATCACCATGGCAGGCGCGGAAACCTGATCGGCCCACGCCCACTCCACCACGCTGTCGCTAGCCGAGACCGCCATGGAACAGCCCCCCTCGACAGCGCCCTCCGCAACGGCCACCGCACACCCGTCGTTTCCATGCACCGACACCACCGGACCGACGTACCGGGATGATCATCCGCGGCGCTGACGGCGCGACCGTGCACCCACTCATCACAGCGCTCGACCACGACGGGCTCATCCGGCCACCGTCTGACTGCACCATTCCGGCGGGCGCTCCCTTTTCAACGACCCCATCGGCTTCGACCATGAACTCTCCCCAGCCGCCAGCGCCCACGATCTCGCAGATCACAGCACAGATGCACCGTGAGATCACCGACCACATCACCGCCGGCACCGTCCCCGCATCGGTATCGAACCTGCAGCACCTTCGGCGCTACCTCGACGTGACCGCGCTCGCGCGCGATCTGACCACCGCACGTGAGCAGCTGACCGACCAGCCTGTGACCGAGATCGTCGACACCGTCGGCGTGTTGCTCGATGCGTGGCTGCGCGCCGGTCGCCCCACGGTGCTGGTCACCTCGATCCGCCCCAGCCCGCTCGCCGAGCACGACACCGAAATCGAGTTGAGCAACGACATCCGGATTCTGGCGGCCGACGACGGTGTCCTGGTCACCACCACCGACCATCGGGTCTTGAGCTTCCTCGACGTGATCGACCCCGACCAGGACCACGACCATCTCGACCTCGCGATCGACACGCCGCCAATCGCGCACTGACCCACACCCTCTTTCCCTCACCGCGGCACGCCGCTGAGCCCTCTGTCGCTGCAAGAGGCTGCTGCGGCGGCGAAACCGCGTGCCGCAGCCGCAAATTCTTCGCTGATCCAACATCCAGGAGGCCCTGTGCCGATCGCTTCTCCCGCCGCGCTGCGCCTCGCCGTCGCCGTGCGCGATCTGCTCACCATGCACCCGAGCCTGCACTGCCAGAACCTGTGGATCGGGTCCACCGCCCACAGCCTTATCGGATGCGTCGGGGGATGGACCGCGCTGCTCGACGGCGCCCGCCCGCACCCCGCAGGCCGGTCGCGGTGGCGCAGCGGCTACCAGTTCGTTTCCGTCATCGGACCCAGTGGCGCGCCGATCTTGATCCGCGACTATTGCACGACACGGCTGGGACTCGACCGCGACGAGCGCGACCAGCTGCTCAGCGAGCCCGAAACCACCACCGCCGCATTGAATTACCTGAACTCACTCATCGTCTCCGCAGCACCCCGGCTCGAGTGCCCCCAATACGACGACTGACCGCGCGGCCGAGCACCGACCGGTACATGTCCCACTGCTCGGCGGCGACAACACGCCCCGCACCCGCAGCTAGACCGAGCTGCGTTCTCGACGCGACATCGCTGCGCCACCCCGCCCCTCACCGGGACGCAGCGCACCGCCACACCTAGGAGCGGCACTCGCTCGAGTCGCCGATCGGAAAGGACATCTCTTCATGGCAAAGCGCCCACCCAGGGATCGGAGCCGTCGATTCGACGTCGCCGACATTCACACCGTGCTTGTCGCTATCGTCTCCGCGGACCCCGACCGGCGGGATCAGCATGTCGCCACCGGACACACCCCCCGTTACGTCGTCGCCGGCCGCCCCTGCTGCCTGGTTGCTGTCGTGTTCGCGGAATTAGGATTTTCCCTCGGCGTTCTGCGTGCTCTCGACAGAGAGTCCAGGCAACCGGCCAAGCGGGCGGTCACCACGATCGAGCTATCGGAGTCCACGCACCCGATCCTCAACCGCTTCACACCGGCGGCCCGCGCGCTACTCGAATCGCTGCAGCGGCGCCAGGACCGTCGACAGCCATGGGCGCAGGTGGTCTCCGATACCTGCGGCCTCGACATCTCTGGGCGCGATCGCCGCCACCATCCACACCATTGACCCTGGATGCCACTGCGGCCTCGGCGGACTCCACGACCGGCGCCGACCTGCCCCGATCAACATCGGCGTCCACCGGTCGTCCCATCGCACGACCCGGGCTCGGCAACCTCATCACCGTTGCGGCAGTCGAGCATCGATGCAGGATGCAGCACCCCCAACGCTGGCGCAACCAAGCGCACGGCAGCTGTGATGGAAACCGGGCAGCCTACCGGACCTCCTGTCTGCGACGGCTGATCCTCCAGCCCTCAGACAGCAGGCGTTGAGACGCCGACCGGTCTGGATCCGGACAAGGACACTGCGAAGCGAAGCGACAATGGACCCACATCCCCGCGCACCCAGCGCGCCACACACTGCGCTCGCCGCCACGGATACAGGGGTTCGGTGATGAGCGCGCCGCTGGCGACGGGACCGGCCGGGCGAAGCCAGCGCATGGCTCATCTGCTGATCAAAGTGGCGCTGCACCGCGCCAACATGCTGCTCGCGCAGTGGTCTTCCGCCTACACCGCCGCAGACTCCGAACTGACCGGCGGCGCCGGTGGCGACGACATGATCTCCCGCCACCGTGCGGCCGCACACCAGCGGATGCTGAACATCGACTACCAGGGCTCGCTCGAAGAGTTGGCGGCCGCGCTGACCGATGCCTGGCTGTGGCGTGGCAGCTCCACGCTCGCGGCCGAAACCCTGGCCAACCTGATCGAGGACTTCAACGACGAGTACGGGCTGATCCTCGATCCCGACACCGCCACGGTCACCGTAGACCCCGCCGTCGACCTCGGCTGGGCGGAATGGTCCAACGAGCGCGTCAGCGCGCTCAACCGGTCGATCTCCGCCGAGAAGTTCGCCAAAAACACTCTGTCGGTTGCCATCCCGTCCGAGCAGCGCCGCGAGGTCGATCAGCAGCTTCGCCGGTGGGCGATGCCGTTCTCCCGATTCCCCGACAGCCGAGAACGTCTCCGCCTCAACGCTATTCGTCAGGATTTCGACGCGGCAATGCAACGCGCGGCGGTCCCGGCCGCCACACGGGAAGCCATCCAGTTCGGGCTCATCTACCTCTCCGGGTGGCTACCGGAATCGTTCGACTTTCGCTCCTGCCCGATACTCGTGGACACAGCCACCTCACCAGGCGGTGAGGCCGATCGGGCCCAGATACGGGGCATGCTGCACGAATACGCCGCCGCGGCGGCCGCGATGGCCGCCTACGCCGACCGCGTGGCCGACAACCCCGCCCTCCCGCTTGGTGAGCACATCACCGACATCGAGGATCTTCTGGCCCGCATGGACCGACACCGTCGTGATTTGTCGTGGTTCGCCGACAACAGTGAAGGGCTCCACAGCCTCGAACGCAGCATGGTCCGCTGCCTGGTCCACGAAATCGGGCACGGCGACATCGCGCTGCCCGACCTGCTGCTGATCGACCCGCACTCCCAACACCTCGCCGAGCGCCAGCAGCACGACCGGACCGGGCGCAGCACACTTGAGACTGCCGAACACCGCATCATCACCGCGCTCGACGCTGCCGGTACCGGTGTGCGGGATTTGACAGACACCGGCGCGGAGGCGATTCGCACCACCTGGGAGCGAACCATCATCCACCTCAGCGCCTTGGCTTACCGTTGGACCCCCGACGCCGACGTGGCACGCGCTGAATGTCGCAGGCTCGCTGGCGAGCTCGATCGGCAACTCGCCCACCTCGCCGTGCCCGCCGAGGCCCGCGCCGACATCCACCGCACACTCCACGACACCATCGACTTCGCCGAACACCACGCCCACGACGGCATCCAACGCGACCGGCAGTGGGCCGCCCGCTCGATCGGCCGCTATTCCGATATCCAGCGTGACATCGGCGCGCACCTGTCGCCGGACATTCCCGGCCCATCTCAGACCACCGAGATCCTCGACGCGCTGCCAGCCATGCCGCACGCGCCCTGGACCTCCCTGTCCGAGGCACAACGCACAGCACTTCCGCCACCGCCCGAGCGGCAAGCAGGCCCCGCACTCTGAAACACCCCAACCCATCCGCACCCCGGGCACCCGCCTGTAGGCGACGTTGACAATGTCAACGAAAACAGTGCCGCTCATTGGGGGCATGGCGCCGGATACAGCATCCGAGCTCAGCGCGGTCCGGCTGTCCGCGGCGACCTCGGACGGCGGCCGCGATCGCAAAGATCACCATCGCCGACGAGTCCGATCCGATTTCCCGCTTCGTCTGCATCCTCATCGTCTGAAACTGCCCGCGACGTAGGAATCTGCGTGTCGGCCGATAATCCGCCGCGCACGAAATCCACGATGGGAAGACCACGCGGCCACCGTCCCTGGAGCCCCGCCCAGCAGACCTACCCGTGACGTGCCCGCTTTCGCTTCTGTCTCTTCCCTGCTCGTTTCCGAAGCCGAGAACGGCCGATCGTTCCCGATCCGGCCCGCTTCGAGGAGCAGTCACCGACGGCGGCCGCTTCGACACTGGCACGCCCACGACGCACCAACGGGGCCGACGAATCAACCATGAAAGGCGACGAGAAGTGACCGTCTACATTGCTCTCACCGACGCCGGGCTCCCCGCCATCACCCACCCGCAGATGCGTTCGGAGTTCTCCAGCCAGGCCGCCGCGCACCGGTGGTTCGACGACTACGTCAACAGCCGCATCAACCGCGGTATCGGCTCCCGCACCGGCATCAAGGGTGGCTCGGCTTCCGCGGTGATGCAGATCTACCGCCACCGCTACGACGAGGTTCCGATTGCCCGGCTGCGTGTCGCCGACAACCCGAATGGCACCCGCCGCGTGATCAACGAGGCCGAAGGCGACCGCATCGACAAGGGTGCAGCGGTCGCCAAGGCGGGTGGGGTCGACATCGGCGCAGTCGTCGACGGGTATCGCGCGGCGCTGCTGGCCATGCAGCCGGACTACACAGGCTCTGCCTGCTCCTGCGCCGGGGTGAACCCGTGCGATCACGCTGCACCCTTGTCGCGTCGGTTCACCGTCGATGACATGGCAGGTGAGCTGGTTACGAGGATTTGGGCCAACGTCCGTTACGCGATCGGGCGGCATCCGCTCGCCGCCCGCCTGTATGTGGCCGCAGTCGGCTCTCGCACGCTGGGCTGGGATCTCTACGCCGACCAGGTGCACAAGTGGTGCGGGTTCCGGTGGCGCACCGGCGCCGGAGAACTTCACGCCTACATGGTGCGGCTGAGCCACAGCATCCCCGTGGTGCACGTGATCGAGCGCAACGGCGTCCTCATCGACAGCACCTCGGTGAGGCGCTCGAAGCAATGAGCGAATGACAGCAGCAACGCCGGTGTTCACCCCCGCGACCCCATCAGCCGCCAATTCGCCGAGAAAAACGGTACAGCAATGACTTTCGATTCACCCGACGACCAACCCCAACCCTATGCGGCGGCCGGTCGGGCGCTGATCGCCCTGGCGGCGTGGGCGTCCACCCGCGAGGGAATCACTCTCGAGCAGATCTACGACAACACCTACGACCACGAGGTTCTCGGCGACTTCGGCGCCGATCTGCTGCACCTGCTGCACCTGCACAAGGTCGACATCGACGACATCCGACAGCGGGCGTGGATGCACTTCGACGAGGAGTCGACCGCCCAGCCGACCCCGAGCTCGGACGCGACCACCGGCCCCACCCTGGCCGCGATCCAGATGCTGAGCAACGTCGTCTCCCAGGCCCGCCACGGGCGAGAACAGCCATGACTGAATACACCTTCGACACCTACATGCTCGCCACGGTGAAGGTGAAAGCCGAGAACCTGCCCCAGGCCCAGCGCATGCTCCGCGCACTGACCAGCCACGATGTGCCCGACGCGCACGCGAAAATCGCCGATGGGGTCGAGCTTACGGTGCTCGAGTACCGCGGAATCGCGGACATACCTCACGACGTCCCCGCCCAGCGGGGCGAGCCCGCACCGCCCAGCAACGGCTTCGTGCAGCTGGAACAGATGGCCAATAGTGGCACCGGGCTTCCGATGCTGTTTCGTGTCGTGCAGGTCTCTCCGGAAGGTGACGACATGCGGGAGGGGAACCTCGAGATGCTCGGTGAGTACCTTCGCGGCGACCAGGTGATCCGCGTCGGCCTGGCTCGCGCGGTGTGCCTCGCCGAGGAAGTGTCGCCTCCGGGAATCGTTGTCCGCCCCGGCGGCACATTCGAGGTCCTGACCCCAGGCTGGCAGGTTCTGTCGGGGTTCAGTCGCCGTCGCGGTTACGACGGCCCGCTGATGGAAACCTACGAACCCATCAATGACCGCCTCGCCGAACACATCCTGTGGCACCCCGGCCTCTACACCGTCTCCTGGGCCTATGACGGCGCGGGATCGTGGATCGTGCTGTACCGCGACGACTCCGAAGAGATCTCAGAGGCGTTCGGGTGAAGGTCATCTACTGCGGTGACTGGCCGAGCGTTGCGATCGCGGCAGTGGAGTTCGCGCATGCCTCCTACACGATCGCCGACGCGCACAATCAGCGGCTTCGCGAAGCCGGCCGCAGCGACGTGGAGCCGTTGGACGGTGACTGGATCCGCAGCGAGACCGGCATGTGGCAGGTCGTCGGCGTGGGGTTGAACGGACTGCCCGCACTGCGCCGAGCACCCGACCCGCGGCTGCTGCCTGAGCTGAGGGTCGTCGCGGATCCGCTGGATCCGTTGCGGTGGGCCCCGACTGTCCGCGCGGACAGTGTCCGCGCCGCCGTCACCATGACCGACGAACTCAAACACGCTCCCGCACTGTTGCGCCACCGCGATGGACGGATGTTGACGTGCGGGTTCCCGGTGCGCGTGTGGCAGGCGACCTGTTTAGAGATCGACGAGAGCTGACCGCCGATGCACCCCCCTCGAACCCTGCCCAAGGGACCGACGGTGTGGGGGTGCTGCTCCAGCATGAGCGGTCCACCGTGCGGGCATCGCCGCAACCCGGACGGCAGCCTTGCCCCGCTGGCCGCCGCGGAATTCGAAGACGGCCTGAGCGTGCAGCTGCGGGATGTGAGAACCCCGTTCACCGGGCCGGGTCTGGACCGTCCGAGCGATGCCGAATGGGAGCGCGCCGAGCTGATCGTCGGCGACCCGCTGCAACGCCACTGGCCGCCCGGAACTCGGCTGGCAGGACCGCACCCACGTGGCGAAACCGCGCCAGCCTGCGCAGCCAGGTGAACCGCCATTTGCTACGCAACTTCTACCGGCACGCGCCCGTCTGGTGTCGCGCAGTCCGGGCGGCTCGGTGAGCGGCACAACCGGCAGCCACCGCGCCGAATGCTCGTGACCGGCAACTGATCTGGCCTCCGACCGCAATCCTCTCCAGCCGCAACCCTCACAACACCGTCCCCGCGCTGTTCACACGAGTCGCGACGGCCGCCGAGACAGCCGGCGACATAGGCGACCCGCCTCGCTGCTGGTCGCTTGCAACGGATCCAAGCAGTGGCGACTCAGTACCCACACCACAGAGGCAGGAAGGCTGATGCTGGTCATCAACACGCGACCCACGATCGAGCCCAGCGAAGCGCGGGTAGCGCATTGGATGAGTCACTGGAACGGCCGATACGCCCTGCGCGGCGTCGCTATCTCAAGCTACCACCTGCCCGGACGCGACAACGCAGGCCAGCAAGCCGATTTCGTGCTCCTCACACCTCAGGTGTCCGCCGTGCTCGAGGTCAAAGGCACCCATCATGACCTCACCCACGGAGTCATCACCGCCGAGCCCAACGGCCGCTGGCACCACTCCAGTGACGACCGAGATCCCGTCCACACCCGCGCCAACGACCTCAACCCGATAGACCAGGCACTCAGCGCGACCTACCTGCTCAAAGCGTTGGTCGAAAAACACAATCCCGGCCGGTCATTCGTCTCCGCGGTGGTGGTGGTCGTGCCGCCGCGGCGCTCGACACTGCGCTTGCAGGTGGGATCGCTGCCGACCGGCTGCGAGGTCGTGCTCGGCAACCGGGGGTTGCGCCGCTGGCTGCACCGCACCGCACGCCGCGACTCGATCTGGACTGCCGAACAGGCCTACTCGCTGCTCAACGCCATGAACCTCGGGCGAGAACTGACCATCGGCGACCTCATCGCCGAAGGCTTCCCCCCGCTCGAAGCCACACCCGTCACCTCCACCGCTCGCCGAGCGAAGACGACAACGACAACCGACACGACCACTCCCCCAGCCTCGCAGCCGCCCAGCGACCAGCCGGCCGCACCCCCGACCCGGGCAGCTTCCCGGCCCGATACGAGTTCGCGCCTCAGCAGATCGCACGTAGACCCCAGTCCGCGGGCCGCCCACCGCGGCCCACAGCAGCCTGGACACACCGGTGCCCTACCGCGGCCGCGTCACCGCCGCCAGCAGATAGCCGCACTCATCGTGCTCGCAGCCGTCTGGACCGTCCTCTGGCTGCTGGCGGCGCATTACCATCACATGCCACCGTCTGCACCGACCACGTCCACCCCGACCGAGCAGCAATCGTCGCAGCGTCCGCCCCAACAATCGCCGCGCCCGTGACCGGCGCCCGCGCAGATGCGCGAGAAACGAGCCCCATCCAGCTGTCGGCGCCGCTCGGCGCTCTTCTCGACGGGACGGCGCGACCCACCGTCCACCGGCACTCCTCGACTCCTCACCCACGGCCAGATTCGCATCGGCCCGTGTCCGCCTGCGCATCGCACGCACCGCGAACCTGCCCCAGGAGCAACATGATCTCTCATCGAGAAGTCTCAGTCTGGCTCGCCAGTCTTCCCCCGACCTGCGATATCGCTGTGGACGAGAGCAAATTGACCCTCGTTGTGCTTCACCACGGGCACACCACAGCGGCGTACCTCGAAGTCGGCGGCTACGACGATCCCGCGGATCTCGACAGCTTCGGTGAGCCCGGCACCATATCTCCCGCCTCGCGACACGACCCGAGCAGAGTCCCGGACTTCGCGGCTTGGTCCAAGGCACTGAAGAACTCCACCGCGCACGCGATGTGCTTCGAAGCCATCGGCTACGCCCGCGGTCACTGCGACGCCGCGCGGGTCAGTTCCAGCGATGCGATCGACTTCGGTCACGCCTTCGCCGTCCTCGTCGCCACCGGTCGATCACGGCCCACAATCGCACAGGCGTGGCACAACTGGCGTACGGGAGGCCCCATCGACTCCATGACTGCCACACACCTGGTCAGGCCACAGTGACCCACACCCCACCCGCCGCCGGCGGCGGGCACGGCCCCCACGCACAACCCGCCGTCGAACACAGGACGTGGTCGATCACCGCTTACTGGGACGTGGACGGCTGGCGCAAACAAGCCGAACTACTGGTGTGGCGCTGCCCGGAATCAGGCAATCACTTCGCTCATCTGTGCGCCAGTTCCGGTCTAGGCACACCCGTGACCGTCAACCACCCGCGGCGGCTGGAAATCGCATGCTCCGGCCAACGCCTGCACCAGCAGGAGGTCGAAGAGTTCTACCACCGCGCACTAGCCCAGGTGCGCCGCCGATTCGATGCCCACGACCCACTGGTCAGGGCCTACTTCGATCCCCACTCCATGTACTGGGACAGCTGAGTTCGAGCAGCACAACGCGACAAACGAAGAGACCCAACCCCGATTCGTCGCCGCGGCCGGTGCTGGCCGCACCAAAGCCCTGCCGCCAGCTACCCCCTCAACCACCTGCGCAATCCGCCGTACTCGCCGCGACCGCGCGCCCGCGTACGCACGATCCCGGCGGGTGATCTGTTGTGTCAGCACCGCACCGATTGGAGCAACCATCATGGCCACCGCCCTGCGAATCGTCCACACCGCCACGCACGGCACACAGTTGCGCATCGAGGCCTCCAACCCCCGAGTCGGCGATGTCATGGGGCGAGTCCGAGACCGCGTCGGCGGATGGACATGGACCCATCAGCACTGGGAAATCCGCGGATCACGCCACCACCAGCCCCACATCCGCCGCATCGACGCCGCTGCCGCTGCCCTACGAGAGGCCGGAATCCTCGTCGAGGTCCACATCAACCGGATCGGATGCCCATCCACCGCCGATCAACCCGCCCCCGCCGGCAACCGCCCCACCAGCGACCACCGTGACCTGTCCACGAAGTTGGCGCACCTGCCACCCGCGCCACCGTTTCGCCGCCGAGCCGACAGCCACTACGGCGCCCGCTACCACAAACGCACGACCTGACGATCACTGGCCAACAGCGGTCGAGCGACACCGCTTCGCCGGACCGATACCCATCCACCTTCCCAACAACTCGGTCGCTTCCGGCCAGCGCCTCGCCGCTTCGCCCAACGCACCCCACGCGCGGTTCCACCCCCGGCTCGCAGCCCTTCGCATGCGGCACACCTCGCGAGCGCCCACGATCGCCGCCGCGGCGGCCGCCACCCCGCCGTGTACGACGAACTCCGTGAAGAAATCCCGCTCCCGGCCAACCGTTTCCACGATATGCCGACCCGGCCTCCGATTCACGTGAAGGACACTTCATGGCTCAACCGACTCCGCGGGAGCCCGAAACGGCCTCGTTGATTTCAAAAGCGCTGTTCAGCAAATGAATTCGACCGCCTTTCCGTTGACCGCCCTCGCGGTGCTCGGCCTCGGCGGCATTGTCCTGCTGATCTGGCTGCTGTGCCGATAACCGCCCCCACCTGGCCACACTCGCCGTGATCGACGACACACCCTCTTTCACTGGCTGTCGTCACGCGAGGCCCGGACGCACCTGGCCCTGCCCGCCACGAGGCCGCGCGGTGGGCAGCACCTACTACCCCTCAGGACCTACCGTTGCTCAGCATCGACTCCGACAGCGGACTACCCACAGGATGGAGCATCCGCATTCGATATCACGGCGACTGCACTGTGCTCACCCTGCTCGACGATCACCACAGACACCGCGAAACCTGCCCGCCTCACCCAGCGCCGCAGATACCTTCCGGGTTGGAAGCGATGGTCGAGCGGATACCTGATATCGCCGATGCCGCGCTGCGCCGACGCGCCGCGGCCATGGTCACCGACCACCTCGACCGCGCGCAAACCGTCTTCGAACAGTTCACCGCGACCGCTCAGGTCCAGGCGCTCACCCACCGCCTCCGCGACGCCGTCCCCGGAATAGACATCGACATCCAGCTACGGCCTGGTGATCTCAGCGTCTACACCGAATTCACCATCACGGGTCCGGGAGCCGGATCGCTGATGGCGTTGGTCACCGACTGGCTCGATTCCACCGGCCAGCACCGTGACCGGATCCCAGCCGGCGTCGACATCGACTTCGACCGACCATCATTCACCCTGTCGGTCGGTCTGCAACAACCCGCGGCGGAGGAGTTCTTCACCTGGTACCGCTACCGGTCCGATCCCGCGGTCCTCGACGCGAACTCCCTCACCGCGATCCGGGATGTCTCGACCCGCTACCAGCGATCCGCACACCCTGACCCTCGCCTCGAGACGCCCCTGACCGTGCTCGCACGCGCCCATGCCATCGCCACGGCGCCCGCCTGGTGCGCACTGCCCGAACACCTACGCGCCAGCATGTCCGACGGCTACGATAGCGACGCGGTCAACAACATCCTCGGCCAGGTCACCGACGCCACCGGCGTGCGGGTGGTCTGCGTATGGGACGTCTACGACGACTTCGGCTATACCGGTGGTTCCGACTTCCGCGTGGAAGACCCGCTCGGGCACTTCTACTACCTCAGCGGCGACTTGTGGTCCTGGCTCAACGAAGCCGCCGACCATGCCCCCGCGCACCCGGGATCCCCCGCCAGCTGGATCGGCGGTATCGACACCGAGCACACCACCCACACCCTCGCCGGAGGCGACGGCGCTCACAACCACGCCGTCCACGACAAGACCGCGCCCAGCGGCGAAATGCCCGCGCACACCGATCCGCTCGAGCGGGAACTCGACCATGCCCACGCCCAAGCTCGCTTCGCCGCCGACCGCGTCACCACACTGTCGCTCACCCGCATCCGCACCTACCTGCGCGAGCACGCCCCGACCGTCGACTCGGTCGAATTCATCCTCGACACAGACGGACTGGTCCCCACCACGTTCCGCGACGCCTCCGGCGCCCCGATCGATGCGGCCACGCCCGGCCACGACAACTGGATCAGCGACATCAGCCAGTGAAGCATCGCCGTGACCGACCCGGACAACGCTGGACTCACTAGATCCGAACACGCACCCTTCGTGCTCGACCTGGCAGCAGCAAACACCACCGACCGGTGAACAACCCACCATCCGCCGCCGCAGCACTCCAGTTCGCGGTCGGTGCCCCTGCTGCCCCAACCATCGCCGCCATCGACGGCTGTGCCTCGCCGAGGCCTGTCGCCGACCTGGTCGCCACGGTCGTCGCTGGCTACCCGGACTCGGCCCTGACCACGCTCACCGGCCACCACTACCGGTATCTGATCGCGCGGACCCGCAGCGGCGAAGGGATCTACCTGGTCACCGCCGCCGACGGCGACGTCGGGGACTTCACCGAGGAAATCTACGAAGCCTGCGTACGGGAAGGCGAACGCGAAGGACTACACCCCGCCTATCACATCCACTCTCGCTACAACCTCTTCGCCACACCCGGCGTGTACTGGACTCAACTGTCTACCGCCCCGCGTGGCCCCGCACGGTCCGCCCGTGAGGACAAGAGGGCAAAGAACCGTCGCCCGACTCCCGCAGCCAACTCGCCGCGGCCGACGACCTCGCATCCGCACTAAACGCAGCTGTGGCGTTGCGGTCGAACCGTTCATCGTGCGCCACGGTGCAGACCTCGACGTCACCGGGCCAGACGATTAGCCGACGACACGACGGCTGCCAACCATCGCGACTCACACACCCTGGTCATCAGCTCGGCGCTCCCCGCAACCACACCTCGCGCGGGCAGCTTCGGGGCACGGCCGCATTCCTCGTGCAATCTCGCACAGGCCGCTTGCCGAGCCGATGCTCACCCGTGCGGGCTTGCCTCAACGACGCCGCCGCAGCCCTTTGCTGCTTGATTCATCTGCATCAAGGATTTCCAATGGCATCTTCCGATACGGCCGCTGCCGTGAACGACACCGAACTGGCCGCGGTCATGACCGCGCTGCCCGATTCGCAGGATTTCGTGGTCACCGACGTCTGGAATGTCCACGAGGTCCTCACCGCCGCGCGCGACGCCCTGGGCAGCCGGCCCTTCACCGATGTCGAGGTGTGGGCGGTGGAAGACTCGCATCTGCTGGTCACCCTCGAAGCTCAGCCCGGTATACGGCTGGCCAGCGAAAGCCTTCGCGTGCTCGACACATTCGCCACCGACAGCGCGGTGGTTGGTTCGGGCGCGGTCGGCCATGTACTCGACCAGCTCGCGCGTCTGCATCACAGCCTGGTCGACGACCTCTACAGCCAGTTTCCGGATATTCCGCCCAGTCCCGACCGTCGAATGCTCGCGAGCGTGGTCGACTATCTGTGGGAGGTCGAGACCGCCGACTACTCCAGGCAAGACGCCGATGGCCGCAGCGGCCACATCCTGCACGACCTTCGTGGACTGGCGCGTTGGCTCGACATCGCGACCACCACCGCCTTGTACCCGCTGCCGACGCAGTTGCGCGGCAGCCTGCGACCCGGCTTCACCCCCGACCACGCCAACAAGGTCCTGTCCGAACTCGGCGCCTGCTCGCGGCTGCGACCGATCTGCCTGTGGGACTGCCACGATCCCGACACCGGCTACCACGGTAACCTGACGATCTACCTAACCAGCAGCTATCAGCTCTACCAGCCGTCGGCTCGGCTGCTCGCCTGGCTGGGCACACCCGCCGACCCCGACGCACCAGCACCGGATTCGCCGGGTCTGCCCGCAACCTGGATCGGCGACATCGCCACCGACATCGACCTGGCCGTACGCCCCGACATCAGCGCCGACGCCTGCACTTCACATCCTGAAAACGGTCACAACTACTGCCGGGCAGCACCGCCCGCGACCGTCCCCATCCGCCACGCGGGCCCGCAGGCATGCACACCCGTCGAATGACCGTCGACCAGCTGCCCGGCTGCACCGGACCTTGAGCGAGGACGGCACATCCCGAGAAAGACCAGAATGGACGTACACGAGCCGAAAGTCATCGACGTCGGCGGCGGCCGAACCTACACGGTCACGTTTCCCGCTGATGAGGATGCCGACAGTCCCCGCGGATGCGGAGCGGACGAAACCCTGATGGTGGTGGTCACCGCCCACGGTGTGACTATCGACGAAACACGCAGCGATCGCACGCCACACGCTGCTGCGCTGGCGCATTTTCTGCGCGAATTCGGTTACCGCCACGTCGACACTGTCGAGCGCCGCTACCGGCTCTGGCGCGCTATCACCGGCAGTCCGTTCCAGTTGTTCACCGCCGGTAGATACGTCCACCCGATCCAGTCGGGCTTGGCCGAATGGTTCGTACTGGCCGAGTCGGAAGCCGCGGCGCAACGCGAGATCAGTGAGTACGCAACCTGGCTCGGCGGTCGGGTGTTCACTTGCGTAGTCACCGGCCCGGACTCGTCCGAGATCGGTAGCCGCTCGAACCTCTACGACACTATCGCCGCGCGAGAGTTCTACGACGAACTCATCGCCCGCACCGAAGCCGATCTCGCAGAGCAAGCCCGCCTCCGCGGCGCCGGAATCATCGGTCTTCTTTGAGCCGCGCCATCCCACCGGTCGCACCCCAGGGGTCTCCGCGCTTCGGTGCCTGCGTCGCCGGGGCCTCCTATCGGGATGCCTCCTCTGCTGCCCACAGGTGGCCGGCGCCACCACTGCTGCGTACTCGGATCCACCGTCGCCGCTGAAGGCTGCTTGCACTTGGAAAGGTCAGAGATTGACATCAACGCCTGACGAGAATCTGAAATGAACGTCCTGCGGATGCGCATCTTCCGCGCCATGAACGCAACCCCTTGCGGGCCGCTCGTCCGCGCGAAGAGGTTCAACCCTCACGAACCCAACGTGCAGGTATGGCTCCGCCAGTTCGCTGAATGGTTCGAGGAACTGGGAGAAGTCCTCACGAAAGTCGGCATGGACGGCGATGCCCGAGACCACGCACTGTTGGAGTTGCGTCGCCAACGCACGGCCATACGCACGTTCCTGGGACTGCCAGACGATCCGACGGCCCTCTGACCGGACCCCACCCCGGAAGCGCACCCCGTCACGCGGCCGGGCTGAGTCCCGGTCGATTCGCCGCAGTCGGCAACGGCCTGGGTTGGACGTCATCACGCATCGGGGACCTACCTTCCAGTGCCTGGGTCGCCGACACCCGACACCCGACGCCACCGCTGCCCAAGGCCCCGGCCCCGCCCTCGCGGGTCCAGGCGACAGCCGCGCCACAACACCCGAGCCCGAACCATGCCTTCGAACACCACAATGTGCCCTCGCGGCGACCCACGACAGCCGCCGCCGATCGCTGCGAGACAGAGACGACCTTCGAACGGACCGGTCACGCCGATGAGCCGCCAGTTGTCCTTGCAGCTGTCGCCTGTGATCGCGTTCTACCAGGTCCATGTCGCCGAGGCCGAAGAACTCTTGATCGCCTGGCGACATCCTCTGCACCTGCCCGACGACGAATACCCCACCGGCAGGCCCTACCGGCGTCCGTTCGGCAGCATGGCATTCGTCATGGAAGACCGCGGTCGTCGTGCCGCGGTCGTTGTTCTGGCCAGCACCGTAAACGCCAGCGTCTCCAAACCGCACGGTCTACACCGCTACAACACGGTGGATCTCGCCAGAATCGCTCGCAGTCCCCACCGCCGCGACCAGCGATGTTTGCGGGCAGTTCTGCGCATCGCACGCGACTATCTCGCGCCACTGTGGCTGGGCACCTACCCCAACTGGGATGCGCGCAGCGCCGAATTGTGCGGGCAGCCGCAGATCGCTGCCCTGTCGAGCACGAGCCTGCCCGGCACGCCCGGCGCGATGTACCGATTCGACGGATTCGATCGCCTCCGCACCTCCACAGGCAGCAAAGGCGGCGGCCACCAGCGTCCCAGCGCCGCCAACGCCATCCACGACGGTGCGCGAGGCCTGTGGGTCTACCGCTACCCCCAGCCACTGCGCCCCGCCGACGCCTAGACCCGCGCGCCGATCAACTCCGCAGGGGGCCGCGCCGGCATGACCGGTCGCCACCACGCCACCACGCCACCGCTCCCCGGCGACCGGTTTCCTCATGCCTCAGACTGCAGATCGGAAAGACATTGACAGACAACGGAAGTCGCTGGCCACCTGGACCACGCGGGGAATCTGATCCACTGTCGCCGACGTCGAGCCGCGGCCCGTCTGGGTCCGCGCCCGGTATCGGGACCGGTGACCAGCTTCCGGCCCCACTCGGCACACCTCCCGGCGGTGGCGCCAACCGGGTCTACCCGATCCGCTACGCCTACTGCTGGACCGACACCTCGACCGGCGCGCAGCGGATCGTGGAGGCGATCAGCCGCGACGACGCCTACGAATCCGCTGCCGGAATCCGCCGTATCCAACACCGCCGCCGCCGTGACCCCGACGCCATGGTCCTCAGCGGCTTCGGGGCGGGGCTGTGGGTCGACGGGGACATCACCCCGCTACAGCCCACCGGTGTGCACACCGTCGAAGATGCGGGTATCGCTGCCCAGATCTGCCGGGAAGTGCTGGAAAGCATCGCCGAGGGCATCGTCCCCGCTGATGTCAGCCGATTCGGTCAGCTGCACGAATACGTCGACGCCAACATGTACGCCGACGAGTGGATTCTGCGCAGAGAAAAATCTTCAGGTCAATGCTTCAGCGAGTTCATCGGCCAGGTGCAGGACGTGGTGACAGGTTGGCTGCAGGCTGGACGTCCGCCGACCTTCGCTGTCACACCCCCGGTCGGGCCGGTGATCGTCCAACTGCATCCACCAACCAGCTATGCCGCCACCCGAAACGTGTCCGATGTGCAGGACTCACCGCTGCCGCAACCCGCGCCGCCTTCACCGCTCACGGTCGGGTCGCCCTACACGACAGCAGAGGTGCTTCAGCAGGCCACCACTACCGAGGTCACGGTGAACGCGGTCACCACGATCACCTATCGCCTTGTGCCGGACGAAACGCGCTGGCGCATGGCTACACCCGCCGACATGTCGCTGGGGGTATGGGTGTATCGGGGTCCTGAGGGCTACCGCGGTGTCCTCACCAAAGACCGGCACGGCCTGCACTGGGGCACCATTCTGCGGCCTGGAGGCGAACGCGGATCACTCGATGAAGGTCAGCTCAGCACCAACCTTGAAGAATCCAAGTTGGCGGTGGAAGGCATGGTCGCCATCGAAGCCGGGATACACCACGGGCGTCGGCTCGAATGGATCAACTGCGGGCCTGACCCGCACTGCGAAGCCGTCGAGATTTATGAGTACGAAGGCCCTTTCGACTCCTTCGCGGTGGTCCGCGTCGGCGAAGACGGCGTTGTCCGGCTCAGTGTCTACGGCCGATGCGAACCGATATGCCAAGACGAACCGGTTGAGTCCGTGGACGACGGCAAGAGCGACGCCATCGCCACCATCCAAACTCTGATCGGCTCAGCCACCCAACTCGACACCTACACCGCCACCATCCGCCCGAACACACACCCGTACACCGCACCGCAGCCGCCTGCGAGGCTGCCCCATTCAGCTCCACACGAACCACCCCCAGACCGCAGCGCGCAGTCCATCGAGCAATCGCACGAATGAGGTCAGCACCGGCAGATCCATGCAGGATCCACATCTCCCCGGGGCGGCGACCATTGACTGCTGCTGCCGACGAACCCCGCCTCGCCTGGGTCGACGGTCGGCCGCGCGAACGCCTCGATCTGCTGGGCACAGTCATCGCCTGTCGAGCCCACATGCTCACCGAACCTGCACCTTGACCACCGGGAAGCTGCAGACACGCAGCCGCCGGACTCATCGCCGTTCATGTGAACACCGACGCCAGCCCTCAATCGACACCTCGCCGACACAGCTCCGGCATCGGATCGTCCTGTAGCCGCACGGCGGACCGAGAAGTCCGTCAGAGAACGCGCCCGCTCCGCACGTACCGACGTGGGCACACACAGGGCTCTCCATGCCGACGTCTTCTGCGGGCTGTCCGAAAGTCCGCCTCGAAGAAATGTTGCCTTTTGACTCATCCCGAATCACCCACATTGTGTGGTCCAACCCTTGACCCGAGTCGCGTCAGCCGCGAGCCGCGGACCGTCATCGCCCGCTGGCCTCTCGGGCGAGTTGATCCCAAAGGCTGGCAACCCCACGCCGAACTGCGCATCACCTACGACACGCGCGCCGGTGAAAGAGACTGTTACACAGCGACATTGACAGCGCTGTATCGCCACGACGACGGCGCCACGACCTACGCAGTAGGCATCCCTACGATCGTGGTGTATCGCCGTCCCAGCAAACGTTTCCGGGGGTCGCAGCTCGAGCGAACCTATCAGCGGGCGTTGACGGTGTTGCGTGAGCGATTCGTCCACGATGCCGGTGTCCGCGAGTACTTCGACCCCGCGTCTCGGATATTCACCGACCTCGAGTCCTTCGGCATCCGCTTCCACATCCCCGACCCGTCCGGCGAAAGCCCGACTCGACGATGGGAACTGCACCGCAAGACTGAGCTCACCGGCGAATCCGCTGTCGCTGTCCTGGCCCACGGTGTCGAGTTTCCCGACGGGACCGCCGCGATGCGCACCTCAGGTTTTCCCGCAATCACCACCGCCCTCGATTCAACCCCACACGCCGAGATCCTCGACGGCTACCACGATCGGACCCGCGTCGTCTGGACCGACCCATCGCCACCACCCGGTCAGGAGACGACCCGCGTCGCCGTGCCCGTACCCCTCGAGGACGACGACACCCACACATGGGCGCTCTACACCTGTCCCGTCGCCGTCCTCGGCGACGCGCGCCGCGAAGCCGACGAGATCGGAAGGTACTGCGCGGCATTCTCCGGTGACGTCGTGGTCGTCGACACAGTCGAAGGATTCGCTGCAGGCTGCAGCACCTGGTCGCGCTACAGCCACCAGCCCGACCCCACCAACCCGCACGGCAGCGAGTACGACCAGGCGCGTGCCGAGCACTGGGATTGCCAACACACCTTGTTCGGCACAGCCACCGATGGCTGGACCGACGAAACCGACCTGTATATGGGTCGAGCGATCGGCACCATCACCGAGTGGAGGCTCGAGTCGCTGGATTGGCGTGCTGCGGTCGTACGCACCACCGACGAGCCAGATGTCGTGGCCGTGTGGATCTCCCGAGATTGTGACCAAAGCGGGTTGGACGACACCCATGGCGACGGTGAACATGTCCTCGTCGAAGCCGCCCCCTATCCGAGCATCGAGGACGCCAAACGCGCCGCCACCGCCATGATCGTGGACATACTGTCGCGGCAACGCCCCACCGCCCCCACCACCTAGCGGCTGCCCGACGCGCCGTGCCCGACGCCGAACAGGCCACCATGCCGCGAGCCGGCAGCTTCGTGTCACGGCCCTCGCACACACCGGGCATCAGCACCCTTCCGGAGGCTTCCATGACGAATTCTGTCGATGCCGTTCTCTCCGAGCAGCTTCCCGACGGTGCGCCGGATCACCACCGGCCCTCCCACCGACCCACCGACGCGGGCGCCGCGGACTTCCAGGTGCGGCGCAGACGGCCACTGATGATTCGCTCGCGCGGACGGTCTGTTGTGAAGCGGGTCGTGCAGATGTCGGGCGGAATCGGGTCTTTTGCTGCCGCGACCCGTGTCGCGCAGCGGTATGGCACCAAAGACATGGTGCTGCTGTTCGCAGATACCCTGGCCGAAGACGAGGATCTGTACAGGTTCCTGTCGGACGCCGAGGACTACCTGCGCGTCCCGTTGGTGCGAGTATGCGACGGTCGCACGCCGTGGCAGGTTTTCGCCGACGTGCGGTTCATCGGGAATTCGCGAGTGGCGCCGTGCTCAAAGTGGTTGAAGCAGATCCCCTGCCGCCGATGGCTCGAAGACCACTGCGATCCGGCCGACACCGTGCTGTATGTCGGACTGGACTGGGCCGAGCGGCGGCGTGAACCCGGCGTCGTCCACGGCTGGGCGCCGTGGCGCGTCGAGTTCCCCATGGCCGAGGATCCCTGCCTGACCAAGCAGCAGATGCTCGATGACTGCCGCTCACGCGGGCTGGTGCCGCCGCGGCTGTACGAGCTCGGCTTCAGCCACAACAACTGCGGTGGCGTGTGTGTCCGCGCCGGCCAGAAGCAGTGGCGCCACACCCTGCGCGTGTTCCCCGAACGCTTCGCCGAAGCCGAACGACAAGAGAACCACCTGCGGACACTGGTCGGGGACCGGTCGATCCTCACAGAACAAATCCGCAGCGTGAAGTATCCCCTGCCCTTATCGGAATTGCGGCGGCGCGCCGAGTGCGCACCGACACCGCACACCCTCTCCGAGACCGCGCCCGCTGCGCCGAGTGGTCGCCAGCCGGTCGAAGAACCCAGCTTCCCAGGGCTCGTTCCGGCGGCGCGCTCCCGGCGGTCTTCTCGGCGGCCGGCACTGCGCACACCCGACGCTGTCTCCCGTTGTCGGTGACCTCACCTACCTTCGGCTCAGGAGGATGCCATGGCAGCAGCAACCGATATCCGCTACACCCGCGGTGACGCGACCGCACCCCACGGCGCCCGTCCCGCCTACATCGGCCATCTCGTCAACGACCGCGGCGCGTGGGGGCGCGGTTTCGTCCTCGCCGTCAGCCGCCGCTGGCCCGAGCCCGAACGCGCCTACCGCGCCTGGCACCGCGGGCGGGATTCCAACGATTTCGCTCTCGGTGCCGTTCAACTCGTTCGCGTGGAACCACAGCTTTGGGTGGCCAACATGATCGGCCAGCACGGTATCGCCACCCGCCGTGATGCTCCTCCGCCGATCCGCTACGACGCCACCGGCCGATGCCTGGCGGCACTGGCCGACCACGCAGCCGCCGCGGGCGCGTCGGTCCATCTACCTCGCATCGGATGCGGCTTGGCCGGAGGCCGTTGGGAGCAGATCGAACCACTCATCCGCACGCACCTGTGCGCGCGAGGGATCCCGGTGACCGTCTATGACCTCCCCTGAGGACCACCACAACCCCGAAACCTCCGCCGAGCAGCTGCTCCGCGACTACAGCGACGCCGCACTGGTCGGCGAAGCGCACGCCCTCATGCACGGCGAGCGGCACCTCACCATCGAGCACGGCTATCCCGAGACCGCCGACGACACCGCCCGTCTTCAACACCTGTCGGACACCGCATGGCGCGGTCGCGACGGAGCACGCACCCGATCCATCGGAGGCGGCGGCGATTACACCACGATCACTGTCGAAGGCCCGCACGCCGAGGAGTTCGTCGACAGCCTGGCACAGCTCGCCCAAGAGAGCCTGAACCCAGGCTGGTGGAAAGTTCGCCGCTCAGCACGCTGACTGCGAAGGACACAATCGGTCTTTCCGCCCTCACTCGTGTCGTGCTCGTCCACGACGAGGCCCGTGACCTCCCGGCTGGGCAGGTCAGCGAGCACACGACCACCAACGCGCCCCTCCACCCTCCCTTGATCCGGAGACGAGCGATCCCGGCAGCGGCGACGCATCGGCGGCCGACGACCAACCCAGCTGATCACCGACCGGCCCCTGTTCTGGCCGGCACTGGACCCCATGTGCCCGGCGGTCCACCGTTCGCTCCTCCTCTTTCACAACGGAGTTCACTGTCATGACCGAACATGCCCCACCCCCACCCCCACCCCCAGCGCCTCGAAACGAAGACACCCCTGCCCTACCTGACGCGCTGCGCGACGCACCCATGTCGCAGGGCATGGCGGTGCCCTACATCACCTTGGCTCATCGCGACCGCAGCGACCGGCCCGCGTGGGGCAACGTCGACCCGATCCGTTTGCGAGAGGTACTGGAACGCGCGCTGTGCCAAATCTGCGGCACACCTCTTGGCGAGCAGGTCATCCTGTTCATCCTGCCCTCCGACTTCCGCCAAGGCCTCACAGTCGAACCTGGGCTCCACCCCGCCTGCGCCGAGTACTCCGCCCGAGCGTGCCCCCTGTTGGCCGGCCGGATGCACCGCTACCACCGCCATCCCGCACAACGTCTCACCCGATGCGCCGATCCTCGCTGCCACTGCTGGGGGTGGGTGCCGCCGCGGCCCGACCCTGCCCGGGACGGGGCACCGACCGAAGCCTGGTACGAACTGCGCCTTCCGTTGAGCGAGTACCGGGTCATCACCGTTCCCGGTACCGATAACCGCCCAGCGGTGACCGGCATCGACCTGAAGACACCCCGGTTGATGCACCGGATCCGGAAGATCCGTGACGCCGCGCAACCTAGCCAGCGCGAGCGCGACCCGTTGGCGATGCTTCTCGTCGTCGGCGTGTTGTTCGCAGGTACAGACCAGTGAGCGGATCTGACCGGGCGCTCTCGCGCGTCGCCGGGTTGCTGCACAAGGCAGAGCGCACCGACAATCCGCACGAAGCAGAAATCTACTTTGCCCACGCACAGCAACTCGCGACGCGGCACTCGATCGATCTCGCCCTCGCTCGCGCCACGCAGCCAACCACTACCCGGGCGACCCCGGTCATGCGTGAGATCGCCATCGGTGAACCCCGCGCCCGAGGGCTTTCGACCTACGTGCAGTTGTTCCTCGCGATCGCGCGTGCCAACGACGTGCGCGTGGACATCGCGACGAATTCGACGTGGGTGATCGCCTTCGGGATGGAGTCCGACATCGCGGCGGTCGAAGTCCTCTACGCCGGCCTGCTGCCGCAAATGATCCACGAGTCTCGCGCCTACCTGCGTTCCCCCGAGCGTCGCGCGCAACACGCCGAGGGACGCGCGAAAGCGGGCATCACCGCGCGCCTGGCCTTCCAACATGCCTTCGCCACCCGCATCGGCCAGCGTCTCACCGAGGTCCGCGACATCACTCGCGCCCAGGCGCTGTCCTCGGCCGGTGACCGCAGCGCGGGGCCGAGCACGGCGCTGGTGTTGCGCGGCAAGGAACTCGAAGTCACCGACTTCTACACCAGCCACTCCCGAGCTCGCGGAACCTGGCGCGCCCCGCGCCGCCGCCGCGTCGACGGCGCGGCATCGATCGCCGGAGACCAGGCCGGCCGCCGCGCCCGCCTCACCGATCGACCCTCCCTGCCTGCTGCTGTGCGGCGGTTGTCGTCATGACCCGCAGCACCCGGGATACTCGTCGAAACCGTGTCTATGCTGCCGAAGCGCTGGTCTGGAACATGTTCGAGCGGGCCGATCAGCTGCCCGGCCGCCAAGTCGAAATCTTCGGCTCGCGAGTGACATTGCCGATCGAGCGGCGAGTGGTGTCGCTGGAATCGATGCAAACCTACGTCGATACCGTCCTCGCGCTGGAGACAGTGCGCAGCCGGTACAAGCGAGCCCGGATCCCGGTCACGGTCCGGGCCCGACGCGGACAGTCACGCGCACACTACGAGTACCCCACCGCCACCATCGCGATGCCCCTGCACAATCGCAGCATGCTCAGGGAGTTCGTGCTGCTGCACGAAATAGCCCACCATCTGCAACCGCTCGGCAGTCCCGGCCACGGCCGGCAGTTCTGTAAGATCCTGTGCCATCTCGTCGAGCTCGCGATCGGCGCCGAAGCCGCCTGGCTGCTGCACGCCACCCTCGCCGACACCCAAGCCGATCACAGCTGACCCCATCACCGTGCGGGCTGCGCAGCATCCGCCCTTGATCCACTCACCCCCTGCTGCGTCCAGACGCTCCGCCGCCACCGCCCGCAACCAGCGACCCGAAGAAACTCCTTGAAACCCGCCGCAGATCCTCGCACTCGCTGACCGGATCCGCGACACCGTGACCCGCCTCAACGAAAACCCGCTCGTAGCAGCGGATTGCACCGTAACGATCGTCGTGGCGCTCACATCGACTTCGACGTCGCCCCCTGGCCACGTGCTCACCTTCGCCCATGCACTACCACCCATACCTGATTCCGCCACCGCTACCACTGCGGGAACACGTCGCGGTGGATGCTGCGCGCCATGCGGGCCGCTGCCCGAGGCGACGATAGGAGAACCCACCAGATGGACACCATGCAGGTGTGCTGGTCGGAAACCGACCGCACCCACGCTCACGCCACCTACGCCGGTCACCGCACCGTCTGCAACCTCCCCGTCATCGAGGCCCGCCCGATCCACGCTTCCGTCTTCGGCGACCTCACCTGCCCGGCATGCGCCCAGCACGCCCGCCTCCAGCTGGCGCGCGCAGCCGCCCAACGTCACCTCAGCGACCATGCTGCCGAACTCGATGACCCCGAAGGCCTCGTGGAAACCGCTATGCAGATCATCGTTCCCGAAGCACTCGCGCGGCGACGTGCCGGTGACAGTTGGCACGCGATCACCACCGACTATCTGCTGGCCACCGACCCTCCCAGCCAGTCGGATCCCGATACCCGGTTCGCTGCAAGCCTCGGATCGGCGGTCCTGATGTCCCTGGAAGCCACTGAACAGTGAAGGCCGTTGCTCATCTGCGTCTGTTGCGCACCCGTCTCGACGAGTGGGCCGCGCAGCTGCCGCGCGGTCGCGCCGCCAGTGCCTGCGGCGGTGAGCCCAACCATCGGCTGTGGTGGCATCTGGACGCGACGCTGACCAAGGCAGCCTCCGGGACGCTTTCCGCCTACGATGCCTGGTCGGCCGCGGTCGCCTTGCTCTGGGCGGAGGAACTCGCGGATGTGGCGTGGCGCCGTTGCGCGCGACGGCACATCCTCGTCGCCGCCATCACCGGCCGCGATGGGCTAGACGGTGCCGCGCCGCCGTCGCTGCCCGCACTGGCCGTAGCCGCCCGATTCCAGCCGCAAGCGTGGATCAACGATCACGCCGTCGATACCGACGTCGACTTCCCCAACCAGTGGACCGTGTCGCCATCGCTGGCGCCACAGGCTCTGCGTGCGATCCTCACCGGCCCGACCCCCGCAGACATGGACTTCCTCACCAGCGATCCCGCAGCACCCGACTGGATCCGTCGCTGGCCCGGCCCCTTCGACATCACCCTCGACTACACCATCCACCCCACCGACAGCTGAGTCCCATATCGGGAGCGGCTACCAAATGTCCGCACCCCAAGCCGGGCGTCCGGCAGTTCCAATACCCCCTGCGTCGTACCGCCCGCCGCTTTCACGCACCCGGCCGCGAGGCATGCCCCGGCACGGGTCTCCGGGCTTCACGGAGCCGCACCGCCGCCACGCTCACCGAAGGGCACACCCTCGAGCGGTTGTGCTCGGTCTGCATCCCCGCCCCGACAGGCCCCTGCGCTGGCTCGCAGCCGCACACCACTGCCGAAGTCGACCCATCACCTCAAGGAGACCCCCACTGTGACCTTGCGACTGTGTCTGTTGCTCGAGGAACGCTACCGAGCCGACAGCCTGCCCCTGGCCTTGGCCTACCGACTGCGTCAGAATGGCCACCGCGTCGACATCGTGCGCCCGGGTGGCCAACTCCTGGACCTCGCCGGGCTCATCGACAGTGCTGACCATGACGCCTGGATTCTGAAAACAGTCTCCGGTGGCCCCGGACTCGGCCTGCTCGAAGCCGCCGCCCACGCCGGGCTCACCACCATCAACGACGCTCGCGCCATCCGCGCTGTCCGGGACAAGGCCCGCGCCCACCTGCTGGCCGCACGCCACGGTCTGCCGGTCCCTCCCACCTGGGCCGCCACAGATGCCGCCGCGTTCGCTGCGGTGCCCGCCCAGCACTACCCGCTGGTCGTCAAACCCGCCGACGGCAGCGCCGGACACGCCATCCACCTGATCACCGGCCCGGAGGATCTGCACCGCCTCTGCGGGCCTCGCAGCGATCAATTGCTGCTGGGACAGCCCTACATCCCCAACCGCGGCGTCGACTTGAAGGTCTACCACATCAATGGCCGACTATTCGGCACCGAATGCAGTTCACCGTTGGCGACCCGCACTACGGCAGATCGCCCTGTACGCCTGGTCTCGGAAATCAGCGACCTCACTCACCGTGTCGCCGACATATTCGGCCTCGACCTGTTCGGCCTCGATATCGTCTTCGGCCCCGATGGCCCGACCATCGTCGACATCAACGACTTCCCCAGCTTCCGCCGAGTCCCCGGCGCCCTGGACCTCCTCGCCGACGCCTGCTTGTCACTGGCCTGGAAAGGCGCCCGGTGCACTCCCGTGGCTGCCGCACAGCACGCCCACCCCACACCAGCATGACCCCGCATGCTGCTGCAGTAATGGACTCATCAGCCAGCCAAATCGACTCTGCCACAGCGACCTTCGATACAGCAGGGTGGGCTTGCTCTGCGCCGGGATTCGGCAGGCCAGCCCAGCGCCTGCGTGTCGCTGTCCGGGCGATGTCCGGCCATCTTTCCTCGTCCCCCCGTTCCTCGATGAATCGCGCCCCGGCACCGCCGCCACGACATACGGCCCCACTGCCGTGTGGGCCTCACCGCCGGGCAGCGTGTCACCGCGCTCGCCCACCAAGACCCGAGCCGGCCGCGACGGCGGTGAGCGCACCGCACGGCGGGGCCTACGTCGAGGACGGACATCTCATGCGACCAGCACGCCATGCCGCCACATGACGACACCGCTGGGCCGACCCATCGCTGTCCGAACTGCACCGGCGATCCCGCCCGCTTTCGCCCCAGCGACAATCCCAGCCGCCCCCCGACGCAGGTGACGGCAAACCCGTTGCCACGCAACGTGTCCCGTACCGACACCAGCGCTGCAAGCTTTGACCCGAAGGCCCAACGATGAGCATCAGCGACTACACCGACTTCAAGGACAACGCCGTCGCCATCGACCCACCAGGGTGCAGGTGCACCGATTGCCAAATCGGCCATTCCGTCGCCCTCGACGACCCGTGTTCGCTCGACCTACTGGCTGAGCAAGCCGCCGCTGGCCGCCGGCTCATCAACCGCACCGACGGCCCCCTCCTACTGGTCCGCGACACACCGGCGATCTGCCCCCTGCCTCGCCACTTTCCTCATCGCTGGCGCCACGCCAAGGACGCAATCGTCACCGTCTCCGGCGAGACCTCGATGGCCCACCCGACTTCGGACCAGGACAGCACACCATGACCAGGAACACCGATTCGCGCGCCCCCAACGCTGGCTCTCCCACGCGCAGGACACGACCGGTGCAACTCGCCGTGGACGGTGGACGCACCACCGTCACAGGCACCGCCGCCACCGACTGGAACGCTGCCACGGTTTGCTACACCTTGACCGGCCCCAGGCTGCGTGGAAAGTGGACTGTTGGTGTACATTCCGCGGCCGACAGCGCCGAGGCAACCTCGCTCGAGGTGAACTTCGGGGTTGGTGGCCTGAAGTCCATCCCGTTCACCCGCCGCGACAAGCCTGTCATCAACGGTATCGAGATCATGGGCAGCATGGTGATCCGCAACCGCGACACCCTCACAGGCTGCGGAGAACGATATCCTTCCGGCGACCAGCTACCCGATCCGACCGCGGCTCGACTGGCGAGCGTGGTCCGCGCCGTCGCCGATGACCTCCTGACAGATGAGCGCCTGGGTGAACTCCACCACCGCGCCGCGGTCCTGGACGCCTGCACCCTACGCGAGATCGTGGGTGAGCGTCTGGCTGAGGATCAGCGCACACTCCGGGAGATCACCGCCGCCGTCACCACGCGGTGCGACTACTACCGTGCGCTGGCCGAACACTATGACAACATCGCCAACCGCACCGCACCACCGGGCCCGTTCGCCGGGACCGACAGCGCCGGCCGACCACTCGCACAGCCGACACCACCACAGATGTACGTCGTCTAAGCCATACCCGCAACAGGGCAGCTCTACCTCCCGAGCCAGGCCACAGCGCGCGCCTGCAGCCGCGCGTGTCCGGCGGTCGCCGCCCGCACTCGTGCGCACGGTCTCGGCGGACACTACGCACCGCCCGCGGTCAGGAGCACCCCCATGAATCTCACCGATCCGTCCGTTCCCCACCGCCGGCCCGTCGCTGGGCACGGCAGCCACGCCGAAGCCGTCGCAAGGGCACTGTCGGCGCCCTACGCCCCGGGGGATCCGGCCATCTGGCTCCGCCCGCATTCCGCAGGAGTCGATTCCATCCACGTCGATGTGCGCCGCGACGACTTCCGGTTCGTGATCGACGTCGTCGCCGCCGATGCCGTTGCCGTGGCCGCGCTGCTGGCCGACCTGATCGCGCCACCCGCACACAGCGACGAGCCCGACTGGTTCCAGCTGGGCCGCGCGGGCTTCGAGGCGGGCCTCGAGCATCCCTCGCCCTTTTTGAACGACAAGGTCGCGCCGTTCATCACCGCCCCCGAGGCCGACCCGGATCGTGTTGCCGAGATCATCCGCCAGTATGGACAGGGCTGGGACGCAGCTTCCGAAGACAGTGCGCGAGCCGGGCTTCCGCACTCCTACACCGCACCCAACCAGCCGCCGCCACCGGCCCGGCCGGTGTATTTCGTGTGGGATCGCGACCTCGGGCAGGTCACCGCGATCTTGCCCGACCCGGGTGCGGCCGCTCAGCACCTCTACGACGCCCTCACCGCGGCCGGTCGCAGGCGTGTGCACGCGGAATGGGTCCAGCGGCAACGGCCCGCCACCGACGAGGAAGCCGCACCCCTCCTGCAGCAGTTGACCGCCGCCGGATACCGACCTCACGTACTGGCATCCATGCCGAGGTAGCCACCCGCCGGGCACACCAGCTCGCCGGTTCGCCCAGCATGGTGCGTCGTTGTCCGCCCGGGCCCGAACCCTGCGACAACCGAATTTGCGAGGCCACTCCGATGACCGACCCTTCCGATGCGCTCGATGCCTTCTACAGCCTCCCCACGCCCGTTCTTGCCGCCTGCCGAGACGGCAACCACATACTCAGCGACAGCGAATCGCGCGCTGTCGCAGCGGTTTATGCCCAGCAGAACACATCTCTGCAGCACTGGGGCGCGGGCATCGACGTCGCCCACACCGCCCGCCTGATCGAAGACACCCAGTGGCTGCTCGACGCGGCCGGCATCCTGCGTGATGACACCGACCCACACCGCTACCCCGACGAAGCACGCAACGCCCTGCACGCGTTGCTCGTCTACTTCCGCGACCGCGCCCGCGTGCGACCTACCCGGGTGGACTACGAGCGTGAACTCATCCAGATCTACACCAGCGAGTTCGATTTCCTGCGCGCCCGCGGACATTCGCCCTGTATCGCTTGGACCGGTCATGGCGGCGGATGCACCGGGTTGGCGACCGTGCTGGACGAGCGGTATGAGCTCTACGCCACCAACGGTGATGCCTGCCTGGTCGGCAGTGAAACCGGCGAAACGCCCGGGCCCTGGTCGGTCGGCATCTACGACCGGGAAACCGGCCACGCTCTCACCAACGCGACCGACCCGCACTTCGCCACCGCGTACGCCGCCGCAGTCGCCGTCATCCCCCGCCCACGCACCCGCCTGCCGCTGTCTGCGCTGCGGCCCCTCTCCCGGATTGCCGACCTGCTCCGGATAAGGAGAACTCACCGATGAAAACGACCTTGCGCCTGCCGAGCACATTCGCCGACCGAGTCCACCAGATCGCCGGAGTGGACAAAGACAACTGCGTTGTGATCGACGACGGGTCCACCAGCCTCGTGACCCTGACACCGTGCTGCCACGCCTACGGAAAAGGCTCGGCCCATTCACGCACCGGCGTCGTGTGCCGCGCCTGTTATGACGAAGTCGACGTCAAACACGCCGGAGGCGGCGCCGATATCGCCATCCACCGCGACGACCTGAACATCGTCATCGAATCCTGAACCTGCTCCCGCCGCACATTGCGTCCGGCGTGATCCACATTCATCAGCCCCTCATCCTGCGACGGCGACCCCCTATTCGAATTACACCCTGGATGCTTTATGACGGACTTCGACGGACTGTTCGATATCACGTCGCTGACTCCCACCAGCGGTGGCACCGGTGACGGACCTTTGCTGCTGGTCTGGTCTTATGGAATGGGTGCCGAATCAACCGCCGGGATCGTCCGGACGATACTCGACCCGACCTTCCGCCACCCGTGCCTGCTGCCGGACCTGTCGAACCTTATCGTCGTGACAGCGCAGACAGGTGACGAATTCTCTTCGCTGGCAACCCTGGTGGAACGTCACGTGCTGCCTCTTTTCCGTGCCCACAACATTAGAACCGTCGAGGTCGCTCGCGCGGGCCCGCGCAACGAGGACGGAATCGTCGTTTTGCAGGACACTCGCCAACCGCAGCGGATGCATTTCGACGCCAGGGAGCATGGCTTCTACGCCCTCAGTGACGAAAACCGCGCGAACGCTGTCCAGCCGCAGCGCAGCGGGAAACGGAAATGCACATTGAAGTTCAAGGGCTGGCCCATGGATACGTGGCGTGACCGTGAACTAGGAGCGCGCCCGTATCTGCATGCGATCGGCTACAACGCCGAAGAGGAAAATAGGATCGCCCGAGAGTCGGTCCTCGATCTGGGCGGCCACCGGCAGATGGTCTACCCCATTCATAACGCCGGATGGACACGGCAACAGTGCCGTGAATATCTCCACGATATCTTCGGCGTGTGGTGGCCCAAATCGCTGTGCCGCGAATGCTGCTTCGTGTCGAAAATCGAATGGCCCGACCAGATCGCGCGGTTACTGGCCGAGCCCGAAGAATCGTCTCGGCATGTCGTCGATGAGTACGTCACCCTCGCGCTCAACGCGAAGTCCGGGCTTTTCGGCCCGCAGGACACGTTGACCGAGCGACTGCGAGCCGCGGGCGCGGACGCGATCCTCGAGCTGGCCGAGAACGAGATCTCTCACAGCCCATGGGCGTTGTATCGGTTGCGGCGGGTCTACTTCGCTCCCGCCACCGCGTGGCGATCGGTCGATGTCGCGCTGCGAGGCACGCCCGCACACACCCAAGAAATGCTGGGGCGCTTGGCGGAATCTCTCGAGATCCCGGTCATCACCGACGCCCGCCACCACACCCGACTGTGGCTGGCGCAGCGCCCACCACAGTCACCGACATACCCGCAGGTGGAGTGCTTTTTCGTCGCTATGCCAGCCCTGGTGATGGACAAACAGCAGCCGGGGTTCGAAACCCACTGGGTGGCACACGCCTCCGACGAGTTGCTTGAACTCAACATGGCCGCCGCCGACCACCTGCACCATCTGCTGAGGCAGTTCAGCTCGCCACTCGCAGTGCCCGCAGCGGTTCGCTCGTAGGCACCTGCTTGCGGCCGGCGGTGCACTTCGGCGCGGGGCGTGAGCATCCGCGATCGACGAATCAACCCTCCGAGAGAGTGAAAGAAGGATGGTCATGATCTCTGTCCAGGAATTACATCGCTGGGTAGCGGGTTTGAACACCTCAGACTTCGTCGGTATCGACGAGGGGAGCCTCGTCCTGGTGGAGGTCCGCGATGACGAACACCTCACCGGCGCCTCCATCGAGATCGGTGGATATGAGAACGACACCGGCGATGCACCGCAGCCGTCGGCTATGGCTGTCGAGCCCGCGAGGGTGAGCGCGCCGCTCGAGGCGGCGGTGATTTCGGTGGCGGATCTGCTGGCCATGGTCGACGGCAGCCTCACCCGCACCGAACTGTCCATGGTGCGCGCCGCGATCCGGAAGTCGAGTATCGGTGACTCGCTAGGGGACGTGGTGTTCGCCGTCATCTCCGAACGCCGCCGCGAACTCACCGCCGAGTTGCGTCCGTTCACCGATCCGGACGCATTCACCGCTCGCCTGGGCTCGGGGCCGCTGGTCTCGGTGGCTGCCGAGCGGATCGGTGGGCTGTTCGCCGCGATCAAGGAAGCGACCGGACTGTCGCTGATCCGCGTGCGCTGCGGTGACGCCGCGCGGCTGTGCGTCGAGGACCAAGCGACGGGCAGGCTGTTCGAGATCGGCGACACCCTCGAGCTGTGGTTGCGTGGTGACATCACCACCCCCGGCGCGACCGCGGCGTGGATCGGCGCCCCCGTCGACGACTTCACCCACGACGAAATAGTCGCGACCGGCCCCCACGACTACCAGCTCCCCGAACCGGCACCTCGCCGGGACTGACCCGCGGCTACAGAAAACCGGCCGGACGAACCCAACCCAAACACATGCTCAGATTCGCATGTCGACAACTCTTGGAAGGAAGGTCGTGGCTCGTGACCGCGCTGACGATTTCCCACACGGCCGAGGACGGCACCCTGTTGAGCGGCACCGTCCGCGACGACGGCACCTACGAGGTCATGTGCGCGGTGCGCAAAGCGGTCGGGCACTGGCGGTGGGCGCGGAGTCTGGGGTGTTGGATCGTGGTGTCCTCCCGCGATCGCCAGCCCAAGCAGTACCACATCGACTACGCCGCGCAGAAACTGCGCGAGGCCGGATACACCGTCGAGCTCGACATCGACCGCACCTCCCGCGCGACCGAGGACGCCGAGACCGACCGCGCCCTACGTCAAAGCGATCGAGTTGACGCATTGCGGGGCAAGGCATCCCGCAAGGACGCTCGCGCCGCTGCCGCGGAGGCGGCGCATCAGCGAGCCCATGATGCGTTGCCTCCGGGCGGGGAGCCGATCAAGATCGGACATCATTCCGAACGCCGGCACCGTCGCGCCATCGATAAGGCGCAGACCGCGTGGGGACGCTCGGTGCAGGCCGACCGGGACGCCACCGACGCCCACAATCGCGCCGAGGCCGCCGCTCGCACCACCGAGCAGCGGTATTCCCCGCGGACGGTGGCCAACCGCATCGAGGTCCTCGAAGCCGAGCAGCGCGCCGATCAACGCGTCCTCGACGGGCACACCCGCCGGTTCCTCGACAGCGACGGCAAGGTGCATCACACCGACACCACCCCGGCCGCGACCGGGGAGTACCGGCAGCGGGTGCTGGACCGGATGACCCAACGCGAGAAGGACATCGGCTACTGGAAACAGGTCCGTCAGTCCCAGATCGACGAAGGTTTGACCCCGGGCTGGGGCCAGCAGGATTTCGCGGTCGGGGACTTCGTGCGCGTCGGCGGTGCGACGTGGCGTCAGATCACGCGGGTCAACGCGAAAACGGTGTCGGTGGTGAATCTGTCGCTGTCGCGGCTGGCGTTCCACACCATCGCTGCCAAAATGACCGCGCATCGGGAGATCACCACTGATCACCCGGTGCGCTTCCATGAGATCACCGCGCACATGACCCAGGCCCACGCCCACGAACGCTATCCCGATGTCTTCACCGACCTCGACACCCCCAGCCTCCCGCCGCGCCCGAAACGCCGCAGCGGCAAGACAAAACTCGACCACCACCGCGGACCGCAGGCCGACTACTGGTCCTGGAGCATCGACGGCATCGAATACCGCGCGACATGGGCGCACCCGGCCCACTGGTTTTCCACACCGCCCGCCCCGATCACCGAACCGGGCACGGTGCGCCTACGCGCGCAACGCCGCGCGCCCGGCCGCGTCCACGGCGACCCAGTCGAACTCCCACTGACCGAGTACACGGTCACCGGGCCGGTGTGCTGGCCCGAGGAAGTCCACAACCAGGTCCGCATCCTGGTCGAGACCCGCACCTACCTGCCCGCTACCTGACCCGCATGGTGCGCACACATCACCGCGTCCGGCGTCAACAACGCAGCGCCGCAGCCCCAAGACGACTCACGCCGCCCTGCAACCGCAACGGCACCAGAGGATGTGCGACGAGAACCTGCGATGGCACAGCGCCTTCCACAGTTGGCAACCGCCAGGCCAGGACCGAGCTCATCACCACTGCAGCAGTTCGAAAGAAAACGCCGATGACCAGACTCTTCTATGACCGCGACCATGTCACCGCCGACCTTCACGACGGCGGCTGGATGAGCGAGATCGCCGAACGGCTCCGACGGTGGCAACCCACCGAAGACGACAACGGACTCGCTGTCGTGCGCGACCTCATCGAGGCCACCCGAGGCGGTAAGAACAGCCTGTGGCGGCTGGATGTCGCGAACGTTCCCGTGCTCGTCTTGGCCGCGTTCAGCTGCGATGAAAACGGTTTGCTGACCTACAACGGCGAACTGACGCTGTCGATGATGATCGACGGCCGATTCGAAATCGCCGACACCGGCCTCAGCCGCCTGGAAGACCTCGCCGATCTCACCGGACAGCATGACAGCAGTCAGCGGCTGTTCACGCTTCTGGACGCCATCACCGACCACCTCAACCTCATCCTGGCCCGGGTACTCCAATTTTCCCGGCACCACGACCATGAACGCGGTGATCCCCCAGCACGGATGTCACAGCCGCTGTCGTCACAGGCCCACGACCAAGTACCCACCACCACCGACACCGCCGCGCAAATTCGCCGCGACATCGCCTTCGGCAACGCTCCAACCTCTCTGCTTCCGCGAATACCGCCTGCCCCGGGATTCGGCCACAACGCCGAAGAGTTGATCACCGCCCGCGAACGCGCGCTCGGTCGCAGCCGCGGCAGCTTCTGGCCCGAGGTCGAAGAACTCAACCATGGCTGGACAAAAGCAGGTTGCCCCACCATTGGGGTCGTGTCGATCACCCCCGGCACAGGCGGCGAGCACAACACCGAATTCGTGTTGAGCAACGGGCTACAGCTATTGGTCAGCCAGACCGGGATAGGGCTGTCCGATACCCGCGGTCGCCACCTGTACTTCCTCGACGCCATCAATCCCGAGGCCGGCCACGACCACCTCCACCTCACACTGCGCCCCGACGCCTGAACACCCGCAGGACCCGAAAATGATCAACCTCCTCTGCGCAGACCACGGACTCGCCATCATCACCGTCCACCACGGCAACGGCGCAACCAGCGAAATCCGCATCCACGACCTGCCCGACCACCTCGAGATCGTCACCGAAATCGCACAATCCGTGGAAGCCAGCGTGACCGTCGACGGCGCGCAAACCCTCTTCGACGAGAATCGCTGAGCTCAGCTCATCCTGCAGGCCGGATCGACGCGCCCTGACTCGCGCGAGTCCGGCACACCGGCGACTTCCGACCGCAACCAGGATTCGCGATGAACTGGACTGGCAGTAACGCAACCAGATTGGTAGCGGCCATCACAGAGTCAAGGGCAACCGACCGACGGTCCGTACCAAAGGCAACCCAGGCGGCGGGCCACGCTAACCCTCGCCGATCAAGCCGAAGCCATGCTCAACATCGCCAACCCCTCACCGTGTCGCCGCATAGTGACTGCCCCAGCACAGTCTGCATCAGGCGCTACCACCGAATATGTGAACCGTAGCGTCGCTTCCTCGACAGCCCCACCACCGGTGAACCTACCGTCACGGCCCACGCCGACGCCGAGAATCTGCCCGACGCAGCCTGACCGAACCCGGTACACCTCGAATCGGTGCGCCCGAAACGTACTCGGGGGCATCGGGACCGGTTCCCGATCTACGCGACACGAAGGAGTCAGTTGTGCGCACCCCCGACGAACCGACCATCGATACCCTGGCCCGCACCGACAACGGCTATCGCGCCCGTAGCCTGTGCCTGGTCGACCATCAGCCCGCCGACATCACCATCACCGTCGACAGCGAGGGCCGCTTCCTCTCCACAGTGTGCGTGTTCGACCAGATGAGCCTGTCCTGGCATCTGCTCCTGCGCGCCGACCATCTCGACTACTCGCGGTTACCTGCCGATCCCGGCCACCCCGACACCCTCGAAGCGGTGCGCGAGCGGATGCGGGAACTGCACGCCACCGCGGTCTGGGTAGCAAGCACTGCCCGCCACGTCGGACCACGCTGGTGACCACCACCTCCCGACCTCGAGAAGGTCTGGACGTGCGCAGCGCTCGACCTGCGGCTGGTAGCCCTCGACGACGCCACCGCGCGCGGGTGGCCGGTGTCTCTCGTCCGTCCCAGCGCGAAGAAACCGCCGGTGTTCCAACGCTGGCCCACGCGCGCCAGCACCGACCCGGCCCGCATTCACGGGTGGTGGGAAAAGGACCGGCCCGCAAACTCGCTCTCGCGACCGAACCGGCCGGGTTGTGCGTTGAGCAGCGAACTGCCCGAACCCCGCCACTGCCCCGCTCATCGCCAGGGTCGCGCATTTGTGGCACAGACGCATTCGGCACCGGAGGACGTGCCCTGACCACCGCCCTGCGCCTCGGGGCACCGACATTCACTATCCAGCCCAGCGGCGCGAGCCATCCGCACCCCGGTCACCGCCCCCGCCGACATCATTGCCACCCCACCAGCACCTAGTGTGTCGCGCCTGAAATTAGGCCAGTAAGTTACTGTTTTGTTTTGGGGGCTGGCGGGTTGATTTTGACGAGGTAGTGGGCGAGGGAT
>NZ_JBEYSX010000025.1:0-49241 GCF_040642815.1 Nocardia sp. NPDC047648 | reverse complement strand
TCGATCACGCGGGCGCCGGTGCCGGCGTTGGAGATCCGTGTGTCGGCTTCCAGCCACTTCTTCACCGAAGCGAAGCCGACGTGCAGGTCGCGAGCGATGCGGCTCGCTCCGTGTTCGGGGTTCTCCTCCTGGCGGGTCAGCACTTGGGCGATCTGCTCGACCGAGGAGCGTGCTGCGGTCGCCTTCTTCACCTCGTGTGCCCGCGCCCATGCCGACGCCGTGATACCGGCCGGTGGTGCTCCGTACGCGGCCGTGGGGTGCTCCGTAGCGCCGGTGCGGGTGCTACGCGGGGTGCTCCGTTCGGCGCGAGCGTGCTCCGCAGCAACCTTGCGATGCTCCGTGGGCTGCTCCGCACGGCGCTCCGCCAGAACCGAAGTGCTCCGCAGGGTGCTCCGTACAGCAGAGGTGGTGCTCCGCAGGGTGCTCCGTTCGACGGGCGGACTGCTCGGTTCGTGCTCCGCAGACTGCTCCGTAGCAGCGCTCTGCTGCTCCGGAGCGGGGTGCTCCACAGCGGTGCTCTGTTGCTCGGTGGTCTGCGTAGCAGGGGGCTCCACAACCCGCTCCACAGGCGCGGTCTCCTCGACGCCCGGCTGGGTCTCCACCGGATCTACCAGCCCTGCAACGGGTGCGGGCGCGGCCTGCTCGATGTCCGGCTCGACCACACCAGGCACGGTCGCGGCCTCGGGCGCTGTGGTGCTCCGCTGCTCCGCAAGGTGCTCCGTAGCGGCCGGGGTGCTCCGCAGACTGCTCAGTTCGTGCTCCGCAGGCTGCTCCACAAGGTGCTCCGCAGAGTGCTCCGTAGTGGTGCTCTGCTGCTGCGCAGGGTGCTCCGTAGCGGGGTGCTCCGTAGCGGTGCTCTGCTCAGCGAGCGGGGTGCTCTGTTCGTGCTCCGCAGCAGCAACCATCGGGCGCTGTGGAGCAGGTGCTGCGTTCGTCTGCTCCGTAGCGGTGCTCCGCTCGGCCGGGTGCTCCGCAGGATGTTCGGTGGCCGGCATCTCGATGCCCTCGTCCGTCGCCTCGTGTCGCACGGGTTCCGGGCGGGCGGTGAGGATCTCGGGCAGGATCCGGTTCCCGGCGTCACCGACCTGGGTGAGGGCCGCCAGGCGTGCGTGCAGGTCCTCGTGGTCGGGGACTTCGGCGGTGGCTCGTTCGATGGCGTGGCCGTAGCGTTCGGCGACGAGGCGGTGGGTGACCAGGGCGACGCCGATCATGATCGGTGCGACCACGTGCACACCGAAGCCGGTCACATCACCGGTCCGCAGGTACGGGAAGGTGTTGAGCGCGATACTCGCGGTCAGCAGGATGCCCTCGACGGTGTAGACCTGCCACAGCTTGTCGATGACACCCCACTCGGCGGTGTCAGCGGTCGAGAGCATCAACGCGACCAGCACCACACTGATCAGGGCCTCCAGCCCATAGGACAGCCAGAACATCGGATTGGTGACACCGCCAGTGGGGGCGATGTTCTGCTGCACGGTGACCGCAGAGAACAGCATCGAGAACGCGACCACACCCGCCAGCAGCCCCAGCACCCGCGGTTTGCGCTGGTGCAGGCGAGCGACTTTCGCGTGCGGGCTGCTGCTGTGGCGCTGCTCCCCGATCGCTTGCGCGGCCCGCAGCAGATCCTCGGCTTCCCGCTCGGCCAGCTGCGAAGCGGTGCGCCGCACCCGCTCCGCGGCATCAGCGGCGGCCTGGATCCGCGCCCGCTGCTCGTTGCGTTCGTGATCACGCACCAGTTCGGCCAACTCGCGGGAGGCGACGAGCTCACGCTCCGACAACGCCTCCAGCAGCGCAGGGTCGTCCTGGTGAGCCAGACGCTCATGCGCGATCTGTACCCGCTCGGGCAGCGCACCCACGATCAGGGCGTCACCATCAGGAGGGGTGGTTCGGGGTTTCGAACGGGAGGACATCAGGGGAAACCTTTCTCGGCGGTGTCGCGGATCGCGGGGCTGGTCGGTGTTGTGGCCCGTCATTTCTGACTCGGGCGTTTCTGTGCGAGTTCGGATTCGAGGCGGGAGATGGTGTTCTGCGCGGCAGCCAGGGCGCGCTCCAGCGCGTCGGCGCGGGCGTCGGCGGCGGACTGGATCCGGGTGATCTCAGCGGCGTGGTCGCTACGCAACTGCTCACGGTCCGCGCGAGCTTCCGACCGCACCGTAGCCAGATCGGCACGCACCTCGCTGATTTCGGCCCGAAGTCGCTGCGCATCGGCATCGGCGTCGGCGGCCGCGCGCTGAGCAGAGGTCGCATCCGCGCGGGCGGCGGCGAGCTCTCCACGCAAATCCGTGGCCTCGGTTCGTGCGCCGGCCAGCTGGGTGCGCAGATCGGTGAGTTCACCGCGGAGCCGGTCAGCCTCGGTCCGGGCATCGGCGGCAGCTTGCTCAGCGGCGGCCTGGGCGGATTCAGCGCGGTGCCGCGCCGCGACCGCGGCGTCACGACCGTCGTGCGCCCCGGTGATCTGGACAGCGGCGTCGTGCTCGACCTGGTCGACGCGAGCGGCGGCGGCCTGCTCGGCTGCGGCGATCTGCTCCCGCGATTGTGCCTCAACCGCCGCGATGCGCTCGGCAGCTTCCGCGCGAGCTGCGTCGCGGTCGACGATCGCCGCGTCGCGCTGCGCACCGGCCTGCTCTGCCTCACCGCGCGCCCTGGCGGCGGCTGCCTCGGCGGCGGCGACCTGCTCATCGGCTTCCGCGCGGGCAGCGGCGACCTGCTCATCGGCTTCCGCGCGGGCAGCGGCGACCTGCTCGGCAGCCTCCGTTTGGACGGCTTCGATCTGCGCTACGGCCTCGGCGCGCACGATCTCGACCTGTTCGGCGGCGGAGGCCTCGGCGGCTGCGATGCGCTCCTCCGCGTCGGCACGCGCCGCGTCCCGGGCGGCGATCGCGTCTTCGGCCGCGCCTTCGGCCAGCGCCTTGTCCTCGAGCGCGCGGTCACGCTCGCGTCGGGCGGCGATCGCGTCGGCTTCGGCGTCGTCCGCGCGGGTGTTCGCTACTGCCAGCTCGGCCTCGTGCTCGCGGCGGATCTGCGTGACCTCCGCGACCGCCGCGTCCGGATCGATCGCGGTCGCGACGATCTCGTGCACCCGGCCGACCAGCTCCCCCAGCTGCTCGCGGTGCGCGGTTGTCACCATCTCAACCTGCGCGAGCAGCTCCGACAGCGACGCCCGCGACGACGTCACCGGCCGGGGCGCGTTCGGCCGCTCCCGGCGCGGCGCGGCCTGGCCGGCCGCCGCCAATTGCAGCTCCCGGCGCCGCTGGAACGCCGTGGTCCGGTCATGGGTGCGCCGCTGCCCATCCGGATCCGTATGCGGCTCACCGCAGTAGCTCGCCTGACGGCCCGGACGCGACGTCAGCGACACCGCCCGCCCGCACACCTGGAATTCGCCGGTTTCCGCATCGAAACCGATTGGGAATTTGCATACGCGCTGCTCACCTGCCGCCGACTCAGCGGTCGGGGTCTCTGACTGCTCGCTCATACCTCGATTCTACCGTAATTCTGTTAAGTAATGTCGTTAATAACAAATCGAATTGTTTCGATGAAACGTTTTGTCGTAACATAACATAACTTGCTTGAGATCACGGTCGAGACCAGCGGCGGACAGTCCCCGCCCACACCTGGCCGGGTCGGCGAGCGGTGCGAGCTTGGCGACCAGGGGTTTCGCCGAGAGCCGGGGGTGCAGACGTGGGAGAAGCGGCTCATACGCCGGTGTGGTCGTTCTCTTCGCCGCCTACTGCGCGGTATCGTCTCGGCTGAATCGAGCCAGGTAGCGGCCCCTGCCCCAGGGCGGCAGGGTGAGCTCCGCTTCCTATTCGCCGCACCCGCCCCGGTGGAAAGACTCTTTCCACCGGCGGGGCTTAGCTAGGAGCCATAGCCCATGACGACGGCAGATACCCGCCGAGTCCTGCGAGTCCTGTTCTCGACATTGAAGGGCGGTCCGGGTAAGACGACCAGCGCGATCCTGACGGCGGTGGCGCTGGTGCGCCGGGGCCTGAAGGTGGTCGTCATTTGCGCCGACACCCGTACGCGCGGTGCGACCGACTGGGTTCAGGAGGCGGAGCGGGTTGGTGACCGGGTGCCGTTCCAGCTCGCGATCTGGCACGAGAGCGACGGGCCACTGTCGCAGTACGCCCGGACGGTGGAGCGTTCGACCGGCGCGGATGTGGTGATCATCGATACCGGTGGTGAGCAGCCGGAGAACTTCACCCACGGCTGCCTGTACGCGGACTGGCTGATCTGCCCGGTCGGCCCGTTCCGCGCTGAACTGCGACGACTCGTGCCGACCTATCAGAGCGCGGTCGCGGTCAACGACTCTGGCTCACCGCTCGAGGTCAGCATCCTGCTGACCCGCTGCCCCGCCGCACACAAGGGCAAGGCCAAGGAGGCGCGCGAAGCGCTCACCTCGAACCTGGTCAGCGACACCGGGGAGCTGGATCCCGACACCCCGTACGCCCTGGGCCTGGATGTGCTGAACACCGAGATCTCGCGCGGGGTCGCCTACGACGAGTTCTACGGCCTCATTCCCGAAGACGTCGGCGAGTACGACGACCTGGCGGAAGAGATCCTGGCCCGCCAACGCGCGGACGAGGCAGCCTGATGCCCGCTCCACAGCGACCGAAGAAGAGCCGCAGCGCCGGTGGTCTCCCGTCGACGGCGCACAGCGATACCGCGGCGATCGTCTCGGCGGTGCTGACCACCACGCGAGCCGAGGTTCCGACCGAAGACGCCGCCGCTGCTCCCCCGCCGGCCTCCCAGATTGACGCGCCACTGGCGGAGTTCGCGCACCGACCGGACAACCCGCGGTGGGCGCGTGAGTACGACCCGGAAGCCGATCCGGAGCTGGCGGCCTTCGCCGCGACGGTCGACGAGTTCGGCATCCTTCAAGCGGTGACGGTGTGCTCGCGAGAGGCGTGGCTGGAACACCATCCCGGCGACAAGTTCGACGATGAGGTCCGCTACGTCGTCATCATGGGCAATCGCAGGCTCGCCACTGCCCGGCACAAGAAGGTCGACAGGCTGCCGCTGCACCGCAATGACCGACTCGCCGATCCGAGGCTGAGCAAGGAAAGCGGGATCATCGAGAACTACCACCGCAAGCCCTATGACCCGATCCGCGAGGGCGGCGAGATGGCCGCGGTGCTCGCGATGACCGGCGAGAGCAAGCGAGCCTTCGCCGAGCGGATGGGGATCTCCCACACCCAGGTGAACCAGCGGCTGCAATTGCTCGAGCTGATCCCCGAGTTCCAGGGCATGGTGTCGGACCTGGCAATGCCAGTACAGAAGGCGCTCAAGCTCGCCGTGCTCACCGCCGACGACCAGCGTGCGCTACTGGATCTTGGGCAGCCCTACGACCCTGCCCGGCTCATCACCGAACCGGAGTCCGGCACCGAGAATGGAAAGAGTCTTTCCACGACCACGGCGGTGAAGATTCCCAAGAGCAGCACACCCACCGATGTCGCCCAGGTGCTACGCGACAAGCTCGACCCAGCTCTTCTCGATGCGGTCCTGCACATCCTCAATGGGGCTGCGTAATCGCACGCAGGCACTGCCATGCCCTACAGAGGCCAGCTCAATTCTGGCGGGCCAGTAGCTAGCTGGGCGGCCCAAATCGCCTCGTCCAGGCCAGAGTCCAGATCCCAGGGCGCGAGCTGCACGGTCGGCTCGGCGCCGCAATCGTGGTCGGCGGGAATCTGGTGCCGTAGTTCCAGCCAGGCGTGCCACTCGGCGCGTTGTCGTTGGATCCGGGCGAGGTAGTCGGCGCGGACTTCGCGCAGGCCGTGGGCGGTGGCGATGTCGTCGAGGGTGATCTGGCCGGGGGAGACGGTGCCGCGGGCGCGGGTGATGAGCCCGGCCTGGGCGAGCACGGCGAGGGTGTCGTAGCCGGTGCTGCGACCGACGCCGGCGGCCGCGAGTACGTCGGCGACGTTGGTGAGGCCGGTGTCGACGATCAGCTGGTAGACCGCGCGGTGGTGCAATCCAAGCACTTTCCAGGCGTCGTGGACGGGCCGCAACTGGACGCGGTCGGCTGGCACCGGCTCCACGGCCTGATCCAACTCTGGGCCGCTGTAGGCGGTGACCAGGCTGTAGCAGTCCGCGTCCCGGTGCACCGCACGCCGGATCCGCAGGATCGGGCTGCCTGGCCGCTCCCGCAGGTCGGCCAGCACATCAGCGACCGTCCCGATCGACAGCAGCCCA
Source organism: Nocardia sp. NPDC047648 (assembly GCF_040642815.1). Lineage (NCBI taxonomy): Bacteria > Bacillati > Actinomycetota > Actinomycetes > Mycobacteriales > Nocardiaceae > Nocardia > Nocardia sp. NPDC047648. The sequence goes on along the minus strand of NZ_JBEYSX010000025.1, from coordinate 43,052 downwards.
GCAAACCCGGCCAGCGCGCGCACACCGACCGCGACCAGCGGTGTGCCGTCTCTGCCTGTCTTCCCTGCCACCAGCGCGGCATAGGCCAGTGCATCGAGCACAGCAAGCACTGTCCAGCGGTGTTGTTGGCCGGGCCAGGTTTGGTGGACCCAGGAATGGGCGGTGGCAAGCCACCGAGAGTGGGTATCGCTGTGCAGCGGAGCAGATTTCGAGCCGTAGGAGCCTTCGGGGGGTGTGAGACTTATGTTCCTGTGTTCGGGAGAACGGACTAATGAGCTGGCTGTGATCCAACGGGCACAGATGCGCTCCCAGTCGGCGGCCAGAGCCTCGTCGGGGCGGCTGTAGTGGGCGTACGCGCTCGCCAGACCGTGCCAGCTGCTGTCACGGCGTGCGCGTACGTCATCGAGACTCCAGCCGCGTTTCGCGCACGCGGCCAGGACGCTGGCACGGGCCTCCGACCGGGAAGGCCATCGGCCATCGGCGGGCATGGCGCCGCTGACCGCGAACGCCTCCACAGGCGCCGGAATCTGGCTCCTCCAGCACCAGTGCCCGCGCAGCCGCGCCGCACTGCCCACGCCCTCCCACAAGTCCGCAGACAGCTTCATAGGGGCGGTAGACGTCTGCTCGGTGGTGGTGTGGTCGGGCTCGACACCCAGGTACTCCCGCAGGCGTGCGAGCAGGCCGGGCTCCGCGCCCTGACGCAGCGCAGCCGCCGCCTCGTCGACGCCGCCGTCCAGCTCCCGGACCGCGCCGCTGCGGGTCGCCGACCCAGGCGGAGTGATCGCCCCGGTGCGCGGGTTGAGCATCAGGCCGATATCCAGCGTCGGCAACCGCGAGCCGAGCAGGCGCATGACCGGCTCGATCTCGTCGCGACTGTGGGTCTCACCGGCAGCGAAGGCCGCGAGGACATGGCGGCCGCGGTTGGCCGGGTTGAGGTCGGACACCGGGAGTGCGCCGCACGCGCGCAGCCACGCCTTCGCGTAAGCCACGTCTTGTGCCACCTGCACCGGTCCGGCGCGCTTGGAGTCGAAGTCCAGCGCCAGCAACCGTGTGCGGTGCGCAGCGTCGTAGACCGGCACCGCGGCCGGGGCCGCCGGCGGCCGCCGCGTCAGGCGCCGAGTCGACACCGTGGTGTTCGTGTGGCGGTCGATCAGACGCATCGACGGCCGCGCCGCGATCAGCGGGGCAAGAGTCGACCAAGCCAGCTCACGAGCCGTGTCGGCAGGAGCTGGAACGTCACTGTTAGTGGCGAGTAGCAGAGAGAGCTCGGGCAGCAAATCGTGACCTACTGGTCCGGCCGCAACGCTTGGTCGGGTGTCAGCGCTCTTGCTACCCTCATAGACGCTTTCCACAAGCGTTGGGTCCTCTGAGGGTATTGAGTGGGATCCGAGCGAAGGTCTCCAGTTGGCGCTGGGGACCTTCACCCATTTCTGGGGTGAGTCATGCCCACAATGGGCACGTTCTCCAGGCGGGTCAGGCCGGGAGTCTCAGGTCCTCCTTGTATGCCGAGGGAAGTCCGGGGTAGTCCGGGAGTCCGAGTTCGCGTCGCAACGCGACCTCGTAGAGGGCCCGGATATTGATTCCTCGCGCGGCCGCCTCGTCAGCGATCGCAGCGACGACTTCGCGCGAGAGGTCGATGCCGACCTTCTTCGTTGGGGGCAGTTTCGCGGGTCTAGCCATGGCTGTAATTCCTAGAGGAAACGAGGCTATGGGTGCGGGAGGCGCGCCGAAAGGTATTCCACACAAAGCGTGTGGAATGAGGCTGGCCACGCGGGCTTGGCGTCCTACCCGTTGTGTCGAACGAGGTAGATGTGTGTAGCGACTGCCCTCTGGATCTCCTGTCCGCGAGTCAGCCGGTTGCCTCACTGCTTTCGCGTGATCTCAGCTTGTGCCCAGAACGGGCGTACAGAACGCCAGGAGTCGATCCCGCCCTGGATGTCCTCAGGAGGAACGACTGCGCGGATGAGTCCCCAGGTCGCTAGCAGCCGCGGAATGACCAGTCGGCGGTCACGGTCCCGCTGTGGCCGGATGGCGTCTTGCAGCCAGCGGTACGACTGCGCGATCTGGCATTGCAGGGTCTCGAACCGGGTGAGCCACTTCCGGTCGTATGCCCGTCTGGAGTTGAGGCGGAGTACTTCGCGCCACAGAGTGGCTTTGTCGCTCCTGTCGTGCTGGTAGTGGAATTTGTTGACGTAGTAGGTCGGACGGTCGATGCGTGCTAGGCGCTGCTGGAGGTCGATCTCCTCGTAGAACAGGAAGAATTGTTCATCGAACCCCTCTACGAGTTCGAACGCTGGACGTGGGATGAGCAGGAACGCGCCCATGTTCCAGTCGACGCGGCGATCGTCGGTATAGCCTGCTGGGGAGCGCTGCAACAGCGGCATCCTCCTGGCCTTTTGCCATTCCAGCGGCACGGTGGGGAACTCGTCCCAGGACCAAACGATGTCACCACTGAACGACTGCTGCTGGATGCCGACGCATCCGAATTCGCCGAACTGCGTGACGTATTCGAGTAGATCGGCCATATTGCAGTCGATCGTGGTGTCCGGGTTCAGGAACAGGACCATCTGCACGGCGGATCCAAGGCTGTTCACCGCTTCGTTGCAGGCCGCTCCGAACCCCACGTTCGTCCCGGCGATCACCCTGTTCACTGCTGGGTGACGCTCGGCGATCTCGACAGACTCATCCGATGAGCCGCAGTCCCGCACGACCACCCAGGCCCCGCTGGCGTTGGACTGAAGCGCATCCAGACACTGAGGCAGATCAGTCGCGTTGTTGTAGGTCACGATCACTACACCGAGTGCGGCGATAGGCGTCGACATAGTTTGCTCGTTTCTACGGCTGGAGGTCGCGGCCGATTTTCCAGACGCTCTCGTACCAGCGCTGGCATTGGTCGATGAACTGGGATTTGAACGACTCCTTGTCGGCCTGGTCGGTCTCGAGGTGGAACAGAGTTGCGTTCTTGCCCGCCAGGTCGAGCATCACCGTGTCTTCGCCATCCAGCGGTAGCTGATGTTCCTCGATGGGGTAGAAGCCGAAGAAGGCATCGAGTCCATTGATGATGTAGAGCTTGAACAGCGGCGCGGCTGGGTAGACGCGGATCTGCACAGAGGCGGACTCGATCAGTCCGATTCGTTTCAGTTCCAGTACTTCGTCGTGGATGCCGAATGCGTGGCGCTCCATGATTCGTTGCATTCGGCGGCGAAAGGCAGGACTGTCTGCGAGGTCCGATGCTCGCGCGGGTAGCGCCCATGGCGTTCCCGGGTCCGGAACGAGGATTCGGACGTCGATCGACTCGGGACGGAATCGTCCGTCTCGGATCTTGTCCAGCGGCTCGGAGATAGCGCCATGGAGGGTCTCGGCGGCGAAGCCCGCGAAATCCACTGTCACCTTCGGCTCTATGAAGGCCCGCTCGAGGTGCGGTCGCAGCCCCACCGGTTTGCTCGTGCGTTCCTTGACGAACACTCCAGATCCAGCACGGCTGTAGACCAACCCCTCTGTGCGGAGTTCCCCAACCGCCTGCTGCGCAGTCACTTTCGACACGCCGTACCGCTGAGCGAGTTCGGGCCCGCTCGGCAGCTTCTCCCCTGGCTTCAGTTTTCCGGTGAGGATCGCAGCCCGTAGCAGGTCAGCGAGTTGCCGCCGAGGCGGGCGGGGGTCGTCAGGGTCGATCGCGCTCATGCCCATCAGCTTAGAACCTGCCTACATCCTGCATAAGTGGCCTATCCATCTATTGACCTGCCTATTCAGGTTGATGCACCATCTACCTGCATAGGCATCACGGAAGAAAGTTCCGGAATTCCCGCAGGAGGCCCCTTCATGACTCTCGATCTCTCCGCCACTTCACGCCCGGAGGATCTGGTCCCCGAAGACCTGATCCCGGCAAGTACGGCGGCGTCCCTCGTCCACGTAGACGCCAAGACCATCAAGAACTGGATCAAGGCGGGCGACCTGCGCGGATGGCTCGTCAACGGTCGCCACTACCGCGTACGGCGTAGCGAGGTTCTGAGTCTCGTTCAGCCCGTCGCGGCCGTAAGCGGTGACCGCTGATGAACATCCCGACTGTTTGGACGCGCGAAACCTGGCGGCGGGCGGCCGCGCCGACGATCCCGGCGGTGCTCGAAGTCCGCGGGCACATGGTCAGCGAGGAGACCGCCCACCACGCGGACTACGTCGGCCAGGACCGGTGGGTCGTCGATTTTCTGCCCGGCCGCCAGCTGACTCGGGAGCAGGCGCGAGCGGCGATGCGGATCGCGGTGGCGCCGGACCGAATCGAGGTCGAGCGGTGGGCGAACCTGCTGGGTCTGACCGCTGCTGAGGCCCGCGGTTTCGCGGCACTGCCGGTGGAGGTGGCGCGGTGATGGCCCGCGAGCGGGTGGTCGATGTGGTGATTCCGGTCGTACCGGAGTCCGGCGGCATCGGCATCGGTGTCGTCGGGGCGATGGCCGCGATGTTCGCCGCCGTCGTGGTCCTCGCCGCCATCACGTGTGTGGTCGTGTCCTGCACCGATTTCGGGCCGGGCTCGACGATCCCGACCGGAAACGGGTGCGCGCCGTTCTGCACCGCGACCGCGACGCCGGACCCGGGGGTGACCCGGTGAACGCACCCCAGCTTCAGAGCCTCCGTGATGAGGCCGCCGACCGGCTGAAGGCCGTCGCCGCCAGCACCACCGAAATTGAGGGGGCGGCCTGATGGACCGCAGCGTGAAACAGCCTGGTAGTTCGGATTTCGCGGAGACCTGGGGTTACCCGGCCGCTGTCGCTGGCGCGATCGGTTTGGGTGAGGCCGCGGGGATGTCGATCCGGATCGGGGAGGCCCTCTACGGCGGCCCGCAGCAGCACGTGTCCTGGAACCCGCTGACCATGGCGCTCAACCTGGCGACCGGTGATCTGGCGTGGACCGGTGCCGCTACCGGTGGTGCGGTCACGTTGGTGGCCGGGACCGCGGTGTCGGTGGCCGGGTCGGTGTGGGCGTGGCGGGCGACCTGCCGCAAGTGCTCCCAGCTTTCCCGTCAGCGGGGCCGGATCAAGCGCGAGGCCATCGACTCTCAGGCCCGGTTCATGGGCCGGGGTAAGGAGCTGGCCAGCCTGCGCCGCGAGGCGATCTTGGGCAAGGCGAAGGAACTGCGGGTGCAGCTGCGCGACGGTGACGAGCCGGGCGTGCTGATCGCGTTGTCGGTGGCCGATGGTCAGCGGCTGTATGCCTCGTATGAGGACCTGCACCTGGATATCTGGGGTCCGCGTACCGGCAAGTCGACCTCCCGGGTGATTCCGGCGGTGATGGAAGCCATCGGTGCGGTGGTTGCCACGTCGAACAAGCGCGATGTGGTGGATGCGACCCGCAAGGCGCGCTCCAGCGATGGCCGGCGGGTGTTCGTGTTCGATCCGCAGGGGGTGGCGGCCGAGCCGTGCACGTGGTTCTGGGATCCGGCCGACTGGGTGTTGGGCGAGAACGGCGGTGCGGGGGCCGAGGAACGCGCCGCGGAGCTGGCGGGGCACTTCGCTGCCGGGAACGACACCGCGTCGCGGGATGCGTTCTTCGAGCCCGAGGGCGAGGACCTGCTGACGGGTCTGATCCTGGCCGCCGCGGTGGCGAAGAAGCCGATTACGCAGGTGTTCCGGTGGGTGACCAAGTCCTCGGATGACGAGCCGGTCGACATCCTCCAAGACGCTGGATACGAGCTGGCCGCCGCGGCGCTGCGTGACCAGTACGGCGCCCCGGAGAAGCAGAAGGGTGGGGTGTTTTCCACCGCCAAGAAGATGGCTGCCTGCCTTCGGTTCTCCTCGATCCAGCGGTGGGTGTGCCCACCCGGCAAGGGGGAGAAGCCCCGCACGGCGTTCAAGGTCGAGGAGTTCGTGCGCTCCCGCGACACCCTCTACCCGCTCAGTGAGGAAGGCCCGGCCAGTGCGGGACCGTTGGTGACCGCGCTGTGCGCGGCGGTCGCCGGTGCGGGCAAGGCCGAGGGAGTGGCTCACCCCGGTGGCCGGTTGCCGGTGCCGTTGACGATCGTGCTGGACGAGGCCGCCAACATCGTGCGCTGGCGGGAGCTGCCCAAGCAGTACTCCCACTTCGGCTCTCGCGGGATCGTGGTCATGTCGATCCTGCAGTCCTGGGCCCAGGGGGTTCGCTGCTGGGGCGAGGACGGCATGAAGGCGCTGTGGTCGGCGGCCAACATCAAGGTCATCGGCGGCGGCCTGGACGACGAGGCGTTCCTGCGCGCCCGTAGCGAGTTGATCGGACCGCACTACGAGCAGTCCACCTCGGTCAGCAAGGCCCAGGGCGGGCACCGCTCGACCTCGGTGTCGCGCACCACCGAAATCACCCTGCACCCCAGCGATCTCGCGGCGCTGCCGCGCGGGCGCTGCGTGGTGTTCACCTCCGGAAACCGCCCGACCCTCGGGCAGACCGTGCCGTGGATGGACCGCCCGTACGCCGCCCAGATCACCGCCGCGCTCGATGAGATCGCCGCTTCCCACCACACCCCGCCCACGCGCCCGCGTCTGTGGGTCGTGGGGTCGAGCACCGAGCAGGAAGGCCAATCCGCATGACCACCACCGAAACCACTCCCACTGCCGAGGAGATCGACCTGTCGGCGGTCGAGGGGAACGAGGAGATCGCGGCAGCGGTCGAGCTGACCGAGGCGTTGTCGGGCGCGGTCCGTAAAGCGGTGAATTCGCAGGTCAGCGAGGCGGCTGCCCTGATCGCCAAGGGTGTGGTCGACAAGGTGCTCACCGAGCCGGTCGCCGAGGAGATGCGGGTCGCGGCGGTGCGCGACGCGATGGCCGCTGTGGATGCCAGCCACCAGCCCGAGGACCCGGTCGCGAAGCTGAAGTACCGCAACCTGGAGCTTTTCGTCGCCAAGTTCGTCGCCCAGCTCTACCGGCGCGATGTGGTGCGGGAGGGCACGCAGAAGAAGGCCCGGTGGTGCCCGCAGTGGTGGGACCACGGTGAGGCCGTCGCACGCCTGGGGGCGTTGTGGCGGGCGTTCGAGCGGATGCGCCAGGGCGATGGCGTGGAGATGTCGGTGTGGTGGCTGCACCACGCCGACCCGACGATGGAACGCCTGCTGGATCCGGAGAACGGCCCGTTCAAGTGGTGCTCGGTGCCCGACGGTCATGTGCGCCGGTTGCAGGCGCTGCCGGTGGTCGAGATCCCCGAGGGGTTGAAGTTCCCCGACGGCTACGACTACGACGAGGTACCGCCCAGCGCGGCGGTGACGGGCACCGGGCTGTACCTGCCGTCCGCGCCGTTGCAGACCCGCCGCGTCATCAGGGCGTTTCCCTGATGGCCGCCCCGAACACCTCCGATCCGGGGTCGTGGGTGCGGGTCACCACCGCCCTGGAGCAGGTGGTAGGGCCGGGGCGGCCGGCTGGGTCGTGGACGCGCTACTGCTGCCCGGTCCACGAGGGCGACGGCCGCCACCACCGTCCGTCGCTGTCGGTGAAGTACTTCGCCGACGCCGGCCGCACCAAGGTCCGCTGCGAGACCGGCTGCGACGACGAGCAGGTCCTCGACGCGGTCGGGTTGAAGGTGCGTGACCTCTACGACAACCCGATCCGGCGAGGCCAGCGCGGGACCGGCCGCTCCCATCAGGCCCGGCGCCCGAGCGTCCGGCAGGAGTCGCGGGCCGATCGGGCTCTGCGGCAGGCGGGGATCCCGGCGAAGAAACCCAAACGGGAGCTGGGCGAACAGCTCACGCCGTGGAAGCCGATCGTCACCTACACCTACGTGCGCGCTGATGGCACCGTCGCTGGTGAGGTCATCCGCAAGGAAGCCCAGTTCGCCCGCGGCCGCGACAAGTCGTTCTCCCAGCGGGCGTGGAACCCGCAGCGAAACGACTGGGAGTTCACCGGTTTCGACAAGATCCCGTTCCGGCTGCCGGAGGTCCGCGACGGCATCGACGCCGGTCGCACCATCTACCTCGTCGAGGGCGAAAAGGACGCGCTCAACGCCGCGGCCGCCGGTTTGGTCGCGACCACGAACGCCGGTGGCGCCTCGGGGTGGTCGCCCGAGCACGCCGAATGGTTGCGGGGTGCTCGCACCGTGGTCATCGTCGCCGACCGCGACGCTCCCGGCTACCACCGCGCCGAAAGGGTCATGCAGACCCTCTCAGGGCTGGTAGGGCGGGTGCGGGTCGTGCAGGCCGCCACCGGCAAGGACGTCACCGACCATCTGGCCGCCGGGCACGGTGTCGCCGATCTGGTGCCGATCCCGCACCTGGATCCCTACACCCCCGCCCTCGCTCCCGCCCCGGCCCCGGCGCCCGCCCCGGCGCGCACTGCGGCAGCCGGACCGGCCCCACCGCCGCCGACGGTGGCAGCCGATCCCGACGTCCCCGCTGAAAAACCCGCTCCTGGAGGAACTCTCATGGCCGAATACCTGCTCGCCCCGTCCCTGGACACCCCGCCCCCGCAGTCGGACGAAGTCGACCACATGCACAGCCAGTGGTCGGTCTTCGCGAAGCTGTTGATGCAACACCTGCTGATGCTGGCGTCCAAGGCTGTCGCGCAGCGTCTGGCCGCCGCGCAGGCCGAGGCGGAGAAGTCGGAGGAAGAACGCAAGGCCGCCGAGGAACGGCGTGCCGCTGAGAAATCCGCGGTCGAGACCCGGCTGCGCAAGCTGCGCCAGGCCGGCTACGACACCGCCTCGCGCACCGAGATCGCCGATGCCGTGCGTGATGCGGCCACATGGGCCAATGACAGCGAGGTCGCCGGGCTGGAACTGGGGCATCTGGCCGAGCACGTGAGCAGCCGGTTCGGAGTCGACATCGACATCGTCAACGGTGAGGCCCATGTCATCGCCTCGGCGGATCCGGCGATGCTGGCCGCCGCCGAGCAGGAACGCGCCGCCCTCGCGCGCGACCGCACAGCCCAGGACCGGGCAGTCGAGATCGTCGCTGCCGATGACGACATCGACGAAAGCGCGAAACTCCAGCTCTACGCCGCAATCGAGGCCTGGCGGGCTGATCCGAGCCCTGACCGGCTCGAAACACTGACTCGCCAGCTGGAGGACAAGAAGGTCCCCGCGCAGACCCGCCACCGGGTGCGGTTCGTCTTCGCGTATCTCAGCGACGACACCGAGATCGGCAGCGTCGGCAATGTCGGCAACGCCGTGTCGGCGGCCCAGGAGCTGGGCCGCCACGCCCGGCCCTTGGTCGACCCGGGGGAGGAAGCCAAGGCGCGTATCGACACGTTGCTTGAGACCTACCAGGAGCAGCTGAAGGTGGGTGCACCGACCCAGCAGGTGCAGCAACAGCTGGCCGGTGAGGTCGAGGTCCTGACCATGCAGGACCAGGAGGCGACGCGGGAACGGGGCAAGGCGATCCGGGCCAATCCCGCGGGGCACTACCCGCGGTTGTGGCCCAATCACGTCGACCGCGACGAGCTGACCACTCACATTCGTGCCTACGCGGCACTGGCACCCCAAGCCGAGGCCGCCGCGGGCAAGGCCGGTGACCTCGCCGACGTCACCGCCGTGCAGCTGCGCAAGTCCGCCGCCCGGCACAAGGCCGCGATCAAGGAAGCACTCGCCACCGGTGAGGGCCTGCACTCACTGGAAAAGGACCAGCTGCGCGCGGTTCTGCGGGATATCGACGCGGGCAAAACCGACATCCCCGAGCAGCTGTTCGCCGATGACCGCTCCGCGGCGACCACCGATATCAACCGCTACAAGCGCATCGCTCACGACAACGCCCGCGCGCGGCGCCGGGACCTGGACAAGATCCTGGATGACGCCGCGGTGCCCGAGCAGGTGCGCACCCAGATCCGCGAGCACCTCGGCCGCACCACTGCAGCGGTCGAGGAGTCGACCCAGCAGGTCGCTACCGCCACCCGCCGCTGGGCCGAACGCCGCGAAGCGGTCGTGGGCTCCCGCGGCGGCGCCGGCGTCGAATCCGTCGACTACGACAGTCCGCAACGGCACAAGGACATCGAAAACCAGTTGCGCGGTGCCGGTCTGGACGAGGACCAGATCGCCGAGCGGATGGCCGCCGAATCCTCCTTCGCCAAACCACCGTCGGCCGCGGCCAAGGCGGCGAAGCTCAACCCGCGCACCACCAACCCCGGCGCCGGGATGCAGCGGTTCAACCACCGCGGCAAGGGCAAGGGCAACGGCCAAAACCCCGATCAGGGCACCAGCCGCTGAACAGCTCGATCAGATGAGCGCCGTACACGACGAGCAGCAGCCCGACACCTTCGCGTGGCGGGCTGCTCCGTCTCACCTGAAAACCCGCCGCCAGCTGCGTGCGGCGGGCCTGCGCCCGAACGGCCAAGACCCGGCCGCGCTGATGGTTCGTGAGCCCACGGGCCGTAAGCGCCGGTTGTGGGCCTACCTGTTCGACGTCCGGGCGGCCGCGCCCAAACGCACCGCCACTCCCGCCCAGCTCGCCGCCGTCGAAAAGGCGGTGCGCGAGCACCAGGCCCGCGCCGCCGAACGGCACGGGCTCTCCCGCGAAGAACTCACTCAGGAAACCGATCCGGGGCCGGGCTGGACCGACCCCACCACCCACCAGGAGGAAAACCCTATGTCCGACACCATCACTGCCGCAGGCGGCAAGGCCGCCCCCGGTGAAGACGCCGCTGGGCAGCAGCCGCAGCTGGGTGCGCCGGCCGGGCACGGCCAGCGCGTGGCGTACCTGCTGGCCACCGTCGCGGCCAACCAGGCTCGTGAGCGGTCGGCCAAGGTCGATGCCGCGATCGGGCGGGCCGAACGCGGTGAGGACGCCGATTGGGATCTGGAGCCGAAGATCCGTGAAGCGATGTCCCAGGCCGAGACTCGCTTGGCAGCGATCCCGTGGCAGAACCGGACCGCGATGGTCGCCTCGCTGGCTGATGCTCTGGTGTGGTCCTTCGATTCGGAGCTGGCCGCCCAGCGCCTCGACGAACTGACCAGCTCCTACGCCCTGAGCTGGGGTGTGCTCATCGACCCCCACGATTTCACCGTCAGCATCGACCCCGCCTTCGAAGCCGAGCACTACCAGCGCTACGCCGAAGCGGCGAGTGTGTGGGATCGCGAGTCCGCCGTCATCGACCTCGTGGCCGCGCTGCCGATGCCAGAAGCCGCGAAAGACGCCGCGGTTCAGGCGGTGATGGCGTGGCGCGGTCCCGAGGTCGACCCGCTGGACCCCGACGAGCATCGCGTCAGCCAAGCCCGGCGCCGCGAGCAGCTCGACATCGCCCTGGATGCCGCCCGGCTCACCGCCGAGGACCGCGCCCGGGTGGAGTTCGTGGTGGACTACCTGCGCGGGGAAACCTCGCGGGTGGATCTGCTCACCAGCCCGGTAATCGTGGACCCGGGCGAGGAGGCCCGCGGCCGGGCGGCGGCGCTGCTGGAGCAGTTCGCGAACAACCCGAAAGCCGCTCGTGAGGTCGGCAAGCAGATCTCGGTGCTGACCGACGCCGACCAGGAACGTGTCCGCGACGTCGGCCGCGCGATCCAGGCGGGCCAGGCGGTCGATTTCGCGGTGTGGCCCGGCTACGTCAACCGGGAGCAGTTCCGGGAAGCGCTGGTGGAGTACGCCGACGACGCGGCCGAGCTGCGCAGCATGGCCGACTACCTCGCCGAAGGCCATCTCACCGCGGAGGAACAGGCTCGCCTCGGTGCGGTCGTCGGCACGCTCACCGACGACACCAACCTGCAGATCACCCGCATGGCCGCCCAGCGTGAGCAGCTGCTCGACCAGGCCCGCCACGGCCATGGGCTCACCTCGATGGAGCGCGCGCAGATCGCGTGCACGATCGAAGACATCGACGCCGGCGTGATCCTCGGGCACGAACAACTGCCGGAGCTGCTGTTCGCGGACGAACGCACCAAAGCCAGCGTCGACTTTCTGCGCACCGCCGAGCCCGCCGCCGACCTGTCGAACACCACACGCAGGCAGATCACCGAGCTGATCGACACCGCCAGCACCGCCGCCCCGCACAGCCGCGAGGACCAGCGGCTGCGCTTCGAAGTGTCCTCGATGACCGATGCCCTGTTCAGCGTGGCCACCGGATCACCGGGCACCAGCGTGGAACTGGACCGCCAGCAGTACACGATCAAACGCACCGAGCTGGGCAAGGCACTCGCCCGTGCGGGCGTGGATCCGGACGTACAGCAGCGGATCCGGACTCTCGTCGATGACCGCGCCCGCCAGGCCGGGGAACTCGGCCGCGGCGCTGCCGCTCGCCGCCAGCAGTGGAGGGACAAGACCGCCAACATCGTCGCCGCCCGCGACGACGCGATCGCCCAGCGCCAGGCCGCAGCCGCCGACCGCAGCCCCCGCTCGGGACGCAGCTGCGCAAGCAGGCCCGACCGCGCGGCGCAAGCCGCCTCCCCTGCCCCAGCCCGTTCTGCAGCACGGCGACCGGTCCACACGTCGGGGGTGGAGCGGTGACCGACACCGAAATCGTGGATCTGCACGTCATCGCGCGCCTCGCCGATCCCGCTGGTGCGGTCGCCGACCTGTACTCCTGCGAGTTGTTCTACAGCGACGACGGCAGCGTCTACGGCCGCCACGTCAGCTGCCGGTGGGAAGCCGTTCCCGCCGCCCCGGGCGCCCCGGGCAGTCTCGACGCGCTCGACGCCGCGCTCACCGCCGCCGGGTACACCCGCACCAGCCAGTGGCGGCGCAAGACCACCAGCTCCGGCGCGGTGCGGTACTTCACCGTCGCCACCATCCGAATCGAGGACATCTGATGAAGACACCACCGGGAACCCGGCAGCGTGTGCTCGCTGTGTGGTGGCGCGGCCTGCGTCACGAGCTCGTGCACGCCCGGCGGCTGCGGCGGGCGCTGCTGTGCGCCGAGCTGCGCGGGCGGGGTGTGGCCCACACCAGCGGCGGGGACGCGGTCACCGTGCGTGTGGACGGGCTGTGGTTCGACGTGTACCCCTGGCTCCGCGAAGACGCCGGCTTGACCTGGGTGGTCGACCACCCGCACACCGAACTCGACGACGAGCACCCCGGCCACGAAATCGGCCGTTGCCGCGGTTTCCGCTTCCCCCTCGACCAACTGCCGGTGATATGGGCGCGCTACCGAGGCACCGACTGAACACCCAGTAGGCAGGGCAGCCCCGGAACACCCAACGTTCCGGGGCTGCCCTGCGTACTGGGCCTACTTCTTCCCGCCGCTCTTACCGCTACCGGACTTCGCCGCGCTCGACTGAGCACGGGAGGCGAAGCCGGACTTCGCCGAGCTACTGCCCGGGTTCTTCGCCGCTGCGGACTGGACGCGGGACGCGGCCGCAGTGGTCATCTTGCCGCCGCCGTGGCCTTTTCCGCTGGACTTCGACATCGCGAACTCCTTCCCCATCACAGGCCCCTCTTCCGGGATACGCCTGTGGCTGGCGCACGACAACGCCGATCCTGGGAGGCGGTCTCCCTCCCGCTCTTACGGCTGAGGGCGCGTGTTGTTGATCTCGGTGACGCGGCTCATGCCTGCGCACCAGTCCCGTGTGTGCGGCGAGACGTAGCCGAGCAGGTGCATGCAGTCGCTGAGACGGCCCGGGATATTCGCTTCGAGAAGAGGTTCCATGTGCGCGGCGCGGTTGCGCAGCTTGACGATACGGTCCAACCGGCCGTGGACCAGGACCTCAGCGGCGATCGTCTGGTTGGCCGGATCCTGGCCGACGTGGGGGAACGAGTCGGCCAAGGCGTGAGTCCACAGCGCTTGGAGACCGGCCTTTTTCGGATTGGCAGGCGGGAGGAGTTTGCGCCAGAGCCCGAAGGTCAGCTGGGCGAGGATGTCGTCGTGGCAGACCGGCGCGTTCCGTCGCGGATGCTTAGGTTCGCGGCTTCCTTGTGCGGCTTTGGCGTGGTCCCGAGCTTGCCTGACGGCGCTGGCGACGAGACCGGCCAGCGGAGCGGCGGGCAGGGTCGTCCATTCCGGTGGGTAGTCCTGGCCGGTCAGGTGGTCGCGGCCTCGGGTGGGGTTCCAGGCGCGTAGCTGCTCGTCGATGGAGTTACGGACCACCACCTCGACGACGCCGAGGACTTCCTGCAGGGCGGCGGCGAGCTGGAGGTTCCATTGGTAGAGCGCCAGGGCCAGTTCACGGTCATTGGAAGCAGCCCTGAGGTAGGGCGTCATGCGAGGACTGCTCAGGTAGCGGCTGACCTGTGCGGTCACCACACGTGCGGACATCAGAGCAGTTATAGGCGACCCCACTGGGCGCGACCAAACCGAGACGGCAACCTTATCCCTGATAAGCGGTAAAGTGGTGGGTGAATGCGGGAGACAAGAGCTGCCGCGAATCACATGGGAACGCCCCGGAGCCGACTGCTCCGGGGTTTCTCCTTCTCCTGCCTTTTACCAGGTCAGGAAGCCGCCGGGCTGTGGAGAGGGCGGCCTCAGCCTCGGGGCGCGCCGCCAAGAGCACTGTCCAGCAGAACGGCGAAACCGAAGTAGAAGTGGCTCAGCCCCACGATCGAGATCAGAGCGCCGTACTTGTAGTACGCCTCATGGAAGGGATCTGCCAGCAAGTTGTCCAGCTGATCCCTTCCATCCCCGAAGTGCAAAGAGTCGCCGTAATTGAAGGTTCGGATCAGCTCGTCGGGGTTGATGTTGCCGAAGCTCACCGGGTTCTCGAGCGTGGCATTGCTCGCCTTGAGCGCAGTGAGCGTCTGGATGGTGTGGTTCATCAACTTGCCCCGCGCAGCGCGCCACAGCGGCACTGTCTCCAGGATGACCTTCTGCTGATCCTCGGGCAGGCTTTTCATCGCCTTGAACAGTGCGTTGTGAGCGTTGGAGAAAGAGGCTGGCTCGCCGTCGTTGTGCAGCTGCCTGAACGCAGCGGACGCACCCAGGAAGCTCTCGTCGGCCGGGAAACCGAGCACACGGACGTACCAATCCTCCGTACCCGAATACCGCCCCACCGACAGCTTTGTGTCGTCGTTGATGAGGCTGAACCCCGCCAGTCGGCGGCTCATCGTGATGTACCGCTGGACGAGCGCCCGGTCGTCACCCTGCAGCGGTATCTGTGGGAATGCGTTGGGGTCGGGCAGACCGAACACGTAGTCCAGCATCTCCCAGTTATGGCGAAACCCCTTGGCATCACCCTTGCCGTGCTGCTGCAACGGCGGATCGAACGCCAACGGCCGCGGATGGATCGTGTCCTCGACAGGTGTCGCCTTCCACTCAACCGTATTGCTGCTGGCGTTCACGGTTCGGTCGGTGATCGTCAGCAAGAACTGGATCGAGGGGGCGTTTTCCGGTGCGTCATCCGCTGGCGGCCATTCGACCGACATGTATTTGGACTCAGACACCTTCCTCGGTGTCAAAGGCCCCTCAGGGCTCTCCGGGTCAACCGGGCCCCTCTGCTTGGACCTGCGCTTGGCCTCGCCGCCCACACGGCGATCGGCGAGCGGGGCTGGCTTCGGACTCCGCCTAGGCGCGGGATCGTCGGCATGAGCACGCTGTGACTGCGCGAGCTGCTTGGCCCGTTGCCTGGCGCGCTTCTTGTCGCCCCTCTTACCCATAAACCATCCCTTCGACCGCACACATGGCAAAGGCGCTTGCAAGCTGCCACTTTCGAGCCGTGGCCGCAGGGGCCTTTCGTGGGGATACTTCGCCGTGGAGCGCGTCTCGTTACCAAGGTTCGAGAGGCCGGGCCACTCACATATCAGCCCGGGTCCCCCACGTCGCATAAGTCTGTTACAGCAAAACGCCTCCTCGCCATCCGCCAGCGGCGGTTCGGCGAGGAGGCGTTTTCGCTGTTTCGGGTACTACTTCTGTGTGTGGACCTGCACTGCCTGCGGGCCCTCCGGAACGAGCGGGATGTCGACCCGCGGCATGAACAGCGCGACGATGACGAACCCGATAATCGTCATCGGCCACTTCAGCTTCTTCACCAGCCGACGAGCGCTGAGCGTGAACTTGCCGCGGTAGCTGATGTTCACCGCGACGTCGACGTTGTTAACGTCCCGCTCGCGGCGATTGATATCTGAACGAGACTTCCTGGGCGTAGTCTTGCCCACGTGGCACACCTTCCTGGTTGGTAGCTAGCTTGCGTGTTGCCGTAGTGGCGTTCTCCCGGTCCAGGGGAGGCGCCACTTTTTTTGGCCGACGAACTTCGGCCTGTAGGTGAACATTACGCACAAAAGGGACCTCGTACAGCTACGCTTGCAGGCTCGGAACTGTTGGTTGAACGAACGCCACGGTGGGGTTGTCAAGTAGTGCATTGGCACAGTGAATTGGCTTCACTTTGGCCGCTGGACCGCGATGAGGGGGCGCCGATCTGATGGCCGATTCCGGTGTCCGTGCCTCGGACAAGGTGCGCGTACACAACACCCGCAGCCGGGTCCTAGATGCGGCTCAGGGCCTTGTCGATGAAGCGGCCGACAACGGTAAGTTCCTCGAAGCGCCCACCAGAACGGTTCTCGCCGAACGTGCCGGTCTGCACACTCAGACCGTGCGCAAACACTTCGATGACTGGAGTGCGGTCTGCGCCGCTCTGTGCGAGCGATACCGGCGCCGAGGGTTGAATCCACCGGAGAACGTGCGTGCCTGGGCTCAGCCCTATTTCGACAAGGAGGCTACCGGCCAAGCGGTGCCCGTGGCCTCCGGACTCGACGAACTCCGCGACCAGTACGCCGCCGCCAGCACCGGCAACGACGACACAGCGTTGGCCCAAGCAGCGAAAGCATTGGTAGACAAGCTGGCCGGCAAACCGACGGGCGTCGCCGCCCACGCCGGTGAAATCATCGGGTGCGCCAGAACGGTCCGCAGCCGCGTCAGCGCGGCCAGCGCGAAGCCAGCCCTGGAGGCGGCCCTCGCTCTCAGCGACGCCGCGGTGGAAGCGCATCGTCACCTTGCCTGGGGCCCCGGCGGCAGCGGCAATTCCGCCTCCGACCAGACCCGTCTGTTGCTGAAGGCCGGCGACCACGGCCGTGCCGGTGATGCCGCTGCGCGCGCCCGCCAGATGGTCGACCAAGCACTGAATGAGCCCCAGCAGCTGCAGGCGATCATCCAGATCAAACGTTGGGACAAGGAGATCAGCAACAGGCTTGGGCTGCGAGTACGGGCCGTTCTCGCACAATTCCACATCGACCGAGCCGAAGCCATGATACTGCGACGGCCCGAGGACGAAATCGCGTCTCTCGCCAGGGCGGTGACCGACCTGCGGGCAATTCACCGCGGCGAACGACCCGAGCAGCCGGAACCCGCCGACGTAGCCATGCTTGTCGCGCGATTCGCTGGTGTCTGTCTTGCCTACCCCGAGCTGCTTCAGAACGGCGAGCTGGACTTAGCCCGCGTGGAGCTGCTGCGGCTGTTCAAGCGAAACACCCACGAATCGCGACAACTGCACCGTGACGCCCAGTCGCTGTTCAACCTCATCGATGAGAAACCCGTCGAAGCCATCGAACTGCTGCGCGCCCTCCGGTTCCGGGGGCCGGGCGACTTCCTGATCGCCCGTCATCTCGCCGCCCAAGCCGAAATGAGCAACGAACACATCGAATATCGCTTCGGACAAAAGCTCGGAACACCCGACGGCGTGCGAATCATGCTGCTGACACGTGCGGAGTCCTGCTACCGACGTGTGGTAGCGAGATCCCGAATCAGCGGCTGCGCGGGTGCGCTCGCCGGTATCGCGGAAGCCGAGATGGAGATCGCCGCCCGCAAGATCGACCAGCTGCGTCACGGCGGCGCGCACATTCCACCGACACCCACCAACGACCAGACAGTCGAGCACCTGCTGCGCAGCATCGATGACCTCGTCCACCGTGCGGTCATGGGTGACGCGCTCGACCCGCGCCAAGTCGCCCGACTCGTCAACGCCCTCGACCCCATCCGCACCTTCCTGATGGGCAGCGAGGTTCACAGGCTCTCCGTGTCGTAAAACGATCGGTTCTCGAACACCCCGCCACCCGCGGGCGGTGTGGTCCGGAAGCCCAGGTCGACCGAACCGGGCATGTGTCGATAAAACGTGTCGAAAACTATTGTTGTTCAACAATTCTTGTCGGACGTTTCTCGTACAGTCCCTGGTATGACCGAGTCACGCGCCCTCGCCGTTCCGGAACCGCTCACCCTCGATGGCGACGCCCTCGACCCGATCGGCGGTGGTGGCGCCCTGATCGGCTACGCCCGTGTCTCCACCGCCGGGCAGCTGCTCGACCGTCAACTGGCCGCGCTCACCGCGGCCGGATGCGAGAAGGTGTTCGCCGACAAGAAGTCCGGCAAGGACACCGAACGCGAAGAACTCTGGCGATGCCTCGAGTACATGCGTCCCGGCGACACCCTCGTGGTGCCGTCGCTGGATCGGCTCGGCCGATCGCTGCAGGACCTCATCTCCATCGTCACCGGACTCCGTAAGCGCGGGATCGGGTTCCGGTCTCTGCACGAGGCCATCGACACGACCACTCCCGGCGGGCGCCTGGTCTTCCACGTCTTCGCCGCGCTGGCCGAGTTCATCCGCGAGCTGATCGTGGACGGCACCAAGGAGGGCTTGGCCGCCGCGCGTGCCCGCGGTCAACGCCTCGGCCGGCCACCGGCGATGACTGCCGAACAGATCCGCCAGGCCCGCGCCATGCTCACTCGACCTGAGGAGA
The DNA here is from genome assembly GCF_040642815.1 of Nocardia sp. NPDC047648. Taxonomy (NCBI): domain Bacteria; kingdom Bacillati; phylum Actinomycetota; class Actinomycetes; order Mycobacteriales; family Nocardiaceae; genus Nocardia; species Nocardia sp. NPDC047648. The sequence continues at coordinate 24,532 of NZ_JBEYSX010000025.1, read as the reverse complement.
CCGTCTCCTCGGTCGCGAGACTGCTGGGCGTATCGCGGTCGACGATCTACAAGTACCTGCCCGAGATCGGACCGATCCGCATCGACACCCAGAAGCACGAGATGACCCTCGATATCAGCCACCCCGAGTTCCACTCGTAGGGCGATGCCTCGATCAACTCGTTCAGATAAAGAGCGTCGGCCTTGTAGGCCAGAGGCCGTTGCCCTACCTGGGATCCCGTTGTTTTCGGCGATTACTACTGGAACCCAACTGGCCGACGGCAGCAGGCCGGGTCGCCACCTCGAAGGCAACCAAGCGGGTACAAGCGAAGGAATGGCTCCGGAGCCTCCGCCGGCGGTTGAAAGGTTCGCGCTGTCTGTGAACTCGGTCACCGCTTAGGAGAACGGAACCTTCAGCGCGCTATAGCAAACCTATGCAAACCTATGCAAACCGTAGCGGGCGATAACCGCACGGAAGGGCTTGCGTGGAGTGATCGCCGCAGTCTCGTATGAATCTGTCGAAGACTGCAACTAATATCGGATCCGATCGGCCAGTGTTGGACCAGGGCAACCTGATTCAGGTCGATCTCCTCGCTTTGGCAATCCCGTCAGGGAATCCGCCGGTGTCGTGCACCGTCGAGCGCGGCGGCTGAGGCTCCTCCGGATTCCGGGGTGGTCTCGGCCGTCGCGCCCAGCGGCGGCGACAACGAGCGAGGAGAGGAGGGCGGATGCAACGCATGCCGCCAGCTTCAGACACACCACCACCGCAACGGCGCTGGAGTCCGCTCCAGTCCGTGACGAGCGCACTGATGTGGGTTCGGACGGCGGTAAACGCCCTGGGATTGTTGGCGTTGGTATGCGGAAACGACGCCGCCAGCCCAGCAATCAAGGCGATTACCGAGCTGGCGGCGTATGCGCTAGCAGCGATCTCGGCCTAGGAAACTGAATCGCAGCAGCTAGGTGGGACGCCCGGGGCCCCTGCTGGGGTTCCGGGTACCGCGCAGGATTGTGTCGTTCTTTTGAAAGACACAATCCTGAACGCATCCGAGTATACGGCCGCCCTTAAACCCTTACAGCCTTACCGCTGCAGACCCTTCAGCCTTGCGCTGTCGACAACCCGGGGAGACCCGAGCGGGGTTATGCGTCTGGAGCGGGCTCGGCAGCCACGAGCGTCTCGGTGCGGACGCTGAACGGGTACCGGCCGGGCGCCTCAAGCACTGCCTGCACGATCGCGTGCTCGTCGTCTTCGAACTCCAGGATCTCGAACACCGAGACCCCGCCCGCGACCAGCAGCACTCTGTCACCGACCTGAACCATGCCGGTGAGCCTAGCCCACCAGACCGACCAGTACGTGACATGATCGAAAGTGTGTTCCCATGGGTTCGGCTGGGGTGTCCTTGATGTAGTCGACGTCAGCGTCCGGGTTCAGTTGATAAAGAGAGATGGAATCTCAGAACCCGCACGGCTCCTCCTCTTGGAGGGTGGGCATGTGTGGCCGGGCCGGACTGGGCCGTGGTGCGTTGGCGACCTGCGGGTGACGTAGGCGGGCGGGGTGTGGTCGGGTGCACTTTGTTCAAGCTATTTCTGCTTCATCTATCTAATGTCTGATCTGCCTTTTCGGTGATCGTCTACTCGGGCGAACACCGTGGATGTCGAAGGGGGTCGGTTGTATGACAAGGACTCGGTGGGCTCGGTGCGGCTATCCGAGGTCGGTGAGTGCGTTGCCAGCCGACGGGGCGGTTGATCAGCCCGGGAAAGCGGCATCTGTCGAGTCGGTGCTGGCTTTGTGGTCGCCGAGGTGATTCCTTCTGCGGCAAGCGCTTTCATGACAGGCAGGGTCGCTGGCGCAGTCGTGTTCGTAGGGACTTCCCCCATTCCGGATGTGTTGGTGGCTGGGCAGGCTGAGCGGATGCTCGATTCGGCAAGGATTCACTCCCATCGGCCGGCGGTGGTCGTCGGTTCGTCGACTGATCGGATCATGTCGCGTTGACCGGTTGCGACCTTTGCTTGTATCGGTCGGTGACGCCGGGCCTGCCTGGGTCTAGTGCGGGTTTCGAGCAGCAGATGCTGGCGGGAATCGAGCGGCTGGAAGACAGCGACGGCTCGGACCATCGGATGCTGCGGCGCATGCTGCGCGCTACGGCCGCGGTCAGCCTCTCGGAGGTCGAATGGATACGCCGGATGCGGGCGACCGGGACCGTTCTGCAGCCGCGAGTCAGTGTCGTCGATGGTTATGTCGCGGGCTACATCGCCCAGTGGCGGGACGCCCACAGCGCACGCCTCGGTCCGGCGATCACCGACCTCGAGGTCGGTACGGGCCTGAGCTTGCCCGATCTGCGGGACGGGTGGGAACCTGACGCGCATGCGGTGGCGGACGCGCAGATCGAGTGGAAGCTTCCGCGTTCGGTGGCGCGGTCGGCCAGGGAAACGGTGCTGTGGGCCGACACCGAGTTGTGGGCATACGGGCTGGCTGATGTCCGGAGCTTCAACGAAATATTGGCGGGTGTTCCGAGCAGCGAGCGCGCGGTATGGCGGTGGGCGGCAAGCCGGGTCTCCGGCGTGCTGGCGCTGTGGTCGTGGCGGGTCGAACCGGACGCGCGAGGGGCTTTTGCCGTTGCCGCGCAAGAGGTCGGTATGTCGGCACTTGCGGCCGGAAGCCGCGCGCGTCCGCACATCTTCCGATCGCCCGCGCCGGATCTGGACAAGGTAGCGTTCGCCTTGGCGCAGCTGTGCAGGGAGGTTCACGATCCATCTACCGAGGCCGATTTGGTCGGTGCGCTGATCACCAGTATCGGCGCGATAATCAAAGCGCATCGAGAACGCGGGGAAACGGCGCGAGCGTCGAGCATCTACGCAACTGCCGTGGGTCCTCTCAAATGGATGGAACACGACATTCGCACCACAATTCCGACGTCGGTGATCGGCTGCCAACTCCGGCTCAAGCACGCGTCACCGTCCCAGCCGAGTTAGTGCCGCACCAGCCACCTCAGGATTCGCCGAGCAGGCCCCGACACCGGGCCGGACCGGGCCGCGGCGACATGGCGAACCCGCCAGTGCACCGCCATCGACGCCCTGCCATGGCGCCGAGGAGCGAGCGGTCGAGGTGACCTTTTGTCCCGTTGGGGTTTCGGGCTCGACACGGTTATCTCGGGCATGTCCATGACGCGCCGGGCGTGATTGTGGCCGTCGGGTGCGGGGGTCATATCGTCGCCGTCCGTACTTTCCGGCTGTTCGAGTGGCAGGAGGCGGGTGTGCGGGTGCAGCAGGTGTTGGCGCCTTGCGGGGGTCCGGAGTCCTGGACGGTGCTGGATGCACAGTTCGCGGTGATCGAGCCGGTTGATGAGTTTCTGGCGCATTTGACCGCGATCGAGCGGTCACCGGGCACCGTGCGGTCGTATGCGTTCGATCTACGAGACTTCTTCGCGTTCCTTACTGCACACGAGATCGACTGGCGGGCAGTGCGGTTGGAGCATTTCGGCCGGTTCGTGGGTTGGTTGCGGCTGCCTGCGGGGATGCGGTCGGCGACGGTGACATCGCTGCCGACGCCGGAGGCGGCGTGTTCGGCGACGACGATCAACCGCAAGCTGGCGGCGGTCGGATCGTTCTACAGGTACCACCACCGCCACGGTGTCGAGTGCGGTGAGTTGCTGACCGAGATCAAGCCGGGCGGGGTACGGAGCTCGTGGCGTCCGTTCCTGGCTCATCTGGGTTCGGACGGCGACAAGCGGCGACGCACGATCAAGCTGAAGACGCAGCGGCGGCTGCCCCAAACTCTGACCGCCCGGCAGGTTGCCGCGATCGTCGGCGCGTGTGAGCGGTTGCGGGACCGGTTTCTGATCGAGCTGTTGGCCGGCACCGGGATGCGGATCGGGGAAGCGCTCGGGCTGCGGCACGAGGACATCGACGCCGCGTCCACGCTGATCCGCATCCGGTTGCGGGACAACAGCAACGGTGCCCGCGCCAAGGGTGGGCAGCGGGAGATCCCTGTCGCGCCGGGGTTGATCCGCCTCTACACCGACTATCTGGTGGACGAGTACGGCGATCTGGATTGTGACTACGTGTTCGTGAATCTCTGGGGCGGCCGGATCGGGCAAGCCTGGCGATACTGGAACGTCACCGATCTGGTCGAGCGTCTGCGCAGCCGCAGCGGGGTGGTGTTTTCCGCGCACAGATTCCGCCACACCTACGCCACGGATCTGTTGCGCCGCAGAGTGCCGATCGAGGTGGTGCAGAAGCTGCTGGGCCACGCCTCGGTGACCACGACCAGCACCACCTACGAACATCTGGAGATCGAGGACGTTCGCCGCGCGCTGGCCCAAGCCGGATGTCTCGGCACCCCCGCAGCCGAGACCATGGTGGCGGGAGACTGGGCATGAACCCGCTGACACCGGTCGAAGAGCGCACCAGGGCCGACATCCCAGGCTCGGGCCGGAATGGTTCGCTGCAAGCGCGGCTGCGGGAGTTGGTGGAGGGGTTCCTGGTCGAGGACCGGGTCGAGATCCGCCTCGGTGATCCGGTCGGTGGTGGTGGGCCCGCGTGCTGTTTACCTGGTTGCCCGCGTCCGGCGTCCACGAAGCAGCTCTGCAAGGCCCACCTGGAGCGCTGGAACTGGGTCGGCCGCCCCGACCTGGCTCAGTGGGACCCGGGCGACCCGCCGGAGCCGGAGTGGCTGTCACTGGCCCGGCTGCCGGTTCCTTTGCGGTTCGAAGTCGCTTACGGGCTACTGCGGGCCCGGCAGACTCGTGCTGTCGATCCGATCGGGATTGCCGCAGCGCGTCGGCTCCTCGATACCCTCGCCACCACGGAAATGTCGTCGTTGTTCGATCGTGGCGAACATGAATGGCCCACCACCCGTTCCGGAGAACGGATCGTGAAACTGCGCATTGGGTTCATCACCTTCACCATCGATGAGATCGACCGGTTGCAGGGCATTTGCACTGGCGAGTACGAGTACGCCCGGGACGTTTGGCGGCTGCGGCGGCTGGGGTTCACCGGGACCCCGGAAGGGTGGCAGCTCGATTTCCGTCGCATCGATCAGCCCTGGCTGCGCGAGGCGGTCAAGAAGTTCTTGCGCTGGCGGCACGACACCGGCCATTCGGCCAGCGGCATGCACCGAGATGTCCTGACACTGACCCGGCTCGGCCACGCGTTGACCGAGTGCGCCGGGCCCGCAGCGGCTCCCGAGCAGTTCGACCGCGCCGTCATCACCCGGCTGCTGGCCCTGTTCGTCGCGGACGGGTTCACCGCCAACGGGCGTCGGCAGCGGATGAGTTCGGTGAAAAGATTCTTCGCCATCGCGCGTCAGCACGACTGGCTTCCCGGGGTTCCTGCCCGCACCGCGGTCTACTCCGAAGACTTCCCGGCCCAGACACAGCTGGCGCCGCGGGCATTGTCCGCATTCGTCACCGCTCAATTGAAGAACCCGGGCACTCTCGACAAGCTCACCGATCCGCGCTGGCGACTGCTGTTCCCGCTACTGATGGAAACCGGGCTGCGACTCAACGACGCACTGCACCTGCCGACCGACTGCGTCGTCCACGATCAACGGCAGGCACCCTACCTGCGTTTCCACAACCGGAAAATGAAAATTGTTCTCGTCGGTCAGTGAGCATGGCCGTACCGATTCCCCCGCGGTGCCGTTGAGGGTCTACGACTAGGTTCACACCGCCGTGGTACGGCGGGCACACAGGACTCAGTTTCCCGTCGGGTCCGCCCTGGCCGGTGACCTGTACGGCGACGTAGCCGACAGCCGTGCCGGTATACGGATCACGCGCCATCCAGCGCCGTGTCGGTCGCGCGATGCGCCGACCCGGGGATATCTCCGTCCCCAGCTCAGCGTCGCTCAACTGTTTCGCCAGCTCCCCGACGTAGTGAAGGACCGCCTCGTCTTCCCACCACAACCGCAGCACGGCCTCGTCTTCCGGGGCGTATTCGGTCAGCACGATCGTGGGCAGCTGCATGCCCGCGATCTTTCCAGTTCGGCTACATCGACCGAGTGCTCACCGACGATCAGAACCCGACTGCTCCTCGTCAAAACCTTCGAGCACGATGTCCACATCAGCTGCCTGGCCGTTCTCGACACGCTGCCGCCATACGACTTCGCCGTCCATGAGGACGTAGTACGTGCCCGTAACCGCGAGCTTGCGGAGTTCCACGTCGCCGTCGAATTTGTACAGCTGGGCATCGGACCGGACCGTGATCGAACGCCTCTTGGCCATGCTCAATCCTCCCTTACACCAAACCAGAACGATCCGGGCAGGCTACGCCAGTCCGCCGACATCAACCGCCCACCGGCGCGTCACCGGCACTCAGGTGAGGGTGTCGACAACTCGCCCGGTATCGTTGAGGCGCACCTTTTCGACTGGCTGAAGCGGCCCACCCGTACGGGGGGCTGAGCAGCTAAGAGAGGAGGTGTGATGCCTGAGCAGGAGACCCGCGTCAAGCGGGAGGACTGGAAGGATCGGGTGGCGAAGTGGGGGCCGTTGTGCCTGTCGCTGTGTCGCTGGATCAAGGACGGCATCGATCAACTGCTGGGTTGAGGAGCCGAGCAGGAGATCAACAGTCCGGTCTCCTCAACTGGACTGAGCTAGAACGCAGTACCCGCGAAATGCTGCTCCAGGGCGCGATGCCCGGCAGGACCGAGAGCGATTCTCGGATGGCTTGATGGCGCGACGCCAAGAGCTTCCATGAGCAGCAAATCGCAGCCTACGCCCGGCATGGGCGGCGACCGCCGACATGGTGGTCCTACGATCGCCCGTCATGGGCGAGCGGAACTTACGCCCCAGAGTGGGGCGGTGACGCTCTCGTAAGGGAGCGGTGCCCGGAGGGCAGCAAGAAGGCGTCCAGACATGGACGCCTTCAGTGCTTTCCAGGCCCTTCTCCACGAAACCGCGGGCTGGGGCACACTGACTACTCGTGACACAGCCTGCTCAGTCGCCAATCGATCAGCTCCGTAGCGAGGCGTGGGATCGGGCGCTGCACGTCTATGGGACGGCGTATCTGTTCGCGCAGCGCGCCCGCTTCTACCGGATGCTGCTGAGATTTTCCGCGTTTCTCGGTATAGCGCTGCCCCTGGTAGTCGGCGCGGTCGCCCTTGCGGGTGTCTCCACTGACCTGCGCGGGGTCGTGGTTGTCGCGGGCCTGCTCGGTGTGCCCGTTGTTGTGGTGAGCGCCTGGTCGCTCGTAGCTGACTGGGCGGGCGGCTACGCCGCCGCCACCCAGTCCGAGGCAGCCAATTATCAACTCAACGACGCCTACACGGAGTTGGCCGGCCACCCACCCACAGATGAAGACGAGTTCCGCCAGCGGTTCCAGCTCATCCGGGCGCAGGACAACGCCCAGCGGGATCGCGACCTCGGCCAACATGTCACAGACGCCGAAAAGAGGAGAGGCTTGCGCGCCGCGTTGCGCGAACGCCAGAAGGAGTGCGTCGGCTGTAGTTTGAAGCCGACAACGATGAAACCAACAGATTGCGGAGTGTGCGGTGACTTCCCCAAGCGGTGGTGGCAGCGATAGGCGCATCGCGCGTGTCCTCAACGGGTACGCCCAGTTGTCGCCCGCCGAACAAGCTGTCTGCGTGCGGCAACTGAATGAGTACATAGAGGGGACGACGACGCAGCGAGAGACCAAAAAGGGTCAATTCGCGAACCGGGCGGGAGCGACCAAGATGGATCTTGGCCCCACCGGCCGGAGTTGCCCGTGCTGTGGTGCGTAGCTCCGTGTTCCCGCTTCTCCTGAACACAGCCGTCCGACGATGCGAATCCCTGTGGTCCACAACGCACAACACGGTGATGGACAGGCCCGCCCACATCTCGGTGAATCCTTCTGGGGCGGGCCTTCACGGGTCGCCGTAGCATCCGTTGTTCGAGCGCATATCTGATGTTCGTATGCACACCGCGATGCACGATCGCGCAGTCACAGCGGCGCTGATCGGGGCCCGCAGTTCACCGGGGTACACGGTCGCCACGAAAGGGCGCGCGCTCAAGGTCGCTCGGGATTAGTCTTGCCGCACAGTGACGTTCACGGCAGGGGAGACCGGCAGATATGGCGGATCACGAGGGCCTTTGGCTGGCTATAGCGGCGGCCGCGCCGATCATCGCTCTCGCAGACGCAGTGGTGATCACCCCTGCCTCTCGACGGCTCGACAAGATCGAAATGGCTCGCGACAAGGATCCCGGCAGCTGGCCGGTATCCTGGCTTTTCGCACGTATCAGCCTCGCACTCACGGCCCTGAGCATGATACTTAGCGTTCTCATGCTGTTCACCGCGCTGCTCGCACTAGCAGGCCACGACTTCAGTAGCCCCACATCTGCCGCAGTCGGAACCGGCATCGCACTCGCACTGATCATGCCGCAAGTAGCGTGCGATGCATTCATCTCGTACAGCTTCGAGCGGCAGGAGATGAATGCGTCGCGCGAGTAGGAAGCTGTTCACCGGGCCGCCGCACACCGGCAAGCGGTCCGGCACTGTGGCTATCCGCCCGAAATTCTGCGGATACGACGGCTGAACTCTGTCACCGGCGGCGAAGCCAGAGCCGTAGCGTCACCACCACGAAGCCCCCGGCGGCCGCCAGAACGGCGGTTGCCGCCGCACCGACAAGAGCGACGAGAGCGATTGCGGTGAGCAGGATCGCCACCAGGCCGATGAGGTCCGAGTGGGTCGGTGCCGGACGCTCTCCCGCATTGCGGGATATCTGGTTCTCATCCACCTGGGATTTAGCTACTGTCATACGTGCCTCGATGTTCCTTTTCGCGATGGGCATTGAGCTGATCGGCTGCCCCCACACTGCTGGAACAGGTGGGGGCAGCGCTCGTTTGGGGCGAGCGGATCTAATTGGATCACGTCCCTCGAAGGGGATGGATGCACTTAAAATCGCGGGATGTCCCGAGGGGTCGGTAAGCGGCAGATCGCAGTACTACGTGCGATCCTGCGTCTTGAACGATTCACTTCTCTCTCGGAGTACGTCCTCTACGACTTGGTCACCGAGGCCTTCTGGGTCCGTGCTGCCGCGGTGGGTGCCGAATCCGCCAATTTGGTCGGCCTATCCCGCGAGCACTCCGGCTATCGTCCCCATCTGTCGAGCGTGCGGCGAAGCATTCGGAGTCTGCAAGACCGAGGACTCGTGGAATGCCACATGGGGCTGGTGCCGGTCTCCCAACGAGATCCCGAGTACCTCACATTCCATACCGTTGTGCGCGACGGGCTCATGACTCGGCTGACTCCTGCGGGCCGCGCTTTCCTAGACGAACTGGAAACCCAGCGGATCAACCACCTGAAACAGCAGTACGCGACACAACCACTGGCCACCGAAGACACGTTCGCGACTTGGAAGCCGCAGTATCACGTGGAAGGCCGCCCTGTCACCGACCCGGACGCGTGGTATGCGATCGGTCGTGGCCGCAGCGCGCAACCCGAGCCGCGAGCATGCCCGAGCGGGCACCTCCTGGAACCGAAACTGGTATCGGTGGGCGCCGTTACGTGCTCGGAATTTCCTGACGGGCACAGGACGCATACCTGCCTGGTGTGCGAGGTCACCATCTTCACCCCACCCGGGATAGGAGAGTGCAGCCACCCGCTCGCCACCTACACACCGACCGCGTAAGGCGCCGAGGCGTCGGCGCGGAACCCGCGACGAACCATCGGTCTCGGTTGCGTCGCGATAGCTCTCGATGTGGTCGAGGGCGACTCGGTCGGCGCTGTATGCAGGTCGCCACCTCGGCTATATGGCTCGGGTTTCCTACTGCATCACGCCTGCGCGTGCAGATGCACGATCGCTCTGCGGCTGATCAGATCCCGTTGTCGGCGGGGTCCAGGCACCATGAACCTGGTGCACCGAAACACGGTGCACAACAGGGGAACTGGTACAGGGAGGGTCTTGTCATGGCTGACCGCACCGTGCATCGCCGCGCCTACGAGTTGTGGACCGACGAACGCAACATCGAGCTGGTCGAGCTGCTGTGTTCCGGGGTGCCGGTCGAGCAGATCGCCGAACGCGCTGGGCGCAGCGTCTCCGCGATCCAGGGCCAATGCCGCAAGCTCCTACCGCCGCACTACCGCATCACCGATTCCACCGCGGTGCCGACGCTGCGCACGCTGCTGGCGTCACCGGATTTCGACTGGCGGGAGTCACTGCGTGAGCGGCACTGCCGCGCTCGCAGCGTCTACTGGGACACCGAGATGACCACCCAGTTGCGGCAGGCCTGGACCGAAGCACGTCCGCTGCCGCAGATCTGCGAGGAATTCGAAGCCTCCGAGATCGAAGTCGCCCGGCAGCTGATGCGCCTGGACCTGGCCGAGAACATGCGCGAGGTCGCCGATCACCTCGGCTGTGACCCGGCCGGGACGCTGGCCGGTCGGCTGCGTGTGGCCGCCGACCGCACCTCGGCCGCGGTGTGGGTCCTGATCATCGACGGCCCCGCTACCGGCTCACGCACCCGGTTCGGCGACGCGGGTCCGGCGCTGCGGCATGTGTCGGTCCACCACAACTACGACACCGCCGACCTGACATTGGCTGATGTCATGTTCGACCACCTGACCCAAGGCGGGAACGTCGACGATGTCACCGCCACGATCGCCGAACGCACGGTGGGCGATCTGACCATCGGATCCGATACTCACCTCACCGGCCCCGGCGCCCTGCCGGTCTCCCTCGCACCCACCGGCGACCACCAGGCACGAGCCACCGAACCGGTGCTCACCGTCGCTGTGCCGCCGCCGGTCGACCTCGACGACGACTCCGCCGCGACACCGGACGACTCGGCCCCGGCTCGGTGGTCGTGGCGTCGCTGGCGCAAGTAGACCCGGCCACCTGGTCGGGGCGGACCTTGAGCCCGCCGCCGCCGGCGGGCGTCACCCTCTGGACCCCCTTGTATCGCCTCATCGATCAGGGTGAAGCTGAAGGGTGTGCGCACTCGCACCATCAAGGCCGGGCGGGCCTCCGCTGCTGTTGTCGGTCTGCCGTGCCACACTCGCGGCGATGATCCGCCCTGGCCAGAGGAGAACAACATGGCCGCTACCGATGACCGGCCCATGGTGCGGCTGGTAGCGCACTGCCGCCGCTGCGGCGGCTGGCTGTTGTCGCCGCAATCAGTCGCGCAGGGGATCGGACCGACCTGCGCGATCCGCGAGCGCGCCGAGCAGCTCGCCCTCGCGTATCCGGAGCGGTTGACCCTGTTCGATATCGCGGCCTGAATCGGTCTGTGTCCTGATCACCAATTCGGGCACCGGTTTGTGTGTGCAACCCTGAGACGGCGAGGACCGGCCAGATAGCTCCTGGCCGGTCCTCGTTTGTGTAGGTCGAGCAGGTCTATCCCGCCCAGTGGCAGGTCAGCTCGGTGTGGTCGGTCAGGGTGCCGGTCCAGGCGTTCGTCTCGGCGGCCTGGTGGTCGTCGATGTGGACCACATACTGCAGAGGGGTGGTGCTCCAGCTGGTTTGGACGTCCCGCGCTGCGAACAGGGCGCCGCCGGTGGGGATCTCGGTGAGTTCGCGCAGACGCCGGTCGAACACCGCACCGCATACCGGGTGCTCGCAGAACAGGTGCGCGATGTGGTCGAGCGCGACGAGGGTCCATCCGTGGCCGGTGTGCACGCCGACCAGCAGCCGGTCCGGATCGGCGGGGTGCGCGAAGACCGGGAACGGGCTTACCCAGTCGATCGCCATATCGGCTTCGTCCGAGCCGAGCGGGTAGTGCCCCGCCAGCGCCGCCGGGATCACTCCCAGGGTTTCGCTCCCTTCCTCCAGCAGGTGGTCCAGCACTTCTCGGTGCGCGCTGGTGATCTCGGGTGCCATCGCGAGGTGTTCCTTTCGGTTGAGGTGACAGCCGGACCGGATCGCCCGGCCGGTGCGTGTGGGTTACAGCAGGACGCCCTGCTCGCCGGTCGGTTCGAGGTAGCGCCATTCGATGCGGGTTACCGAGCTTTCCGGGGTGCAGCCCTTGTGTGAGTTGCAGAAGAACTCGACGAATTCGGGCGGGGTCATCTCCGGGAAACCTTCGGCGAGGACCTCGGCCTGGGTGATCTCGTCGAGTCGTTCGCGGCGGGTCGAGAGGACCTGCACGTCGACGATGCGGACCAGCGGTTCGCCCCGGCGGCGGCCCATGACCTTGCGGCACAGGGTCAGCCGGGTACCGGGCGTCAGTGTGAGCCAGCCCATCCGGCGGGTGACGGTCTTGCGGCGCTCGCGTACCGCGTCCTCGGTCAGCGACACCGACATCAGCCTCGGCATGAGCTGCTCCTGTTCTGCGGGAATTCGTTCCAGATCCGGCCGTCGAGTTCGCGGCCGGCCGACTTCGGGGTGCGTCCGCCCCACTGCTTGAAGAAGAACGCCGTCCCAGCCGCTACGCACTGATCCCGCAGGTCGCGTACCCAGGCCGGGTCCATCGGCCGCGCGTTCGGCCCGGATTCGCCGCCGACGATGACCCAGTCGATCGCCGGTTCGGGCCGCCATTCGGCGCATTCGCCGCCGCAGGCGCATTCGAACCGGTCCGCGTCATCAGGCCAGCGGCACCCGCACCCGCCGGGGCAGCTGCGGGTGAACAGAAACCGGTCGAGGTCGATCGGCCCCAGCAGCGGCTCGCACGACAGGAACCGCACCGCGGCAGGTGTGGCGAGCAGGTCGGTGATGCGGTGGGTGACCGCGCCGTTCTCGACGCTGGTGCCCAGCCACAGGTTCGGCGGGAACACCAGACCGCGTTCGGCCAGCCGCCGCGCCCGCGACGGCCGTTTGGTCAGCACCTGGTAGGTGTGCTGCGGAGTGGCGGCGATGACGTCGAGCACCGCCCGGACGAAGTCCTCGCTGACGCGGGCGTGGAACAGATCCGACATGGAGTTCACGAACACCATGCGCGGACTCCGCCACCGGTGAGGGATCTCCAGCGCGTCGGGGTGTTCGGTGACCGCGAACCCGGGCCCGGAGGTGCGGGGGTCGCCGTCACGCTGGTACTTCGCCGATCCCATCGACTTCAACCGTTTGGACATGGTGAGCGCGTAGCAGTTGTCGCACCCTGCGCTGATGCGGTCACAGCCGGTGACCGGGTTCCAGGTGACGTCGGTCCATTCGATCGCGGTCATTTCAGGTTGTGTCCTGTCTTCTGGTGGTAGATGGTCTGCTGAAGATCCGGTGCGCGGGGATCACGGCTGGCCCCGGCAGTCGGCGTCGTTACCCTCATGCGATCGCCTCTGCGGTGTGCAGCACCGCACGCAGCCGTTGCCCGATCCAGGCACCGACCGCCGGGGAGACGGCGTTGCCGAATCCGTCGACCTGGTCGCGTGCGGTCCCCCAGACGACGAACTCGCCGGTGTGGCCGGGGAAGTCGGTGTCGAATCCGCAGCCGCGGCCCACTTCGTGGGCGGCCATCATGCGGAAGTAGCAGTCCTCCAGCGCGAGATCGGCCAGCGCAGCTCGCCATCCGGCGGTGAGAAGGCCCGTGGTATCGCGGGAGGTCAAGGTCCCGAACGGGTCGATGATCGGGTGTGGTGCGGTCTCGGTCCCCGAGGGCCCGTTCTGCTTGTACCAGCCGCCGAACAGCAGGGCCTGCGACGCGGACGCGGTGATGGTGCCCAGTGGGTCCGCGACCGGGTGGGCGCGGTACTTCGCTTCGTTGATGGCGCCGTTGTTCTTGATCACCCCGGCGGCGGTGAGCACGCCGGGGATCTGCTCGGAGGTGACAGTCGGCATCGCTTCGGCGTAGGTGGTCGGCAGCGTGTTCTTCCGGAACGGCACCACTCCCGTCGAGAGCAGACTCAGCGTCTGCGAGCCGCCCTGGGTGGGCAGCGGATCACCGGCACCGCGCGGTGCGCCCTGGAAGTTGTTGACCGCGAGCAGCACCGCCTTCTCGTGGGTGGAGGTCACGGTGTCCATCGGGCGGCTCAAGTGCTGGCCGTCGCCGTTGTGGCGGTGTGCGGCGAACACGTGCCCGGTCGACAGCAGCGCGGTTTCCTGCTGGCTGGTCTGGGTGGTCAGGGGCTGGCTCAAGGTTCGTTCGGTGCCGTGCACGCTCTTGGCGGGCATGAGGATCGCCGGGAATTCGGCGAACTTCGCTCGGCAGCGTTCCGCGCGCGCCATCGTCGCGGGCCGCAACGGGCGCTTGCGGTCCCCGATCCGGGTGCCCAGGTTGCTGAGGTCCAGCGCGTGCAGTGACGGTGTCATCGTCGGCACGACCTCGCGGTGGCAGCGCGGGCACCGGTAGTTGTACTGGGTGCCGTAGCGGACCGCGCCGGTCGGCGGCACACCGGTCTTCCACGACCACACCGCTTCCACGACCTCGTCGCAGTGCCCGCACCGCGCCACCGGCCGATGATCCAGGTCCGGCGCTGGGAGACGGCGATCCCAGAAAACGATGTACAGACGATCCCTGCTCTGCGGTACCCCGAAGAACATCGAGTTCAGATACAGAATCTTGTGCTCGTAGCCGAGGTTGCCGAACGCGCGCAGCCACCACCGGTACGTCGACCCGTCACCGACCTTGCGGCGGCCCGGAATCGCCGGACCCCATGAGGTGAGTTCGGTCGTGCACTCGACCAGGATCATGCGCGGACGATTCCGATCCGCGTAGTGCAGCACGCAATTGGCGGTCGCCCGGTCCCGCTCGGAGCGGGTCACGCGATCCTCGTAGTCGGGGTCGTCGAGGTCGAACAGGCTCACGCCCTGCTCGTAGGCCTTCTGCGTGTTCGCCTGACTGTGGTTCACACACGACACCCCCGCCACCAGCAGATCCGCGGCGGGCAGGTCTCGGGCAGAGTGATAGTCCGCCGCATCCGGATCGACGAGGTCGGCGATCCAGTGCTGGGCGTGCGGGTGGTTCGCCTCGTGGACATCAACTTTGTAGGTGTTGTGGTTGGCCGCCAGGATCGTGGTGAATCCGGCCATCTCGATTCCCCTGGTCAGGCCACCGAACCCCGAGAACAGGTCCACCGCCACCAGATCGTCGTGGCGGAACCGGCGACGACGAGTCGCGGGCCGATGTGTAGCGGTGCGCGGCCGCGTCCTGGTCAAGTCACGTCGGGACATGAACCCCTCCTTGCAGTTTCAAAACTGTGCAGTAATAAAACTGTACAGTGCGACTCGGTGGACTGCTACAGTTTTGACACTGCAAACCTGTCCTAGACTCGTCGGCGATGCCGTGAAGCCCTGACAGAAAGCGACTTCCGAATGCCGCCCGCCCCGAACCGAACCCGGCTGGTCGAAGACCTCGACCTGGCGGACCGATCCGCGCAGATCCGCCAGGCCCGCGCCGACGGCGAGCAGCTCCCCGCCGGCCGCCTCCTCGGCCTGCCGGAACTGCCGAACGGGGACATGTGGGTCGACATCGCCGGGGTCGAGGCCATCACCGAAATCCCCTCACGCACCGTCACCGGCTGGTTGGCGCGCGGCGGCCCGAAGAAGGCCCCCTTCCCCGCCCCCCACCGCATCCTGTATCGCCTCTACTGGCCGTTGTCGGTCCTCGAGACCTGGCACGAGGACTACGCGCGCGGAGCCTGACCGGCCTCGCGCCACGGACATAAGAACAGACGGGAGAGGTCCCACACTGGCATGCGGCGCGGCACGCGGAGGCGTCCGAGATCGCGCCGCCTACGCTGGATAGGCCCGTGGGGTCCAGCGCCGCCGAATCCGGCGGTAAGCGACCTACCGCAGATAGTTCTGGAGCCGGCACCGCCCATCCAGAGCATTCGCCCAGGTCGGCACCGGAGTTGTCGCACATGGTGTGCGGCTATGCGCGATAGCGTGCTAACGCCAGATTTCGCAGATTTGGACTGGCCGCTAGAAACGCCCCTGGTCAGAGCGTTATCCCGTTGGCTACCGCCAGATTTCGCGCTGATGGACCTCACGGGCCAACACATAGCCACTTGGCGCGGCGGAGCCTACGAGAACAGCACGATCAGGCCGAAGATCACCACTGCGGGCGGCACCAGCCACAGCCACCGCATATCCAGCGGTCGCGCCAGCTCGATGGCGCCAGCTCGCTCCAGCTCGACCAGGCGCTGGATCGCGCGCCGCTCCCCGGGTGTGATCGGCTGCCGGTGCGGGCAATACGAGACGTAGTGCCATCCGACCAGGCATTGCGAGCATCTGTACCGGAACGGGTACGGGTACTGGGTCATCGCCGCGCCTCCCCTGTGCCGCCGCGCGGGCCCGGCCTCCAGCGGGCGGGCACCGTCTCGGTGTGGTGAGCGTAGCGGCTCCCCCTGACCCGAATCGGCGAGTCGATCCCTCGGGGCCGCCGGACATCACGCGGCGCGGTGCGGTTCCAAAGCCGCCGGTAACTCACATCATCGGTGCTCACATCCAAATTCCCCACCCCGCAAACCCGTTGACATTCATACCCTGACCCCCTCCACGGCACCATCAGCCATTCACCTGCATCACCCCAAACCGCCTCACCTGCACAACCTCTCACACCTCTTGCACTGAGGTAACGAACAGATAACGAACAATGGTGCTGGCGTACCGTAGATAACGTGATGTCACTGGCGAAAATCGCGAGTGGCGATGGATACGAGTATTACCTGCGCAATATCGCCACCCACGACGCCGATGAGCGCGGCCCGCAGGCGCTTTCGGACTACTACAGCGAGCGTGGGGAATCGCCTGGCCGCTGGTGGGGTTCGGGCCTGGTCGCGGTGGATATCGCGGTCGGGGACGAGGTCACCGAGTCGCAGATGTGGGCGCTGTTCGGGCGCGGGTGGCACCCGAACGCCGAGGCGATGATCGTCGAGCGGGTCGCCGAACTACGCGCTGAGGGGATCTCGGCGCGCACGGCGAAGGCTTCCGCGCTGCGGGAGGTCGCCCGGATCGGGACGCCGTTCGCGAAGATCACCGTCGACGAGCTGTCCTACCGCGCCGAATGCCGCCGCGCCTACGAGGGCTGGAACATCTCCCACGGCCGCGATCGCGCGGCGCCGGTGCCTGATGAGGTGCGCGAGATCCTCTCGACCGAGGTCGCCGAAGCGATGTTCGCCGTCGAGTACGGGCGCGAACCGCTGACCGAGGCGGAGTTGTCGGCGTGGGTGGCCAAGGCCACCCGGCCCGCGGCGAAAGCCGTGGCCGGGTTCGACCTCACCTTCTCCCCGGTGAAGTCGGTGTCGATGCTGTGGGCACTCGCATCACCCGAGGTCGCCGCGAAGATCGAGGCCGCGCACCACGCCGCCATCGTCGACGCGCTGGAATTCCTCGAGGCGCACGCCACCTACACCCGGATCGGGCGCGGCGGTGTCGCCCAGGTCGAGGTCGACGGCCTGCTGGCGACGAGGTTCGACCACCGCGACTCCCGCGCAGGTGATCCCGACCTGCACGCCCACGTCGTGGTCTCCAACAAGGTCCGCCGCCGCGACGGAGGATGGGGCGCCCTGGACGGGAAGATGTTCTACCGGCACGCCGTGACCGCCAGCGAGATCTACAACACCCGCCTCGAACACCACGTCGAAACCGCGTTCGGTGGTGGCGAGTTCGTCGTGCGCGAGCAGCTCGACATGTACAAGCGCCCGGTGCGGGAGCTGGCCGGTGCGTCACCGGAGCTGGCTGCGGTGTGGTCCTCGCGTGCGGAGGCGATCACGACGAAGCTCGCCGACCTGTCGCGGAAGTTCCAGACCCGTCACGGTCGGGAGCCGGGTCCGAAGGAGTTGTGGCGCCTGGCTGAGGAGGCGACGCTGTCCACGCGTGGCGGCAAGCATCACGCCCGCTCCCGGGCCGAGCAGCGCGCCGACTGGCGCGCCGAGGCGGTGCGGGTACTCGGGAGTGAGGACGCGGTGGACGCCATGGTGGCGGGGATGTTGTCGCGGACTGTCCCGCAGCGGGACACTGCGGCCACGCTGGAGGTGAGTGAGCTGGCGATCGAGATCGTCGACACCGTCGCCGAGCAGCGCGCGACCTGGCAGGCCCACCACATCCGCGCCGAAGCCGCCCGCCAGCTACGCGGCCGCATCACCCCCCACGACTTCTCCCAGGCCCTCACCGAGGTCGTGGCCGCGGCGCTGAGCGATCCGCAGTCCATCCCCCGCCACGTCGTCGATCCGACCCCGATCGCTCTCGGGCTCACCCGATCCGACGGCACCAGCGTCTACACCACCGCCGAATCCACCCACTACACCTCCCCGGCCATCCTCGCCGCCGAACAACGACTACTGGCGGCCGCACACCTCGACGGCGGCCGCGTCCTCCCGGTCGCCGCGGTGGAGGTGGCGGTCGTCGAATTCGCCGCCAACGGCTACGAACTCAACCCTGGACAGCAAGCCCTGGTGCGGGCGTTCGCGACCACCGGGCAGCGGTTCCAGGTGGCGGTCGCCCCGGCCGGGACCGGTAAGACGACCGCCATGCGGGTGCTCACCAACGCCTGGACCAGTCAGGGTGGGAGCGTGGTCGGGTTCGCGCCGACCGCGAAGGCCGCCGGGCAGCTGGCCGAGGACTCCGGCGCACCCGCGCACACCGTGGACCTGCTGACCACCCTCGCCGAACACCTCGACACCGGTGCTCTCGATCCAGATCAGGCGCCGGAGTGGCTGCGCGCCATCGACGGCCGCGCTCTGGTGCTCATCGACGAGGCCGCGAAAACCCCCACCCTGAAACTCGATGCTGCGGTGCGGTTTTTGATCGGGCGGGGTGCGACGATCCGCGCGATCGGCGACGACCGCCAGCTCGCCTCCGTCACCGCCGGCGGAATCATCCGCGACATCGTCGAAACCACCGCCCCGATCACTCTCACTCGTGTGGTGCGCTTCGCCGATCACGGGGAGGCCGCCGCGAGTCTGGCCCTGCGCGACGGGGACCCGGCCGCAATCGCGTACTACGCCGACCACGACCGCCTCCACACCGGCACCCTCACCGAGGCCGTCCACGCCGCGTTCCGGGCCTGGCGGGCCGACTACGCCCAAGGCTTCGACGTCGCGCTGCTCGCCCCGACCCGCGCCTTGGTCACCGAGCTGAACGCCCTGGCGCGCGCTGAGCGTCTGGCCCGCGATGAACGGCTCGGCATCCCTACTGGCGCGGAGGTCGCGCTCGGCGACGGTCTGAGGGCGTCGGTCGGGGACATCATCACCACCCGCCGCAACTCCCGGCGCCTGCGGATCTCGGGCACCGACTACGTGCGCAACGGCTACCGCTGGGAAGTCACCGGCGTGCTCGACGACGGCCGCATCACCGCAACGCATCTCGGATCCGGACGCGCCGTCGTGCTGCCCGCCGACTACGTGCGCGAACACACCGCTCTCGGCTACGCCAGCACCATCGACTCCGCCCAAGGGCTGACGGTGGACCGCTGCCACGGTGTGGTCACCGGTAGCGAGTCCCGCGCCCAGCTGTATGTGATGGCCACCCGAGGACGCGCCGCCAACCACCTCTACGTCAACACCGCCACCGCGGTCGATGAGCACGCCGCCCACGCCTACACCGCCGTGCACCCGCCGACCGCACTCGACGTGCTCACCCGCATCCTTGCCCGCGACACCACCCAAACCTCCGCGACCAGCCAGGCCCGCGACGCGACCGACCCCGCCCGCCTGCTCGGGCCCGCTGTCGACGCCTACCTGCACGCGCTGGGCCACATCGCCCAAACCCGCCTCGGTGCCCAGCGCCGCGCCGAAATCACCGCCGCCGCCGAACACCTCGTGCCCGGCGTTACCGACGCCGATGCGTGGCCGGTGCTCGCCCAGCACCTGGCGCTGCTCGACCTGTCAGGCCGTGACCCGATCCAAGCCCTCACCGACGCCGCGCGGGCGCGCGAGCTCGGCTCCGCCGGGGATGTGGCCGCGGTGCTGGACTGGCGGATCGACTCGACCGGACTGCATTCCCAGCCCGGCGCGGCCGGGCCGCTGCGGTGGCTGCCCGCGATCCCTGCCGCGCTCAGTGAGGGCAGCCAGGATCACGCGCACCTGACTGCGCGCGCCGGGCAGATCACCGACTTGGCCGACCAGATCGCCACGCGGGCCCGCACCGCCGAGCAGGCGCCGATGTGGGCGGCGCAGCTGCGCGAGATCGATCCGCGTCTGGTCGCCGAACTCGCGGTGTGGCGGGCAGCCCACGACGTCCCCGACACCGACCGCCGACCCACCGGACCCGCCCGCTACCCGGTCGCCGAACGTCGCGAACAGGCCCGTCTCGACGCGGCGGTGGCCGACCGGATCGGTGACCTCGACATCCACACCCGTCGCTGGAATCGCTTCGCCTTGATGCTCGACCAACGCCTGCCGACCGACCCGTACTGGCCCACCCTCGCCGCCGAACTGTCCCGCGCCTACGCCACCGGAGTCGACGTCTACACCCACGCCCGCGCCGCCCACGCCCACCGCCCGCTACCGGCTGAACAGCCCGCGGCCGCGCTGCGCTGGCGCATAGCCGAGCACCTCGACCTCGACCGTGTCCCCGAATTCGTCGACCTCATCACCGAACTCCGCAACCAGAAACTGCGGGCCCTGCGGGATGCGGACCTCGCCCGTGAGGCCACCAAGCGCCGCGACCAGCTGCGGTACGCCAACCCGTGGGGCGGGCCTGACCGGCTCACCCGTGCGCTCGAACGTCGCGAGCAGCTGCTCGAAGACCATCGCCGCCGCGACGCCCAAGCCACCGACATCCACGCCGCCCGCGCCCTCGCACGCCAGCAGACCGAACACGCCCTCGACGAAGCCACCGCGCGCGCCGCCTGGCGAGCAGCACGCGACGATGTCGCAGCCCTGCGGTGGTGGCACAGCCGCCAAACCCGCCTCCAGCGCGCACAGGCCGCCACCGACGCCGAAGAAGCGCTCACCGAAGCCGCCGACCGCCACGACGCCACCCGCGCGCAACTCAGCGAACTGCGCGCCAGCATCGGAGCGCACGAATCCCTCTGGCCCCGCCTGCTCACCGAAGCCGCCGACACCGCCGCGCGAGACAGCGCTCTCGCCGCGGCCGATCGCGAGATCGCCGCCGGCCAACAAGACCGCGCCCGCGACGACGCCCGCCTCGCGCAGCGACGCGCCTGGGCTCAGGCCCCCGTCGACGAACAACAGCGCCGCGCCGCACTCCCACCCGACCAACTCGACCGGGAAAACCGCGCCCGCACCGAGATCCACGCCCAAGACAATCCCCCGCCCTCGCGCGAGGAAATCGCCGCCCAGCGCGCCGAACAACAACGCCAGCAGCGCGAAGCCAAGCGGCAACAACAGCGCGAGCGATGGGACACCCCGACCTACGACCCCGGGCACACTCAAAGCCCCGGATACGGCCTGTAAGACGCGGGTCGCCCCACTCAGGCTGCCGCGCCCTCCCTCACGGGAGGGCTTGCCACACAACCTCGACCGCACTGCAGGCCAGATCAGACCCCCCAGTCCTGGGCCGTTCTTCGGCACTTCTCCGTCCCGCCCCGAAGGGCTGCGTCGTCCTGACTCTCCCGTTGCCACCAGGGCATCCGCGAGGCATACTGTTGGCTTTGTATGCGCCGACTATGAAAACATACCGGTGGGTGCGGAATAGGTAAGACAGAGGATAAATGAGCCGCCCAAACTTGTGGGATAGCCGCCACTCTTACGTGGCCTAATATACCGAGGCTGCTCAAAAAACGGAATCCTACCCTCAGGATTAGATCATTTCGGTGCCGTAAGCCGAATTTCTGAATTTCCGGTTCGCAATCCGCTGGAGTTTCTCGGACACCCTTCTCTTCTCGACCTAATGGTCTGCGGAGGGGTGGTCTGTGGCTGACTTCACCGCCACCATCAGGCAGCACCTGGCGATGGCAGATGACCGCGGAAACCCGCCCCACGTGCGCGGACGCGCGTGCGAGATGGCGGTCGCACACATGTTTCGATCGGTACCCGGGTGCGAGACGGAGCTCAACCAGCTGGATTACTACCGCTCCTCAGAGGTCGATCTCATAGTAAGCAATGATCGTCACCCGAAGGGGCTACGCCTGTTACCGGAATTTTTTCTCGTTGAATGCAAGCACTACACCAAACCAGTCACCTCGATGGTCGTGCGGGATTTTCGCGCAAAAATCCAGGACCGCAATTGTGACCTCGGTGTGCTGCTCGCAGCCAACGGCGTCACCGGCAACGCGGTCGATCGGCGGGCCGCCTACCACGCCGCGACGTGCGCCTTGAATCAGCAAATCGAGATACTGCTGCTGACACGCGATGATTTGGCTGCACTGCGGTCCAGCGCCGATGTGGTACGCCTGCTACACGAGCGTCGCCGACAACTCAAGAGCAGCACCACCTTCCCCGATCTGCAGCGACCTCGCCACGCCCCATCACTGGCTCTGGACGCGGGGCAGCTGGAGCTGTTCTGAACACCTGCCGGATCACCGGGCCGCGAGCAGCGATCGCCGTAGACTGATCCATCCCCTGAGCAACAGGGACGCTGCCGTTGTTCAGCGCTCGAATCCGCGACCGCGGTCGTGGCCGTGGCGGCGTCCCGGTGGGGGCATGAACTTCTGCCAGTCCTGCTCGACATCGTCGGTCGCGTCGTCGATGTCGTCGTTCTCGCGCGGCTCGGCTGGATCGGGTTGGTATCTGCCCAATCTGGCGTACAACTCGCTCTGCTCGGCTGCGGCCTTGGCCGCCCACCTCCGCAACGGCGACACCGGTTCCTCGGGTGTCGATGCTTGGGCGCCCGCCGGTTCGGTGCGTTCAGCCACTACGGGTTCTGCCGGTGTGATGATGTGGCCGAACTCGTCGATCTCGGGGGCATCGGGGCGAGTCGCCAATGCGATACGCCGCTGTCCCCACTGCCCGGCCACCGTTTCGATCTTCTCGACCTGCCGCGCCTGGTCGACGGGACGGTCGGTTACCACCTTCGCGCGCGCGTGCGCCGCCCATCCCGGCGAGCCGACCGCTTTCATGTACTCCCGGCCCGGGTCGACACCGGCCGCGCGCAGATGGATCTCGGTCAGCGCCTGGCGGGCGTGCACAGCCATCGCCGCGGCCGCGTTCGCGCGCTCGGTCGCAGCGAGCATGTCCATGACCGTGAGCAGGCAATCGGTCATGGCCTCGATCACAGCGATATCGCTCGCAGCCTTCGACATGGGCGACCACAACATCCGCGACACCGCCCGCAGACCCGCCTTGTGTGGCGAGCGCGGGTCACGCTGGCGCGCTGGGATCTGCGCGGCGCGAGCGAGCTGGCGCGAGAGCTGATTCAACGGGCCCGGACGGGGCTCGGTGCTCATACTCGCGGCCGCGAACACCCCCGAGGTCTGGCCCGCGGCTTTCGCCCAGGCGTCGCGGTCCTCGACCGGGATGGTGCGCATGTAGGCCGACCACTGTGCCAACCGGGTGATCGCCTCACGCTCCGACACCGGATCCGGCGCGAACGACCGCCCGGACCTGGTGGTCATCGTGCGCCGCCACTGCGCCATCGCCGCGTCCTGCGCCTGCGGCGTCTCCTCCCACCCCGCCCACGCCCGCAACGCCTCCAGCGTGAGGTCTTTGGACAACCGGCCGCCGCCATGCCACAGCGAGGTCCGCTCACCACCGGTGTCGGGCGCCCGAAACGGCGGATACCGCACCGAGTACCCGCCGACCGTGTGCCCGCCCTTGGCGAACCGAGGTTTGACCATGATCCCGGCGCCGCGCAGCCCCTCGACGAACTCCGCTTCGGTGTCCGCAGCCGCCGCGATCGCCCGCACCTGACGGGCCAACAACTCCCGATCAGTAGCAGGGGAACCCCGCTCCGCGGCCCGCCGCAGTTCCCCCGGCATCACCCCGCGTTCGGTCCCGCCCTCCTCCCGCGACCACAACACCCGCAACCCGTGCTTGTGCTCCAGCACGTTCGCCGCCGCCTGCGACCGCCGCAAATCCCGGTAGGTGTCGATCAGGCTGCCGTCCGGACGCACCACGCTCAACGCCAAATGCACGTGATCGTTGCCGTTCTTCGACAATCCGTGCCGGATCGCGGTCCACCGCACATCCGGCACATCCTCAACCCCGATGAACCCCATCTCACGCAAGAAATCCCGCGAGATCGCAGCCCACTTCTCATCCGAGAGTTCACCTTCGGCAGCGGCCAACGCCAGCGAGCAATGCCACACATGCTCATCACTGGTCGCCGCGTCGAACGCCTCCGCCTTCGACATCCCCTCGGCCATCAACGCCTTGGCCTTCTTGTAGGAGGTCACCAGCACCGGCGCACCCTTCAACACCGTCTGACGCGAGCTGTCCAACAACCGCCCCAACTCCGCAGCCCGCGCCACGTCGATGCGGCCACCGAACACGCTCAGCGACACGATGTCCCCAGCGATCACCCGCTGATCGACGTGTTCGTTGAACTTGCCCGGCCCCGCCAGATACCGCACCAACCCGACCATGTCGGCGCCCTTGGAGATGTTCGGAATCACCGCCGCCCCCGGCTCACGCCGGATCGACCGCGTCGGCCCACCCGATCCCGCCAGCCTCGACGCGACGGTCTACCTCCGAGAGCGACAGCTCCGTCACCGCCGGGCCCTTGCCCACCATCGCGCGCGCGGCCTCATCCAACTGCAGACACACCCGCACCACCGCACCCAACGCGAACTCCACGCCCTCAGCGAAATCCCGGTCCTGATGGCTGTAGCGGGTCAACTGATTCAAGTTGTTGCCCACCCGACGTAGCTCGACAT
>NZ_JBEYSX010000024.1:0-68117 GCF_040642815.1 Nocardia sp. NPDC047648 | reverse complement strand
CGCCCCGGCACCCCCACCACCGACAACGCACCCACCGCCCCCAACACCCCACCAGCCCGCAACACCCCACGCCTACTGAAACCATCCATCACAACCACTCCTCATTGAGCCGGGGCGTCACCGTGACGATGCGACGAGAGTCGGCGACGCCCGTTTTCGCCGTCGCAACGATAAGAACAGTGATTAACTTAGCAAGCGGTGGCGCCCGCTGTCCCGACTTTCGACGACTTGCCGGTACAGCCTCGCGCGGTAGCGAACGGTCCGTGCGGGCAGGCGAGATCGCCGTCCGCGACCAGCAGATTCACAGCAGCGCTGCGCAGACTTCGTAGTCAGTCGGCGTACCTGAGTCGGATGAACCAGCAGGGGAAGCACTTCAGGGCATATCCCCATCGATCGCTAATAAGGAGTCACATAAGCGGAGACCGGAAAGCCTCCTCGACGTCCCCGCGATCGCCCCCTGGATTCGGCTGTGTGTGGACAGACGAAAAGGGCCGGGCGGTTGTACCGCCCGGCCCGTGCTCTGGTCGACGTCAGCGACCGGCGTGACTGTGCTGACCGCCGCGCACCTTGGCCTCATTGGGCTGGGCTTCGGCGCCCTTGCGTCCCGCCGCACTCGGATCGGCGGAGTTGCGGTCGCCGAAGCTGCCGGTGCTGGCCTGGCCGCCGCGACGCGCCTGCTCCTCGGTATCGGAGCGGTTGCCGAACTGCCCGGGATTGTTCTGGTCTGTCATCACATGCTCCTTTCGGTAGCGGATGAAACCGACTGTGGCTCTTCGCGCCACGTCTTCGTGCTACCCGCACTCCGGTAGGCGAATCAGCCTCCACCCTTCTTCATACGATCGAAAAGAACTGCCCCACGGCCGCTCCGAGTACACGTCAGCCGAACGCGTTATCCGGCTGCCGATCTGCTCTCAGACGTTCGAAACAGCCGGGCAGAACATCAGGGCGATCCGTCGATCCGACCGGCTCGCCATACCTTTCAGCACAATCGATGATTCCCCGAAGCGAGGACGCGCCGGACTTCCGCGACAGTCCGTTCCGCGTCGAGGTGCCCGGTGTTGTCGAGCGCATGGTCCTCGAGTTCCCCCAGGTCCGCGAACGCGATGTGCATGCCGGTGATCGCCTCGACATCCTTCAGTTCGTCCCCTCGGCGCTGCTGCGCACGCGCCAACGCCGTGTCCAGATCGGGCCGGAGGACCAAGTAGGACAGCGCCAGGCGGTCGCGTTCGGCGGCCGCGCGAAACGGCGGCAGGAACCACGGCCCCACGATTCCGTCCACCACGACGTCGTAGCCGCCACGCGCGAACGTCGCGACGGACGCGACGATCGCGTCGACGACCACCTCGTTCTGCCGCTGCGCTTCGGGCAGGTACGGCAGGACGAATCCGGTGCGGATCGAGCGATAGAACCAGTCGGTCGTCACGTGAACCGTCGGCCTGCTCGCGCCTGAGGCGAGCAGTTCGGCCACGGTCGTCTTTCCCGCACCGGGCGGGCCGGTCAGGATGATCACTTCACCGTTCACGATTCGCGAAGTTAGTCGCACGACCGGCGTTCAGCCACCCACGGTGAGCACGCGCGTTCGACACGCCACGAGCGCGGTGCGGGCGGCCGCGAACGCGGCAACAGCTCGCTTCCCGGCACGGATACCCCGTGATCGCCCTTCGGCTCCTCCGGGCGCGATCGGTTTCCTCTCGGGAATCCCGGTGCTCAGCGTATCGCTCCAGCGTGCGCCAGCAGCGCCGTCGAAAACGAGTAGTCGCCTACTCACGATCGGGCGACTATCCGCGACGAGCATTCGGTACTGCGAAACCCTTCGTGACCGGTAGGTGTCCGGAGTCGGCCGAAGCCCAGCTGCGGCGACGACGAATCCCGCCGGGTCGCGGCTCCCACCGGCGGCAGTCTCGGAAAAGGCGGAAGTAATGAAAAAGTACGAAGTTCGACCTGGCGACACCCTCTCCGCGATCGCGCATCGCGAGTACGGCGACAGCAGTCTGTTCCCGGCGATCGCGCGCCAGAACCATCTCGCCGATCCGAATTCGATCGACGTCGGGCAACAGCTCCTGCTCCCGTACATCACCCGGCGCCACCTCGTCACCACTTCCGACTCCACCGCGGCGCGCAAGCAGATCACTCAGCGCTACTACGGCAGCGAGGACACCCATGTCCAGTTGATCTGGGAGGTGGTCAACGGTGTGGCACAACGCGAGATACAGCAAGGTGCGTGGCTGCACATCCCGGAGCTGGCCGATGTCGGCCACCACACGGTGACCGAAGGCGAGACTCTCGCGGTACTCGCCGAGCGCTGGTACGGCGACGACCACCTCGCCCTGCTGCTCGAACTGGCGAACCACCTGCCCTCCGGGAGCGAACCGGCTCCCGGCCACGTACTCATCGTGCCCGGCCTGAACCGCCGCCAGACCGTCGCAGGCGATACGCTGCGGACGATGTGCCACCACGCGTACGGTCCCGCCGACTTGGACACCAGGGTGGGTGTGGTCGCGGCGGCGAATCACCTCGCGGATCCCGACGCGGTCTTCGCCCGGCAAGTGATCCACTTCCCGTCGTGACTCGCGAGACGGCTACGCCCTCGCGCCGTTGCGACGGCGTTCGGTTCTGCGGCGGAACAACCAGGTCGACAGCCCGGTGACCGCGAGCGCGAGCGGAGTCAGGCCGAAGACCAGCCAGACCAGTCGCCACCAGCCGTTCACCAGCCAGCCGAAGTGGGCGGGTTCGAAGACCTTGGCGTAGAAGGTGTTCGCCAGCGGCCGGTCGTGGCTCGCGTCGACCACCTTGACGTCGGCGCCGTCGTAGGCGTTCACATAGACCAGGACGTCACCGCTGTAAAAAAGGCGATGCTCGCGTGGCGAGTAGGCGCCGGCCACGGCGGCGCGGTAGTACGGGGCGGTGTCGGTGGGCAGCAGCAGGTAGGCGAGCCGGCCCGGCGCGGCGCGCTGCGCGATCGCGCCGGCCTCGCCGATGGATAGCAGAGCCGTGCCCGCCCCGCTGGAGCGCGGCTCGAAGAACCTCTCGGTTCGTTCCAGTGTCGTGTTGCCGCCGGTGGCGACGAGCCAGGCCCGCTGGACGGCCGGCCATTCGATGGTGGTCCCGGTGATGCCCCACACCAGCAGGAACGGCACGGCGAGAACGCCGATGACGTCGTGCAGGTCGCGGTCCCGGGCGAAGCGCCCCTTCCGCAGGCGGACCCGGAACCCGTTGCGCCTGAGCGACGGCCACCAGATGACCACACCGGACACCGCGAGCGTGACCAACAGTGTGCCGAGCGAGCCCAAGATCACCGCGCCCCACTTGATGTCGATGAGGGGAGCTTGGTTCTCCATGATCGGGATCGCTCCGGAGTAGCGCGCGCAGCCGAATGCGCAGTTGTGCAGATTGGCCAACCAACCCAGCACACCGTCGGTCAGGTTCACCCGCTCGTTGATTCGCCCGGTTCCGGGATCGACCGAGTAGGCGGCGGTGTACTGCGCGTTTCCGATCGCGATCACACCGCCGTCCACGCCGACCCAGCCGACCGCGAAATCGGGATCGGTCGCACGAACCAGCGCGACGGCCTGCTCGTTGTCGATCACCGGCGGCGCGTCCGTGTGCCGATAGAACGAGGCGTGCTGGGCCCGGAACAGTTCGGCGTGGTAGAGCAGAATCGCGCCCGATGTCGATTGGACCACCAGGACCGTGCCGAGGATCAACGCCGACCAGCGGTGAATCGAGACCAGTGCGCGCCGTACCGGTTTGCGGGATCGCTCGCGCGAGCGGACGATCCGCCTGCCGGGCTCGTGCACCGCCGTGCTCGCGTTCATAAGGTTAGGCTAACTTGAAATAAGCCCTTCCCAGCTCCGGCGAGTTCCGATCCACCTCGGCCTCCCGATCACCCGGCGGGCATCAGGTCGACGCCGTACCCCGGGTACATCCGCGACGCCCCTCCCGTCCGGAACACCTCGACGGGACCGACCACCTCGGTCGCGAGCCTCGCCGCCCGCATCGCGCACGCTTTGAAGGCCCGTCCGGCCAGGCTGACCCGGTGCTGCACCGATCCGACCCGATGGTCGAGTTCGACGGGAAGACCCTCGCCCCACATCGTCACCTCGGTGCGCCCCCGGTCGAGACAGTCGAGCACGCCGTCGCGAACCCGGTTGTCGGACAGATACATTGCGGAGGCGACGGCGACTGCCTGCGGCCACGTCTCGCGCACCGGCGCGGCCGAGAACTGCTCGAGGTCGAGCGCCGTCGCCCCGAGGATGCGCAGCGGGCGGGTGTCCCCCGGATCGGCCACCAGCACCGTGACCTCCCATCCCGCGACGGTGCGATCGAAAAGCCACCCGCCGGTCCAGCGCACCACGTCCGCGATGCTCGGCGCGACCACCGCCAAGCGGTACCGATGCGGGCACCGGCGCGTCCGGTCTCGCCAACGAGTGAAGGAGGGCGATACTGGAGCGCCCCGGTCAACGGAATCGACGGATCGTACAGCCATGGTTCCCATCCCGGTGTCACCGATGAAGATGTCGACAGGTCCGGCCGCGGACACCGACTCCGATGGGTACCAACCACCGCGCCGGCCATCGCGGATCAGCGAGCCGCGCGGCCGAGGGGCGGCCGCGTGCCGAACCAGCGAAGGATCCGGAGAGCGGAGCGGCGGGTGAGAGCGGATCGTCGAGCCCCTCGCCGGAAGGTTCTGCCGCCCCCACACTAAGGCGGTCCACGATCCGATGACGGCGCTTCTGCCGAGCCCGATTGTGACCTATCTCACCGAGTCAGCAATTGCCTGGTCAAGACCCTGTGTCCACCTACCGCGGCCCGTACGGGCCGCCGTATCTCCGCGCGTTCACGACTACGGGGCATCGGAGAACGGGCGAGGGCACCTTGCCCGACCTACCCGGAACGCGAGTGATCACCGCTCGCCACCGTTGCCCGAGAATGCGTTATACCAGCGCTTTTCACTGCCCGAATAGTTGAGTCACAGCCGGTCTCCGGCCCCGCGGGAACCGGGACCGCGCTGCGATGGCAGCTTGACGACACCGCGCTCATAGTTCAAACTGGTTACCTACCGGACAAACCTATCCGGATCGTCTACCGGTCCGGAAATCAGCCGCTGGCAATCACTCGGCAATCACATGTCGAGAGTCTCGTCATGCGGCGATTCCATCTGCGACCGAGGGGGGCGGCATGGGCAAGTCGGCGTCTCGGCGACGAGCACCAGGAGACGTATGCGAACGCTCACCAGTCGCGCCGATCCCGACGACTCGCTCACCGCGACAGCGTTCGACCTGCGCGCGGGCGCCATCGTTCTCGCCGAATTCGGCGCTCCCCCGGCCGATCCGTTCAGCATCCGGCACCGCCTGGCGGACCTCACGCCGCTCGGTGCGCCGGTCCACCCGCTTCCCGGGCACCTGCACCGGCTCGGCGTACTGCTGCGCTGCTGCATCGACCACATGGCGATCACCGCGGAAATCGCGCAGATCCACGATCTGATCGGGCTCGCCGACGAACTCGTCGAACTGGTGGACATCATCAGTGACTCCGCCGTCTACACCGCCGAAGGCGTTGTCGCCGTGACCGATTCGGCACAGCGACACGCACACGCCACCGCGGTGCGACTCCGTACCCGCGGCGCCGACGCCACGGTACACCGGTTGCTCGCTCGCTGGTCGGCGGAAAGCGGAATCGATGTCGGGCAACGCGAATTCGCCAACGGGCTCTTGCACGTCATCCGGTCGTTCGAGCGCGTCGCCGACGAGCTGGCGTCGATCGAGCGCGCGCCGTGACCGGCGGGCGTGCCCTCAGCCGCGCAACGCGCGATCCAGCAACGCCCATGCCTGCCGGGCGGTCTCCTGCTTCGACTGCGCGTCGGTCTTCGACAGCACGGCAGCCAGCATCGCCAGCGCCAAGACCACGTCCGCGGTGGTGATGTCCGCACTGATCGTGCCGCGCTGACCCGGATCTTCCAGCTTTTCCGCGATGAGGGTGATCAGCCGTCGCGCCACCTCGAACAGGCGCATGTCGTCGGTGTTGGTGGGGTGAATCATCGCGATGAACGCCGCCGAGGTGGTGATCTGCTCGACCATGATCGCCAGCAGGTCGTCCACGGTGACCGCGGGATCAGCGGCCACCGCCTCGATACCGTCGATGTTCTCCTCGAACACCGCCAGCGCGATGCTCTCCCGCGTCGGGAAGTGCCGGTAGAGCACGCCCTGCCCGACTCCGGCGGCCCGGGCGATGGAACTGAACGGCGCGTCGAAGCCACTGTCCGCGAAGATTTCTCGCGCCGCCTGGATCAAGGCTGCCCGGTTGCCGGCCGCCGCCTTCGGCCCCCTGTTCACACGGCGTGGCGAGGTCATTCGGGCAAGATTACCGGACCATTGTGGCCGCCCTTGCCCGACCGAGCGCCCGGCACGGCATCCCGCACCGAGACCTGCGAGCGCCGCTTCATCGATGTGGTGCCGTGATCCGACGCATACTACGAGCCGTAACCGGACAATACAGTCCGGTAGGAGTGGCCGGTGCGGTACTGCTACGACGAAACCGCCTGCTGCTCGGCGAGTTCGGCGAGGCGGTCGAGGGAGGCCGACAGTTTGTCCGCGGTGGTCGCGCGGGCGCGGACCTGACGCTTCTCGTCGGTGAGCGACGTCCAGTCATAGGTATGGGTGACTCGGGTGCGGCCCTCGCCCACCGGCTCCAGCTCCCAGCGCCACAGGTGGCCGGGCGGCTGTTTGCCGGGCTCCGACGGGCGCCACGCGATGCGGCTGCCCTCGGCGAACTCCACCACGTGGTTGTCGCGGACGGCTCCGTTGGTCAGGGTGGTGCTGAACACGGCCCCGGCTTCCCGTACCCGCTGCCCCGTCGCGGCCTCGGCCAGGTTGTCGTTGCCGTCCCAGCGCGGCTGCTCGGCGGGATCGGCGATCAGCTCGAAGACGGCCGCCGGACCCGCGTCGATCTCACGGCTGGCGCTGACGATTCGGGGAGGCTCGTTCTGGTCGGTCACCTGCCGATCGAAACATCGGGCCGAGAGCGGCACAAGCCTTCTGCTCGAGAGTTGTGGTAATTCACCCCGCGCCGATCCCGGTTCGGCGGCCGGTCCCGGCCACGGCGACCGGCCGGTGCGGTATGACTGATCCGACATCCGACCGACGAAGGGACGCGCTCATGGGCGAGCGAGTGGCAGTGGTTTCCGGCGCCGCACGAGGGATCGGTGCGGCGATCGCCAAGCGCTTGGCGGCGGACGGGCTTCGTGTCGGCGTGCTCGACCTCGACGCGGCGGCCTGCGCCGACACGGTCGACGCCATCACCGAGGCGGGCGGGCGAGCCGTCGCGCTCGGCGCCGACGTGTCGAACGAGGAGTCGGTCGCCGCCGCCGTCGAGCAGCTGGCCGGCGAGCTGGGCGCGCCGACGGTCGTGGTGAACAACGCCGGCATCCTGCGGGACAATCTGCTGTTCAAGATGAGCGTCGCCGACTGGGACGCCGTGCTGAACGTGCACCTGCGCGGAGCCTTCCTGCTCACCCGCGCGGTGCAGAAGTACATGGTCGAGCAGCGGTGGGGACGCGTCGTCAACATGTCCAGCACCTCCGCGCTCGGCAATCGCGGACAGGCGAACTACTCGGCGGCCAAGGCAGGGTTGCAAGGCTTCACCAAGACCTTGGCGTTCGAGCTGGGCAAATTCGGCGTCACGGCCAATGCCATCGCTCCCGGATTCATCGTCACCGACATGACCGCCGCCACCGCCGAGCGTGTCGGAGTCTCGTTCGAGGACTTCCAGAAGGCCGCCGCATCGCAGATTCCCGTGCAGCGGGTAGGCACTCCCGAAGACATCGCGCACACCGCCTCGTTCCTCGTGAGCGAGGGCGCCGGTTTCGTATCCGGCCAGGTGATCTACGTGGCCGGCGGCCCCACCGACTGATCCGCAGCCCCGCCCGCCGTACGGGGGCGGGCCGGGGCGGTAACGTCGCAGCACATGAACCGGCGTGCGGCTCGTCGTAGCGTGACGAGCTATGTTCTCCTGCTGCCGAGCCTGATCGGCGTCGGCGCGTTCCTGCTGCTGCCGATCCTGGTGGTGGCCTGGCTCAGTCTGCACAGCTGGAACCTGTTGGGGCCCAGGGAATTCGTAGGACTGCGCAACTGGCGCTCGGTGCTGGGCGACGCCGCCTTCGGCCATGCCCTGCTGGTGACGCTGGCGTTGACCGCCATCGTGGTGCCCGCGCAGACCGTGCTGGGTTTCACGGTGGCGGCGTTGCTGGCTCGGCGGCGCGGCGGGACGAGCCTGCGGATCATGTACGCGCTGCCGTGGATGTGCGCGCCGGTGGCGGTCGGTGTGGTGTGGCAGTGGATGTTCGCCCCCACCGGCGGTGCGGTCAACGCCGTACTCGGCAGGCGCGTCGAATGGCTGTCGGATCCGGCGCTGGCGCTGCCGTCGGTGGCCGCGGTGAGCGTGTGGGCGAACTTCGGGTACGTGGCGCTGTTCTTCGTGGCCGGGATCCGCGCGATACCGAGCGAGATCCTCGACGCGGGAGCGCTGGACGGCGCGACCGGCTGGCGCCGGATCCGCTGGCTGATCCTGCCGCTGCTGCGCCCCACCATGTTCTTCGTGCTGGTCACCGGCGTGCTGACCGCGTTCCAGACCTTCGACACCGTGTATGCGTTGACCAAGGGTGGTCCGGGCGATCGCACCGATGTGCTCGCGATGCGAATCTTCTCCGAGGCCTTCGACGCGGCGCGTCCGGGCCGCGCCGCCGTCATGGCGCTGGTGGTGTTCGCGGTGATGTTCGCGATCACCGTGGCGCAGCACCGCTACTTCCGGAATCGGACCACCTATGAGTTCTGATCGCCTGCGTTCGGCCGCGGCCTACGCGGTGCTCTCGGCCGGCGCGCTGCTGACCGTCACGCCCCTGCTGCTCAGCGCCCTCACCGCGGTCAAGACACCCGACCAGTTCGCCACCGGGTCACCACTGGCCCTGCCGCATCCGGCCACCGCGGACAACTTCCGGACGGTGCTGGATTACGGTTTCGGGCGCGCGGTGCTGGTGACCGCGCTGATGACGGTGTTCGTCACCGGCGGCCAGCTGGTCACCTCGGTGCTGGCGGCATACGCGTTCGCCCGCACCGAATTCCCGGGCCGCGACGCGTTGTTCTGGGTGTATCTGGGCACCATGATGGTGCCGCCGATGGTGACGCTCATCCCCCTGTATCTGATGTTCGCCGAACTGGGCCTGCTGAACACGTTCTGGGCGCTCGTGCTGCCGTTCGTGTTCGGATCGCCGTACGCGATCTTCCTGCTGCGGCAGTACTTTCGCGCGATTCCGCAGGAGTTGATCGGTGCGGCGCGGCTCGACGGCGCGAACACCCTCGACATCATCGTGCACGTGATGGTGCCGATGAGCCGGCCGGTGCTGGCGACCTTGACGCTCATCACGATCGTCTCGCAATGGAACAACTTCATGTGGCCGCTGGTCGCGAGCAGCGGCCGTTCGTGGCAGGTGCTGACCGTGGCGACGGCGAACCTGCAGACCCGCTACAACGCGCAGTGGACCCTGGTGTTGGCGGCCACGACACTGGCCATCGCGCCGCTGGTGGTGCTGTTCGTGATCTTCCAGCGGCAGGTGCTGCGCTCGATCGCGTGGACGGGGGTGAAATGAGGACGTCGACCCGCGTCGTATTCGCCGTCGCACTGGCCGCGGCGCTGCTGGTCACGGCCGTCCTGTGGCTCGGCCGCGGCGGTGACGGGTCCGGGCGTACCGTGCTGGGGCTGCGCGTCTGGGACGAGAGTCTCGTTCCCGCCTACCGTGCCTCGCTCGCGGAGTTCGAGCGGGCGAATCCGGACGTCGAGGTGCGGCTCACGGTGGTGCCGTGGTCGTCCTATCAGCAGAAGTTGCGCTTGGACGTGGCCGGGGGCACCGCCGACGATCTGTTCTGGACCAACTCCTACGAGGACTACGCCGATACCGGGCGGTTGATCGATATCGGGGCGGCGCTCGGTCCCGAGGCCGCGGCAGTCTGGGATCCTTCGGCGGTAGCACAGTACTCACGCGACGGAAAGCTCTGGGCGGTACCGCAATTCGTCGATGCCGGTACGGCGGTGTACTACAACCGGGAACTGCTCGCGGCCGCACACGTGGATCCCGCGGAGCTGAACGCGCTGCGGTGGAGCCCGGGCGGCGACGACACCTTACGACCGGTGCTGCGCAGGCTCGCGACGGCCGCCCCATGGGCGTACAACGCAGGCCGCGACTTCCAGTCCATCGAGCTGCCCTACCTCGGCTCGGCCGGGGCAAGATTGCAGGACGACAACGACCACTTCGTCTTCGACAGCCCGCAGGGCGTGGCGGCGTTCGACTATCTGGTGCGGTTGATCGCCGACCGGCTCACGCCCTCTCCCGCGGACACCAACACCAATCCCGACTTCGCGAAGAACGCCTTCCTGCAAGGCAAACTGGCGCTGCTGCAATCCGGGACGTTCAATCTCGCGCAGGTCGCGGGACGGGCCCGCTTCGGCTGGGGTGTGGCGCTGCTGCCCGAGGGCCCCGCCGGGCGGGTGAGCACGAACAACGCGATCGGCGTCGCCGGTAACGCGGCCACCCGGCACCCGGACGCGGTGCGCCGCGTGCTGGCCTGGCTCGGCAGCGGCGCGGGCAATCGCTACCTGGCCGACGGCGGCGCCGTCATCCCGGCGGTCGTCTCCGAACAGCAGCGTTACCGCGACTACTGGGCGGCGAAAGGAGTAGATGTCTCGCCCTTCTTCGACGTGCTGCGCGGCCCGCGCATCTCCTCCGGTGGCGGGCCGGGCTTTCCGGCCGCGCTCCGCGCCGTCGAGCCGATTCTGGCCGAGATGTATCTGGGCCGGATTCCGGTGCCGGAGGCCCTGTCCCGTGCCCGGAACGCGGCCGAGGACGCCGCGGCGGAGAACTGAGCCTACGCCGCGGAGTCCCCAGCCCGATCCGCTCTGCGCGACAGGCCCTTACGGTCGTAGCAGGCCGTCACCGCCGCACCGGAGCACAGGCCGAGCAGCGCCATCCGTCGGGAACCGCGGACCCACTCGACGGCGCGCGACTGTCGCTCACCCGCCGACCGCTGCGGCCAGCCGGGGCAACTGCCGCAACGGGTTGATCCGTTCGACCTCCATCCGCTGGTCGGCGTCGAAGATGTCGCTGAGGCCGGGAGCCGGATCGTGCGTGCCGGACTGCGGGAGGGTGAGCGCGCTGAAGGGCCAGTCGGATCCGAAGACCACGTGGTCGCGCTTGCCGACCGCCAGCACACTCGCCATCGCCGCGGCCGACCCGCTCAATGCGGTGTCGTAGTAGAAGTTCCCGATCTGGCGTTGCGTGTCGAGTAGTGACGGCCTTGGCAGGTCCTCGGGCCAGAGCTCGCCGATCACCGTCTGTGAGGCGACGCTGATGCGGTGGGACAGGAAGGGAAGCGTCCCGCCCGCGTGCGCCAGCTGGAAACGGATGTTCGGGTAGCGCTGCGTCATCCCGGTGGCCATCATCAACGTCGCCGCTCGGGTGGTGTCGAAGGTGAATTCTTCGAGGAAGTCCGGCAGCGGCAGTTTCGGTTTGGCGTCGGCGGCGATGGCGGCCGGGTGCACGAAGACGTAGGCGTTGCGCTGGTTCAGCGCGATCAGCAACGGCTCGAAACGGGGATCGCCGAGATAGACACCGTCGTAGGCGGACAGCAGAACCACACCGTCGAGACGCAGTTCGTCCAGCGCGTACGCGGCTTCGGCGATGGAAGCGGGGATATCGGGCATCGGCAGCACCGCGAAGGCGCCGAATCGCTCGGGGTGGTCCCGCAACAGCCCGGCGGCGTAGGTGTTGCAGTAGCGGGCCATGTCGGTGGCTTCCTTGCCGCGCAGGAACGACACGCCGGGGTCGGATACCGACAGCGCCTGCGCCTGGATGCCGTAGTAGTCCATGAACGCCAGCGCCTGCTCCGGCGACCAATCCGGCGTCGGGTACCCGCCGATGGTGACGTGACCGTGCTCGAGCAACGCCGCCCGGTAGTCCGGCGGGAGGAAATGCGCGTGCAGGTCGATCCGGTAGGTGCCCGAAGGCGCAGGTTGCCGAGTGCGAAGCGGAGTCGCCCGCGCGACCGTCGCCATCGCGGCGGCGCCGAGCGTTCCCGCGAGAGCGCCGCCCAGCGCCCCACGCCTGCTCATCTTCCTGCGGAATCGGGAATCGGTCATCGAAGTCCTCACTTGTCCGGACGGGGAGCGGCCGAGCCGTCGATGCTCGCCCTCACCACCCGCCACGACGTTATCCGAGGAAATCATCAACTAAGACGAAATCGTCGTCAAGAGTCGATGAAGAAATACTCAGGACCGTGGAGAGTCTCAACAACTCTCCCTTGCGGCGAGGCTTCGAGACGAAGCGGCGAACCCTTCCGGGAACTGTCCCGCGTGAACCGCCTCCCAGCGGGACGGCTCAGCCCTGCACGGCATGCGGCGCGGCGTCCGCTTCGTATCGGCACGGCCGTGGACCAGCCGTAACGACTCGGTGTCCGCCCTCGATTGCCACATGACCTTCGAAAGGAATTCGAATGAGCTCTACGACAATCGCCGCCGCACGAGTCGCGGCCGCCGCCGTGTCGGTTCTGGGCTTCGCCACGGTAATCGGTTCGGGCGCAGCCCAAGCCGCGCCACAGGACTGTGTCGTCACGCGAGACCTGTTCAATGCGACGGCGACCTGCCACGACGAGGATGCGCCCCCCGGCAGGGAGTACACCCTGGTGGTCGAGTGCGTCGGCCTGCACGGGGTACCGAACGCGTTCCCGCTCATGGCCATCGGCCCTTACCGAGGTTCATGGAGCGGCTCCTTCAGCCCCTCCGGCCAGGGCACCGCCTCCTGCTTGGGCCCCACCAGCATCGGCACCACCACCAACGCCTACGTCGCGATCTACCGCGACTGATCGGATCGCGGCCGGACTGCTGTTCGGCCAGGGAAATGGCCAGTCCCACAGTGCTTTTCATCTCAGCGACTGCCCACGCTCGAAGGCGGGAAGCGAAAGTCGGGGTGCGCTTCCCGCCGACCAGCCGAACAGCTGGCGAGTCGCGCCGTGCCGCACCAAAGAACCGCCTCGAGATACCCAAAGCCTGACCGGCAACCCATCGAATGGTGTGCAGAGGAGCACACGGACCGGGTGGATCGCTGATGCGACGGCGTGGGTGCGCGACGCGGTCACGGGGGGGAAACCGCCGTAGCCGTTTTCAGCGCTGGTCGGTTCAATTGTCGTAGGACGCGACGCCGATCGGGCCGACTCCCACGCACAGGTTCAGGCCCGGTGTGGCGGTGGTGATTCGCAGTGCCGAGCCGCTGCCGATGAGGCGAACGAAGACGGTGTTGGGGCCCTTTCTGACCGGCGCGGTCACCGTTTCGCCTTGTTCCAGGGCGACGGTGATGCGGCCGTCGCGGCTGGCGAGGTAGTTGAGTTGCGCTGTCCATTTGTTCCCGAGCATCGGGCCGTCGAGGGGCAGGCGAACCGGGGTGGTGCCCTCGATCCGGTAGCCGCAGCCGGGCTCCGGGCCGGGGAGGATGATCCGGTTCCACCAGACCGCCGCCTCGACGATCTCACCGTTGTCGGTGATCATCCGCAGATGGGGTGTCGAGTCCGCGAAGGTGCCGGGAGCGGCTATGGGAGCCAGGACGTTCCTGGTGAGATTCTGCGGGTAGGCCAGGGGATTCAGCACATTCCACGGCACCTCCTGCTCGAGCAGGGGCGCGCCGTCGGATGCGCTCAGCCCCGATTTCACGTTGGTGATGTAGGTTTCGGTCGGGCCGGCACGCCAGGATCGCACGAACGTCCAGGTGGACCAGAGACTGCTGACGACGAACACCACCGTCACGGCGATCGTCACGGA
This sequence comes from Nocardia sp. NPDC047648, assembly GCF_040642815.1. Classification (NCBI taxonomy): domain Bacteria; kingdom Bacillati; phylum Actinomycetota; class Actinomycetes; order Mycobacteriales; family Nocardiaceae; genus Nocardia; species Nocardia sp. NPDC047648. Next base: position 54,263 of record NZ_JBEYSX010000024.1, on the reverse strand, counting down.
CCGCCCGGGAAGCGCCGGGCCCCGGCACGGCCGGGGGCGGGCCCGCAGCATCAGCGCACCCGCGGCCGCCGACACCACCGCCGTGTCGGCGAAGTAGCGCAGCGACTGCATCAGCTCCCCCGCGGTGTTCGGTCCGCCGCGAGCCAGCGCCACCGCCAGCTGAGCGATCAGGATGTACGCCGCGGACGTCAGCCAGACCGCTCCGATCCGCCGCCGGGCGCGCATCGTCAGCGCTACGACCGCGCCCAGCGCGAGCCAGGCCGACACCACCGCCCACCCCGGCGGATCCGCCCACGGCGTCGAGGGTAGCCACCGCTCCCACACCCAGGGGCCGCCGAACAGGGCGGGCACGACCCCCAGGGAGGCGGCTCCGGGCAGCAGGTCGCGCAACTCGTCCCACCTGTCGGGCAGGCCGGGACCGTCAACCACCACGAGGTAGATGATCGACCAGCAGGCCAGCACCGCGCCCGATCCGACCCACAGCGCCGCACCCCGCCGGGCTACGGTGCGCATCGGGGCCGCGCCCCCGTCGACGTAGCGGCCCAGCGCCGTGATGGCGAAGGCGACGAAGGGCACGACCGCCGACTTCTCGAAGAACAGCAGCGCCACCGCCAGCACCGCGACCCCGGACAGCGCGTATCGGCGGCGACCGGTCCGGACGAGCAGCACCGCGTCCCCGATCACCCAGGCGAGGGCGAACTGTAGCGGCAGTGCGTTCAGAGCGGCGGCCCACCAAGCGAACGCCGGGATCGTCAGAGGGCAGAACAGATAGAAGACCAGCGGAAGCAGAATCGGCCATCGTGGGCCCACCACCAGCAGCAGCATTCGTACCACGGCTACCGACGCGCCGAGCTGCATGATCAGCAGCACCGTCACCGGTCCGGCCCAGGCCAGCGGCGCCACCGCGTTCACCGCCCAAGCCGTGGCGAATGCCAGCGGCATGAAGTGCCCGTCGTGGTCGTGCAGCAGCAGGTCCGTAGACCACAGCCCGAATCGGGCCGCCCGGCCGACCAGGATGAAATCGTCCCAATAGAAGTAGCCGCTGCCCGCTACCCACCAGCGGACCGCCAGCTGCAACACCACCAGGCAACCGGCCACGATGACCAGTGGCCGCGCGTTCCGGATCCGCCGCAGCCGACCGCCGGCCGCCGCGGGCCGAGGGGCGCGCGCGGGCTCCGGCACGGCGAGCACAGCAGTATCCATGTCATCCCACCGTAGCGGGGGCCCGTCGCTTCGCGGCGATGGGAATTGCCGGTCGCGCCGATACGACAGGCCGCGCGAGGGCAATGCGCGGAGTATTCGCGCGCGAGAACAGCGACGGCCGCTAGGTGAGTGTGTCCATCACGTACGCGGCAGCTTCGGCGAGGAGAGCCTGATCGTAGGCGGCATCTCGGGTGGCTTTACTGGACATGATCGCGACGACGAGTGGCGCGGCATCCGGGGGCCACACGACCGCTATGTCGTTGAGTGTGCCGTAATCGCCGGTCCCGGTCTTGTCGGCCACCCTCCATCCCGGTGGGGTGCCGGCCCGGATCCGCTTGGCGCCCGCGATCGTGGCGTTGCGTTCCAGCAGATCGCGGAGGAAGTCGCGCTTGTCGGCCGGAAGGGCGTCGCCCAGCACGATCCGGTGATAGAGCTCGCCGAACGCCCTCGGCGAAGTCGTGTCACGCGGGTCCCCGGGGGTGGCTTCGGTGATCGCGGGCTCGATCCGGTCCATCCGGGTGACCGGGTCGCCCAGACTCCGGGCGTAGGCCGTCAGCTCGGCCGGGCCACCCAGATCGCGGAGCAGGAGATTGCCCGCGGTGCCGTCGCTGTGCCGTATCGCGGCGTCACACAGCTGACGGATCGTCATTCCCGTGTCCACGTACCCAGGGGTGACGGAGGCGTTCTTCAGCAGATCTTCGCGGGTGTAGGTGACGACGGTGTCCAAGTGCGACAGCGGATTACGCTGTAGCACCGCCGCCGCGGCCAAGCCCTTGAACGTCGAACAGAACGCGAAGCGTTCATCGGCTCGGTGCGCGATGGTGACGCCCGTGCCGGTGGCGCGGGCGTAGACGCCCAGGCGTGCGTCGAACCTTCGTTCCAGCTCGATCAGCTGATCGTGGCGCTCGTCCGCCTGGGCGGTGGGCGCGGCGGAGGAAGAAGGCCCCTTCTCCGCAGCGCACCCCGCCAGCGGTAGGAGTGCCGCCGCGGCCAGAAGCGTCCGGCGGCCGATGGGCGACTGCGTCATACTCGTCCTCTCCCGGGGTCGATGTCGCGGTGAACGGGCTCACCACCGCGACCATCGTCCGCTGTCCCCACCGACGAGAGCCGAGGGTCAGTGTCCCAGCACACCGCTCACTTCGTTCGGCGTGCTCGGCAGCGTGACGCTCGCCGTCTTCGCTCCGGTGCCCAGGTCGATGCGGTGCACCTGCTTCGTCCCGGGGTCGGAGACATAGGCGGTGGCGCCCCGGACGAACAGCGCGGGTCGAGGCTTCTGCCATTCCAGCGGCTCCTGCCAGGGATCCGTGACCGGGATCGTGCGCACGACCGCGCCCGCGACGGGATCGATCACGTGAATGCGGCCATCGGTGCCGAGGACCACGGCTTCGCCGTGCGGGCCCCGCGCCAGCGACCGGAAGGTGTAGCTGGTGCCCAGATCGACCAGGCGCAACGTGCCGGTGACCGTGTCGATCAGTGCGACCTTCCGCGGGCGTTCGAGTTCGGCGTCCTTGTCCTGCTTGTAGTCGCCGAGGACGACCGGCGAGGTTTCGCTGCCCGCCTGGTTGCCGATCCGGCCGTACTCGGTGGGGCTGGTCACCTTGGTGATCGCGCCGTCGCGATAGACGAGCACGCCGTTCTCACAGCCGATCACCACGGCCTCGCCCGCGGCGGTCGCCTCACCGTGCACGCCGGGGCAGTTCTCGTTGCGCGCCCTCTCCCTGCGGTTCTCGTCGAGCACCACGATGCCGGTCCGCTTCTCCTCGGTGCCGAGGGTGAGGACGAGTTCGCCGTTGGCCAGTTCGATCGCTACGCCGTGGTGCGGGGCGGCCGCGCGGTAGGTGTCGGTCTTCGGCGCGCCCTTCGCGAGATCGGCGGAGTCGAACGCGACGACTTCGCCGGTGCCGTCGCTGAAGAGCACGGTCCGCCCGGCATGCCGGACCACGTGCCCGGAATGGGGGCCGGGAAAGTCCGTGCCGGTGAATTCGGCTGTGACGGCGTCGAAGACCCGGAAGCCCGCTTTGGTCGAGACGATCAGGTGCCGGTCGTCACCAGCGGGGTTGAGCCGGTTGAAGCCGTCGAGCTCGACCGTGCGCGCGAGTTCGAGGGTGGTTCCGTCCAGTACGTGGATTCCGCCGTCGTAGGTGATCGCGACCGGATCGGTGATCGGTGTGCGCCGGGTGTCTTGTTCCGGGGAGGCATCGGCGCCGCATCCGGCGACGGTGAGTACCGCGGTCAGCAAGCCGGTCAGGGCGGCCGATTTCGTGGTTGTCGATCGAACAAGCATGGGCGACTCCGTCTTTCGTTGCATGGGTCGGGCTAGGGGGTGGCGAGGCCGCGCACGATCGACTCGGTGTTGGCCCGCATCATTTCCAGGTAGGTGCCCGCGCCGCCGCCCGGCTCGGTGAGCGACTCGGAGTACAGGGAGATCACCTGGACACGCACCCCGGCCTGGTCGGCGAGCACCCGGGCCAGGCGATCGGGTTGCGAGGCGTCGGCGAAGATCGCGCCCACCCCGGCGGCCCGGATGGTCCCGGCGAGGGCGGACAGATCCGACGGGCTCGGTGACGCGAGGGTGGTGCCACCCGGAATCACCGCGCCGACCACCTCGAAGCCGAATCGCTGTGCCAGGTAACCGAAGACGTGATGGTTGGTGACCAGCTTCCGCCGTTCGACGGGGATCGTCGCGAACCGCTCGGTCATCCAGCGATCCAGCCGGTCGAGCTCGGTCAGGTAGCGGTCGGCTCCGGCGCGGACCGCCGCGACGTCCACGCCGGGGACGTGGTCGACGATCCGGTCCCGGATGACCTCCACCGCCCTGCGCACCCGGCGCGGATCGGTCCAGAAGTGCGGATCCGGTCTGCCGTTCGCTTCCTGCGCCGCGTAACCGATCGGGTCGATGGCCGCGCCGACGGATAGGCCCGCGACCCCGGACTTCTCGGCCGCCTCGACGTTGCGCAGCACGCTCTCCTCGAGACCGAGACCGTTGTAGACGATGAGGCTCGCGCGTTCGAACCGGGCGGCCTGCTGGGCGGAGATGGCGAAGAAGTGCGGGTCCGCGTTCGCCTGCATGAGCACGGTGACCTCGACCGCATCCCCTGCGACGGCGCGGGTGAGATCGCCGAGGATATTGGTGGTGACGAGGACTCCGCCTCGGTGGGCGGCGGAGTTCGAGCATGCGGTCAGTGCGAACAGCGCGGCGACGATCAGCGCGCACAGGCGGGCAGCGAGTCTCATCGGCCGGTCTCCGCCATCGAGGTGGGCATGATGTCGAGGCGGAACGTGCGCGCGGTGCGCAGGTTGTCGGTGTAGTCGATCTCGTGGATCGCCCGCGCCACGGGATCGTTGAGGTAGGCGCGGTGTTCGTCGACGAGGATCAGCGGCGCGGGCGTGCCCTCGGCTACCGGGGCGGTCAGCGGGCGCGCCACCGCCGACTCGCGGCCCGACGCGGCGTCGTAGCTGTGCAGCAGGCCGTCCGCGGTCAGCACCAGCAGTGCGGCGCCCTCCCCCGCCGTGTTCGCCGCGACCACCGGACCGGTGTCGACCGATGTCCAGGTCTTGCGCCTGATGTCGAGCACCCACACCCCGCGCCGACCGGCCGCGGCCACGAGCGTCGCGCTGCCGCGGCGGTGGCGGAACTCGACCGCGCGGTCGGCGTCCACGGTGCCGGGCGGATAGGGGATCTTCTCGGCGGTGAACGCCGCGTCGCGTGCCGTCACCAGCAAAGCACCGTCGGCGCAACCGAAGACGACGCCCCGCCTGGTCACCGCCGAGCCGCGCGGATGCGGGCACGGCTGCGCGAGGTCCGAGGCGTGCGCGCCGTCTCGGGTGCGGACCTCGACGCGCGCACGGGAGGGCACGGCCACGAGCAGGTGCTCGGCGTACGGCACGGCGGCGGCGTCCGCGATCACGCCGCGCTCGCGCACCGACCCGGTGCCGAGCGCCGACCGGTCCAGCAGCGTGGTGCTACCCGCGTCGGAAACGATCGCCGTGATCGCGCTGTCGGCGTGCGCGACCGACACCGGGCCGCCGGTGCCGACGCCCAGATCGCGGGCGGGTGCGCGGTAATAGTGCACGTGATCGCCGTGGTCGACCGTCCACGCACCCGCGTCCACGATCCGCATCCGGTCGCGGGCGGACAGGAACGCGAAGCGCCCGTCGGTGCTCATCCGGTCGACGCCTTCCATCCGGCCGAGATCGATCACGTCCTCGGTGACGAGGTCGACCACCCGCACGTCACCGGTCGCGTTGTCGGCCACCACCAGACGCGGCTGCGCCTCGTCGGCCTCCTCCGCGCCCGCCACGTACCCGTGCGGCGTCGGCTCCGCAGGCTCGGATTGTTTTGTCGCGCAACCGATCAAGGGCATGATCGCGGCGAGGACCAGCCCGAGCGCCAGTGGTTTCGTGGTCGTGCGGGAGGCGCGGATCCGCTCGCGCAGCCAGGACGACAGCGCCGAGACGAAGAACAGCGCGACGGCCGTCGCCGCGATGGTCGCCCCCGCGGCGGTGCTCGCGTGCCACGAGATCAGCAGCCCGGCGAAGGTGGACAGGGCGCCGAGCGCCGCGGCGGTGAGCATGATCAGCGGGATGCGATGCACCCAGTAGACGGCGGCCGCGGGCGGCGCGATGAGCAGACCGAAGACCAGCAACGTGCCGACGATGTGGAAGGACGCGACGATCGCCAGGGTCACCAGGCCGATCAGGGCGATGTTCGCCATCCTGGGCCGCAACCCGAGGGTGTGCGCCTTGCGCGGGTCGAAGGTGAGCGCGACGAACGCCCGGTAGCCCAGCACCGAGATCACCGCCGCGAGCACCGCGGCCGCGACCAGATACCAGAGGTCACGCGCCCCGACGGCGAGTACGTCACCGAAGAGGAAGCCGGTCAGGTCCACCGCGAACGAGGGCGAACGCGACACGATGATCACGCCCGCCGACAGCATCCCGACGAACAGCAATCCGATGCCGGTGTCGGCGGCGAACCTGGTGCCGCGGCCCAGCACCGAGACCCCGACCGCCATCGCCGCGGCGCTGCATGCCGCGCCCAGCACCAGGTTTCCGCCGAGCAACGCGGCGATCGCGACGCCCGGCAGCATGCCGTGCGCCATCGCGTCGCTGAGAAAAGCCATGCCGCGCAGCACGACCCACGTGCCGGCCAGCGCGCACAGGCACGACACGAGCAATCCGCCCCACAACGCCCGCTGCACGAACGAAACCTCGAACGGGGCCAACCACTCCATGAGGCAGCACTCTACAATGATAACGGTTTTCATTTCAATGAGGTGATCGGAGTTCGCCCATGCCGCCGTCCGCTGTCCATCTCGCCGAGGTGACGGCCGGTTACCGGGGAAGCCCGGTACTGCGCGCGTTCACCGCCACGATCCCGGCCGGACAGGTGACCGCCCTCGTCGGGCCCAACGGGTCCGGCAAGTCCACCCTGCTCGGCGTGCTGGCCGGCGTCGTCACGCCCACTGCGGGAACCGTTCGCCGACATCATCTCCGGCGTCCGGCATTCGTCGTACAGCACAGCGGTGTCCCCGCGACGCTGCCGATCACCGTGCGGGACACAGTCGCCATGGGACGGTGGGCGCATCGCGGCGCCTGGCGGCGTCTGACCCGGCAGGATCGAACGGTGGTGCGCGCGTGCCTCGACCGGATGGCCATCGCCGACCTGAGCGAGCGCCGGCTCGACACCCTCTCCGGCGGCCAGCGCCAACGGGCGCTGCTCGCGCAGGCTCTCGCGCAGGAGTCGGACCTGCTGCTGCTCGACGAACCGGCCACCGGCCTGGACTCCGCCGCGCAGCAGGAGATCTCCGAGGCCATCCGCCGCGTCGGCGCGCGTGGCGTGACGGTCGTGCACGCCACGCACAGCCGCGAGGACGCCCTGCGCGCCGACCACTGCCTGCTGTTGCGCGACGGTCGGCTCACCGGCCAGGGCGATCCGCACGACGTCCTACGCGAGCAGATCACCGAGGCGGTCGACTAACGCGGCACCCCGGGCATGCCCGCGAAAAGGATCTGGAAGACCTTGGGCGCGTTGGGCACGACCGCGCTGGACGGAGTGAACGGCGCGCCCGCGTTGGTATCGGTGACCACGTAATCGGCGTGGCTGCCGGGAACCCGGTCGAGGATCCCGTCGCAGCGGGGCCCACCGGTCGCGTTCACCTTCGGCAGGTCGTCGGGATACCGATAGGGCCGCGCGCCGTACATGAAGCTCGCGTTGAAGATGGCTCCCGGCTCGTACCCCCCGATGATGGCTTCGGCCGCGGGAAGAGCTTTCGCGATGCCGACGACTACGCAGTAGAGCACGGGTGAGTACGTATCCAGCAGCGAACTGGTGGGCCGCAGGAGCGCGGTCACGGCGGTGAGATCCCCCTCGTTGTCCGTGAGCACCGACCGGGTCGTGTCGGCCAAGCCGATGAGATCGAGCAACACCGCGTCCAGGTCCTGCGCACCCTGGGCGACCGTCGCGCCGGTCGCAGTAGCGTTGCCCGCCGTGCGCAACAAATCGGAGGTGGTGTCGGCGTAGAGCCCGGTGACCTGACCGGCAGACGACAGGTCCCGCCGCAGTGCGGGCAGGCTCGGATTGATCTGCCGCAGGTAGTCGTCCGCACGAGCCAGGACATCGCCCAGCCGGTCGCCGCGCCCTTGCAGTGCGGTGCCCAATGCGGCCAGGGTGGCGTTGAGCTTGCCCGGCTCCACCTCGGCCAGGATGTCGCTGAGACGCTGGAACAGCGTGTTGTATTCGACGGTGACCGATTCCGCGCGGATCGTCGCCCCGGGCCGCATCGGCGTCGGCGAGGGCACGCCCGGCACGACGAAATTCACGTATTTGGCGCCGAATACGGTGGTCGAGCGGATGTTCACCGTCGCGTTGGCGGGCACCAGCCGCAGCAGCGCTGGATCGAGCGCGAGACGCAGGCGCGCCCGGTCACCATGGAACTCCACGGCGCTGACCCGACCCAGTTCCACCCCCCGCATCCGCACCTTGGCGTCGGGGTCCAGAACCAGTCCGGTTCGGGATGTCTCGACGGTGACGGTCTCCGTGGAGCGGAAGCGTCCGGCGTACATCGCGACGGCGACCGCGACCAGCGCGGCGACGAGCAGGATCAGCACCGCCCCGGCGACCTTCAATCGCACAATCCGCCACGTCACCGACATGGCCTGCCTGCCGACATTCATCTTCGAATCCACCGATCACTTCTCGGCGCGGGCTGTGCGGCGACGGCGGCACCCGCGGTCCTGACGCCCGGCCCGCACGACGGCGAACGTGGCCCTGCCTTGCCGGACGCTCGCTAGCCGTAGTACTGTCCAGACACGTGTCCATCATAAAACTTGGACACTTATCTGGGGAAGGATTTCCAATGACTCTGGTGAAACCACGGCGGGTATCCGGAGGCGACCACGAGCACGGTCATCTGGAGGAGTTCCGCGTCGACCCGATCGGCCTGATGCGCCGGGTCCGCGCGGAGTGCGGCGACGTCGGCTCGTTCGATCTGGCGGGGCGCCAGGTCATCCTGCTGTCGGGCGCGGAGGCCAACGAATTCTTCTTCCGCTCCGGCGACGAGGACCTCGACCAGGCCGCCGCCTACCCCTTCATGAAGCCCATCTTCGGCGACGGCGTCGTCTTCGACGCCAGCCCGGAACGCCGCAAGGAAATGCTGCACAACCAGGCTCTGCGCGCCGAGCACATGCGCGGGCACGCCGCCACCATCGCCCGCGAGGTCGAGCGGATGCTGGCACGCTGGGGCGACGAGGGCGAGATCGACCTGCTCGACTTCTTCGCCGAACTGACCATCTACACCTCCTCGGCCTGCCTGATCGGCGTGAAATTCCGCAACGACCTCGACGACCGCTTCGCGCACCTCTACCACGATCTGGAACGGGGCACCGACGCACTGGCCTACGTCGACCCGTACGCCCCGATCGAGAGCTTCCGCCGCCGCGACCAGGCGCGGGCCGAGCTGGTCGAGCTGGTCCAGGCGATCATGGATCGCCGGGCCGCCGCCCCGCCGACCGGCAAGGACGACCGGGACATGCTCGACGTGCTCATCTCGATCCCCGGCGACAACGGCGAACCGCGCTTCAGCGCCAGCGAGATCACCGGCATCTTCATCTCGATGATGTTCGCGGGCCATCACACCACCTCCGGCACGGCGGCCTGGACGATCATCGAATTGCTGCGCCACCCCGAGGTGCTCGGCCGGGTCGTCGCCGAACTCGACGAGCTCTACGCCGACGGCTCCGACATCAGCTTCGGCGCGCTGCGCCAGATCCCGCACCTGGAGTCCGTGCTCAAGGAGACGCTGCGCCTGCACCCGCCGCTGATCATCCTGATGCGGGTGGCCCGTGGCGAGTTCGAGGTCTGCGGGCACCGCATCGAACCCGGCGACCACGTCGCGGCCACACCCGCGATCTCGAACCGGATCCCGGAGGACTTCCCCGATCCGGACGCGTTCGATCCCGGCCGCTACATCGATCCCGGCCAAGCCGATCTCGTCAACCGCTGGACCTGGATTCCGTTCGGCGCGGGCCGGCACCGCTGCGTCGGCGCTGCGTTCGCGTTGATGCAGTTGAAGGCGATCTTCTCGCTGCTGTTGCGGGACTGGGAGTTCGAGATGACCCAGCCGTCGGAGACCTACCGCAACGACCACTCCAAGATGGTCGTGCAACTGGCGCAACCGTGCACCGTTCGCTACCGCAGGCGCCGCAAGGAAGGCAACGGCTGAGAGCACGGCCTGCCCCACGCGAGTTCCCCGCCACCCGGTGACGGGGAACTCGCACCCGGACCTACTCGTAGCGCACTCGCCAGCTCTTGATGCCGTTGATCCAGCCCGACCGCAGCCGCACCGGCTCGGCGACCTGCCGCAGATCGGGCATCACGTCGGCGATGGCGTTGAACATCAGATCGATCTCCAGCCTGGCCAGGTTCGCGCCCACACAGTAGTGCGCCCCGGTGCCGCCGAAACCCACGTGCGGGTTCGGGTTGCGCAAGACGTCGAAGGTGAAGGGATTCTCGAAGCCCTCCTCGTCGAAATTCGCCGAACTGTAGAACAAACCGAGCCGCTCACCCTGCCGGATGCGCTGCCCGCCGAGTTCCAGGTCTTCGGTCGCGGTGCGCTGGAAGGCGGTCACCGGGGTGGCCCAGCGCACGATCTCGTCGGGCGCGGTGCGCGGACGCTGCTGCCGGTAGATCTCCCACTGTTGCGGGTTGTCCACGAACGCCTTCATCCCGTGCGTGATGGCGTTGCGCGTGGTCTCGTTGCCCGCCACCGCGAGCAGGATGACGAAGAAGCCGAACTCGTCGGAGCCGAGCGCCTCGCCGTCGAGGTCGGCGTGCACGAGTTCGCTCACGATATCGCCCACCGGGCAGGCGCGGCGCTGCTCGGCCATGTTCCAGGCGTAGCCGAGGATCTCGGCCGAGGCCGTCGCCGGATCGCCGTACTCGGGGTCGTCGTAGTTGAGCATCTGATTGGACCAGTCGAACAGCTTGCGCCGATCCGCCTGCGGCACGCCGATCAGCTCGGCGATCGCCTGCAACGGCAGTTCACAGGCCACCTGTTCGACGAAATCGCCGCCGCCGGATTCCTTGGCGCCGTGCACGATGCGCGCGGCGCGCTCGGTGAGTGCGGCGCGCAGGTTCTCGACCGCCCGTGGCGTGAAGCCTTTGGAGATGATCCGCCGGATCTTCGAGTGCTTGGGCGGGTCCATGTTCACCAGCAGCGCTCCGGTGAGCGCCATCTGCTCCGGCGTGATGTCGCCGGGCAGCCGGATGATCGCCCCTTTCCGCTCCGAGGAGAACAGTTCCGGATGCTTCGAGATCTCCTTGATGTCGGCGAGCTTGCTGACCACCCAGTAGCCGCCGTCGCGGAAACCCCCGGAGGTCTCGTCGGATTGCGCGTTCCACCACACCGGGGCGGTCCGTCGCAGCTGCGCGAACTCTTCCACCGGACTTCGGTTCTCCCACAGCGCCGGATCGGTGAAATCGAATCCGACAGGTAATGCCGATGCGGCCATTGCTACCTCCTAGATGAAACGGGCGAGCCGGTCAGCGCGGCGCGGTCCGCCGCGCGAGGTCGGGATCGGCCACGGCGGACGAAGCGCCGTCGGCCCAGCGCAACGGGGCGGCGGCGCGACCCGCGACGAGCGGCAGGTCGAGAAAGGTCCGCACACCCGGTTCGGCGGCGACGACGTAGGGAATCGAGTTCACGCAGTGCATGGCCGTGGCGACGATGCCGGGGTTGCGCGCCAGACCGGCGGCGGCGCTGTGCGCGTGCATGCCGGTGAAGGTCACCGTCGCGCCGGGATCACCGACGATCTCGACCTCGTACCGCTCACCCGCCGGTCCGAATGTCCATGGTGGATCGAGGTTCTCGGTGCCCATGAACCAATTCACCGCCGCCGTGATCACCGGTGCGCCGCGGACGGTCCCCTGCCAGCGGAAGCGTTGCGCGGCGACGCGTCCCGGCGCGATCGGCCCGATCGGCGAGTCGATCGGTGCGGTCGCCAGCGCCGTCTCGTGCGTCACCCGCAGTCGCTCGTCGAGCGCGATGCCCAGCGCCTCCGCGATCATCCACACCGATTGGCTGTAGCCGCCCGCGAGGACGTCCGCCATCACGCCGGTCGCGGCCTGCTCCGGTGTGGCGCCGAACCGCATCCAGTCCCGGACCACATCCGGCGCGCCATAGGTGCGGATATCGGAGAATTCCTCGGCACGCACCTCGGTGATCGCCCCTGACAGCGCCGACACCACCAGCGGAATCTTCTCGGTGATGCCGCCGGGATGGATTCCGGCGCCGTGCAGAGTGACTCCGGCGGCCCGGCACAGCTCGTCGTACCGCTGCCGCTCCGCGCGGCGCGGATAGAACCAGCCCAGCGGTGTGACGATGTTCTTGCCGGACCGCAGGATCGCGCGCACCGTCTCGGTGTCGGCCATGAACGGGCTGTACAGCACGCACTCGGCCGGTGTGGCGAGCAGACGCTCGGCATCGGTGCTCGCGCGCACTCCGATCGGCGCACGGCCGACCAGCTCACCCAGATCCACACCGTCCTTGTCCGCGCTGTGCACCCAGGCCCCGGCCAGTTCCAGATCGGGATGGTCGAGAATGCCCTCGATGGCGGCCCGCCCGACTCCGCCGGTCGCCCATTGGATCACCCGGATCATGTCAGTCCGCCTTGTGGTCGGGGCCTCGGCCGGCCACGTACTGCTTGGCCCACCGATAGTCGGGCTTGCCGCTGGGCGCGCGCACGATGGCATCGGCGACCCAGATCTGTTTGGGCACCTTGTAGCCGGCCAGGAATTCGCGCACGTGCGCGTGCAGGTCGGTGAACTCGACCGGCCCTGCTCCGGACAGCGACACCACGGCGGCGACCTGATGGCCCCAGCGTTCGTGCGGCACGCCGAGCACCACCGCGTCGTAGATCGCGTCGTGACTCTTCACCACGCTTTCGACCTCTTCGACGAACACCTTCTCGCCACCGGTGTTGATCACCATGTTGCCGCGACCGATCAGCGTGATCGATCCGTCGGTCTCGGCGCGGGCGCGGTCGTCGGTGACGACCATGCGTGTGCCGTCGACGGTCTTGAACAGTTTGTCGGTCTTGCCGGGGTCTTTGTAGTAGCCGATCGGCACATTGCCGGTCTTGGCCAGCCAGCCTTCCGAACCCGGCGCGACGGGGTGGCCGTCGTCGTCCACGACGACCGCGCCGCGACCGGTCTGCACGCGGGGCCCGCGGGCGGGATCGTCGTGCTTCTGGGCGAAACCGATACCGCCGAAACCGGTTTCCGACGATCCGATGGAGTCCGAGACGACCGCCCACGGGAACAGCTCCAGCAGCGCGTTCTTCACCGGCTGCGACAGCAGCGCGGCGCCGGAGGCGATCGCCAGCAAGGACGAGGCGTCCACCGGCTCACGCTCGAACGCCTCGAGCAGCGGTCTGGCCATGGCGTCACCGGTGATCACCATGACCTGGGGACGCTGCTGGGCGACGGTCCGCCAGACGCTACCGGCGTCGAAGCGGGATTCGAAGATCACGGTGTTACCCGACCACAGCGCGGTGAAGGTGGGCATCATGGCCGCGGCGTGGATCAGCGGTGGCAGCACCAGCCAGGCGCTCGGATCGACCTGGGCGCCGGTGCGGGACTGCTGGAACTCGTCGGCGACCGGTTCGCCGGTGTAGAAGTCGATGCCGCCGCCGAGGACCCGCCACATGTCCTCCTGCCGCCACATGACGCCCTTCGGCATGCCGGTCGTCCCGCCGGTGTACATCATGAACAGGTCGTCGGGACCGCGGCGGACCACCGGGCGGTCCGTCGGCTCCCCGGCGAGGGCGGCCTCGTAGCCCGTCGACGCGGAATCCGTGTCGCTGAACTCGTCGGCTACGCAGAGCGTGTGCCGCAACGCGGTCGTCCGGGCTTCCTGGACGGCTGCGGCGTAACAGGAGTGGTGCACGAGCACCTCCAGATCCGCGTTGGCGTAGACGTAGGCCAGTTCCGCCACGCCGTACCGGTAGTTGATGTTGATCGGCACGGCGGCGAGCTTGAAGCACGCGATCAGCGTCTCCATCGTCTCGATGCTGTTGTGCATCTGGAAACCCACGTGCGTTCCCGCGCCGACGCCGAGGCTCGCCAGATGGTGTGCGAGCTGGTTGGCGCGGGCGTCGAGCGCACGGTAGGTCACGCGGCGGCCGGACTGGATCAGCGCCACCCGCTCGGGCATGGCGTCCACGGAGTGCTCGAAGAGGTCGGCGAAGTTGTTGGCCATCTCGTTCCATCTCTGGGTGGGGCTGTCACACGACGGTGAGCGGAAGGGGGATCCCCCGGTCGGTGAAGGTGAAGGCGGCGCCGGTGCTGAACCGGGTCAGCGCGACCTCCGTCGCCTCCCGGAACGCCTTGTCGCCGAGCGTGACGGCGGCGCGCCACCCGTCCGCGTCCACCGCGACGACCTCGGCGGAGAAACGCGGGTTCACGCCGCGGACCAGGGCGTTCAGCGGCTGAAGGTGCTCGGGGTCGAGCATCGACGGCCACACTGCGTCGGTGTGCGCGCCGCTCGCGGCCGGGAACGTCACCGTCACCGTGTCGCCGGTCTCCGCGATCTCGATACCGGTGTAGGGCAGGGGATTCAGAGCGGGATGTAGCCGCAGTACCGTCGCGAGCGCGGCGGCGTCGTCACCGAGGCCGAGGCAGTTGCGCAGGCGCTCACTGGTGAGCCCGGCGATCCCCGCGAACTGTTTGCGTCCGATCTCCAGCGCCGCGGCGGCGTCGGTGCGAGCCCGCACCGCGATCATGAAACCGAGGGTGAGCAGATGATGTTGCAGGCAGACCTCGTCGGCGAGACGCACCAGCGCGGAGCGGGAGAAGTCCGCGAATCGCACATCGCTGAGCAAGGGGCCCGTGTAGTCCGGCCGTCCCTCGTCGTCGCGATCGATCGCGGCCAGCTCCAGGCCCGCCGCCACCGACCCGGCGACCAGCTCGGCGTTGGGCGGCACCGGCGGCGGCACGTGCCCGGGATCGATGACGACCGTCCACGCGCACACCGGCTTCCGGTCGGCCGGATGGCGGGGCGGGCGGTGGATGGGCCGGACCTGCGCGTGCGGGTTGGTGGCCAGCGCGGTCGCGTCGAAGGTCGGGTCTTCGATGTCGTGGCACATCGACACGACGAAGTCCTCGCCCATCGGTTCCACGTCGGCCAGCGCACCGCAGTGGTCGAGCCAGAACTCGCCGTGGTGGTGGTCTTGCACCCGGAAACGGAAGTCCATGAACTGCGGTGGAGCGCCGATGTCCAGTTGCAGGCCCTTGAAGATGGTCTCCACGCCGTCGCCTGCGAAGCCCAGCGCCCGCTGCATGCGCCGGGTGTAGACCGGGCTGGCCACCTGCCACTCCTCGATGGCGATCTCGGTCATGCCCTCCCGGCCGAACGCGGCGATCGAATGCGCCATGCCGGAGCGGTCGATGAGGTGCCCGCACAGGAGCAGTTCGGGAATCAGCGCAGCCAGGGTGTCCCGGTCCAGGTCGGCGAATCGGCTGTGTGGTTCGGCCATGTCGGTCACCACAGCGGGACGGGGGATTCGCCGATGCGGTACCAGCCGGGCAGCGGTTTGCCGGAGACCGAGCGCTCGATGCGCTTCTGCATGCCGGGTGTCAGCGCCTTGTTCGTGATCATCTCCAGGAACATCGCCGAGACGTTGCCGAAGTCGAAGAAGTCGCGCTGCCAGGACCATTGGAAGTCACCGCCGTAGCGGAACCAGCTGCCGCCGATCCCTTCGGGCGAGTAGTTGCGCCCGTCCGGCCGCTCGGCCTCGCTGATCTGCTTCCAGAGTCCGATGACGTTGCCGGTGCGGTCGTCGACCACGAACTCCTGGTAGGGGTAGGTCCAGCCCTCCAGTCCGGCCATCTCCTGGCCGAGGGCCAGATCGCGGATCTCGTCGCGTCCGACGGCCATGAACTCCTGGGTGGGGCCGTAGTTCCAGCCGTAGGTGGCGTCCTCGGTGTACATCTGCGCGAGCGGCTTCCAGTCGCCCTTCTCCTCGCAGCGCTGGTTCTCCACGATCCAGCGCTGGATCATCTCGTCGAGCTCGGCGCGGTCGAAAGCTGGCATCAGTCGGTACCTTTCGGGGAGTGGTCGGTCGCGTCTTCGTCGGCGATCGACAGGGCTCGAGTGGGGCAGTAACGGATCGCGTCCGCCACGGCGGGCCGCAGACCGGCGTCCGGCACGTCGTCGAGGATTTCGACCCGGCCGCGTTTGGGCACGGTGAACACCTCCGGCGCCTCGGCCTGACAGACCGCGTGCCCCTGGCACAGATCGAGGTCGGCCAGGATTCTCATGACCGGCTCCGCACGGCCCGGCTTCGCGACCCGGGTATCCGCATTCGTTCGGCTCATCGGGTCTCCACGGTGACGGGAAGGTGGGCGAAGCCGCGCACATTGGACGAATGCACGCGTTGGATGCCGTCCGGAACGATGTCGAAAGCGGTGACGCGAGAGGCGAATTCCTGCAACGCGACGGTCGCTTCCAGCCGCGCCAAGTGCGCGCCCAAGCAGAAGTGCACTCCCGCACCGAAGCTCGCCAACCCGGACTTGTCGGCACGATCGATACGGAAACTGTCACCGTCATCGAACACCGCGGGATCACGATTGGCCGAACCGATCAACAGCAGCACCTTCGCCCCCGCCGGAATCACCCCGTCGTGGTAGGCCAGGTCCGTGGTGGCCGTACGGGCGACCATCTGACTGGAGGTGTCGTAGCGCAGCGTCTCCTCCACCCAATCCGCCACCAGATCGGGAGCCGCGACGACCTTCGCGTACTCCCCCGGATTACGCGCACCCCAATACAAGGCATTACCCAGCAGTTTCGTAGTGGTCTCGTTCCCGGCCACCACCATCAGGAACAAGAAACCGATGATCTCCTCATCGGACAACCGATCCCCTTCGATCTCGGCATCCAGCAACGCCGACGTCAGATCATCCCGCCGCGCACGCCGACGCTCGGCCACCATCTCCGCGTAATAACCCAGCAGCTTGACCGACGCCTCGACCGCCGCCATCGGGACATCCAGCACGCCGTCCTCCCGGTGCACCACCAGATCCGCCAACCGCCGAATCTCCACCCGGTCCGCGGCCGGAACACCCATCAACTCGGAGATCACATCCATCGGCAACTTGCCCGCGACCTCATCGATCCAGTCGAAACCCGCACCGGCCAGCGCCGGTTCCAGATACGACACCGTCAACTCCCGGATCCGCACTTCCATCTCCGCGACCCGTTTCGGCGTGAACCCCTTGAACACCAACCGCCGCATCCGCATATGCCGCGGATCATCCATCGCCAGAAACGACATCACCCGATGCGCGTGCGGCCCCCACGCCGCCGGATCCAGCGACACCCCATTCGCACTCGACAAACGCACACTGTCCCGAAACCCCGAGACCACATCCGCGTGCCGCGACAACGCCCAAAACCCCAGATCCGCATTGTGATACAGCGGCGCCTCGTCACGCAGCCGCCGATACGTCGGATACGGGTCCTCGTGAAACCCGTAGTCATACGGATCGAACGTCACCGGTTCCACCGCGGCGGTCATCACCCACACTCCGAATCCGATAACACGTTCTCAACGGGAAGCAGCCCGGCTTCCACTCGCAGAGACACATAGCTGGACATGTGTCTGGACGGTACCACCGACAGATTTTCAGGACAATCCCGAACGAACGATCTCTTCGAAACCGCGACCCGGTGCTGCGGCGCACGCACCGCCGGACCGCAAAACGAGAACGCGTTCTTGCAGGCGGTATACGATCGGACTAGTGTCCGAACAGCTGTCCATACCGTGGGCTGCCGAGCCGCACCGGTGTCCCCCACCCGGTACGCGCGCCATCAGCAGCGCCGAGGCGCTTACCGGCAGAAGACCGAGCACCACACCGAACGACCCGACAAGACAGGGGTACCCATGCGATTCGGCATAGTCCTGTTCACCAGCGACCGTGGCATCGCCCCCGCCCCGGCCGCCCGCGCAGCGGAGCAGGCGGGATTCGACTCCTTCTATGTCCCCGAGCACACCCACATCCCGGTGGCGCGCAGCGCGGCGCATCCGCAGACCGGCGACGCGTCGCTACCCGACGACCGATACCTGCGCACGCTCGACCCCTGGGTGGCGCTGGCCATGGCAGCCGCCGTCACCGAACGCATCGAACTGGCCACCGCGGTCGCACTCCCGGTCGAGCACGACCCGATCACCCTGGCCAAGACGATCGCCTCACTCGACCACCTCAGCGGCGGCCGGGTCCTGCTGGGCGCCGGATTCGGCTGGAACACCGACGAACTCGCCGATCACGGCGTGCCCGCGAACAAGCGGCGCACGGTGCTGCGCGAGTATCTGGCGGCGATGCGGGCACTGTGGAGCCAGGACGAGGCCTGCCACGACGGCGAGTACGTGAGCTTCGGGCCGAGCTGGGCCTGGCCCAAACCGGTGCGCCGCTCGGTGCCGGTGCTGATCGGCGCGGCGGGCACCGAACGCACGTTCCGGTGGATAGCCGAGTCCGCCGACGGCTGGATCACCACACCGGGGGAAACGGAGATCTCGGATCGACTCGCCCTGCTGCACGACATCTGGCAGCAGGCGGGGCGGACCGGACGTCCGCGCGTGGTCGCTCTCGACTACAAACCCGACGCCGCGCGCCTGGCCGAGTGGGAGCACGGGGGCGTCACCGATGTGGTGTACGGCCTGCCGGACAAGGACGAGCCCGCGATCCTCGGCTACCTCGAGCGGTTGTCCGGCAAACTCGCGGACATCGGCCGGCCACTCGGCGTGCGATAACCAGTCGCGCGGTGCACGCACCCGTCGAACAATTCCCTCGTGGCCGGAAACACAACGATTTCCGCAGCGTGCACGTTGCTCGAACAGAATAACGACACTACTATCTAGACACATGTCCGAAAGCGATTCCAGAACCGTCGAGGCGACGCGGCGGCGCTTGTCCGGAAAACAGGCCGACACCGTCGAGAAGCTCACCAGGTCGGCGCTGGAAGTGCTTTCCCGGGAGGGGTTCGCGGGCATGACCATCCGAATGGTCGCCGCCAACGCGAAGGTCGGCACCGCCACCGCGTACACCTACTTCTCGTCCAAGGAACACCTGGTCGCGGAGATCTTCTGGCGCAGGCTGCGCGCGACGCCCTCGCCGGTGAGCGAGGACGCGGATGCCACCGTGCGCGTGATCGCCGAGCTCCGCGGCATCGCGTTGCTCGTCGCCGACGAACCGGAATTGTCCGGCGCGGTCACCAGCGCGCTGCTCGGCCGCGATCCGGATGTCGAACATTTGCGCGCGCGTATCGGTTTGGAAATTCGCGCCCGTCTGGCGCATGCGCTGTCCGGAAGTCCCGACGAGGATATTCTGAAATCGCTCGAATTACTCTACGCGGGCGCGCTGGTGCACGCCGGGATGGGCTACGAATCGTATTCGGACATCGCGGACCGCATCGAGCGGTCCGCGATGCTCATTCTGAAGTGACGCAGCGCGTTTCGCGTCACTGCCCCGCGAGCCCCAGTTTCAGCGACGCCCCGCCGTCGACGAACATCTGCAAGCCGGTCACATAGCGCGACTCGTCGGAGGCCAGGAACGTGACCGCGTGGGAGATGTCCGAGGCCTCGACGAAGGGAATCGGCATGGCCTGCATGAACGGAAAGGTGACCTCGGCGTCCTCCCGCGTCGGGTGCTGCACGTCCGGACGGAAGATCTGGTACATGCCGGGGTTGTGCAGCATGTCGGTGTCGACGTTGGTCGGGTGCACCGCGTTGATCCGGATCGAGCTCGGCCCCAGCGTCAAGGCCAAAGTCTGCGTGTAGGAACGGATCATCTTCTTCGACAGACCGTAGCCGTCGCCGCCCGGGCCTTGCAGCGCCTGCTGGCCGTTGAATCCGGTCTGCGGCACCAAACCCGCCACCGAGCCGGTCACGATGATCGAGGCGCCCGCCCCCAGATGCGGCAGCGCGGCGTGCACGGTGTTCACCACGCCGACGAAGTCGACGTCGAAGGCGTCGACGAATCCCTGCAGCGGCACGTGGTGGCCGAGCGGGCAGATCCCGGCGTTGGCCACCACCACATCCAAGCGCCCGAGTTCGGCGACGGCGGCCCCGATCGCCTCGTGCAGCGCGGGACGGTCCCGCACGTCGACCTTCCGGGCCACCACCCTGCGGCCGGTCTTCGCGACAAGGTCCTCGGTCTCGGCGAGGTCCGCCTCGGTCGCCAGCGCGTAGTCGTTGCTGGCGATGTCGGCGCAGATGTCGAAGGCGATGATGTCGGCGCCCTCTTCGGCCAAGGCGAGTGCGTGACTGCGGCCCTGCCCCCGCCCCGCGCCGGTCACCAGGACGACCTTGCCGCTGACCCGATTCATGTTTCCTCCACCGTGCTCGTCACCGGTTTCCGATCCCCCCGCGACGCGCGCCGCAGGTCTATGGAATAGTAACCGGACATCTGTCTGGACGATACTACGGACAAAGGTATGGATCAATCACTCTTCACCGCGGCCGATTCGAGCTCCGCACCCCGTTCCCGCCCGGCCGAGCGGGGCGTCCGATGACGCCGAACCGCCCGCGCAATCTCGATTCGCCGCTCGTCGGGGCGCTCATCAAGTACATGTCGAAGGCGCAGGTCTGGGTCTTCCGCCGGACCGGAGGACGCATCGGCGGGCGATGGCGGATCGGCGCCGGCTTACGGAAGCCGGTGCCGACCTTGCTGCTCGAGCATCGCGGCCGCAAATCGGGCAAGGTGTTCACCGTCCCGCTGCTGTATCTGGTGGACGGGCCCGACCTGGTGGTCGTCGCCTCGCAAGGGGGGTTGCCGAACCATCCGCAGTGGTACTTCAACCTCTCGGCGCATCCCGACACCCGGGTGCAGATAGGCCCCGAGCACCGCCGCGTTCGCGCCCGCGTTGCGACCCCGCAGGAGAGGAAGCGCCTGTGGCCCTTGCTCGTCGCCCTCTACGCGGACTTCGACGCCTACCAATCCTGGACGGAACGCGAGATACCGGTGCTGATTCTCCAGCCGGGAGACCAGGCGCACTGACCTCGCGCCCGGCGCGTCGAGTGGGGTCCGCACCCACACTCCCCCATGATGTTCAGCGTTCCCGGCGCGGCGGGGCTCGCCCGCCGCGGCAGTGCGACGCAATCGATCGACTCGACAGAGGATGGGAGAGCGTGTGGCGAAAATGGGTAGGCGGAAACGGTCCAGGCTGATCACCAGCGGAATGCTGCGGGAGAAGCGCCAGGCCGAAGAGCACGAAGCGCCTGCGGCACCGGAGGTCATCGCGGACGAGGCCGAGGCGGCTTTCGGGCTCGATCTCGACGCGCTCGCCGCGCGCGTGCGCGCGCGGCGGCGGGAGATGAAGTGGACCCAGGCGGACGTGGCGGGCAACGGCGGCCCGCCGGCCAAGGTGATCAGCGAGATCGAGCGGTCCCGCAATCCGCGGCCCAGCGCCGAGGTGCTCGACCGGCTCGACGCGGCACTCGATTGGCCCCCCGGCACCAGCGCGACGATCCTGGGCGAGCAGCAGGCGAGCGAACTCGCCGCAGCGCGCTGATCGCTCGAGGCGAAACCCGGCCGGTCGGAGAATTTTTCGATATCTCCGACCGGCCGAGCCGGAACGCTCATAGGTAGCTGTAAGCGCTGCTAGGCTGCTCAGCGACCTAGACGACCGCTCTTGCGCCGCCGGAGTGCGCGGGTCCGGCCGTGCTGGACGCAGGTGTGAACCCGATGAAGGAATGGACGAATCATGCAACTCCGCGGCATCACTGCGGCAGCGATACTCGCCATCGGCTCGCTGACCATCGGCTCCGGCGTCGCTCACGCCGAGCCGGCTCCCGACATCACCTACTCGGCCAGGATCGTCGAACAGACGGTGGTCGCCGCGCTCCGGGGCGGAACCTTCGAATTGTCCAAGGCGCTGCGCGATCAGCCCGCCGGCGAGGAGAACGCTCGACTAACCGAGCGCGACGGGGTGCTCGTCGACCACACCGGGGCCCCCGCCGACATCGCTCGAGTGATCGACGTGGTCGACATCCGCGACGAGGACGGCCACGTCGCCATGACATTGCCGCTGGACTTCCGGATCGCGGGCACCGCCATTCCCGTGCATCCCGAAGTGAAGAAGGACAGCACGGTGCTGGAGCTGAAGCCGACCAGGCCGGAAGGCATCGCCCCCACCGAAACACTGGTCGCCAAACCGGTCGCGTCCATGACCGAGAACCAGCGTGCCCGTGACGAATTCGCCAGCCAGTTCGGACTCGCCACCGCCATCGGCGGTTTCATCGGCACCGCCATCGGCGCCACGATCGGCTGCCTGGTCACCATCCCCGTCGGGTGCGTGGCCGGCCTGCTGACCGGCGCGAGCCTCGGCGGCATCCTCGGAACCATCGCGGTCGGCGGACCGACCCTGGTCGTGGCGGGTGTCGACCTGCTCACCACGCTGCAGGCAGCCGAGGGCACCACCCGCTTCGCCGACAAGCCGGTCCAGGTCACGCCCGCACCGCCCAAGTGACCTCGTCGCGGCGGCGGCCACGCCGCCGGGACGAGACCTCCGACGACCGCGCCGCTACAGCGGCGCGGTCGTCGTGTTCGAGCGGCCTACGCGCTCATCGTTGATCAGGTGGTAGGCGCGCCCCAGGTCGTCGAGCGCTCGCTCCCATCTGGTGTCCGCGTCGTGGCCGCGCGGGTTGCGGCTGAGCAGCAGCAGTGTCTCGGCCGCGTCCGTCGACCGTGCGGCGGCGTCCAACAGGACCGGCACCGGTTCCACGGTGGTGCCCGCCGCCAGCGCGCCGATCCGGTCGTGCAGCCAGTGCGCATCGAAACGCACCTGCTCCGTGGGGTTCTCGCCGTTCACCGGGAAGGTGCTCACCGCGGCGGCCTTGGCGGCCTCCTCCTCGTCCATCGTCGTGGTGACGACCTGACGCAGTTCGCTGCTCGCGATCCGGTGTAGCAAACCGATCAGCAGGACCCGTTCGGCGTCCGGACCGCGCAGACCCGTGCCACCCAACCACCCGCCGACCTCGTCCGGGTCGACGCGCAGAATCGACAGAACCGCTCGTAACTGCGCAATCGTTACCACTTCGTCCGCCCCTCCTCATCGTCGCGGCCCCACCATCACACCTCGGCGACAGCCTGCCAAACCCGAGGCGCGTTAACCGTCCGGTAGCCCTTTTGCCGATCCGGCGTGTCTCCGCTCTGCGGCCCAGGTCACCTCGAACCGCAGGATAAACCGGGGGCCTACTTGGGTACTCCAGAATCCATGAGAGCGATACCGGCGCGGGTCACTGGTGACACGACCACGTCCGCAGTGCGCGAGTCCGAACACGGCGGTGCGATCGCGAGCACGAAATGGCGACGTATCAGGGAGGTGATCGCCACCAGAACCGTCGCCGATGCCACCCGAGAAGTGTCGATCGAGGTGGGGAAGCCGCAGATGGCACCGGGCGCCACCGGCGTCGTGTGCGGATTCCGCATCCAGGGCATCGGCGAGCGATGGGCGCACGGCCCCGACTCCATCGCCGCGCTGTACCGCGCTTTCCAGGAGATCGCGCAGGAGCTGCGGCAAGCCAACAGCCACGGCGCGCATTTCGCGGTGACCGAACCGTGCGACCCGGGCTTCCCCGCCGCCCCCACCCGCCCTTCGTGCGCCGCCACGACGGCCGAGCACGAGTCGCAAGCTCTGATCGCTGCCCGTACGCTGCGCGATGCCGACAGCTCGTTGTCGATCATCATCGGCAGGCCCTACCTCGCGGCCGACCGGCGCGAGCATCTGTGCCGGTTCCACATCAGCGAGCAGGGTGCCTCGCTGGCCAGCGGTGTCGACGAGATCCAGGCGCTGCACTCCGCGATCAGCATGATCAGCGAACGCCTCGAGCTACCGCAGGATTGGCCGGTCAGCCGCCTGTCCTGAGCCCGAGACGCACAATCCGCGGCGAACCGCCCAGCCGGTCCGGATTCGGCATCGAATCACCGGTTGGTGGATCGTCGTTCGACCGGCGTGGGTAGCCGCGCCATGAGCAGTCCGGCACGTCCGTCGCCGACCTTCCCCACGTCCTGATCCAGACCGTGGCGGAGTCGCGGCGTCGCCAGGAGGGAACTGCCCATGGAATTCATCTCGCCGGTCGACGCCCTGTTCCTCATCGCGGAATCACGCGAGCACCCGATGCATGTCGGTTCGCTGTCGATCTTCGATCCCCCGGACGGCACCGGATCGGAGTTCGCCCGCCGCGCGCACGCGACGCTGGCGGCCGACCAGGACTTCCACCCGATGTTCCGCAAGCGCCCTGCTCGCCTCCTCGGCACTCCCCAGCTGGCCTGGACCGTGGACAGCGCCGTCGAACTGGACTACCACGTCCAACGGTGGGCGCTGCCGGAATCGGGTGGCCTGGACGCCCTCACCGAGATGGCCGCCGGCCTGCACAGCACCCTGCTCGACCGGCACCGGCCGCTGTGGGAGGCGCACCTGATCGAGGGGCTCGCCGGCGACCGGGTCGGGTTGTACGCGAAGATGCACCACGCGCTCATCGACGGCGTCGGCGCGCAACGCCTGTTACAGCGCACGCTCAGCACCGATCCCGAGTCCGGCACCGCGCTGGTGCCCTGGCATCTGCCGCCGTCGACGGAGCACCGGGAGCGCGCACCGCGCAGGCACACCCTCGGCACCCGCGCGCGTGCGCTGCTCGCCGCGGCGGGCTCGGCCTCTTCGGCGCTGCGCCTGGCCCGCACCGCGCTCGTCGAGCAACAGCTGACGCTGCCCTTCGCCGCGCCGCGCACCATGTTCAACGTCCCGATCGGCGGAGCCCGCCGCTGCGCCGCCCGCTCCTGGCCGCTGGACCGGATCCGCCAGGTCAAGAAGATGACCGGCACCACGCTCAACGACGTGGTGCTGGCCATGTCGGCGGGCGCGCTGCGCACCTATCTGCTCGAACACCTCGCCCTGCCGGACAAGCCGCTGATCGCCATGGTTCCGGTCTCGCTGCGCCCCGAATCCGACGACGGGGGCAGCGGGGGCAACGCGGTGGCGGCGCTGCTGTGCAATCTCGCCACCGACCTGCCCGACCCGGCCGCGCGGCTGGCGGCGATCAGCTCGTCCATGCACCGCAGCAAGGAGATCTATCGCACGCTCTCCCCCGTGCAGGCGGTCTCGCTCTCCGCGCTGACCCTCAGTCCGCTCGCCCTGTCGCTGCTGCTCCCTGCCACGGTCGCGCTGACCAGCCCGCCGTTCAACATCGTCATCTCCAATATCCCGGGCCCGCGCGAACCCCAGTACTGGAACGGCGCGCGCGTCGCCGCCAGCTATCCGCTGTCGATCCCCCTGGACGGGCAGGCGGTGAACATCACCCTCACCAGCAATGCCGACAGCCTGGACATCGGCATCGTCGCCTGCCGCCGCAGCGTGCCGGACGTGGCCAGGCTGCTCGACCACCTGGAATCCGCGTTGGCCGAGCTGGAGGACACCGTCTACTGACCGAACCCCCAGTAGCGAGCCGACACGGCGGCCGGGCGGCCGGATCGCCGCTCGGAGGTCAGGACGAACTCGCCGTCCCGAGCCCGTTGATCGACGGCGGCAGCTCCGGCTTCGCCGCACCGGGGCCGGCCAGCAGGCGCTTGAGGATCTTGCCGGTGTCGCCGCGTGGCAGCGCCGAGAGGAAGGTGACGTCACGCGGGACCGAGAAGCGGCTCAAGCGGTTGCGGATGTAGGTGCGGACCATGTCCGAATCGAGCCCCGATCCTTCGCGTTTGACCACGAAGGCCACCAGCCGCTGACCGAATTCATGGTCCGGCACACCGACCACCGCGACGTCGCTGACCTGCGGTAAGTGCGCGAGCGCCTCTTCGACGGGGCGCGGGAAGACGTTCTCGCCGCCGGAGATGATCATCTCGTCGTCCCGGCCCGCGATGAACAACCGGCCCGAGGCGTCCAGATAGCCGAGGTCGCCGGTGTCGAGCATGCCGTGCGCCTCGTCCGGCGGCGCCGAGTTGACGTAACCGTCGAACAGCATGTGATTGCCGACGAAGATGTGCCCGGTGGCGCCGATCGGCAACCTGCGGTGGTCCGGCCCGAGCACGGCGACCTTGGTGCCCAGCGGGGGGCGCCCGGCCGTGGTCGGCGAGGTGTGCAGGTCATCGGGGGTCGCGATGGTCGCCCACGAGACCTCGGTGGAACCGTAGACGTTGTAGAGGACGTCGCCGTATGCCTCCATGAATCGCTCGACGGTCGCGCCCGCCAGCGGCGCGCCGCAGCTGATCATGTGCCGCAGGCTGGAGGTGTCGTAGCGGGCGCGCACGTGCGCGGGCAGATCGAGGATGCGCTGCACCATGGTCGGCACGACGATCACCGTGTTGACCCGGTGCTCGGCGATGCTGCGCAGGCAGTCCTCCGCGTCGAACCGTCCCGTGAGCACCACGGTCGCGCGCAGCGCGGTGCTCAGCTGTAGCCCGGCCAGCCCCCAGGTGTGGAACAGCGGCGCCGGGATCAGCATGGTCTCGTTCATCTGCATCGGGATGCGCGACAACAGGGCCGCGATGGACCCGAAGCCCTTCGGGTGCGGCCTGCGCGCTCCCTTCGGCGTCCCGCTGGTCCCCGAGGTGAGCACGATGAGCCGCCCAGGCTGGGCGGGCGTGCGGAAGGTGGTGTGCCCCTCGGCCACGAGTTGATCCACGGTTGTCCGCTCGGGCACCGGGGGGCGTTCGTCGGTGTTGTAGCGCGGGATGTCGGCGTGCAGGTAGCGCACCAACTCCTCCAGGTCGCCGTCGACGAACAGCGCCGAAAGGCGGTCGCGCTGGACGATCTCCTCGATGGTGCGGCCCGCCAGCCCGGCGTTCAGCAGGGCGACGTCCACACCGAGTTTTCCCGCGGCGACCATGCATTCGACCATCGCCGCGTGGTTGCGTGCCAGCAGTCCGATGGCGTCACCGGGGCCGAGACCGTGCGCGGCCATCGCCCCTGCCAGCGCATTGGTCCGCTCGTGCATGTCGGCGAAGGAGCGGGTGCCGTGGTCGTCGATGATCGCGACCCGGTCCGGGGCGTACGCCGCGCCCGCCGCGTATCCGCCCGCCAGGTTGAAACCCCACTTCGCCAGTGAACGCAGTTGTTTGAAGCTGCGATCGAGGCGAACCGGCAGCACGACGCCGCTGGCCACCATCTGCCGCGCGACGCCCGCGTTGCGCCGGATCGGCGAATCCTCCCCGTTGACCACCAGGGAGGTCCGCGCGCCCTTGGCGACGTCGGCCACCCGCTTCAGTCCGCTCTTGGTCCATTCCGCGATCGCCACATTGGACAGCTCCGCCACGCGGGGGTGCACGCGGCTGGGCGCGAAATAGGTGATCGTGACCTTGGTGCGCTCCTCGTCGCCGTGTAGTCGCACCGACGCGAAGCTGCCCAGCGCGGCGTACTGCATCTCGAAGCTCTCATACCAGCGGCCCACGCTGATTCGGATCTGGTGGGTGCGGATACCGGACTCGTAGGTGCCGACGCGCATCTGCCAGACCACGTTCCCGTCGGCCGACTGGATCTGCTCACACGCGCCGATACCGGTGAACATGCGCGGATACGTCTGCGGTTCGAGCAGCAGGTCCCAGATGGTCTTGCGGGCGATAGCGAATTCGGCGACTACATCGATGACGTCGGTAACCAACTTGTGCACTTCTCGTCGGCCGGTTCGAAGAACTTCGGGTCGGCGGGTAGCTCCTTTGTAACGTCAGTCACAGGTAAGGTCAAGTAGCTCGGGGCTCGCCGCCACTACCAGCGATACGCAGGAAATACCCTGCGATTGCCCAGCATTCACCTGGGGCTGGGAACCGGCCCAAATCCCTCGCGCGACGCCTGTGAATGAACCCAACGATCACCGAAACTCCCGCCCGGCGGCGACGGCCGATCCTAACGTCGCAGACGCCTGCTCGGCAGGACCGCCCGCTGGCTGGAGAGATTATGGACCACAACCCCGCACGACGCATCGCGCACTCCCGCGCCGAGGAGATCCTCGACTTCTTCGGCAAATGCCGAGCGTGCGGCTATCCCGCTTACGCGGAGAGCACCACGCTGTACTACGACAACGGCGACATGGAGACCAAGGTCATCGCCGGCTGCGCTTTGCCGTGCGGCTGGACGGACGAGGTGTCGGCCACCCCGATGACCGGCTCTGCCGCCCACCCCCGCACGTAGGGAGGTCAGGCCGCGCGCGAGGCGAGTTCGTCGGAACCGAGCGCGCGCTTGCGCAGCTCACCCAGGATCCGGGCGAGGATGCGCGATACCTGCATCTGGGACACGCCCAGCTCTTGCGCGATCTGCGTCTGGGTCCGGCACTCGTAGAAGCGCATGATCAGCACCTGCCGATCGCGCGGTGGCAGCTCGGCGATCAGGGGACGCACCGCCATCGCCTGCTCCAGCAGGTCGTAGCACGGCTCCTCGGCGCCGAGCGTGTCGGCGAGCGCCTGCGGCGCGCCGTCGCCGTCGTCGCGGCCGCCGGCATCCAGCGAGTTGGTCTGGTAGGCGTTGCTCGCGATGAGCGCCTGGGTGACCTCGACGAGTTCGACGTCCAATTCCTCGGCGATCTCCCGCGCCGTCGGCATCCGCCCGAGTCGGTGCGACAACGTCTCGGTGGCCGGGCCGATGCGCAGCTGAATCTCTTTGAGCCTGCGCGGAACTCGCAAGGACCACGTGTTGTCCCGGAAGTGCCTGCGCACCTCGCCCATGATGGTGGGGACCGCGAAGCCGAGGAAGGAACTGCCGCGGGAGACGTCGAAGCGGTCCACCGCGAGCACCAGCCCGACCCGGGCGATCTGCAACAGGTCCTCGTAGGACTCACCGCGGCCGGAGAACTTGCGGGCGATGTGTTCGGCGAGCGGAAGACACCGTCGCGTCACCTCCTCGCGCAGCGCGGCGCGATGCGGATCGCCCTCCTCCATGGAGGCCATCTTCTCGAACCACGGCTCGATGTTGTCGTAGCTGTCCCCTGCGCGCTTACGGCCCGTCGCGACATTCCCGTCGGTCGTGAACTCACGTGTCATCAAATGGTCCTCGTTCCCAACTGAATTCGATAACGGTCGGATACCCGCCGATCTCGGAATCAAAAGGGTCACGAGAAATCGACAGCGAACTGGTGAGCATGCGCACGAGTTCCCAGCTCAGCGGATCGCCTTCGGGCACCTCGTCACCGAACGCGGCGACGGAATCCACGCGCACGCTCATCCGGTCCGCGCCGTAGGTGAACGCGCAGCCGAGCATCGAGCCGGGCGCGGCGCCCACCAGCAGCATGGTGGCCGCCTCGTTGATCGCCAGGCGGATGTCCGCGGCCGCGTCGAACGGAACGTCGGCGACCAGGCAGACGGTGTCCGTCATCGCACGGATCAGGGCCAGGTGTCGCGCGTCGGCGGGGATCCGCACCGCGACCGTGGTGGTCTCGGTGGCGGGCGCGCCGAACGCGCATGTGATCACCCGCATCAGACCGTGGCGAGCTGCGCTTGCCACATCCAGTGCAACTGCTCCAGTCGCGCCGCGATCGCCAGGAACAGATCCTGGGTTACCGGATCGGCCTTCTCGGTGGCCGCGATCCGCTCACGCAGCCGCTTGATCACGGCGGCGAGGTTGCCGACGATCGTGTCGATGATGTCGGTGTCCTGCTGCCAGCCGTCACCGATTCCGATCGCGCCGGAATCCTTGGCCACGGTTCCCGCGCGACCGTCCGGGCTGATCCCGACGGCGGTGGCGCGTTCCGCGGCCGCGTCCGTGAAGTCCCGTGCCACGGTCACCAATTCGTCCAGCGCGAGGTGCACCGACCGGAAGTTCGAGCCGACGACGTTCCAGTGCGCCTGCTTGGCGATCAGCGACAGGTCGATCAGGTCGACCACCGTGTCCTGCAGGGTCTCGCCCGCGATGCGCTGCTGCTCCGGGTCCAAGGTACTGGTGATGGGTTGGGACATCGTTCTGAACCTTTCTGCCGTTCATCCGGGTCATCGACGGTCTACCCAGTCATGCCGCGATAAACCTCCCGCTAGGTCCCGCGGACGGGAAACGGGGTGCACGCCCCGGCGCCCCGCACGGGTCTCCGCCGGCTCGTGCGGGGTGCAGGGATGACCCAGGCGCGACCGCTCCGCACCGCGTCGTCGGTGGCGATCCGCGCGGTCCGCGACCGCCGCTGCACTATGGTGTGATCCACACAACACGGGGAGGTGCGTGATGGCGGAGCGGACCGCGACGCCCTTACGGGCGGCGACCTTGACGGAGTTCACCGGTCGCGTCTCGACACCGACCTACGACCGTTCCCGGATCTCGACCGGCATAGCGCATTTCGGGGTCGGCGGGTTCCATCGAGCGCACCAGGCGATGTACGTCGACCGCCTGCTCGAGCGCGGACTCGGGCAGGACTGGGGCATCTGCGGTGTCGGCGTACTGTCGGGCGATCGCCGGATGCGCGATGTGCTGCGGGCGCAGGACGGCTTGTACACGTTGTCGACGGTCGCGCCGGACGGCGCCTGGACCACGCGCGCGATCGGCTCCCTCGTCGAGTACCGGTACGCGCCCGATGATCCCGAGGCCGTCGTGGCGAAGCTCACCGATCCGGTCACCCGGATCGTCTCGCTCACGATCACCGAGGGCGGCTACCACATCGCGGCCGCCACCGGCGAATTCGACGCCGACGACCCCGGCATCCGCGCCGATCTCGCCGGGAGCGCCCCGCCCGCCACCGTTTTCGGGCTCGTCACCGAAGCGCTGGCGCGGCGCCGATCAGCGGGTCTCGCGCCGTTCACCGTGCTGTCCTGCGACAACATCGAGGGCAACGGCGACGTCGCGCGCCGGATGTTCGGCGCGTTCGCCGCCCTGCGCGATCCCGGGCTCGGATCCTGGGTGGCGGAGCAGGTGCGCTTCCCGAATTCGATGGTGGACCGGATCACCCCGGTGACTCCCGCCGGGGCGACCGGCGAGGTCGAGCGGCGGTACGGTCTCATCGACCGCTGGCCGGTGGTGACCGAGCCGTTCGCGCAGTGGGTGCTGGAGGATTCGTTCGGACTCGGCCGCCCGGCCTTCGAGGAAGTCGGGGTACAGGTCGTCGACGACGTCACCCCGTACGAACTGATGAAACTGCGGTTGCTGAACGCGAGCCACCAAGCGCTGTGCTACTTCGGATATCTGAGCGGCTACCGGCTCGTCCACGAAGCCGCCCGGGATCCGGTCTTCCGGCGCTTCTTGCTGCGCTACATGGACGCCGAGGCGACGCCGACGCTGCGACCGGTGCCAGGGGTCGACTTGGACGCCTACAAGCGCACGCTATTGGACAGGTTCGCCAACCCCGCGATCGGCGACACCATCGCCCGGCTGTGCGCGGAATCCTCCGACCGGATCCCGAAGTGGCTGCTACCGGTGGTCCGGGCGCAGCTCGCCACCGGCGGCGAGGTCGACTGCGCGGCGGCGGTCGTCGCGAGCTGGGCGCGCTACGCCGAGGGTGTCGACGAGGACGGGGCCCAGATCGAGATCATGGACCGGCTGGGTGACCGGCTGACTCCCCTCGCGCGGCGCCAACGCCAACAGCCCACCGCCTTCCTCGGCGAGCGCTCGCTGTTCGGCGACCTGATCGACCATCCCCGGTTCGTGACCGCGTATCTGGCCGCGCTGGACAGCCTGCACACCAGAGGCGCCCACGCCACCGTCGAGGAACTGGCCCGCTAGCGCGGGGTGACGCGGGCGACCGCCCGGCAGTCGGCGCCGACCGCGAACCAGACATCCAGGCTGGAGTCGGTGCACCGGGCCACGAGCTCGACGTCCTCGCCCGATCGCACCGGCTTGCCGTACTCGACCACCACGCGGTGCGGGCCGGACTTGAGTTCGGTGTGATCGGCCAGCACTTCCTCGAGCGCGGTGAGGTAGACCGCGTTGTTCATGTGGTCGAGCAGATCGATGTCGGTCGCTCGCAGCGGAAAACGCCTGCACTCGACGCCGGGATCCCCTGGGGCGGGCATGGGGTCGGTGAGTTCGGCTTTCCAGCGCAGCCGATGCTCGGTCGTGCAGGCCAGCATGGGTGCGAGAAACCGGTCGCTCATCCGGGCGGGGACCCCCGATTCGGTGCCGAAATGGATCAGGAAGCTCTCGGTCTCCACCAGCCCGCCCGCGCTGCCGCAGATCTGGACCCGCATCGTGCACCACCGGGTGGATGTCGCCGAGGGCCAGCGCCGCAGGGTCGCCGCCTCACCGAACGCGAGCGGCTTCAGCGCGTCGACCACCGTCCTGCGGATCACCCACAGCCGATGGATGTCGCCGTCCTCGAGGACGTCGAGATGGTCGTAGCCGACGTCCTGCAGGTAGCGCGCGACACCGTCGAGCCGCAGCCGCTGGTCGCGATCGGTGTCGGCGAGACGCACCGGCCATCCCGTCTCGAACGGAGTCAGGACGGCCGGTGATTCCGGCAGCACGCTGGGAATGGCCATAAGCGGATGATGCCAGCCATTTGCCACAATCGCACTGCTACGCGCAGATCGTCATCGAGCCGAGAAGATAAGGTCTCCCATTAGGTAACTTTACCCGAGGCGTGCTGCCGAAATTGATCGCTAATAGTTAGCTCGACTGCTCTCTACTTCTTGCGATCCCGCTTCTCCCGCACCCGCACCGAGATGCGCACCGGCGAGCCGTCGAAGCCGAACTCCTCGCGCAACCTGCGTTCCAGGAAGCGCCGGTAACCCGCCTCCAGGAAGCCGGTGGTGAACAGCACGAACGTGGGCGGCCGGGTGGTCGCCTGGGTGGCGAACAGCACGCGGGGCAGCCTGCCGCCGCGCATCGGAGGCGGGGTCGCGGCGATCACTTCCTTCAGCCAGGTGTTGAGCCTGCCCGTCGAAATGCGCTTGTCCCAGGACTCCAGTGCGGTCTCCATGGCGGGCACCAGCTTCTGCACCGCGCGGCCGGTGTGCGCGGAGATGTTCACCCGCTGCGCCCACGGCACCCGGACCAGATCGCGGTCGACCTCGCGGTCCAGTTGCAGACGGCGATCCTCGTCGACCAGGTCCCACTTGTTGAACGCCAGCACCAATGCCCGCCCGGAATCGGCGACCATGCTGATCACCCGCAGATCCTGCTCGGTGATCGGCTGCGAGGCGTCGATCAGCATGATCGCCACCTCCGACGCCTCCAGTGCCGACTTGGTGCGCAGCGAAGCGTAGAACTCGGTGCCGCTGGCATTGCTCACCTTGCGGCGCAACCCGGCGGTATCGATGAACTTCCAGATCTTGCCGCCCAACTCGACGAGGGAGTCGACCGGGTCGACCGTGGTGCCCGCGACATCGTGCACCACCGAACGCTCGTCGCCGGCCAGCTTGTTCAGCAGGCTCGACTTGCCGACGTTCGGCTTGCCGACCAGCGCAACACGACGCGGGCCGACACCGCCGGTCCCTTCACGCGGCGTCTCGGGGAGCACCGCGAGCACGTCATCGAGCAGGTCGCCGGTGCCGCGGCCGTGCGCGGCGCTGACCATGCGCGGCTCGCCGAGCCCGAGCGACCACAGCGCCGCCGCTTCCGCTTCCACCCGCTGGTCGTCGACCTTGTTGGCGACCAGGATGACCGGGACGGCGGAGCGGCGCAGTTTCCGCACCGCGGCCTCGTCGGTCGCGGTCGCGCCCACGACGGCGTCGACCACGAGCAGGATCGCGTCGGCGGTCTGCATGGCCAGTTCGGCCTGGCGGGCCACCGATTGCTGCAGCCCCTTCGCGTCGGGCTCCCAGCCACCGGTGTCCTGCACGAGAAAACGGCGGCCCGCCCAATTCGCCTCGTAGGAAACGCGGTCGCGGGTCACGCCGGGAATGTCTTCCACGACCGCCTCGCGGCGGCCGAGAATCCGGTTCACCAGCGTCGATTTGCCCACGTTCGGGCGGCCGACCACCGCGAGCGTCGGCATCGCGACGTGCGCTCGGTCCTCGAATTCGCCCTCGAGTTCGGCCAGCTCCCAGTCGGCCTCGTCGCTCCAGACGCCGTCGCCGGCGAGCACATCCTCGTTCATCGGTCACCTCCGGTCCGGTACGCCGAGACCTGCTGCGCGACAACGCGATACAGCTCGTCGATGACCTCATCCATGGACAGTTCGCTGGTGTCGACGCCCACCGCGTCCTCGGCCGGGCGCAGCGGGGACACCTTGCGGGTCGAGTCGAGGGTGTCACGGCGCTGCACGTCGGCGAGCACGGCCGCGTAGTCGTCGCCCCGGCCCTCGGCGATGTTCTGCTGATTGCGCCGGTGCGCCCGCGCCTCGGCGGACGCGGTCAGATAGATCTTGGCGTCCGCGGCGGGCAGCACGACCGTGCCGATGTCGCGGCCCTCCACCACGATCCGCCCCGCGGCCGCCGTGATGTCGCGCTGCATGGCGACGAGCAGGTCACGCACCTCGGGCACGGCGGACACCGCGGACACGGCCTTGGTGACGGCGTCGCCGCGAATCTCCGAGCGCACGTCCTCCCCGTCGAGCTCGATCACCTCGCGGCTGGGATCGGTGCCGATGGACAGCGGCAGTTCCTTGACCGCGGCGGCGATGGCGACGGTGTCGGTCAGCTCGATGCCCGCGCGCAGCACGCGCAGCGTCGCCACCCGGTACATCGCGCCGGTATCGAGGTAGCGGGCGCCGAGGCGGGTGGCCAGGCGCCGCGAGACGCTCGACTTCCCGGTGCCCGACGGCCCGTCCATGGCGACCACCAGCGGGCTCGTACCGGCCGGCCGCGCCGGCTCCTGCACCGGGATCTCCACACCGTTCACAACGACACCGCCTCGTAGAGTTTGCCGATCTCATCGCGCCCGAGCACCCGCAACGTGCCGGGCCGTTGGTCGCCGAGCGCGACCGGGCCGATATTCGTGCGGACCAGCCGGACGACCGGATGGCCCACCGCGTCGAGCAGGCGGCGCACGATGTGCTTGCGCCCCTCGTGCAACACGATCTTCACCAGGGAACGTCCCTCCCCCAGCTCGAGCACCTGGAAGCGGTCGACCTTCGCGGGACCGTCCTCCAGTTCGACGCCTTCCTTCAACCGCTTGCCGACCGCGCGGTTGTTCACCTCACCCTGCACCGTGGCCAGGTAGGTCTTCGATACCTCGAAGGACGGGTGCATGAGCCGGTGCGCCAGATCGCCGTCGTTGGTGAGCAGCAGCAGGCCCTCGGTGTCGGCATCCAGCCTTCCGACATGGAACAGGCGCTGACCAGCGGCGATCCGCTCCGCCACGATGTCACCGACGCAGGGGCGCCCCATATCGTCGGACATGGTGGACTGCCAGCCCTTGGGCTTGTTCAGCGCGACGTGCACCAGTTCCTCGCGCACCACCACGCGGGTGCCGTCGACGCGCACCACGGCGTGCTGCGGGTCGATGCGCAGGCCCTGCTCGCGCACGATCATGCCGTCGACCTCGACGCGGCCCTGCGCGATCATCTCCTCGGCGGCCCGCCGCGACGCGACGCCCGCCTTGGCGAGGACCTTCTGCAACCGCTCCCCCTCGCCCCAGGGGAGTTTGGCGTGACCGCCGGACGCGTCGGGCTCCACGTTCTGGTGGCGCGCGGGCTTGGCGTTGCTCAGCAGCGGCGGCGCTGTGACCTGACGCTGCGGCTTGGGCTTCTTCTTGCCGGCCGGGGCCGGGTGTCGCTGCGGGCTCGGGGCCTGCGCCGATCCGCGCTGGGCGGATCCGCGGCCCGCGCCCGCCTGCTGGGCGCCACGGGCGCTGGTGCCCCGTTGGGCCGAACGGGCGTCGCGCGAACCCGAGCTGCGGCTCGCGCCGCCCCGTTCGGGCTGTGCGCCGCGTTTCCTACGATCCGGTGTGCCATCTCGGCGAGCGGGCGTATTCATGATGTCCTGTCACTCTGCGGTACCGAGGTCCAAATCGGCCTCGGCGGGTTTCCTCGACCTGGTGTAACGGGGGTCCGTCTCCAGGCTCTCGTTGATCTCATCGATCAGGTCGACGCCCGGAAGCAGGGGCGCCAGTGGCGGCAGGTCGCTCAGCGAAGCGAGCCCGATCCGTTCCAGGAACAGCTCGGTGGTGCGATACAGCGTTCCGTTGGTCTCCGGGTCGACGCCTGCCTCGGCGATCAAGCCCCTGGCCAGCAGGGTGCGCATCACCCCGTCGACGTTCACGCCACGCACCGCGCTGACCCTGGTCCTGGTCACCGGCTGACGGTATGCCACCACCGCCAGTGTTTCCAACGCCGCCCGCGTCAGTTTCGATCGGGAGCCGTCGAGCAGCATCCGTTCCACATACGGCGCGTACTCGCTGCGAGTATAGAAGCGCCAGCCGTCACCGACGAAACGCAGATCTATCCCGCTGGACCGCGCCGACAGCTCGGCGGACATCGCACGCAGGGTGTGCTCGACCCGCTGCGGGCTGTCGCCGAGGGCGGCCGCGAGCTGGTCCACCGGCGCGGGAGCGTCGACGACCAGCAGCATGGCCTCCAGCGCCGAACGCAGATCGGCGTCCTCCAGCGGCTCGGAGGTGAGTTCCACCACTGCCTCACTCACGACTGCCCCTCGCCGCAATCCGGGCGCGATCGCGCGCTGTGCTCGCTCACCCGTAGTCCTCCTCGATTGTCACGGTGTCCGTCTGTTGCGCGGCCTCGTCGCCGATCCAGCTGACCGCCAAGGGACCGAGCGGATCGGGCTGGTCGAACTCGATCGTCTTGCCGCGATACAGCTCGAGCAGCGCCAGGAAGCGGGCGACGATCTGCACCGGGAGCTCGCAGTCCGCGACCAGCTCGCCGAAGGAGGTCCACGCACCCGCACCACGCTGTTTGAGCCGCTCCAGCACCAGTGCCGCCTGCTCGGCCACCGAAATCGCGTGCGTGTGCAAGTGGTCGAGCCCGACCTTGGGTACCGGACGGGGCCGGAAGGCCGCCGCGGCGATCTCGGCGAACTCGGCCGCCCCGACACCCAGCCTAACCTCGGGCAGCAGGCCCGCGTAGCGCTCCTCCAGGCCGACAGCGCGCGGATAACGGCGCAGCGCGGCCGCCTCCAGCTCCCCGAGCAGTTCGGCGACCTGCTTGAACGCGCGGTATTGCAGCAGCCGGGCGAACAGCAGGTCGCGCGCCTCGAGCAGCTCGAGGTCCTCGGCGTCGGTCATCTCCCCGGACGGCAGCAGCCGCGCCGCCTTCAGATCGAGCAACGTGGCGGCGACGACCAGGAATTCGGTGGTCTGATCCAAGATCTTGTCCGCACGCAACGTGTTCTGCCGCGCCATGCTCGCGGTCAGGGCCTTGGTGTAGGCGATGAACTCGTCGGTGACCTTGTGCAACGCCACCTCGGTGACGTCCAGCTTGCGCGAGCTGATCAGGGTCAGCAGCAGGTCGAACGGCCCCTCGAAGTTGCTCAGCCGCAGATGGAACCCGGACCCCCGCTGCTCGTCCGCCTGCGCCTCCTTCTCCGGCTGCGCGTCCGGCTCGGAGCCGGGTGTGGCCGAAGCAGCACCGGGCGCGTCGGGCGCGGAGCCGGACACTTCTGGACCGGAGCGGGACACCTCAGGCACCGGACCGCGCGTCCCCCGGTCAGAACCGGACACCTCTAGGCCGGAGCGGGACACCTCAGGCACGGGATGCCGGTCTGAGCCGTACACCTCCGCCACAGGACGGGGTGCGTCCGCCTCTGGACCGACCGGCGCCTCTGCTCCTGGTCCGACCAGCTCCAGCGCGGAGTGCGGCATGTCCGCGTCGGCGGCCCGGGCGGCGTTCGCCTCGGCGAACTCCTGCGCGACCGCCTCGGGGCGCTGCGTGCCCGGTTCGTCCGCACTGTCCCGGGAAGGTGGGGCGTCCCGGTCCGGTTCCGGAGCGGTCGGTCCGGCGACGCCCCCGACGACGGCCGGGTTCGGTCGCGCGGGCGCCGCGTCCCGGCCCGCCGCGATGAACGCGGCTGCCGCGTTACCGAGCGCGGGTGCGTTCCCCGGAGCGGTCGGGTCCGGCCCGGCGGCATCGGGCTCGCGGTCGTCCGGTGTGGAGGTCGATCCGGCCGGGGAAGACCCCTGGCCGGACGGGTTGTGATGGGACGCAGACGAGGGGTCGGAGCGGCCGCTCACCGGCCGGATCGGTGGATGACTTCCCGGGCCATCGACCGATACGCTTCGGCGCCACTCGATTTCGGCGCCCATGTGGTGATGGGCTCACCCGCGACACTGGCGTCCGGGAAACGGACGGTGCGCGCGATGGCGGTGTCGTACACCAGCTCACCGAACACCTCGACGACGCGCGCCATGACCTGGCGGGAATGCAGCAGTCGAGAGTCGAACATGGTGACCACTATTCCGTACAGGCTCAACCGCGGGTTCAGCCGGTCCCGCACCTTCTCGACGGTGTCGTTGAGCAGCGCGAGCCCGCGCAGCGAGAAGTACTCGCACTCCATCGGGATGATCACGCCATCCGAGCAGGCCAGGGCGTTGACCGTGAGCAGGCCCAGCGAAGGCTGGCAGTCGATGAGGATGTAGTCGTAGCGGTTGCGCACCGGCTCCAGCGCGCGGCCCAGCGATTGCTCCCGGCCCACCTCGTTGACGAGCTGGATCTCCGCGGCGGAGAGGTCGATGTTGCTCGGCAGCAGGTCCATGTTCGGGACCCGCGTCTGCATCAGCACGTCATCGATGGACACCTTGGAACCGATGAGCAGGTCGTGCACGGTCGAGTCGAGATCGTGGTGGGCGACGCCGAGACCGGCCGACAGCGCGCCCTGCGGGTCCAAGTCGACGAGCAGCACCCGGCGGCCGTATTCGGCCAGCGCGGCACCGAGATTGATGGTGGAGGTGGTCTTGCCGACTCCGCCCTTCTGGTTGCACATGGCCACGATCAGCGCGTCACCGTGCTCGCCGACCGGCGGTGGGTCCGGCACCAGCCGCAACGGTCGTCCGGTCGGGCCGAGCGTCGCGTCCTCGGGGACCGGCTCGACTCCGTGGCCCCACAGCGTTTCCGCCGCGGCGTCCGAGTACGGACCCGGTCGCGAGCCCGTAAGCGGCTCCGCCCCAGCACCCATCGGCGGCTCTGCCGCTCCGGCTGTCGTCACGATCCGCTGCTCCTTATACGTTCCTGCCCGTTGCCTCGCCGAGCGTAGCGAGGCCGATCAGGGCCGACCTCGCTTTCGTGCGGTCCAGCTCTGGATAGACGCTACCGCTTGACGGCACTCGAGTGCCGCGCCTGCGCGCGGCGTGTTCGTCCGGCGCTGGTCAACGCCAACGCGCGATTCGATCATGCTGTCCCAGTCCGCCTCCCCGCGCGCGATCCGGCCGCGTCGCCGGAAGTATTCGAAGCGGACGATACCGGGTGTGCGCACACCCGAGGAACTTCGCGGGCCCGTCGGCGGCGGCGCCGAAGGCGTGCAGGACGCCCGGCGCAAGCACCACCAGGCCATCTTTGCCCCGAAAAACTTTGCCGAGCAACTCGTTTGGCGTCATGGTCGGCCGCGAAACGCGAAGACCTCACCGGGCGCGGGGGTGTGCGGTCGCCCAGACTTCGCGCAAGGTGTTGACCGTGACCAGGGTGTAGATCTGGGTCGTGGTCACGGAGGCGTGGCCGAGCAGTTCCTGCACCACCCTGACGTCGGCGCCACCATCGAGCAGATGGGTGGCGAAGGAGTGGCGCAGCGTGTGCGGCGAGACCGCCGCCGCGATGCCCGCGCGTTCGGCGGCGGTGTGCAGGACCTGCCAGGCGCTCTGCCGCGACAGCCGGGCGCCGCGGGCATTCAGGAAGAGGGCCCCTGCGTTGCCCTTTCCCCGCGCGGCCAGCACGGGCCGTCCCCGGACCAGGTAGGCGTCCACGGCGGCGAGGGCGGGCCGTCCGATCGGCACCAGGCGCTGTTTCCCGCCCTTGCCGCGCAGCACGACCGAACGTTCCCCGAGGTCGAGATCGTCGACGTCCAATCCGATCGTTTCCGAGATGCGGGCGCCGGTGGAATACAGCATTTCCAGCAGCGCGCGGTCGCGCAGGCCGCGCGGGCCGCCGTCGACACCCGCCGCGGGATCTCCCGAGCCACCGCCCGCCGCCTCCAGCAATCGCAGCACCTGGTCGTAGGGCAGCGCCTTGGGCAACCTGCGCCCCGGCGCGGGCGGCTTCACCGCGTGCGCCACGTCGGTGTCGGTCAGCCCCTCCGCGGCGGCGAAGCGATGCCAGCCGCGCACCGCGATCAGTGCGCGGGCCACCGAACTCGCCGCCAGCGGCGGGTGCCCTCGATCGCCCGAGCGCAGCGCCACGGTGAACTCGGCGACATCGGACTCGGCGACCCGGTCGAGCGAACGGATGCCGCGTCCGGACAGGAAATCCAGATAGCGACCGAGGTCACGCCGGTAGGCGCCCAAGGTGTTGGGCGCGACGCCGCGCTCGACGGCGAGATGGTCGAGATAGGCGTCGAGCTCGCGACCGAGCACGTCCGGTCAGTCTCCGGACTTCGCGGCCGCCTTGCGGCGGAGGAAGGTCGTGGGCTGACCGTCCCAGGGTGCGTCCGGCGGCCGCAACTCGATGCCGCCCGCCCGCGCGGCCGCCAGCGCGAGCACGCCCGCGACCGCCGTGGCGTTGACGATCTCGCCGCTCAGCGCCGCGCGGACCGCCGCGTCGACCGGCATGCGGACCACTTCCAGATCCGCCTCCTCGAATTCCGGCTCCGGACGGTCGGTTTCGTACAGTCCGCGCGCCAGGTACACCCGCAGCGCTTCGTCGGTGAACCCGGGCGAGAGCGCCACGTCCACCAGCACCGCCCATTCCCTGGCGGCCAACCCGGTTTCTTCGGCCAGCTCGCGGCGGGCCGCGAGCAGTGGATCCTCGCCGGGCACGTCGAGCAGACCGGCGGGCAGTTCGAGCAGCCGCCTGCTGATCGGGTGGCGATATTGATTGATCAGCACCACATTGCCGTCGTCATCGATCGCGGCCACGGCGACGGCGCCGTGGTGCTCGATCACCTCCCGCTCGACGACCCGGCCGCCCGGCATACGCACCTGGTCGAGCCGCAACGCGAGGATCGCGCCGCTGTACACGGTCTCGGTGGAAACTGTCTCGAAGTCGTGGCTGCCCGGCTCGGCAGCGCCCCCGTCGGTCATGCCGCTACGCCTGTTCCGCCGCACCCGCCAGTTCTTCACCGGGGATGTCCACCGGGAGCCGTTCGGCCGCCTTGTATCGCAGCGCCGCCGAGATGAGCGCCGCGAACAGCGGATGCGGGCGCGTGGGGCGGCTCTTCAACTCCGGGTGCGCCTGTGTGGCGACGAAGAACGGATGCGCGTCGGCGGGCAGCTCCACGAACTCGACCAGGTGCCCGTCCGGCGAGGTGCCGCTGAACTTCAACCCGCTCTGCGCGATCTTGTCGCGGTAGGCGTTGTTCACCTCGTAGCGGTGGCGATGACGCTCGGAGACCTGTTCGCTGCCGTAGGCCTGGGCGACGACCGAGCCCTTCTCCAGGATCGCCGGGTAGGCGCCCAGCCGCATGGTGCCGCCGAGATCGGCCTCGCCGGCCACGGCCTGCTCCTGGTCGGCCATGGTGGAGATGACCGGATGCGGCGTGTCCGGCTCGAACTCGGCCGAGTTGGCCTCCGCCAGCCCCACCCTGCGCGCCGCCTCGATCACCACGCACTGCAACCCCAGGCACAAGCCGAGCAGCGGGATGCCGCGGGTGCGCGCGTAGTGGATCGCGCCGACCTTGCCCTCGATGCCGCGGATGCCGAAGCCGCCGGGAATCAGGACGGCGTCCACGTCACGCAGGGCGTGCTGGGCGCCGGAGGGGGTCTCGCACTCGTCGGAGGGCACCCAGCGGATGTTCACCTTGGCGCGCGAGGCGAACCCGCCCGCGCGCAGCGCCTCGGTGACCGAGAGGTAGGCGTCGGGCAGGTCGACGTACTTGCCGACCAGCGCGACCTCGACCGTCTCGCGCGGCGAGTGCACGCGGTCGAGCAGGTCGCCCCACACGGTCCAGTCCACGTCGCGGAACGGCAGGCCCAGCCTGCGCACCACGTAGGCGTCCAAGCCCTCTCGGTGCAGCACGCGCGGGATGTCGTAGATCGACGGCGCGTCCGGCGTGGAGATGCACGCGTCCACCTCGACGTCGCACATCAGGGCGATCTTGCTCTTCAGCGCCTGCGGGACCTCGCGGTCACAGCGCAGGATCAGCGCGTCGGGCTGGATACCGATATTGCGCAGCGCCGCCACCGAGTGCTGGGTCGGCTTGGTCTTCAGCTCACCGGAGGGCGCGAGGTAGGGCACCAGCGACACGTGCAGGAAGAAGACGTTGTCGCGTCCGACGTCGTGGCGGATCTGGCGGGCGGCCTCCAGGAACGGCTGCGACTCGATGTCGCCGACGGTGCCGCCGATCTCGGTGATCACCACGTCCGGGGTCTGGCCCTGCAGATCCGGGCCGCGCATGGCGAGGATCCGGTTCTTGATCTCGTCGGTGATATGCGGGATCACCTGCACCGTGTCGCCGAGGTACTCGCCGCGGCGCTCCTTGGCGATGACCGACGAATAGATTTGCCCGGTGGTCACATTCGCGTCCCGGGACAGGTCCCGATCGAGGAAACGCTCGTAGTGACCGACGTCCAGATCGGTCTCCGCCCCGTCCTCGGTCACGAACACCTCGCCGTGCTGGAACGGGTTCATCGTGCCGGGATCGACGTTCAAGTACGGGTCGAGTTTCTGCATCGTGACGCGCAGCCCACGCGCCGTCAGCAGCTGACCGAGGCTGGAGGCGGTAAGACCTTTACCCAATGAGGAGGCGACACCACCGCTGACGAAGATGTGCTTCGTGGCCGTTCGCGCCTGAATCCGTGTTTGACCCACGGGTCTTCACGGTAACACGAATCCGCCCGTCCGTTCGAATGCCACGCACGTTTGCCCGCCGATCGCCCGAACGGCGATCAGAGCACTCGGAGCCGAAGTGTGAGCCGGGTCGCGTCCCGGCATCCTCCGGACGTCCGCCGGCGGCCGCGCGCCAGGTCAGCCCGGAACCGCGGCCAGAGTGAGCGCGGTGGCCTTGGCGCCGGTGCCGTAGCGTCCTGCGCCACCGTTGAGCTGCTCACCGAGCGCAAGCACGGTCGTGACCCGGCCGAGTTCCCGCTCGACATTGTCGACGGTGCTCACCTGGGCCGCGAGCGCGGCGTCGGCGCGGACCACGGCGATCGGCCCCTGCTGGTCGGCGGCGCCCGCGCGGCCCGCGAGGACCACGCCCGCACCGCGGCCACGCAGGGCGCCCGCGAAACGCGCGCTGTTGGCGCCCACGCCGTTCTCGGCGGCAGCGACGCCGTTGCCGGTGATCACGACCGCGAGCTGCGCGGGCCGCACCGGCGTTTCGACGTAGGCGAGGAAGCCGCCGCCGCGCAGAGTCTCCAGGACCAGCCCGAGCTCCTCCGGGGTGCTCCGGGTTTGCCCGGTGGCCGGGTCGAGCAGGAGCACCAGGCCGAGCAGATCACCGGCCATACTGCCCTGGTCCACCGCGCCGGTCCGCAGCTGCGCCCCGGCCGGGATGACGTTCGTGACGGCCGAGCGCATCCGGTCGCCCTCGGTGGCGTCGACGAACGCCTCGGTGAGCGCGATCCGGCCGGTGACGCCCGCGCCGGCGACCTCGACCGCCTTGGTCACCGCGTCGACGTCTGCGGGATCGGCGTCCGGGGTCGTGAACACGACGACGCTGCGGTCGGTGAGCGCACCGCCGAGAATGCGGCCCGACGATCCGGCGATGAACCGATCGGCGGCCACGGCCTGCTCGCCGAGCCGCCGGTTCTGCTCGGTCAGGACGTCGACCTGCTGGCGCAGGTCGGACTTGTCCGCCCGCAAGGCCGACAGCAGGTCGGCCGCGAGCGTCTGGGATCCGAGCACCACACCGATCGCGAGCGCGAGGAAGATCGCGACGATCGAGACGGCGTGCTGGCGCAGCGAAATCATCGTTCTCCTCAGAGGTTCAACGATCCGGCTTGCCCCTGCGCCCATCGCGCGAGGCGGTTCCAGGCGTCCACGCCCCAATCCATGACATCCCCGCCGCTGTTGGACGCCAGCAACACGACGATCACCGCGACCAGCGCGGCGAGCACCACCAGTGCGACGGCGACTCCGGACACGCGGTTGCGGTACAGGGTGGCCACCGCCTGCGCGTCCATCAGCTTCGTACCGACCTTGAGCCGGGTGAGGAAGGTGGCCGGATTGCTGTCGCGCCGACCGCGGTCGAAGAAGTCGTCGAGCGAGGCGGGCGCCCCCGCGGTGACGATCAGCGCGGCGCCGTGATGGTCGGCCAGCAGCAGCGCCAGATCTGCGGCCGAACCCGAGGAGGGGAAGGTCGTCGCGCCGATGCCCAGGTCCTGGATGCGTTCGAGTCCCTTGGCGTGCCCGTCGGTGTCGGCGGGCAGGATCACCTCGGCGCCGCATTTCATGGTGGCGCTGGTGATCTCCTCCGGGTCGCCCACGATGACGTCGGGCCGGTATCCCCGCCTGCGCAGGGTGTCGGCGCCACGGCCGACACCGATCAG
Organism: Nocardia sp. NPDC047648; assembly: GCF_040642815.1. NCBI lineage: Bacteria > Bacillati > Actinomycetota > Actinomycetes > Mycobacteriales > Nocardiaceae > Nocardia > Nocardia sp. NPDC047648. The sequence continues at coordinate 10,143 of NZ_JBEYSX010000024.1, read as the reverse complement.
GATCGGGGTGTACTCCTTGATGAACGGCTTGAGCCGCTGCAGATCCTCGGCGTGCTCCGGGCCGTCGGCGACGACCACCACGTGCCGGTGCTTCATCACCAGATCCAGCTCGGGAACGCCGAACCCGTCGATGAGCAGCGCGCTCTCGGTGCGGATGAACTCGATGGTGTTGCCCGCGAACGCCTCGAGGTGATCGGCCAGGCCGTTGCGCGCCTCGAGCATGCGCTCCGCGATGGCGGTCTCGGTGAGTTCGATGCCCTCGACGAGGACCTCCGGCTCCTTCTTGATCAGCTTGTCGGCGTAGACCACACCCTCGACCACGCGGACCTTCACACCGTCCTTGATCTTCTTGAACGCATCCGAGCTCACCGTGTCCAGCAGCAGGATCCCGTGGGCCACGAGCGCCTCGGGGCCGAGGTTCGGGTAGCGACCGGAGATGGACGGCGAGGTGTTGATCACCGCGCCGACGCGGGCCTCGACCAGCCGGTCGGCGGTCATCCGGTCGAGGTCCATCTCGTCGAGAACGACGATATCGCCCGGTCCGACCCGGCCGAGCAGCCGCCGGGTGTTGCGGTCGACCCTGGCTGTCCCGATCAGACCAGGCAGCGTTTCGGTGTTTCGCGACAACAGCGCCGGCATCCTCATGAGGCGATGATGAGCGCAAACTCTCAACCATTGATGGAGGCGCGCCGTCGCACCGAGCGCATGAGGCCTCTGCGTTATCTGTTGGCAATCCGATCCGCACCGTCGCTCACACCCACACGGAAGACGCCCAACATCCCTCAGGGCAGATCAATCCCCTTGAAAACCTCGGTCGCCACCCGCGGATGTGCCAAATTATGCGCAATGAGACCTGACCCCCGAAGAAACACCAGAGTCAGCAATCAAGGCGCGAATATTTTGCCAATCCACTTTGACGTGCATAAACCCTCCCCTCCAGCAGACAGCGAATCCAGCGCTACCCATAGCGACAAGCGGACCGGATCAGGTCAGATTGCCCTCGTCGCAGAGACTTGCCGAGCGCCACGACTTCGCCGGACCGGTCGCGCCCGGGTCGAAGCGCCACTGCTCGATCGGAGCGACGGCCTTCCAGGACAGGGTGCCGTCTCGATGGGTGACCACCTGGTAGACATCCTCGGCGCCTTCGACGAGCTGGCTCCCCACGCAATAGTCGTTATACGCCGTTCCCGGCTGCCGGGCTCCCGCGCTGAACCGGCCGGTCGGACGCTGCGCCGCGCCCGGATTGGGCACCGTGCTCGGCTCGCGCACGACCGCACCGCGCAACCAGTACGGCGCGCCCCGCTCGTCCGTGCCGCACCGGAAGCTCCAACCACCGGCGGCGATCGAGCTCCCTTGCCTATGGGCGGCGCCCGCCCACAGGCAGTCCGCACCCATGTTGCCCCCGGTCGCCGCGGCCGTAGCGGAGCCGAACACCGATCCGGCCGAAGCCACGGCGCCGATCACCAGCAGCTGAACGAGTTTCCATCCCCGCGTTTCGGCGCAGCCGCCGACAACTCCCGTCTCGATCATCGATCAGCACCACTTCGCCTGCGGGCGGCACACGGTCCAGCCATTGCCGTCCGGCCGCTGCGTGCGCGTCCACGCCGATTCCCCGGCACCGTTTCCGGCACTGCTCTCGTCCGGACGGGGCTTGCTCCGCCGGTGATACTCGCGCAGCGCATGCTGATGTTCGTTCTGCCGCAGTGGATTCGGATCGGAGTGTTGATATCCGAACGGGTCGATCGCGTGCCACCCCGTAGAGTCGCCGTGCGAATCCGAGCGACCGGAGTGGTCGGAGCCGGACAACGACTCGGCGGCCGCCCCGCCCGCCGCGGCCACCGTCCCCGCGGCGAGACCGGCGACGATCAGCACGAACGCCCTCTTCGATGATTTCCGGCCGCGCCCGGACACCAGTCCGGAGCGCCGCGCTTCGCCCGTCCTGATCCTTGCTGGGAGAACGCTGCACATGATGGCCCCTTCGCCTCGGTGCTTCCCGCTATCCGACGGAATTCATCCGCCGTTCATCTACTGAGTTCCATAGTAGATCAGAAATCGGACATTGCGGACATCAATCGGGTGCGACGCAGAGGTTGAATTCGAAATGCCTTGATCGAGACCCTGTTTGCCGAATCGAACCACCCCCGGGCGCGTACACTCTCAATCGCAGCCGACAACGAGCACCGCACTATCACCCGTCGTTTCACGGACGCCATCCGTAGTTCGACATACCGTTTCCGTGACGCACGCCGCTACCTCACACCGACCTCGGCTCCGGCGCCTCCGCCGCACCGGCTCGGTAGAGCCGACCACGCGGGCGGCTCGCCGCCGATTGTGATGCGGACGACACGATCACCGAGCCGCGCCCGCAGTAGCTATATGCTGCCGGTCACACGTAACTGGAAGAGGAGATCTCATGGCCAGCACCACCGTCGACGCCGTCATCGCCGCCCCGCGCGAGGTCGTGTACCGGCTCTTCGCCGACCGCGAGAGCATCAGCCCCTACATCCCGGTCCAGGTCAAGCTGGTCAAGCCCGGCCTGACCGAGCGAGAAGGCGTCGGCGCGCAGCACCTGATCGGCCTCGGCCCGGTCGGCGTCACCGAGGAGATCACCAACCTCGTGCCCGGTGAGCGGATGGAGTACAAGATCGTCAAGGGCGCGCCGGTGAAGCGGCACGTCGGCATCGTCACCTTCGCCGACGCCGACAACGGCACCCTGGTCTCCTACACCATGGAATCGGACCCGTCGCTGCCGGTGCCCGCCAAGGTGCTGGAATTCGGCCTCAAGAACCTGATCGGCACGTTCATCAAGGGTGCGCAGAAGGCGGTGCGCTGACCGGCGCGCTCAGCGCGCGGCCACCTCGGCGCCCGCCTTCTCGGCGCGTGCCGTCGCCAGCAGTTCCTCCGCGTGCGCGCGGCCGGTCTCGGTGTCGTCGAGACCGGCCAGCATGCGCGCCAGCTCGACCACCCGCTCGTCATTGGTGAGCGCCCGGACGCCACTGTTGACGGCGCCCTTGCCGTCGTCGGATTTGTCGACCACGAGATGGGTGTCGGCGAACGCCGCGACCTGCGGCAGATGCGTCACCACGATGACCTGGTGAGTGCGCGCCAGCCGGGCCAGCCTGCGGCCGATCTCCACCGCGGCTCGCCCGCCGACGCCTGCGTCGACCTCGTCGAACACCATGGTCGCTCCGTGATCGGAACCGGCGAGCACCACTTCCAGCGCCAGCATCACGCGCGACAGTTCACCACCCGACGCACTCTTGCTCAACGGCAACGACTGCGCACCCGAATGCGCCGCCAGCCGGAACTCGGCCTCATCGGTGCCCGTTGCGCCGGCATGTAATTCCCGGCCGTCGACGGTGAGCGGCGCCGAGTCCTGGGCTCCCGCGAGCAACGGCCGCACCTCGACCTCCAGACGCGCCTTGCCCATCGCCAGGCCGCCTAATTCGGCGCTCACCGCGGCCGCCAGCTTCCCCGCCGCTTTGCTCCGCGCCGCGCTCAGCTTCTTCGCCGCCTCCCGCACCCGTTCGGCGGCGGTGTCCACTTCGGCGGCCAGTTTGCCCAGCGCCTCCTCGGATACGTCGAGCGAGCCGAGCCGGGTGCGCGCCTCCTCCGCCCAGGCCAGCACACCGTCGATGTCGGGTGCGTACTTGCGGGTCAGCGACTTCAATTCGGCCTGCCTGGTGAGCAGTGAATCCAGCGCTCCCGGATCGGACGGCAGGTCCGAAAGATATCCGCTCAGGTCGGTCGTCACATCCACCACCACGGCGATGGCCTCGGCCAGGCGCGGCGCGAGCGCGACCAGCGCCGGGTCGTCGGCGGCTTCGATGCGGGCGCGTGCGGCGCCGAGCGCTTCCAGGGCGCCGGAACCGTCTTCGGGCGCTTCGGCAGGTCCGGCCAGCGCGTCGTGCGCGGTGGCCGCCGCCTCCCGCAGCGAATCCAGATCGCTCAGCCTGCGCACCTCGTCGACGATGCGCACGTCTTCGCCGGGTTCGGGCGCGATGGCGTCGATTTCCTTCAACGAGTGCTCGAGCCGCTCGGCCTCGAGGGCCAATTCCCTGCTGCGCGCAGTTCGTTCGAGCAGCTCGGTGCGGGCGTCGAGCCATGATCGGCGCAGCACCTGGTATTTGCGCAGCAGAGCGCCCACGGCGTCGCCCGCGAACTGGTCCAGCGCCGACAACTGCTGGTCGGGGCGCTGCAAACGCAGCTGATCGTTCTGGCCGTGCACGGTCAGCACAGGCGCGGTGAAATCGGCGAGCACCGAGGCGGGGACGCCGCGGCCACCGAGATGCGCGCGGGAGCGCCCATCGCTGCCGACCGTGCGGATCGCGATGACGCTGCCGTCGTCGTCCTGCTCGGCCGCGGCCGCTTCCAGCACCCGCGCGACCTCGGCGCGCGCGGCGTCGTTGACGTCGTCGATGGTGAACCGGCCCTCCACCACCGCGCGGGAGGCGCCGAGCCGGACCCGGCCCGCGTCCGCGCGGGCACCGCTGAGCAGATGAAGGCTGGTCACCACCATGGTCTTGCCCGCGCCGGTCTCACCGGTCAGGCAGGTCAGTCCCGCATGGAACTGCGCGGTCGCGGTGGAAATGACGCCAAGCCCGTCAATCCTGATCTCTGTCAGCACGTGTGCTCTCCGTTCGCCGTCGGCCACGCCAGCCTGTCACGGGCAATTGGAACTTGCGCACCATCCGGTCGGCGAACGGTGCGGAGTCCAGCCGCACCCAGCGCACCGGTCGAGCGCCGCGAACCGCCTCGACCCGGCCACCGCTGGGGAGTGCGAGCGTGCGCCTGCCGTCCAGGAAAACTATCGCATCGTGTCCGGTCGCCACAGACTCGACCGCGATACGCGAATCCGGGCTGGTCACCAGCGGCCGCGCGAACAGGGCATGGGCATTGCTCGGAATCACCAGCAAGGCTTCGAGTTCCGGCCACACCACCGGACCGCCCGCGGAGAAGGCATAGGCGGTCGACCCGGTCGGCGTCGAAACAAGGATGCCGTCACAGCCGAACGACGACACCGGGCGGCCGTCGACTTCCAGCACCACTTCCAGTACGCCCATGCGCGAGGCGTTTTCGATGCTCGCCTCGTTCAGCGCCCAACCGCTCTCGACCACTTCGTCCTCGACCCGGACGGTGACATCGATGGTCATCCGATGCTCGATGGTGTAATCGTGACGCACCACCTGGGCGAGCGCCTCGTCCAGGTTCTCGGCCTCGGCTTCGGTGAGAAACCCGATGCGTCCGAGGTTGATTCCCAGCACCGGCACCCCCGCCGGGCGCGCCAGTTCGGCCGCGCGCAGGAACGTTCCGTCGCCACCGAGCACGAGCACCATCTCGCAGCCGACCGCCGCGTCCGGGCTGTGCGCGACCACGCGAACGGGGTAGCCGCCCGGCTCGGCGGCGAAGCGCGTGCTGTCCGCCTCGTCGGCGAGCACGCGCAGGCAGATACCCGCGTCCGCGAAGATCTTCGCCACCCGGTGGGCGGTCTCGATGATCTCCGCGCGGCCGGGGTGGGAGACCAGCAAGATCTCCCTGCCGCAGGGTTGGGCCGGCGCGTTCACTGTGGACCCTCCTCAACCGCACGCTCGACCAGCGCGGCGACCTGTTCGGCGTCGTATTCGAACGGCCCGTCGTTGCGCAGCCACAAGAAGTATTCGACATTGCCCGACGGGCCCGGCAACGGGCTCGCCACAACGCCGGCGGTGCGCATGCCCAGCTCCGCGGCCGCGGCCGCCACCGTGCGCACCGCGTCGGCGCGCAGCGCGGGATCACGCACCACGCCGCCGGAGCCGACCCGTTCCTTGCCGACCTCGAACTGTGGTTTCACCATGGGCAGCAGATCGGCGCCTGGCGCCGCGCAGGCGGCCAGCGCGGGCAGCACCAGGCTCAGGGAAATGAAGGACAGGTCGCTCACGACCACTTCGACCGTGCCGCCGATGGTTTCGGGCGACAGGTTGCGCACGTTGGTCCGGTCGAACACCCGGACCCGCTCGTCGGTGCGCAGGCGCCACACCAGCTGGCCGTAGCCGACGTCGACCGCGACGACCTCCCGTGCTCGCCCGGCCAGTAGGACGTCGGTGAAACCGCCGGTGGAGGCGCCCGCGTCCAGGCAGCGCTTGCCCGCCACCGACAACCCGTCCGGCTCGAACCGCTCCAGCGCGCCGAGCAGTTTGTGCGCGCCGCGCGAGGCCCAGGACACCTCGTCGGGCTCCTCGCGGACCACCAGCGGCGTGCCCGCCTCCACCGCGGTCGCCGCTTTGACCGCGACCGTTCCAGCTATCAGGACGCGGCCCGCGCCGATCAGCTCGACCGCGTGTTCTCGCGATCGCGCCAATCCGCGGCGAACCAGTTCCGCGTCCACCCGTGCGCGCCTGGCCACCTCAGATCTTGTCCACCGTGGCCAGGGCCTGCACCAGCACGTCATGTGCCTGCTCCAGGATGCGAGCCCGGCGGGTGATGTCGACGCCCGCCTCGGCGCTGTCGGTCGCCGGCGCAGACCGGCCGGGGCGGTCGAGTTCGGCGAGCAGGCTGTCGACCTCGCCGCGAATTCGATCCGGGTCGGCAGGCTCCGGACGGCCTTGCGTACCCGGCAGATGCTGACCGGGCAGCGGGACCCCGGGGCGGGGACCTTGCGCACCGGCGGAGCCGGGACCGTTCGGACGAGGTATAGGACTAGTCATCGTGGCGTCAACGCTATCGGATTTCCGAATCGGACGCGCGGACCGTCACAGCTCGTCCCGGGTTCCGCCGCAGCATCTCGCCGAGGTCGGCTTCCGGCTCGGCGGCGACGGCCGCGTGGTTGAGGGCGTCGAGCGAGTCGGCGACATAGGTCGGGATCTGCAGGTCCGGGGCCTTGCGCAGTTCATCGATTGTGCTGACACCGGTGAGCACCAGCAACGAGTCGAGGCCGACCCGGTTGGCGCCCTCGATATCGGTGTCCAGCCGGTCGCCCACCACCAGGGCGGAACGGGAACCGGCCCGGACGAGCGCGTCCTCCAGCAGGGGCGCGTACGGCTTGCCCGCGACGATCGGCTCCCGATCGGAGGCGGCGCGCAGCGCGGCGACCATCGCACCGTTGCCGGGTGCGAGACCGCGTTCGTTCGGCAACGTCCGGTCGGTGTTCGCCGCGACCCACAGTGCGTCCGTGCGCAGGGCGTAGGCGGCTTCGGCGAGGTCCGGCCACGCGGTGTGCGGTGAATGTCCTTGCACCACAGCGGCGGGCGCGTCGCCGTCGGAGCGCCGGATCGGCCGCAACCCGACACCCTCGACCTCGGCGGCCAAGTCGTCGGTGCCGACGACCAGGACCGGCGCGCCACGGTCGAGCCGCTCGGCCAGCAACCGCGCCGCCGCCTGTGCGCTGGTCACCACGTCGTCGGCGGTCGCGGCGAAGCCGAGTTCGGACAGATGCGCGGCCACGACCTGTGGTCCACGGCTGGCGTTGTTCGTGACGTACACCAATCGCCGGCCCGCCTGCCCATCCGCGGCGAGTGCCTCCGGCGCTCCCTCGATCACCTCGTGCCCGCGATACAGCGTGCCGTCCAGGTCGAGCAGCAGGGCTCGGTAGCGATCTCGTAGTCGCTTCACACCACTCTCACTCCGTGTCACCGATCGGCCGCGCCGACCCATCACCGCCGGGCCCTCCGGCAGCCCATCCGCTCGGCAGATCCGAGACACTCGACACTACGCCGACGCGCGAGCCGGACAGACGTGGCGTCAGCCACTCCGGCCGCACCGGATCCCAAGCGCGCCAGCACAGATCCGCAGATCTCGAGTTTCATATCGCGGCCACCCCGATGATCCGATCGACCCACCCTTAGCGCAGGTACGGGCCGACCGTCGCGACCACGACCTTGGTGCGCGCCGCAAGCTCGTCGGATTCGGCGGCACGATCGCGCACATCGTGCTCAGCGGCGTCGACCCGGCCCCGTCCGATCATGCCGAGCACTTCCCGATTCTGCTGACGCTCGCTCGCCACGTGGCCCACGACCGCGGCGAAATTCGCGCAGGCGCAGGCCCCCGGCCACGTCCCGAACCCCTCCGCGCGCCTGGCACCGGGCGCGGGCAACGTCCTCGGAGGCCAGCCACCCGCAAGGCGCGGCAACCGCGAGCGGCGACAGGTTCGGATCTCTGTCACCCGTCAGTTAGGCGGCGCGTTCCGGCGTCCGAGTCACCGTCTCGGGAGCCAGCCACCCCCGAGGCGCGGCAACCGCGATCGGCGACAGGTTCAGATGCCGCTGTCACCCGACAGTTCGGCGGCGCGTTCTCTTCGGCGTCCGAGTCACCGTCGGGAGCCAGCCACCCCCTAGGGCGCGGCAACCGGCGACAGGTTCAGATGTCGCTGTCACCTGTGAGTTCGGCGGCGCGTTCCTCGGCGTCCGTGTCACCGTCGAGGTCGGCCGAGGCGGCGTTGAGGAACCAAGTGAGGCCCTCGTCGGTGCGACCCGCGGCGACGAGGGCGTCGGCGTAGGCGTAGAAGAGGCGGGCCGCGGCGGAGCCGGTCCTGGACGGGTCGAGATCCGAGGTCTGCAAGGTCACGACGGCTTGGTCGTACTGGCCGAGGTCCATTCGCGCGCCCGCGACGACCATACGCAGTTCGGTGGCATCGTCACCGCGCAGGGCACGCGCCTCCTCGCTGCGACCGAGCTCGATAGCGCGTTCGGGACGGCCCAAACCACGCTCGCAGTCGGCCATGACGGCCAGCAGCCCGGAACCACCGGACATCCGGCGCGCCGTGCGCAGCTCCGACAAAGCCTCCGCCCATTCGCCGGCATGGTAGGCCACCACTCCCGCGGTCTCGCGGACGACCGCGATCCGCCCGGCCCGCTGCCGCGCGGCCCTGGCATGGGCGAGAGCGAGGCCGGGATCGTCGTCGACCAGGCGCACCGCCATCACCAAGTGCCGGGCGACCGTCTCCGCGTTCCCCTTGTCCAAACTGAGCAGGTCTCGCCGCACGGCGGAATCGAGATCGGCTGCCTGCACCTCGTCCGGCAGATCGGGTTCCTCCGGCCGCGGCGGACGACGGTCGAGGGAACGGCCCCCACCGACATGGGCGCCTTCGCCGCCACGGCGGCGATCCGGTGCAGAGTCGTCGCGCGGTGTCCGATCCCCGCGATCCGCGCCCCCGCGCTGCCCGGGGCGATCCGATCCCTGGCCACGTCGATCATCATCACGGCGCTGGAATCCGGACGCGCCACGCCGACCCGCGTCACCGCGCTCGCCGGAATCGCCCCGACGCTTGAACCCGCCACGATCGCCCGGTTCATCGCGACGGGCATCGCCTCGATCACCGAAATCGTCCCGGCGACGAGGGAATCCACCACGATCGGATCCGCCGCGCGCGCCGGATTCGCCGCCGGGGCGGAATCCGCCCCGCGAATCGTCGCGCCGCTCTCCGGAATCACTCCGGCGTTTGAAGCCGCCGCGTTCACCGGAGCCCTCGGAGCGCTTGAATCCGCCCCGATCGCCCGATCCGCCTCGGCTTGTGGAACCGCCACGATCCGCGGACTCGTCCCGCCGCTGGAAACCACCGCGCGTGGGTGCGTCGCCGCCGCGACGGAAGCCACCAGTGTCTCCACTCCGGTCGCCGGAGTCCGGACGCTTGAACCCGCCGCGCTCACCCGAACCGCCGCGCTGGCCAGAACCGCCAGTATCGCCCCGGCGGTTGAACCCACCGGAATTCTCGCGTCGCTGGTAACCGCCTCGGTCGGACGTATTGTCGCGGGAGCCGGAGCCACCCGAGTCACCGCGGCGACCGAAGCCTCCGCGTTCCCCCGCGTCACCGCGACGGTTGAACCCGCCGCCGCGACGGCTCGCATCCTGCTGGTTGTCATCTCGCCGGCCGGACCCGGAGTCGGGAGCGCCGCGCCGGAAGGGCTTCCGATCGTCATTTTGTTCCGGCACGGTGCTCCCTTTCTTGGTATCGCGAAAGTCTGTATCCCACGAATTCAATCACGTACCCGTCGTGGGGCGCGGGGTACGGCAAGTTCGCCGGAGCACCGCATTGGTGCTCAAACGCCGATAGGGGACCCAGATTCTGGGTCCCCTATCGTGAAGGATGTTCCGGCGGTGTCCTACTCTCCCACACCCTGTCGAGTGCAGTACCATCGGCGCTGGCAGGCTTAGCTTCCGGGTTCGGAATGG
>NZ_JBEYSX010000023.1:0-83721 GCF_040642815.1 Nocardia sp. NPDC047648 | reverse complement strand
CCCGAACCACTCACCACCACACCAGCAACAACCAAAGCCGAGACCGTTATCGGAGCAGATACACGCATTCGGCCACACCCAATCCTCGACGTCGTCCGCGTCTCGGGCGCGGATGCATCCACACACGGACAACGGAGTCCTTCTACGGGGCCGACATCGACCCCGGCCCACTCCACAGAAGCGGAGCGAACCTGCGATAACATACGGTACACAACTGCGAGTACATCACGGGTACGATCGGGGAAATTGCTAGTAACTTAGCGCTCTTCGCAGCTGCTCTGAATCCAGAGTACCGGCCCGCGCGGCCGCACGCCCGTGCCCGTTTCGTCCGCTGCTGTCGCAGTTGAGGTTTCGCGAAGGCCTTGTCGCACTCGACATGTCGAGCGAAGAGGCCCGGATCCAGCTACCTCTCCGCGAAATAGAACAGCACCGAGGACGCCGACGACAACCGCACCCGGCCACGCGGTGGTGCGTGATCCGTACCGGCCCAAGATGTTCGGTACCGGATCTATGGGCACAAACCGCAGGCTTTCCAGGATCGAGGTCGTCGCTGTGGGTAACCCACCCGACGTTGCCCGGCGCAGTTACTGCGTGACGAGGTCACCTTTCCTGGGGCTGGAGAGGTTGCCGTGGAGAAACCGGAGATTTCGGATGGACGCTCATCTCGTGTGGGGTTTTGCGGCGGCGGTGCTGCTGGCCTATGCGATTCCCGGCCCGGACTGGTTCGTGGTTCTGCGTCACGCTTCTCGCTCACGGGTCGCGGGGATGCGCGCGGCGGCAGGAGTTCAATGCGGCTTGATCGTGCACATGACGGCCGCCGCGGTCGGCGTGTCGGCCATCTTGTCGACCAGCGCCGCGGCGTTCACCGTGGTGAAACTCGCTGGAGCGGCTTATCTCATCGTTCTGGGTGTGCGCGCGTTGCGGGATGGCTATCGGGGGTGGCGCGGCTGCGCTGCCGAATGGGCCGGGGTGTCCTCACCGGCAGCGGTGCCGGGTGCACAGGTGTTGGCTGGAGCGTTCACTGCCAATGTGTTGAATCCCAAAGCGGCGCTCTTCTTCCTCGCGGTGTTGCCACAGTTCCTGACCCCCGCGCGTCCGGTAACGCCCCAAGTACTGCTGCTCGGTGCACTCGACATCGCCATCGGTGGCGCTTGGTGGCTGCTGTTCGTCGTCACAACGACGCGCTTGCACGCTCTGCTCCAACGCCGCCGCGCGCAGATCGCCGTCGATGCTCTCGCCGGAGTCGCGTTGACCGGTCTCGGCGGAGCGCTCGCCTTCACCGACCGCGCGCGGGTGTAGCCGGGTTTCTCGCGCCGAGGTTCGATGCCGTCGTGGCTGTCGCGGCGTCCGCCGCGTCCACGGGTCGATACGGCGCTGCGGCGGGTCGCCCACTCCCGGCGCACGCACGTCGGGTTGATGACGTTGTTGCTACTACACCACCGGTTCGCGCGTAGGGTGGTGTGCACTGTCCTTCGGAAACCAGGGCGAGGCCGGCGCTCCCGGACGGTACCTGCCGGCTCGGGAGCTTTCTCGGAAAGACGGGCAGACGATGACGAATGCGCGCCTCAGCGACGACAACATACCGACCGGTTCATCCGCAGCGGAGGGCGATCTGGCTGCGCGACTGGGCGATCTGGCACGTTACCTGCAGGAACAAGACGATCTCGACGACACGTTGCGCGGCATCGTCGATACCGCCGTGCAGACGGTGCCCGGCGCCACCTACGCCGGAGTCCTGGTCAGCGACAACCGCGAAACGATGCATACGCCTGCCGCCACCGCCGACCTGATCCACCGAGTCGACCGCGCGCAGATCGACCTGCGGCAAGGGCCGTGCCTGGACGCGCTCTACCACGAGCGCATCGTGGTGCTGCCCGATACGACCGATGAGCCGCGGTGGCCCCGTTTCGCGGCCCGGGCCGCCGAACTCGGCATCGGCAGCATTCTGTCTTTCCAGCTCTATGTCACCGGTAACGACCTCGGTGCCCTCAATCTCTACTCGCCGGCTCCCGCGGCCTTCGACGCCGAATCCGAGCACGTCGGCTCCCTGTTCGCCGCCCATGCCGCCGTAGCACTGGCCTCCGCCCAGCAGGTGACCCAGCTCGCGCGGGCGATCGACACGCGCGATCTGATCGGACAAGCCAAGGGCATCCTGATGGAGCGCCACAAGCTGACCGCCGATCAAGCCTTCGCCCTACTCGTACGCGCCAGCCAACACACCAATACCAAACTGGCCGATATCGCCGAGTACCTCACGCACCGCGGCGAACTACCCCCGCGTCCATGATCAGCGCTCGAAGAGCGACCTCACCGGAAGCCGACGTGGGTCACCGCGTACCGAGGCGCCCACGCCGACTGTTCAGGCATGGAGCCGTCGCCGAGTCGATCGATGGACTGAAATCCCGACGTATGGCGTTCGGCGGCCGGGGCAAACGGTGACGGGGCCCCCGCGGCCGATAGGGCCTGAGTCCAGCGCTACCGCGTCAGGGCGGACGAGGGATGATTTCCGGCGGTAGGGGCCGTGCGAGTGTCCTTGCGGCGCGCCGGTCCCGCAAGGCTGCCGAGGCCGAGCAGGTCCCACAGTTGTTGTCGTCGACGTGGGTGTCCTGGGCCGGCAACGACGGCGCAGGAGCCGGGGCGCCTCCGGATGTCACCCGTTTTCGGTGACGGTGGTGTCCGGGTGGCGACGGCTGGTGTCGGGCTTGACGAAGTGCCCGGTGATCGCCGAGCGGTCGCGACGGTTGTCGCCCTGGTGCGGCTCGTCCTCGCCGAGCGTGGTCTTCGGGTTCTCCGCTGCGGTGTCCTCGCTCACATATTCGCCGGTCTCGGCGGAACGATGGCTTTTCTCGGTCACAAGATCCTCCTCGAGCTGTCCGATCGCACCCCTCGTCGGGGTGCCGATCCCGTCCTTGACCGAATAGCACCCAGACGGCGCGGGAAACGTCCGGCGACAGCCGATTTCGAACCGGGTGGCCGCAGTGTGCGAGCCGGAAGCCGAAAGCGTCCGGCAAGCCGCGTCATTCGGGCTCTTCCCGGCATGGCAGGCCGATGGGCCGCTCCCTCAACCGCAGTGGCATCGAGCACCGACGCTGAGCGGGAGACCCCGATCTGTCAGAGGTGCCGACGAGCCACGACGGAGGTCGCGTAGGCCGTGATCACGCCGGATCACGAACAGTTCGCCGGACCACGGCACCAGCGGGCTGTGTGAAGGTGCTCGTTCGGCGCAGGCGTAAAATCCCCGCGTCGTCTCGTGTTGGCCAGTGGAAGGTCGGTGAGCAGTGGAGCCCGCACCGTCGGCCACGCCTGCGCGTAGTGCGGCGATCTCCGATCCTTCGACCCTCCGCACGTCTCGGACCAGCAGTCCTTCCGGTCTACGGTGCGCAGGAGCGGTAGATTTCACCACCCGGGATGCTTGGCGCTCGGCGCTGGCCGAACTGACCGCCGCGGAGCGCGACGCCCACTTGGACCTGTCCGAGCTGACGTTCATCGATGTCCACGGGACGTCGATTCTGGTGGAAGCCGCCTCCCACTCACCGCAGGCGCCACGAATCGTGTTGCATCGGCCTCCGCCGATGATGCTTCGGATCCTCGGAGTGTTCTGGCCCTCCCTACACACGATCGAGGTAGTGCACACATGAGCTCTGTCGGCGCTGTGTCGGCCACTTCGGAGCCGACCGATCCGTTCGTGCATCCCGCGCTGTTCTATCGCGACACCGAGGAATACCTCGCAGGCACCCTCGGATTCATTCGCGAGGGGCTCGCGAACGATGAACCGGTCGCCGTCGCGGTACCCGGCCCGAACCTGGCCCTCCTGCGTGCCGAGCTGGGCCCCGACGCGAGTTCGGTGCACCTGATGGACATGACCGTCGAGGGCCGCAATCCCGGCCGCATCATCCCGGGAGTGCTCCGCGCCTTCGCCGACCGGCATCGGTCCGGACGAGTGCGAATCATCGGCGAACCCATCTGGGCCGGCCGCTCGGCGCTGGAATATCCGGCGTGCGCTCAGCACGAGGCGCTGATCAACGCGGCGTTCACCGGGCGCGAAGTCAGCATCCTGTGTCCCTATGACACCGCACGTCTGTCGCCGGAGGTCCTGGCCGACGCGCACGCCACCCATCCCGTCCTCATCGACCACACGGGCCGGCGAACCAGCGACGACTACGACCCCGACCACATCGTCGACCTCTACAACGAACCGCTCCCCTGCGCACCCCCCACCGCCACCACGATCGTCTTCGACGCGACATCCCTGGCGCACCTCCGGCACGTCGCCACAGAGCACGCCCGCAAAGCGGGCATACCCGAGCAGCGTCTGATCGATTTGGAACTGGTCATCGCCGAGACCACCACCAACTCCGTCGTCCACGGCGGCGGGCACGGCACGCTGCGGATCTGGGCCGACGACAACCAGCTGTGCTTCCAGATCAGCGACAAGGGACACATCACCAATCCACTCGCGGGCCGCCTGCCCGCACAAACGTATCGACCGGGCGGCCGTGGTCTGCTGCTGGTCAACCAGCTCACCGACCTCGTGCGCATACACACCGGCGTGCACGGCACCACCATCCAGCTCCACTTCGACTTCGAACACGAGTTGCCGTAACCCACTGCGGAGCGGTCGGCGGCCGATTCATGCGCTACTTCGCCGGATGCGCAGCCCGGTAGCGGCCGGGTGTGGTGCCGATGACGCCGGTGAAGGCCGCGATGAAGCTGCTCGGATTCGCCCATCCGCAAGCGTGTGCGACGTAGGTGGTGTCGTGGCCGTCGGCGAGCAGGACGAGTGCGTGATAGACGCGTAGCTGGGTGCGCCACTCGTAGAAGGTCATGCCGAGTTCGTTGTGGAACAGACGACTGAGCGTGCGAGCGCCGGCTCCGATCGCCCGCCCGAGTTCGGCCAGCGTCGCGTTGTCCGCGGGGTTTCGGTGCAGTATCCGCGCGACGGCCCGCAACCGGTCGTCGTGCGGTTGCGGCAGGATCAGTGGCTGCTCGGGCGCTTCGCGGAGTTCGTCGACGAGGACCCGGCGAAGGCGAGCGCGCGCGGCGTGCTCGTGGTCGCCTGCGACCCGGTCGCCATCGCGCGAACCCGTGAGGGTGAGAAGGATTTCGCGGACGAGGCCGGAGGCCGTGAACACGGCGGGGTGGTCTGGCACGAGGCGGGCCAGGGATGCCGGGAGAAAGACGATCCGCATATCGGTGTGCCCGTGCGCGCGGTGGTAGTGCGTGAATCCCGCAGGGGTCCATGCGACTCGATTGGCCGGAACGATCGAAGTGCCACGTCCGGTGTGCACCGACAAGACACCACGCGCCGCATAGACGAGATGCCCACGGGGATGGGAATGCACCGCACTCGTTCCTCCCGAGGGCCAGGTGTGAACGCCTCCGGACGGCCATATCCGCGATGTCGCGCCGTGCCGAGGGGATTGGCGGGCAACGGGCATAACTCGGCATTCTATCGGTGGCAGGCCGATCCGCCTCCCGGCGACAGTGGACACATGTCTACGACGATGCGAGCGGCGGTCTGTGTCGGAGCGGGTGGCCCGGAGACGCTGGAGATTCGAGAGCTGCCGGTACCGGAGGTCCGGGAGGGCTGGAGCCTGGTGCAGGTGAAGGGCGCCGGCTTGAACCGGTCGGAACTGAGAACCCGGCAGGGTCACTCTCCGAACGTGAGGTTCCCCCGCGTGCTCGGGATCGAATGCGTCGGAATCGTGGCGGCCTCGACCGACCCCGGCCTGCCGGAGGGCACGACCGTCGCGGCGGTGATGGGTGAGATGGGCCGGGAATTCGACGGCGGTTACGCGGAGTTCGCGCTGGTGCCGAACGCACTGCTGATGCCGGTCACCACCACGTTGCCCTGGGAGGTGTTGGCCGCGCTGCCCGAGACATATCTGACCGCGCAGGGGTCACTGGACGCGTTGGGGGTCGTGCCGGGTGCCCGAGGGCGGTTGCTGATCCGCGGCGGGACCTCGTCGGTGGGGATGGCCGCCGCGTCGATCGCGTCCGGCCACGGTATCGAGATCGCCGCCACGACACGGCAGCCGGGCAAGATCGACGCCTTGGCTGCGGCCGGCGTCCACCACGCACTCCTCGACGAGGGGGGCACGCTTGCGGCGAGCGTCCACGCGATCTGGCCCGAGGGTCCGGACCATGTACTGGATCTCGTGGGGGCGAGCACGGTGGTGGACTCGCTGCGCCTGGTGCGCCGCGGCGGGACCGTGTGTGTAGCGGGCTCGCTCAGCGGGTGGTCGATTCAGGACTTCGAACCGATAGCGATGATCCCGTCCGGAACCAAACTCACGGCCTTCCACAGCGATACGGTGCGGGGCAGCGCGGGTACGCCGGTGCTGCGGCGGATCGTCCGCGCGGTCGAGGCGGGCGCCTATCGGCCCAACCTCGACCGTGTCTTCGGCCTGGCCGACATCGTTTCGGCCCACCGGTACATGGAGAGCGATCACGCCACCGGAAAGGTCGTCGTGGTGCCGTGACTGCGTGGCGCGATCTTGATGAGAGGGGGCGGTTCTGCCACTGTCGCCGAGCTTGCACGGCAGCAATGATCGGGAAGATCGCGAGTACACGCCCATCGCGGGAAAGGGTGACGACCGGGGTGCCCGATGCACCTCGCCGTGCAGAACCGAGAGGAAAGGTACTTCATGATCGTCCGTTCACTGAAAGAGATCATCGGCACCGAGCGCGAGGTGAAGGGCCCCGCGTGGACCAGCCGTCGCCTGGTGCTCGCCGAGGAGAAGGCCGGCTTCTCCGTGAACGACACCGTGGTGCACGCGGGCGCCGAGCTCGAGATGTGGTATGCCAACCACATCGAGGCCGTCTACGTCATCGAGGGGCGCGGCGAAGTGGTCGACGAGGAGACCGGTGAAAGCCACCAGCTCGAGCCGGGCGTGATGTACCTGGTCGACGCACACCAGCATCACACCCTGCGCGCCCACACCGAGTTCCGCGCGGTATGCGTGTTCGACCCGCCCCTCACCGGCCGCGAGGTCCACGACGAGAACGGCGCCTTCCCACTGCTGACCGGAGAGGACCAGTGAGCGACTCGATCTTTTTCGCCAGCGACAACAACGCCTCCGTGCACCCGGACATCATGGCGGCGCTGGCCGCCGCCAATGTGGGCCACCAGCCGGCCTACGGCGCGGACGTCCACACCGCACGGCTGCGCGAGCTGATCAAGGACCATTTCGGCGAGCAGGCCGAGGTCTACCCGGTCTTCAACGGCAGCGGCGCCAACGTCGTCGGGCTGCAGGCGATGTGCGACCGGTGGAGCGCGGTGGTGTGCCCGGACTCCGCGCACATCCATCTGGACGAGTGCGGCGCACCCGAGAAGGTGGCCGGGCTGAAGCTGGTCCCGGTGCCCACCCCGGACGGCAAGCTGACCCCGGAGCTACTCGACCGGTACGCGTGGGGCTTCGGCGACCAGCACCACGCCCAGCCGAAGGTCGTCTCCATCACCCAGAGCACCGAACTCGGCACCCTCTATACACCCGGCGAGATCGCGGCGATCGGCGCGCTGGCCCGCGAGCGCGGCATGCTGCTGCACGTGGACGGCGCGCGGCTGGCCAACGCCGCCGCCGCGCTCGGCCTGCCGCCGCGCGCGTTCACCACCGACGCCGGTGTGGACGTGCTGTCGTTCGGCGGCACCAAGAACGGCCTGATGCTCGGCGAGGCGATCGTGGTGCTCGACCCGGACGCGGTGCGCGGCACGGCGTACCTGCGCAAGGCCGCGCTGCAACTGGCCTCCAAGATGCGGTATGTGTCGGCGCAGTTCGTCGCGCTGCTGGAGGGCGACCTGTGGCTGCGCAACGCCGGGCACGCCAACGCGATGGCGGCCCGGCTGGCCACGGCCGTCGCCCGGGTGCCCGGCGTCGAGATCGTACGGCCGGTCCAGGCCAACGCCGTCTTCGCCGTACTGCCACGCGAGGTCACCGAGCGGCTGCGGAAACGGTTCCGCTTCCACGTCTGGGACGAGCGCACCGGCGAGGTCCGCTGGATGTGCTCGTTCGACACCACCGAGGCCGATGTGGACGCCTTCGCGGCCGCCATCGCCCGGGAGATGGCCGCCGCGTAGCCGCAACCACAGCAACGTGTCGGCTACGGCAGCTTCCCAGCACCGGCGAGACACGAAAGATATTCTTTCCGAGCGACTTTCGTGCTGGGCAGCTCAGGTCGCATCACCCTCGGGCGGTTCTCCGGCAAGTGATCCGGTGCGATTGGCGGTCAGCATCCGCACGGCCGCGATCCGCAGATCCGGACGGGCACGCCGGGAGGTCAGCTCGGCGAGGCAGATCTCACCGACCATGGCGACCTTCATCCGGGAGGCGGCGTCGGGGTCCGGCCAGCCGGCGGCGACCATGTCCGGCCGCCCGACCGCGATGAACAGTTCGTGGCGGCGGCGGATCTCCTCGCGCAGATCCGGATCCGTGCGCGCTTGGACCATGAACGCCTCGGTGCCGCGGGCGTCGAGGCAGGCATCCAGGAACGCGTCCAGGCTGGGGCCGATCCGTTCGATCCCCGGCGGAATCCCGGCCAGCGCCGCGGCCACCGACTGCGACAGCGCGTCGAAGAAACGGCGGTGCAACGCGATGACGTAACTGCGGCGATTGACGAAGTGATGGTAGAAGGTGCCCTTGGCCATCCCGGCTTCCTCGACCACCGCGTTGATCGAAAGCCGGTGCAGCCCCTCGCGTTCCGCCACCACGGTGCCCGCGATGAGCAGAGCCGTGCGACCGGGGTCGGCAATGACTGTCATGCTTTCGAATTCTCCCGACTCTTTCCGGAAAGCCTAGTGTCGCGCACCGGGCGCACCTACGCTGTGACCGATCGGTCGGTCGAAGCCTAGCCGGGTTCCGGATGGACCATCGGGTCATCGAGGACCGATCTGAATCCGGGCGACCCTGGGGGTTTCGAAATGTCCGCTGAGTTTAAATTGGTGAGCGGCGATGTGGTGCCGCTGGCGTCGAACGCGCGCTATCTCGTATCCATCGATGAACTGTTGCCCGCGGACTCGCCGCGGTCGAACGGCGAGGACCGCAGGCATATCGCACGACTGGCCGAGAGCGACACCGAATTACCGCCGATTGTGGTGCATCGCAGCACGATGCGCGTCATCGACGGAATGCACCGGCTGCGGGCCGCGCAATGGCTCGGCCGCGAAGACATCGAAGTCGTGTTCTTCGACGGAACGGCGGCCGAGGCTTTTCTGCGCGGCGTCGAACTGAATACGACGCACGGGCTGCCGCTGACGCTCTCGGACCGCAAAGCGGCGGCCGAGCGGATCATCGAGACGATGCCGGAATTGTCCGACCGGGCCATCGCGTCCACCACGGGGCTGTCCGCGCGCACGGTGGCCACGCTCCGGCAGCGTTCGAGTGCGGAAATTCCGCAGTCGAACATCCGCGTCGGCGCCGACGGCAGGCGCAGGCCGATGGACCGCGCGCAGCGCAGGCGGCGCGTCGCCGAGCTGCTGGCGGCCTCCCCGGACATGCCGTTGCGCGCGCTGGCCGCCGCGGCCGAGGTGTCCATCAGCACAGCGCACGCGATCCGCAAACGCTTGCGCGAGACCGGATCACCCGAGCACGACAGCGCCGCCGACCAGCCCGAGGGCAGCGCGCTGCTGCTGCAGCAACTCACCCGCGACCCGGCCATGCGGCACAGCCAGCAGGGCCGTGACCTGCTGCGCTGGTTGCACACACACTCGATGCAGCGCGAGGTGTGGACCGCCCTGGTGGCCACGGTCCCGCCGCATTGCATTCCGGCGGTCGCCGAGCTCGCCCACCGCAATGCCAAGGAGTGGCGTGCGCTGGCCGGCTACATCGATCCCGGCGCCACCGAATAGCACCGATCGCATACGCATTCGCCACGGCCGGAGTTCGAGAAGAGGTCTTTCATCATGCTTGTTGGTCTCGCACGCCTGGCGATCCGGCGGCCGCGATCCATCCTCTACGGCGCGCTGCTCATCGGGATCGTCTGCGTCGGGCTGGGCTGGTCGGCGCCTGCCCACCTGAAGTCCGGTGGTTACGTTCCGTCCCACACCGAGTCCGCCGAGGTCGCGGCGTTCCTCGGCCGCGAATTCCCGGGCGCCGCGCCGAATCTCGTGCTGCTGGTCACCGCGCCGGACGGGCTCGACAGCCCCGCGGCGCGGGTGGTCGGTGAGCGCCTGACCGCGGATCTGCGTGGCCGCGACGAGATCGACGCGGTCCAGTCCTATTGGGAACTTCCCCCGGATCTGCGGCAGGGCCTGCGCGGCAGCGACGGCCGCGACGGTCTGGTCTTGGCCCATGTCACCGGCGACGACACCGACGCGCCGAAACGGGCGGGCGCGATCGCGGCCCGGGTGAGCGGCGACTTCGACGGCGTCACCGTGCGGGCGGGCGGTCAGGCGGTGGCCTTCGACGAGATGAGCCATCGGATCGTCACCGACCTGCTGATCACCGAGGCGATCGCGATACCGCTGACCGGGCTCGCCTTGATCCTGGTCTTCGGCAGCGTGACGGCCGCGCTGATCCCGCTGGCGGTCGGCGTGTTCAACATCTTCGCGACGCTGCCGATCCTGCGGTTGCTCACCGAGGTCGGCGACGTGTCGATCTTCGCGCTGAACATGATGAGCGCATTGGGTTTCGCGGTCGCGATCGACTCGAGCCTGTTCATGGTCAGCAGATTCCGGGAGGAACTCGCCGCCGGCCGCGACACCGCCTCCGCGGTGTCGCGCACAGCACGCACGGCGGGGCGCACCGTCTTGTTCTCCGGTGTGGTGATCGCGCTGTCACTGTCGACACTGCTGGTCTTCCCGCTGTATTTCCTCAGGTCGCTGGCGTACGCGGGGCTGGCCGTGCTCGGGGCGGCCGTGTTCACCACGCTGCTGTTGGTGCCCGCGGCGCTCGCACTGCTCGGTCCCCGTGTCGACGCGTTCGACCTGCGCGCCCTCCTGCGCCGCCGATTCCACCGGCCGCGGCCCGCATCCGTCGATATCACCGAGACCCGGTGGTACCGCGCGGTGCGGCTGGTCATGCGCCATCCCGTCGTGGCAGCGGCGGCCGTGATCGCGCTGCTGCTGGTGCTCGGATCGCCGTTCCTGTCCATCCGGTTCGGCGCCGCCGACGACCGGGTCGTCGCCGGGGCGTCCAGCCATGCGGTCGGTGACGCCTTGCGCACCGGCTTCCGGGAGAACGCGATGGCCGGGGTGCTCGTGGCCATGCCCGGATACCGGGGCGGTGACAGCGAAATCGCCGCCTACGCCGAACGTTTGTCACGGGTGGAGAACGTCTCGACCGTGCTGTCCGCGGCGGGCGTCTTTGCCGGTGGGCTGAAAGTCGCCTCCGCGCCCCCCGGCATGCGCGACGACGCGGGCACCTATGTGCGCGTGGGCACCCGGCTCGACCCGTACTCCCCCGCCGCGATCGATCAGCTCGACCGGGTGCGCGCAGTCCCCCCGCCGAGCCACGCGATGGTCGGAGGTGCGGCGGCCGAAAACGTCGACACGCTCGACGCGCTCGGAGCGAAAGTCCCCTTGGCCGTCTTCGTGATCGCGCTGTCGACCGTGGTGGTGCTGTTCTTCTTCACCGGCAGCGTGCTGCTGCCGATCAAAGCGCTACTGCTCAACACGCTTTCGCTGGCGGCGACCTTCGGCGCCATGGTCTGGATATTCCAGGAAGGGCACCTGTCGGATCAGCTCGGTTTCACCTCGACCGGCTATCTGGTGCCCACGATGCCGATCCTGATGTTCTGCATCGCCTTCGGCGTCTCGATGGACTACGAGGTGTTCCTGTTGTCCCGGATTCGCGAGGAATGGCTGTCCGCCGGTGACAACACCGGCGCCGTGGCGACCGGCGTCGCCCGCACCGCACGCATCTTCACCGCCGCCGCCTGCCTGATGGCGATCGCCTTCGCGGGCATGGTGACCTCGCACGTGTCGTTCATCCAGCTGTTCGGCCTCGGCCTGACCCTGGCCGTGCTCAGCGACGCGACGTTGATCCGCGGCGTGCTCGCCCCCGCCTTGATGCGCCTGCTCGGCGCGGCCAACTGGTGGGCGCCGTCCCGGCTCGCCCATTGGCACCGAAGGATCGAAATCCCCGAGACCAGTGCCGCTCTCGAACCAGTACCCGAATAGTGCGATAGGAACAACATGGCGAAATTCCGCACAGGTGTGATGGATTCCGGCGTCTACACCCGGTTCGCGCCCGACCTGCAATTTCGCGGCAGTCGCTCGGTGGCGATGGCGGGCGGAGCGGACTCGCTCTGGGTGACCGACCACCTGCCCTCGATCCTGCCCGCCTCGATCTGGAAACCGCGGCACGTCGGCATCACCCGGCTCGCACCGCACGCCGACGGGATCTACGAACCGTGGACGGCGCTGGGCTATCTCGCCGCGCAGAACCGCTTGGCCCGCCTGCGGCTCGGCGTGGGCGTCACCGACGCGGGCCGGCGCAATCCCGCGGTGACCGCGCAGGCCGCGGCCACCCTGCACCAGTTGAGCCGCGGCCGGGCCATTCTCGGCATCGGCACCGGCATCCGGGACAACAACGAGCCCTACGGCGTCGACTGGACCGCTCCGGTCGGACGGTTCGAGGAGGCGCTGGCCACCATCAGGGCGCTGTGGGATTCCGACGGCAGCCTGGTGACCAGGGACTCGCCGCACTTCCCGTTGCGGAACGCGGTCTTCGATGTCCCGCCCTACCGGGGCACCCGTCCGGAGATCTGGGTGGCCGCCGGCGGCCCGCGCATGCTGCGGGCCGCCGGTCGCTACGCCGACGTGTGGTTCCCGGGCTTCGCGCAGCGCCCGCACGAGTACCGGCACCGTCTCGAGCGGGTCCGCGCCGCGGCCTCCGACGCGGGCCGCGACCCGTTGACGGTCGCGCCCGCCGCCGTGTTCAGCGTGCTCACCGCGGCCCGTCCCGGGCAGGTGGACGCCCTGGTCGAGAGTGTCGGCGCGCGTGCGCTGACCCTGTGCGCCCCCGGCGAGATGTGGACCAGGCACGGCGCCACCCACCCGCTGGGCGAGGACTTCACCGGCTTGCAGGACTACCTGCCGCAGACGCTCGACGAGCGCACCGTGCTGGACTACATCGAGAAGGTCCCGGCTTCGCTGGTGCGGGAATTCTGCCTGGCCGGCACGCCGGACGAGATCGTCGAGCAGCTCGCGGACTGGCGCGACCACGGTCTGCGCTACGCCGTGCTGATGAATCTCAGCGCAATTCATCCACGTCTCACGCACGGGATGCTTTCCAACGCGCCACTGGTGGCGACGTTACGCAAATTGAAAAAGCTGTAACGCAGAACAATTGACGCTCGAGCGGCCCGCGCAATAGCATGACCATTCGAGCGAAGAAGCTCATCAGATATTTGTGCTGCTGCGGTCGGGGGGCTCAGCATGGACCCGCATTTCAGGCCAGGAGAAATAATGGTCGACATTGCAATAGTGGGTATCGGCTGCCGGTTTCCAGGCGGTGTATTCGACCCGGAGAGTTATTGGAATTTCCTGCTCGACAAAGGTGACGGGATCGTCGATATCCCGCCGGATCGCTGGAGTATCGAAAAGTACTACGACCCGGATCCGGACGCGCCGGGGCGTATGTACACCCGGCGCGGCGGATTTCTCACCCAGCCGCTGTGGGATTTCGACGCCGACTTCTTCGGTATCGCCCAGAAGGAAGCCGCCATCCTCGACCCGCAGCAGCGGCTGCTGCTCGAGGTGACCTGGGAGGCGCTCGACGACGCGGGCATGGCGGGCCGGGTCTCCGGCCACCGCGTCGGCGTCTACGTCGGCGGCTTCATCCTCGACAACGTGCTCGGACGCAGCGGTCCGCTGGTCCGCTCGGCGATCACCAGCCACACCGCCATGAGCGCCTCGCACACCTTGCTGTCCAACCGCATCTCCTATCTGCTCGATCTGCACGGCCCGAGCCTGACCGTCGACACCGCATGCTCGTCGTCGCTGGTCGCCACGCATCTCGCGGTGCAGGCGATCGCCAACGGCGAATGCGAGATCGCGCTGGCCGGCGGTGCGAACGCGATGCTGCAGCCCGAGACGTTCATCTCGATGTGCAAGGGCCGGTTCCTCTCGGTCGACGGGCGCTGCAAGACCTTCGACGCCGCCGCCGACGGATACGGCCGCGCCGAGGGCGCGGGCGCGGTGCTGCTCAAGCCGCTCGACGTGGCCCAGCGCGACAACGACCGCGTCTACGCCGTCATCCGCGCGACGGGTGTGAACCAGGACGGCCGCACCATGGCCATCCCGGTGCCGAATCCCGTTGCGCAGGAACAGCTGGCCCGTCAGGTGCGCGACGACGCCGGGGTCGCCGCGCACGAGGTGAGCTACCTCGAGGCGCACGGCACCGGCACCGCGGTCGGCGACCCGCTCGAGATGTCGGCGCTGGGCGCGGTGTACGGCGCGGTGGACGGCCGCGCCGAGCCGGTGCCGGTCGGTTCGGTGAAGAACAACTTCGGGCACACCGAGGCCGCCGCCGGGGTCGCTAGCCTGATCAAGGCCGCGCTCACCCTGCACCACCGCACGGTCGCGCCCCAATTCGACCTGACCACACCGAATCCGGAGATCAAGTTCGACGAGCTCCGACTACGGGTCCCGCTGCTACCCGAACCGCTGCCCGCGCAGCCGGGCAAGGGTGTGGTCGCGGTCAACGGCTTCGGCTACGGCGGCACCAACGCCCACGTCATCCTTTCCGAAGCGCCGCCGCGGGCCGCGCGGGCCGACGACGAACGTCCGGTGCCGAAGGTATTGCCGATCTCCGGCCGCCACGAGACCGCGGTGCGCACGCTCGCAGGCGACCTCGCGCAGGCGCTCGACCACCATCCCGCCGACGCGGTCACCGCGGCCGCCTGGACCCGGCGCGCCCACCACCCCCTGCGGGTCGGCTTCGCCTACGACGACGCCGACGATCTGCGCACCCAGTTGCGTGCTTTCGCCGCGGGCGAGGGCCGGGCGCCGTCGCGGGTCATCGGTGACGGCGAGGTGGAGCCCGTCTTCGTCTTCAGCGGGATGGGCCCGCAGTGGTGGGGCATGGGGCGTGAGCTGCTCACCACCGACAGCACGTTCGCGAAGGTGGCCAGGGAGATCGACCGTGAGTTCGTCTCGATCGCGGGCTGGTCGATCCTGGACGAGATGCTCGCCGACGAGGCCGACTCGCGGATCGTGCGCACCGCGTTCGCGCAGCCCGCCAACTTCGTGCTGCAGGCCGCGCTGACCGCCGAACTGGCCGAGTACGGCGTGTATCCCGCGGTGGTGGTCGGGCACAGCGTCGGTGAGGTCACCGCCGCGTACGTCTCCGGCGCGCTCTCGCTGCGCGACGCGCTCACCGTCAGCTACCACCGCGCCCGGCTGCAGGCGACCACCGCGGGCACCGGAGGCATGCTGGCTCTCGGCATGTCCGAACGCGAGGCACGGGAGTTGCTCGCCCGCACCGACAGCATCTCGATCGCCGCGGTGAACAGCCCCGGCGCGGTCACCCTGGCAGGCGACAGCCAGGATCTGGAACTGCTGCGCGACACCCTGTCGGCCACCGGCACGTTCGCGCGCAGCCTGCGGGTCGAGGTGCCCTACCACAGCCATCTGATGGACCCGATTCTCGACGATCTGCGCGGCGCCCTCGGCCGGCTCACCCCGCGGGACGCGAAACTCACCACGTACTCCACCGTGACCGCCGCCGAGATCGCGGGCACGGGATGGGACGCGGACTACTGGTGCCGCAACGTCCGCGAGCCGGTCCGGTTCGCCGACGCCATCGGCGCACTGGTCGACGCGGGCCACCGGGTCTTCCTCGAGGTGGGCCCGCATCCGGTGCTCAGCGGCAACATCCGCGAGATGCTGATCCATCGCGGAGTGATCGGCGCCGCGGTGACCACGCTCTCGCGCGACCTGCGCGACCGCAACAACGTGCTGCGCGCTGTCGCGGATCTGTATGTCGCGGGCTCGCTGGACGGTTCGGCCGTACCCGGCCGGCCGGACTCGATCGTCGAGCACCTGGATCTGCCCGCCTACCCGTGGCAGCGCAAACGGGTGTGGCACGACGAGCCGGTCACTCTGCTGGATCGTCTCGGCACGCCGGAGGGCTACGCGCTGCTCGGTGATCCCACGACGGCGGCGAACTCGGAATGGGAGGTGCAGCTGTCGGTCTCGCGACTGCCCTGGCTGCGCGACCATGTCGTGGACGGGTATGTCGTGCTGCCCGGCGCGGCCTACCTCGATGCCGCGCTCAGCGCCGCCGTCGAGCGCACCGGCCGCACGAGCGCCGGCCTCGAATCGGTGGAATTCGTTGCGCCACTGGTGATCGACGAGCACGACGTCCCGGTACTGCGGGTGAGCGTCGAGGAATCGACCAAACGCTTCCGGATCCACTCGCGCCCGGCCACCGCCACCACCTGGACGCTCAACGCCCACGGCAGGCTCATCGAAGCCGACTTCTCCGCCGCCGCCGTGGACGTCGACGCCCCTGAGCATGCCGCTGCGGTCGCGGGGGCGGATCTCTATCGCGGGCTGGCGGCGCGCGGGCTGGACTACGGGCCCGCCTTCCAGCGCATCGTCTCGGCCGTCGTCGGTGCGGACGCGGTGGTCGCCTCGCTCGCGCCGGTCGAGCAGGCCACGCCGATCCGGCACCTGGCTCACCCGGCGGTGGTCGACGCCGCGCTGCAATGCGTCGCCACGCTGGCCGCGGACTCGGATGCCGACGTGGCGATCGTGCCCGCCGCCATCGCCGGGGTGCGCCTGCTCGGCGCGCTGCCGGAGCGGCCGCGGGTCGTGGTGACCCGCCGCGGCGCGGACCCGCTGCGCGCCGACATCGCCATCGTCGGCGAGCACGGGGAGGTGGCGATGCGGCTGCTCGGCGTCGAATTCCGCCCCGTCAGCGCGCCGGTCGACGTCACCCACCAGCTGGAACGGGTGTTCTACCAGCCCATCTGGGAGATCGTCGAGACACCGGCAGGTGAGCGTCCCTCGGAGCAGGAAACCGTGGTCGCCGTCTGTGTCGGCGCCGACGCGGCCGGCCGCGCGGCCGCACTGCTGGGCGACCGGGCCGATGTCACCGTCGTGCTCGCCGACGCCGACGCCGACGACAACGACGAGCGCCTGCGGCTGGCGTTGCGCTCACCAGACGGTGTCCCGATCGCCGAACGGATCCGGGTGGTCACTGTGTTCGGCACGGCGCTCGACGGGGCGCGCAACGTCTACGGGCTCGCGCGCGTGGCGAATGCCATCGAGCATCTGCTCGCCGACGCGCCCCAGGTCGGTGTGCACGGCGTCGTGGTCACCGAGAACGCGCTGTGCACCCCCGCCGACACCGCGGTCCAGGTGTCGCACGGCGCGCTGGTGGGCGCGCGGCGCGCCCTGCTCAACGAACAGCCCGCCGCGGCGTGGCGATTGGTCGACGCGGGTGCACAGGCCGCGGCGCCGCCGACCGATCTCGTTCTCGCCGAGGACGCGCTCGACGAGATCGGCGTGCGGGGAGACGACCACTGGGCGGTGCGGCTGGACCGGAATTTCGGCACCCACCTCGACGAACGCAACCGCGCCGTCCCGCTGTCGGACCCGGAAGCCTCTTTCGTGGTGGAGATTCCGAAGTCCCGGTTGTTGTCCGACCTGGCGTTGCGCCGAGTCGACCGGGTCGCGCCCGGTCCGGGCGAGATCGAGGTCCGGATGGAGACGGCCGGGCTCAACTACAAGGACGCGATGAAGGTCATCGGCGTGCTCACCGAAAAGGAGCTCGCGGGAACCTATTTCGGCACGACGGTCGGGATGGAGGGCTCCGGCGTGGTCGAGCGCGTCGGGCCCGGCGTCACCGGCGTCGCGGTCGGCGACCGCATGATGGTGTGCGCCAGGGACATCTTCCGCAAGTACGTGACCATGCCCGTCGACGCCGGCGCGACGCTACCGCACCAACTGCTGCCCGGAGAGGACTACGACCCGCTCACCTGCGGATCCGGATTGCCATTCCTCACCGCCGAATTCGGGCTGCGGACACTGGCGCGCCTGCGGCCGGGTGAGACGGTGCTCGTGCACGGCGCGGCGGGCGGCATGGGCATGGCCGCGGTGCAGGTCGCGCTGGACATCGGAGCGACGGTGATCGCGACGGCGGGCACGCCCGAGCGGCGCGCGCAGGTGCGCCTGCTCGGCGCGCAGCACGTGCTGAATTCGCGATCGGCCGACTTCGTCGACGAGATCGCCGATCTGACCGGCGGACGCGGCGTCGACGTCGTCTACAGTTCGGCTCCCGGCGAGATCCTGCGCCAGAACTTCCGGGTCGCGGCCGAATTCGGCCGTGTGGTCGATATCGGTAAGGCCGACATCTACACCGGCGGCGTCATCGATCTCGGCCCCTTCGATCGCAACCTCACCTTCTTCTCCGTCGACATGGACCGCGCGCTCGCCCACGACCCGGAACTGCTGCGCACGCCGATGCGGGCGAGCCATGCGGCATTGCGCACGGGCACATACCGGTACCTCCCCTATACGGCTTATCCGGTGTCGGAGCTGGCGGCGGCTTTCGAGTCCGTCGCACGCTCCGACCAGATCGGCAGGGTTGTGCTGGACTTGCGCGAAGAACAGCCGATGGTGCGCCCCGAACTCGCTCACCCGCGCATCGACCCGGACGGCTGCTATCTGGTGACCGGCGGCTTCGGTGGCTTCGGCCTGGCCACCGCCCGCTGGCTGGTCGCCGAGGGCGCACGGAAACTCGTGCTGGTCGGCCGCAGCGGCGCGTCCACGCCACAGGCCACGGACCAGGTCGCGGCGTTCACCGCGGCGGGCGTGGCGGTGATCGAGGAACGAGTGGACGTCGCCGACTACGCCGCCACGGCAGCGCTGGTGGACCGTATCCGGTCGGTCGCACCGCTGCGCGGGATCTTCCACGCGGCGGGGGTGGTGAACAACTTGCCCATCCCGCAGATCACGCCCGAGTCGCTCGACGAGCTGTTCGCCAAGGTGCGTGGCGCCCAGCACCTGGACCGGGCGGTCGAGGCCGCGGGCATCGAGTTGGACATGTTCGTGCTGTACTCCTCGATCAGCGCGCTGGGCTGCATCACCCCGCAGGTCGGCTACGCCGCCGCCAACGCCGCCTTGGACGCGCTCGCGGCCGACCGGCGTGCCCGCGGCGCCGCGGCGCTGGCGGTGAACTGGGGCTTCATGAGCGGCGGCGGCATGGCCGACAAGACCGAGGCACTGGCGGACTACGTGAAGTCGATCGGCTTCCTGCCCATCGACATGGACCGCGCCACCGCCCTGCTGCGCGAATGCCTGGCACTCGACAGCGCTCAGGTCGCGGTGGCCGATATCGACTGGACGGTGTGGTCGCGGGTGGCGCGGCCGTCCACCGACACCCGCCGCTTCCGCCGGTTGCTCGCCGACATCGGGGTCGGCGGCGAGGCAGGCGGCACCCTGCGTGCCGAGATCCTCACGCTGCCCACCGAACAGCGCGCCGACTTCGTCGCCCAGCGCCTCGCCGATCAACTCGCGGTGGTGCTCGGCGTGGACACCGACGCCGTCAACATCGATGAGCCGGTCACCGACCTCGGCATGGACTCGCTCATGGCGATGGAATTCGGGGCCCGCACCGAGAAAGAGCTCGACGTCAAGATCTCCGCACTCGAACTCAGCCGGGGCCTGTCCCTGCGCGGCATCGGCGCCAAGGTGGTCAGCCAGTTCGCCGAACCCGACGACGCGCAGGCCGCGGCATGAAAGGAAACCACATGTCCACCGAGCTGATCGCCTACGCCGATATCGACACCGTGCTGGGCCACCGGGACGGGCGGTTCTTCGGCGAAGGGTACAAGCGGATCACGCACCGCATCTTCGACATCGTCCTCGACCGCGACGCGCAGGACCGGCCGCGGCTGACGGCCACGGCCGGCGTGCACTATCCGCTGGACTGGTCGCGCAAGAGCACCCGCGTGCTGGTGCCGCACGTCAGCAGCATCGACTGCTCGATCTTCGGCTACCGGCTGCTCGAGGTGATCCTGCGCGAGTGCTACGGGCTCACCGACAGCGACATCCGGTCGTGCTGGGTGCCGTACGTCCAATTCAGCAGCGGAACCATCGCGACGGAATCGCTGGAGGAGTTCCCGATCAGCGCGACGGTCGTCGCGGTGGAAGGGAACACGATCAGCATCACCGGAGCGCTGGGCGGCGGCATGAGCCTGGAGGCCACCGTGGCGCTGCCCGCGCCGCCGCGACCGCCGCAGGCCACACGGCGCACCGTGCACGAGACCGGGCGGGGATACTTCCACGGCGGGGTCTACGCCCGCGGCCAGTATCTGCGCAACGTCGTCGTCTCCGACGGCGGCAGCCGCGCGCACGCCGATTTCGTTCTGGCGGAACCTGATTCGGCCGGTCCCTGGCAGGGCGTCGCCGACGCCTACCAGCCTTCGGTGACGCTGGTCGACGCGACGGTGATCCTGGCACAACTGTCCCAGGTCGTGCTCTACGAGCTGGACAACATCGCCCGCAAAGACAGCGAGACGCTGTGGATGCGCCGGATGACCGCGCGCGCGTCCGCTCCCCCGGCGCCGCTCACCTCCGGCACCGCGACCACGCACATGGTGCGCTCGATGATTCTCGCCTTCGGCGGCGGCGACTGGCGCATCTCCAGCTGGGCATCGGATTTCGCGGGCTGCGAGATCCGATACGACCTCGCGCACCGGCTGCCCGCCTGACCCGCGCATCCCCGAACGATCGGAAAGGCACTCTCATGTCGGGAAACAACTATCGACGCATCGTCATCTCCGGAACCTATTCGACCGGAAAGACCACGACCTCCACGGCGCTGTCCCTGCTGACCGGCATCCCCCGGGTGGACGCCTCCTCCGCCCGCGAGGTGGTCACCGAGCTCTACCCGGGCATGCGGTTCCAGGATTTGAGCACCACCGAATTGATGGCGCTCGGCTTCCGCAGGCTGGAACTTCGCATCCAGGCCGAGGCGATCCTCGACGCCCAGGGCGGTTTCATCGCCGACGGCTCGGTGCTCAACGAGTGGGTCTACGGCACCACGCGGCTGGTCACCGGTCCCAACCCCGGATCGAGCCGATGGCACAAGGCCGTCAAGAACACCATCACGCTGCCCGGCCGGCCGTTCTACCGCCGCTACCTCAACGCCTACGGCGATATGGCCCGGCAGCGAGCCCGGCAGAACTACGACATCTTCTTCCACCTCCCCGTGGAGGTGCCGATGGACCCCGACGGCCACCGGCCGGTAGACGAGCGCTACCGCGCCATCTCCGATCGGCAACTGCTGCACGCGATCAGCGAGCTCGGACAACCGGTCGTGACGGTACGCGGCACCCCCGAACAGCGCCTGGAATCCATCGTCTCGATGCTCGACATCCCCACCGTGATGGACATCGACGTCGCGGTGAAGGAGGCGATGGAGATCGTGCGCAGCAGCCGCGAGCGCGTCCAGGAAACGATCGTCGCCCAGCAACAACCGCACACTCTCGGCCGCAAGATCAAGTTCGCCACCCGCGTTTAGGAGCACGCCATGACCGTCCTGCTGGACAAGACCAAGCGCTACAACCCGATCGACTCGTGGTTCTACGACAACTTCATCTCCGATGCCGTGCGGGAGATGACCCCGACCCTGTTCGACGACATCGTCGCCCAGCTCGACGAGGGCGCGCAGGTTCTCGACGTCGGTTGCGGCGGTGGGCAACTCGCGGTCGGACTGGCCACCGCCGGGACCACGCTGCGGCTGACCGGCATCGACCTCTCCCCGCAGCAGGTGCGCAGGGCTCGCAAGCGCGGCGCGGCGCTGGGCAGCCGCATCCAGTTCCGGGAGGGATCGGCGACGGACCTGCCGTTCCCCGACGCCGCCTACGACGCGGTGATCAGCTCCGGTTCGATCAAGCACTGGCCCGATCAGCGCAAGGGGCTCGCGGAGATGATCCGGGTGCTGCGGCCCGGCGGGCTGCTGCTGGTGATCGAGGCCGATCGGGGCTGCACCTTCGAAGACGCGCGGACTTTCGTCGACCGCTGGAAACTGCCGCAGCCGATGGCGCGGGCCTGCCTGCCGTTCTTCCGCACCTACATCGCCGGCTACGGCCTCGATCTGGAGGACGGCCGCGATCTGGTGGCCGATCTCCCGGTCACCGACGCCCAGGTGCGCCGCATTCCGGGCGAGCCCGGCATCCAGATCACCGCGCGTAAACGGGCGGAGTGAGCACCGGTCGCCTCGGCGAATCCGGCCGGTAGCGGGCCGGGCGGCGTCCCCGCAGAGACGTCGCCCGGCCTGTCGCCTGTCATCGTGGCCGACGACAGCACCGGACAACTCGGCCGAGTGCCGACGGTGCTCGCCTCAGCGCCGGGCGCGCTGCGGTTTGCGCGCGGCCTCCTCGGTCACCTGGGCCTGCCGGTCGTCGGGCACCAGGGCGCGGATGTCCTCCCGCGAGCCGATCATCAGTTTTTGCAGGATCGCGGCCATCTGGGCGTCGACCGTCTTGAACGAACTGCCGCGCCGGGCGGCGATGGCGGTGTTCGTCCAGCCCGCCGCCGCCAGCACGGCCACCTCCTGCTCGGCGGCCGACAAGTCCTCCCAGTGTGAAGGACGGTGCCGCCGGATCGGGTGCTCGACGGGTAGCCGGTCCAGCGACAGCTTCCCCAGCGCCAGCTGTGCTACCTCGCCCAGCTCCGGCCGCAGCAACGCACCCTCGCGTTCCGCCTCCGCGAAGGCGGTCTCGCCCAGCACCGCCCGAGCGGTGTCGGCGGCGATGTCGGTTTCGGTGGCGAACGGGCCGAGATTGGCGATGTCCACACCGATCCTGTCCCGCAGTGTGGCACCGCCACCGGTCAGGCGCGCGACTTCGCGCGCCCAACCCGTCACCCTGCCGGAGCGTTCGCCGTCGGTGTCGCGGATCAGGCGCGCCAGTGCCCAGCCGCGGATGTGGACGGCCCATACCGCGCCCCATTGGTCGCGCATCGCCAGCTGAGTGGTCAGCGACGCGTGCGTCACGGCGAGCGCTTGCTCCGGGTCACCGTGTTTGGTCAGTGCGATAGCCCGGGCCAGGCCGACCCAGGACGTCGCCCACCGCGCCCCGGAGCGATCGGCGTGCTCCAAGTGCCGCCCGGAGATCTCCAAGGCCTGCGCGGGTGTACCGAGCAACGCCGCGGCCAGCGCTTCGAACAGTTCGCTCATCGCGGCCCCACCACGGTCGCCGTCGGCGGAGAACTTCTCTCGCGCACGGGCCAGCACCGCTATCGCGCGCACGTCGCGGTCCACCAGCATCATCTCGGCACCTCGGGCGAACTCGACCGGGGCGGGCAGACCGAGATCGCGGTCGGGGTGCTCGCGCCAGCCCGCCCGGGCGGCGCCGTCAGGCGCGCACAGCGCCACGCACTCGTCGAGCGTGCGTTCGGCGTCGTGGTGCAGGCCTTGGCACAGGCTGATCCACGCGATCAGCGACATCGTCGTGACCTGCAGCGGCAGCGGCGGCGGGTCGAGTTCCCGGCTGGCGGCCAGCGTGCGCTCGGCCCAGCGGCGCGGTTCCCGCAGCGAGCCGGTGAGGAACGGGCAGCGCAGCGCGATCAGCCCGGCGGCGATCTCCAGCCCGACGGCGGCCTCCTGCGCGGTCGCGAGGCTGCCCGCCATCGCGCACAGCAGGTTGTCCCAGGCTGCCCGCGCCCAATCCAGCAGCCGCTGTTCGTCCGGGCCGAACCATCCGGCTCGGGCGGCGACGACCTTGTCGCGGTAGTAGCGGCGGTGCGCGCGCGCCAGCCGGGCCGGTTCACCGCCGCGTTCGCTCGCGCGCTGCTGGGCGAACAGGCGAACGCTCTCCAGCAGCGAATACCGCACCGTGGTCGCGGTCAGATGCACCGAGACCAGCGATTGGTCCGCCAATCGCTCGAGCAGGCCTTCGATCTCGGCGCGGGCCAGGCCCTCCGGCTCGTCGTCGGCGCAGACCGCCTCGATCGCCTCCAATTCGGCGCCGACGTCCGATTCCGCCGCGTCCGCGTTGTCGTGGTCCACGTCGTACCCGGCCGCGAACACCGACAGGCGGTCGAACAGCAGCCGCTCTTTGTCCCCGCACAGGTCGTAGGACCAGGCGATGACGTCGCGAATGCCTTGGTGGCGCGCCTCCGCACCGACCCGCGGACCGTGCGACCAGCGCAGCCGCCGGTCGGTGGCCTCACCGCTGAGGTCACGCAGGATCATCGGCAGCGGCTGCCGCAACAGCCGCGCGGCGGCCAGCCGGATGTAGAGCGGATGGTTGTGCACGTGACGGCAGATCGCCACCGCCAGCTCGGTCTCGTCGTCGGCGACGGCGTGCCCGGTCAGGCCGGCGCGGGCCCGGAACAGAGCCAGCGCCTGTTCCCGCGACAGCGCGGGCACCGGCACCAACTGCTCGTCGACCCAGCCGATCGCCTCGCGGCTGGTGGCCAGCACCGTGAGGCCCGGCGCCGCCTCCAGCAGGTCGGCGATCACCCGGCCCGCGCCGTCGAGGACGTGTTCGCAATTGTCCATCACCAGGATCGTCTGCAGGGTGCGCCCGACCGCGTCGCGGCGGCGCAACGTGTCCAGCACCGCCTCCCACGCCGAGCGTCCGGAGAAGTCGGCGTCCATCAGCGAGCGCGCGACCTGTTCCTCGACCGCCGCCGCGTCGGCGTTACGCGACAGCAGCGCCAAGCGCACCCAGTGCACCGGAACACGGCGCGCCTTGTGGAACCGGTGCACCGCTTCGGTCGCCAGCCGTGTTTTGCCGATGCCGCCTGCGCCGATCAGCGTGACCAGGCGGGTCCCGCCCAGCAGCGCCATCCCGATCCGCTCCAGCTCACGTTCGCGCCCGACGAAATCACTGGCGGCCGCGGGTGGGAAACCCGGACTCGACGCACGTCCTACCGACACAACAGTGCAGCGTAGTCCGGCCGCATCCGGAAATTCGCGGGTCTCTACCGATGTGCCGCGCCCACCTATACGCGGACTATTGCGCTGGCGCGGTAGTTCACGACCGGAAGGACACGAGGGTGGGACAGATACTGGTACTCGGGGCGGGCGAATGCGGATTACCCCTCGCCCATCGTCTGCTGCGCGGTGGCCGGGCCGTCACGTTGGTGACCGATCGGGACGCCGAGGCGGTGCTCACCGGCACGGTGACCAGCACCCAGGTCAAATTCCCGCCGACGCTCGACCTCGAATCGGACCTCGGTCTGGGCTTCTGGCGCTCGACCGCCCCGAACATCGAAGGCATCCGGTTCACCATGGCCGTCGACCGGGCCACGGTGGTGACCTGGGCCGGACGATTCACCCGCCCGGCGCAGAGCGTGGATCAGCGAACGGTGTTCGCGCGCTGGCTCGGCGAGTACCTGGCCGCGGGCGGCGACCTGCGCATCGCCGAGCCCTCGGTGGCCGAACTCGACCGGGCCGCCGCCGACTACGCCCTGACCGTGGTGACCCGCGCCGGTCGCGAACTCGCCGGCTGCTTCGAGGCCGATCCGGCGTGGCCCGCTCCGGCCACCGCCCTGCGGCGGCTCGCCGTGCTGTACCTGGACGGTGTCGAGCCGGACCCGGAGGGCCTCGGCTGCTACACCGCGCTTCCCGAGCACGGTGAAGTGATCTCCTATCCCGGTCTCACCGGACGGCCGGGGCAGGAACGCCGCTGCGAGATCTTGCTTTTCGAGGCGCGGCCCGGCGGCGCGCTGGACGTGTTCGACCAGCACGGCACGCCGGCACAGCGCTGGTCACAGGCCAGGCGACTGCTGGAGGCGCACCTGCCCGCCGAACTCGCCGAGCGCTACCGGCACGCGGAACCGACCGACGCCGGGGCCACGCTGGTAGGGGCGGTGACCCCGGTCATGCGCCGTCCGGTGGGCACCCTGCCCTCGGGACGGCCGGTGCTGGGCGGAGGCGACGTCGTCTGCCGGATGGATCCCGGCGGCGCGCAGGGCGCCAACAACGCCGTGCACTGCGCGATCCGCTACGGCGAGGCGATCCTGCACGACGCGGACGGCCCCTATGACCGCGCGTGGATGGAGTGGGCGGCCGCGCCGTGGCTGACGGCTGTGGCGCACCCCGCCGCGCGGTGGACGGCGACGGTGCTCGATCCGCCCCCTGCCATGCGGGAGATGATGCTCGCCGCCCGGCACGAACCGGCGCTGGCCGACGCCTTCGCCGACACCTTCGCCGACACCTTCGCGCGACCGGCGAACCTCGCCCGGCTCGCACCGAAGGTGCCGTCCTGACCGATTACCGGATCTCAGGATCGCCACGGCTGCGATGCCGGGAAGACGACCGGCAGTGCGGCCAGGGCACGATGGAAAGGCCCTGGCCGCCACGTCAATTCACGCACCGGCACGGCGGGCCGCAATTCCGGCAGCGCGTCGAGCAGCTGGTCGACCGCATCCTGGGCGATGAGATAGGCCGGGCTGCGGGCGGGGCAAGCGTGCGGTCCGGCGCCCCACGCCAGATGCGACCGGTTGCCGCTGTGGTTGTGTCCGCTGATCGCCGGGTCGTTGTTGCAGGCGGCGAAACTGATGACGACCGGTTGGTGGGCGGGCAGCCAGACGTCATCGATCAGGATCGGCTGGCGCGGATAGGTGACCGAGAAATTGGCCATCGGCGGGTCGGTGAACAACACCTCGTCCAGCGCGTCGCGAGTGGACAGGCTGCCGCCGAGGACGTCGCCACCGAACCGGTCGTCGGTGAGAATCAGCAGCAGGGTGTTGACGATCAGATTCTGCAGCGGTTCGATACCCGCGCCGTAGAGCACGACGAGCTGGTGGATCACCTCCGCGTCGTCCAGGCCGGCCGGATGCCGCAGCAGTCGTGTGGTGATGTCCCGGCCCGGCTCGGCGCGCTTCAGTTCGATCAGCCGCAGCAGGGCGGTGCCGAGCATGCGGTTGCCCTCCTCGGCGTCCACCCCGTCGAACACGGCGGCGGTCGCGGCCGCGACCTCTCGCCCGATCTCCGGCGGGCAGCCCAGCAGGGCGTTGATCACCTCGAAGGCCAGCGGAAGGGCGTACTGGGATACCAGATCGGCGCTGCCCGCCGTGCCGAAGCCGTCGATCAGCCCGGCCGCGATCCGCTCCACCGTTTCGTGCAAGGCGTGCAGGTCGACGGCGTTGATGCTCGCGGTGTTGACCTGCCGGTAGCGCGCGTGCGCCTCGCCCACGCTGCGCATGGCGTTGGGGCGCCACTCCAGGACCGGCAGCACCGGGCAGTCGGCGGGGACGTTCGCCTGCCAGGCGCGCGGGTCGGCGGGAAAGTGCTGCGGGTCGTGCATGATTCGCACGGCGGTGTGGTAGCCGAGCACCAACGTCGCGGGCACGCCGGGGGCCAGCTCGACCGGCGCCATAGACCCGTAGCGGGCCCGCATGTCCCGGTAGGCGCGATGTGGATCGCTCGCGAAATCCGGCGAATACAGCGGTATCCGCTCGATCCGGTGGTCGATGGGCGAACCGTGGTGGGCGCCGGACTCGTTGCTGGTCCGGTCGAGATCTCGGGGCGTGGTCAAACGCGTGACTCCCACAGTAGAAGCGTTTTCGGCGAGCGCGGATGAGCGAACTCGGCGCGGATCGTCGCGACGCCGTCGTTCGGTCCATGCGGTGCACCGCTGGGCCGCGTCTTCTCGACCGCGCGGTGGCTCGCCACACAGGATGGTCGCGTAGGTAGGCTCCGGACATCGGTAGTGGCGGCCTGCCTGCGGCGATGCGATCACTCGTCCGCGCGGCATCCGCCCCCCACCGGCCACGGTCACCGGCAGCCGCGCGCGACTTCGTCCGCGCTCCCGAACCCGTTGGTGATGCTGAACCCGTTGGTGATGCTGAACATTCGCTGAAGGCGGTCGGGGCGATCGAGCGGTCGGATGCGCTGCGAGCTGCCTTCCGCGTGCTCGCATCGCCGGGAGCACAAGCACTTCCACGCGCGGACGGCTGGTGTATAACTTCCATCGGCCCGGTCGACTCCACCGACAAGCGATAGCGAGACACGATGCACGGTTACCTGAATCAGGTGTCCCAAGGCACGACCCCCTCCGGCTATCCGACGCGTGCGCCCGAGACCCACGCGGTCGCACCGCCCCGTCCGGCGGATCTCGTCGTCAGCGCACTGTTGTGGTTCCTGCCCGCGACGCTGGCCGCGATGTCGACCATCCTCGCGCCGTGGTTCCTGATGGCGGGGGGCATCTGCGCGTCCAAGCCCGAGTGCCGGGTCGATACCAGCGCGGGCGTGTGGATCATGGTCGGGGGCGGGATCGTGGGATTCGCCGTGGGGGTGCTGCTCTCGGGTATGGCGGCCCGGCAGGGGCGGGCGTTGTTCCCCGGCGCGCTCGTCGGTGCGGTGCTGGTCGTGCTGGCCTGGTTCGCCGCATCGTTCCTCATGGGCTGAACGCCGGTCGGCCGGACGACGGTCCGGCGGGAGTGGCACCGACCATCCAGGCTTCTGCACCCTCCTCGCCTCCGTGCGTCGACCGAACATCCCGGCTCTTCTCCCCCGGCACGGAAAATTGGCGCGGGTGTACTATTCGCCGGAATCACCCCACCGCGGGAGCTCGGGTACGGCCGGGCTGAGAGGGCGAACCGCACGCGTCGCCGACCGCATGAACCTGTCCGGGTAATGCCGGCGTAGGGAGAGCGTTTCCGTCATGTCGTCATCGACCCGCGCGAACGCGCACGAAGCCCCCCTGACCCTCGACCAGCCCGCACCGAAAGTGCTCTCGTTCTGGGACCAGAGTGCGTTCTGGGCCAATCTCGGCGTCAGCCTCTTCGCCTTCTCCGGGGCGTACACGGTGCTCGCGCCGAACGCCGAGGGGGCCGCGCAGCTCTCGATCGCGGCCGGAATCCTGGCCACCGTCCTGGGCACCCTGGTCGGCGCGGCGATGCTCGGCGCCGCGGCACTGACGGGCGCGCGCACGGGACAACCCGCGATGGTCCTGCTGCGCGGGCTGTTCGGCGCGAAGCTCAGCTATCTGCCCACCGCGCTCAACATCGCTCAGTTGATCGGCTGGGGAACGTTCGAGCTGATCGTCATCGGTGACGCGGCCGAGGAACTGTTCGGCGGCGGCCCGCACTGGCTCTACGTGGTGGCCGCGGGCGTACTGACGACGGTACTCACGATCTGGCCGCTCGGCTCGGTGCGGTTGCTGCGCCGATTCGTCACCGCCGGCGTCGTGATCGCCCTTGTCTGGTTCTACGCGCAGTTCTTGCGCGCCGGTCTGCCCGATCTGCGGGCGAACCCGGGCCCGAGCGGGGGTGGGCCGTTCGGCGTCGACTGGAACCTGTTCTGGGTTGCCACCGATGCCGCCTTGGCCGTCTCGATCTCGTGGGTGCCGGTCGCCGCCGACTACACCCGGCACGCCCGCTCCGATCGCTCGGCGTTCGGCGCGGCTAGCGGGGCATACGCGCTCACCCAGATCATCGCCTACGTCCTCGGCCTGTTCGCGCTGGCGCTCGCGACCGGCGAAGGCGGACCGTACGCGCCTTTCCTGCACGTGAGCCTCGGTGCCCTGTTCTTCTTCGTTTTCGTGCTGCGAGAGGCGGATCAGTCCTTCGCCAATGTCTATTCCACCGCCGTCTCGATCCAGAATCTCGCACCGCGCGTCGATCGCCGGGTGCTCTCGATCGGCCTCGGTGCCCTGATCACGATTCTGGCTCTGCGGTTGAACATGGCGAACTACTTCGGCTTCCTCGGGCTGATCGGCTCGGTGTTCGTGCCGCTGCTCGGCGTGCTCGTCGCCGACTTCTTCTTGCGTGCCCGCCGCGAATGGAACACCGCACCGGACGCGCCCGCGCGCTGGGGAATGGTGGCCGCCTGGCTGACCGGGTTCGCCGTATATCAACTGGTCAACCCGGGTGACGCCGGTGCGTGGACGCGATTCTGGGACGGCGTTCGGCAGGCTGTGCACTTCACCGGGCAGGCGTGGATGAGCGCGTCGCTGCTGTCGTTCCTGGCGGCGCTGGCGGTCGCCTGGCTGGTCGGCAAGGTGACGGCGAAGACCCCATCGGCGTAGTGAATTTGCCACCATGGAGGGATGGGCCGGATCAGGATCGGTACGTCGGGCTGGGTCTACCCGCCGTGGCGCGGAACGTTCTACCCTCGGGGCCTCGCGCACAAACGCGAATTGGCCTATCTGTCGGAGCGACTCGACAGCGTCGAGATCAACGGCTCGTTCTATTCGTTGCAGCGCCCGTCCAGTTACCAGAGGTGGGCGGAGCAGACTCCGGACGACTTCCTGTTCGCGGTGAAGGGCAGCCGCTTCATCACACACATGAAGCGGCTGCGCGACGGTGACGAACTGCTGGCGAACTTCCTCGCGTCCGGCCCGCTGGCGCTCGGGCCCAAATTGGGCCCGATCCTTTGGCAGCTGCCCCCGACCTTCCGCTTCGACGCCGACGTGCTGGACGGCTTCCTGTCCCGGCTCCCCCGCAGCACCGAGCAGGCCGCCGAGATCGCGCGGCGCCACGATCACCGCGTCGACCCCGCGCACACCGGCACCGATGCCGACCGGCCGGTGCGGCATGCCCTGGAGATCCGGCACGACAGCTTCCTGACCCCGGCGTTCACCGATCTGCTGACCCGGCACAACGTGGCCCTCGTCGTCGCCGACGCCGCGGGCAAGTATCCGCTGCTCGAAGAGGTCACCGCCGACTTCGTCTACATCCGGTTGCACGGGCACGACGAGCTCTACGTCAGCGGATACACCGACGACGGCTTGGACATGTGGGCGGAGAAGATCCGTTCGTGGGCGGGATCGTGCGACGTCTACACCTATTTCGACAACGACGCGAAGGTGCGGGCGCCCCGCGACGCGATGGCGTTGCGCGAGCGCCTGGAACCGGTCGTCCGGCCCGCGGGGTGAGGCCGGTGCGGCAAGTCGCGGTCTGCGGGCCGAGAGAGTGCACGCAGCAGGAAGCGGAGTGGGCGCGCGCGGTCGGCGGGCTCTTGGCGCGAGCGGGGGTGACCGTGCTGTGCGGTGGCGGTACCGGCGTGATGGCCGCGGTCGCCGCCGGCACCGCCGAGGACGGCGGGCTCGTGATCGGCGTGCGTCCGGACACCGATCGCGGCGCGGTGTGTCCCGGATTGTCGGCGGTGCTGTTCACGAACATGGGTGAGGCGCGCAACGCGATCCTCGTCGAGTCGGCGGACGCGGTGATCGTCATCGGCGGCTCGTGGGGCACGCTGTCGGAGGTAGCCCTCGCGCGGCGGCGCGGCGGGATTCCGGTGGTCTCCCTGGGCGGTTGGGAGATTCACGACGCGAACGGGCGACCGGTGG
Source organism: Nocardia sp. NPDC047648 (assembly GCF_040642815.1). Taxonomy (NCBI): domain Bacteria; kingdom Bacillati; phylum Actinomycetota; class Actinomycetes; order Mycobacteriales; family Nocardiaceae; genus Nocardia; species Nocardia sp. NPDC047648. The sequence continues at coordinate 52,521 of NZ_JBEYSX010000023.1, read as the reverse complement.
CTGCCACGGTGGTCGCGGCCGACCCGGCGGATGCGGTACGCCGGGCGCTGGACGGGATCGCGCAGGCCGACCCGACCTGATATCGCCGGGCCGCCACAGTCGGACGGACGAAGGGCCCTGCCCCTACACCATCCGATTACCCTCCGCGACAGTTATTTCGGCATACCGAGGCCGCTGATCTGGTCTGACACAGGACTTTCCGATCACGCAAACTTGCGTGCCATGCAAGTTGAGTTACGGTGGAGACGCCGGTCATCCGGGAGGCACTGCGGCAACTGTCCCTTCTTCCAGGAGCATTTCCGATGGACGTACCGTCCCAGCACACCCTCGCCGTCCCCGGCGCCACCCTCTACTACGAGGTCCGCGGCGCCGGACCGCTGTTGTTGCTGATCCCCGGCGGAAACGGCGACGCGGGGACTTTCGACGGCATCGCCGAACGTCTCGCCGACCGCTACCGCGTGGTCTCCTACGACCGGCGAGGTTTCACCCGCAGCCCCATCGACGGACCGCCGGACGATCGCGTGGTCACCGACGGCCTGGACGCCGCGGCGCTGCTCACGCACCTGACCGACCAGCCTGCACACGTGCTCGGCACCAGCTCGGGCGCGATCGTGGCACTCGAATTGCTGCGCGCCCGGCCGGAACTGGTGCGCACGCTCGTCGCACACGAACCGCCACTGGCCACGCTGCTGCCCGATGCCGAGAAGTGGCTGACCTTCCTGGACGGCATTTACGAACAGAGCAGGAGCGAGGGCACGTCCGCGGCCATGGCGGCGTTCGCGAAGGGCATCGGTCTGCGGATCGCGCCGCCTCCGCCGGGCGAGCAGCTGCCGCCGGAAGTCGTCGAGACGGCGCGGAGGATCCAGCGGAACCTGGTGTTCTGGATGGAGCACGAGCTGAGGCAGTACCCCCGCTACACCCCGGATCTCGCGGCGTTGCGTGCGTCGGCGGACCGCCTGGTGCTCGGCGTCGGACGCGAATCGCGAGGCACCTTCCCGGCGCTCCCGAACGCCGCGCTCGCGAAGGAACTCGGGCTGGACCTCGTCGAGTTCGCGGGCGATCACGTCGGCTACCGGAGCGCACCCGACGAGTTCGCCGCCCGGCTCGACTCGATCCTCACCCGCGACGACCGGTGACGCCGTCGCGGTGGCAGGTCAGGCCGACTGCCGCAGCGGATGCAGGGCAGCCAGTGCCCGCAGGGCGTCGGCGCGCGAAATGGGCTGGTCGTTCTCCAGGGCGGCCAGCTCCAGTTCGATCCAGTCGCGAATGAGTGCGGACATGGTCACATTGCGCTGCTCGGCGGCCTTCTTGACGCGCTGGTGCAGATCCAGCGGGATGCGCAGCGACGTGGTGACGGTGACCGTGTCCTCGGCGCGCAGCGGCGGGGGCAGCTCGGCCGGGTCGACGGGCGCGTCGCTGTATTCCAGACCGGACAGGAAGTCCCGGACGTCCTCGGGGTTCGTCGGATAGTCAGTCATCGGCGTGCTCCCAACGCTCGAGTTCGGCCACCTGGGCTTCGGTCATCTCGACCGCGCCCAGGATGTCCCACTGCCAGCCTTCGGTGCGGCGGACAGCGACGATGAGCGGCCGGCCCGTCTCGGTTCGGCCCCACACCGTCAGGACCGCGAGTTCGTTCCGGCCACGCGCCCGCCGAGGCCATCGGCGGGCGCCCATGAGCACCTGCAGCACTTCGCGAGGGTCGATCCCCACCAGCGACAACAGTGCCCACTCAGGCCAGTTATAACCCACGATCAGCGATAATACAAGTGTATTGCACGGGAGCTCACCGTGCTCTCGCCCGGGACAGATTCCAGCTCTGCCAGACGTCCCCGTCGAGGTCCGCGCGCAGCCCGGTTCGCACCTGCGCGCGCAGCGGCTCGGGGAGCCGATCGGTCGCGGGCAGGATGTCCGGCGAGAGGGTCACCAGGTATTCGGTGTCCAGCGTTTTGCCCCGCTGCCAGCGATCGATGTTCTTCTCGGCGATCAACCGCTCCGGGTCCAGGACGGCCAGCGCGAGCAGCGTCGCCATCGCGGTGCCCACCACCGCGCGCGGCAACCACGCCCGGCGCAGCCGCAGGACCGCGGCCGACACCAAGACGTAGACCAGGCCGAGCCACAGTTCGCACACTTCCACCAGCAGGCGCAGCACCGTGAACCCGTAGGCCTGCTGGTAGGTCCACATCCGGCCGAGCGCCGAGGCGACGATCACCAGCGCGAGCACACTCACCGCCACCAGCAGCCCCCGCAGCCACCACCGGTCGGCGGCGGTGTCCTGGGCCGCCCAGCGCAACACGACCATCAGCACCGCGAGGGTCAGCACGGTGACGGCCGACAGTTGCCAGAAACCGGTGCGCGCGTATTCGGCGTAGGTCAGGCCCGACGTCTCCTGGACGTAGTCGTCGCCACCGAAGAGCACCACGAACTGGGTCGTGACGAACGCCGCGAACAGGACCGCGAGCGCACCGACCGGCAGCGCCCACTCCGATCGGCGCAACGTCCGCCCGGCCACCGCCGCTGCGGCGGGCGGCGGCGGGCCCGCCAGCAGGAACAGAGCGCCGAGCGTGCCGAGGCCGGCCACCGCGAACAGTGCGATCCAGCGTGTCACCGACGGCATGTCCACGTCCGGCGTCACGGTCTCGAGCAACGCCGCGAACATGGCGTCGGCGCTGCCGAGCAGCGGAACGAACACCGCGAGCAGCGCGACGGTCACCGCTGCCGACAGCCCGAGCCGCCGCGCACGCAGCGCGTTCCCGCTACGCACGCGGGCGGTACCGGCGTATGCCCACGGCACGGCGGCAGCCGCCGCGAGCCAGACGGCGCACGCGTCGTAGAGGATGCCGTTCGCCGAGCGGCGTGCGACGACCGCCAGCGAACCGGCGACGCATGCCGCGACCACGCACAACGCGAACAACCAGCCCGCGGCGCGGACGGCACCTACCGCGAGCAGGGCGAGGGTGAGCGTCGCCCACCACAGCCGCCCGGCGTCGAACCGAGGAGAACCGGTGCGGGCCGTCGGTCGTCCTGATGTCGCCTCGACCGCATCATCGCTCGTCGTACTCGCCGCTCGCCTGCGGGCATTGCGGTCGACGAGGAACACCGCCGTCGCGGCGACAGCGGCCGCGAGGAGCCACCCGATGCCGGGCCGGTCCCAGTGGATCAGAACCGCGGCGGCCGATCCGGAGACGAGCGCGGCGAGCGCCACCCCGGGAGGGCAAGCGACCCCTCTCCACTTGGACGGACGCGGGGGAAGCATCGGCCCGGCCACCGGCGGACCGGCCTTCTCCGCCCGCGCCTCGGCCACCGCGACCCCTGAGCGCCCCGGCGGCGCCCACACCGATGCCTGCGTGGCGGGGACTGCGCTGGAATCGGTTGCGGATGGCGCGGATTCAGTTGACCCGGGGTCGGGCGCCGACGCTGGTTCGGGTTCTGGAGACATGGTTCGTTCCTTCGATAGGCGTGCGGAATCGCCCCGGGTCCGCGCTGCGGTCCGGGTCGGGTGGGATGTCAGATCAGCGTCCGGGCAGAACCACCCGGATGCGGGAGCCGGGATCGGCGACCGCGATGGTGCCGCCGTGCAGGTCGACCACCCACCGGGAGATGGCCAGGCCCAGTCCGGTGCCTCCGCCCGCGGTGCGGCCGCCTCTGGTGAACCGGTCGAACACCTGGGCGCGTTCGGCGAGCGGAATGCCGGGGCCGTCGTCCTCGACGTCGATCACGATCTCGCCCTGCGATGCGCGCACGGCCACGCGGACTTCCCCGCCCGCGGGCCCGTGCCTGGCGGCGTTGTCGAGCAGGTTGAGCAGCACCTGGTGCAGGCGGGCACGGTCGGCGTACACGCGGGCGTCCCCGGGCAGCACGTCGGTGCGGAAGCGCACGCCGCGTCCGAGCGCGGCGGTCATGACCTCCGCTTCGGCGACGACGTCGGCCAGCAGCGGCGCGATCGGCAGATCTTCACGATCGAGCGGGAAGGCGCCCGCTTCGATGCTGGAGAGGTCGAGCAATTCCGAGACGAGCAGCGTCAGCCGTTCGGTCTGGGCCAGCGCGGTGCGCAGGGTCGCCGGGTCGGGTTGGGAGACGCCGTCCACCAGGTTCTCCAGTACCGCGTGCAACGCCGTGATCGGGGTGCGCAATTCGTGCGAGACGTTCGCGATCAGATCGCGGCGTTGCCGGTCGGCCGCCGCCAGGTCGGCGGCCATCTGGTTGAACGCCTCGGCGAGTTGCCCGACTTCGTCGCGCGAACTCGCCCGCACCCGCAAGGTGTAGTCGCCGTGGGCCATCCGTTTCGCCGCCGCGGTCATCTCCCGCAGCGGCCTGGTGATGCCGTGGGCGAGGAACTGCGAGGTGATCAACGCGATCACCACCGCGGTGAGCGTGGTGCGCGGCGGCAGCCACCCGATCTTGAATCGGAAGAACCCGAACGCGACACCGCCGGAGCACAGCATGAGGATCGCGAGCTTCAGCTTGATCGACTTCACCGGGTCCAGCGGCCGCGGCAGCAGCTCGGCCACCCCGTCGCCGAGCCTGCGCCACTCGCCGGAAACGGTGCCGGACATCGTCTTCCGCGCCCGCGGCGCGTTCTCGGGACCGGCGCTCATCGGGCTTCCAGGGCGTATCCGACGCCGCGCACGGTGCGGATCAGGTCGGCACCGAGTTTGCGGCGCAACGCCTTGATGTGACTGTCCACCGCGCGGGTGCCCGCCGCGTCGGACCAGTCCCAGACGTCTTCGAGCAATCGCTCCCGCGCGAGCACCATGCGCGGGCGCCGGGCCAGCCGGGCGAGCAGGTCGAATTCCAGCGGCGTGAGCAACGCCTCCACCTCCGCGCGCCAGACCCGGCGCTGGTCGACATCGATGCGGAGGTCGCCGACCAGGATCGTCGCGCCGTCGCGGTCGGCCGCCCGGTCCATCCGGCGCAGCAGCGCGTGCACCCGGGCGGCGAGCACGCGCAGCGAAAACGGCTTCGTCAGATAGTCGTCCGCGCCGACACCCAAGCCGACTAGCTGGTCGGTTTCGTCGGCGCGCGCGGTCAGCATGAGCACGGGCACCGCGCGGCGCGCCTGAATACGACGGCACACCTCCAGCCCGTCGAATCCCGGCAGCATGACGTCGAGCACCACCAGGTCCGGGTCGACGGCCTCGGCGGCGGCGACGGCCGAGGGGCCGTCGTGTGCCAGTTCGACGGTGAACCCCTCCGCCCGCAGGCGCGCCGCGACGGATTCGGCGATGGTCATCTCGTCGTCCACGACCAAGATCCGCCGTACGGGGTGCGCCGGTGCGCTGTGTTCCATGCACCGAACCCTAACCACCGGTTGTGGAGAGAACCGGCGTCATTTGTGGAGATTTCGTGTGCGCGGGCAGGCGGTGCGGCCCGCGTTCACGGCCGGGGCCATGGACGCTTGTCGATGCGTTCGATGTCGGTGTTGAACCGCTTCAGGAATCCGGCGAACGCGGCGACGTCCTCGGCGGTCCAGTCCGACAGCACGCTCTCGAGAGCGCGGACGTTGTAGGCGCGTTCGGCGTCGAGCTGGCGCCCGCCCTCGGCGGTGAGGCGGAACTTGCGCGCCATGCCGCCGTCCGGATCCGGAATGCGTTCGACGAGTCCGGCTTCGCGCATGGCGGTCGTCTGACGGTGCAGCGTGGAGGTGTCCAGACCGAAGGCGTCGCTGAGTTCGCCCACGGACATCGGGCCCTGCACTCGCAGCCTGCTCAGCACCGTGTAGGCACTGCGGTCGAGGTGGCCGCTGCCCCGGCGGGCCTTGGCGCTGAGGCTGTGCCGCCCCAGCAGCATGGTTTCGAACTCCACCGAAGATACGGGCTTGTCCACACAACGCTCCTGCCGATATCCGCCGCTACGGGCTCATCTCCGCACCTATACCACACCCACCTGCCCGGGCCAGCGCATTTGCATAATGCAATTCTTGTGCATAATGCAATCAGTATGTACTGTACACACAATTCGAAGAGAGAGGGAGATCCGCGTGGCAGCACCATCGGAAGTCCGGTCGGAGGGCATAGTCGGCGTACTCGCGGCGGCGGGCATCGTCGCCGCCCTGATGCAGACCTTGGTGGTGCCCCTGATCGGGGACCTCCCCCGGCTCCTGGGCACCACGCCGTCCAACGCCTCCTGGGTCATCACGGCGACACTGCTCGCCGGTGCGGTGGCCACGCCGATCACCGGCCGCCTCGGCGATCTCTACGGCAAGCGGCGCATGCTGCTCGCGTGCACGGTTCCACTCATCGGCGGATCGCTGGTCTGCGCGCTGGCGACCTCGGTCGTTCCGATGATCGCCGGACGCGGCCTGCAGGGCATCGGCATGGGCGTCGTGCCGCTGGGCATCAGCGCGCTGCGGGACCTCCTGCCCACCGAGCGGCTCGGCACGTCCATCGCGGTGATGAGCGCCTCGATGGGAATCGGTGGCGCGCTGGGCCTTCCGATCGCCGCCGCGGTCGCCGAGAACGCCAGCTGGCGCGTGCTGTTCTGGGGCTCGGCCGTGCTCAGCGCCGGCGTGGCCACGCTGATCTGGCTGCTGGTGCCCGCCATCCCGGCGCGCGGAGGCGGCGGCTTCGACGTGCTCGGCGCGCTCGGCCTGGGCACCGCGCTGGTGTGCCTGTTGCTCGCGGTGTCCAAGGGCGCCGACTGGGGCTGGACGAGCGGAACCACCCTCGGCCTGTTCGCGACCGCGATCCTGGTCCTGGCGGTCTGGGGCTGGTGGGAACTGCGTACCGCCGACCCGCTGGTGGATCTGCGCGTAACCGCGCGCAAGCAGGTGCTGCTGACCAACGCCGCCTCGATCGTGGTCGGGTTCGCCATGTACGCGCAGTCGCTGATCATCCCGCAGCTGCTGCAACTGCCGGTGGTCACCGGTTACGGCCTCGGGCAGTCCATGCTGGCGATGGGATTGTGGATGGCCCCCGCCGGGCTGGTGATGATGGCGGTTTCCCCGCTGGGCGCCCGGCTTTCGGCCGCGCGCGGCCCGAAGGTGACGCTCATCGTGGGCAGCATCGTCATCGCGCTGGGGTACGGCTCATCGGTCCTGCTGCTCGGGTCGACCTGGGGCCTGCTCGTCGTGACGTGCGTGTGCAGCGGTGGCGTCGGCCTCGCCTACGGCTCCATGCCCGCGCTCATCATGGGCGCGGTCCCGCTGTCGGAAACCGCGTCGGCCAACAGCTTCAACACTTTGATGCGCTCGATCGGGACCACGGTGTCCGCGGCGGTCGTCGGAGTCGTCCTCGCGCAGATGAGCACCGGGCTCGGTGGACACACCATCCCCACCGAGGCCGGTTTCCGCACCGGCCTGCTGATCGGGTGCGGCGTCTCCGTGCTCGCCGCACTGGTCGCGCTGGCCATTCCGGTCCGCAAGCCCACCGAGCCGCCGCGCGACACCGCAGAACTCGAGCCCGCGGCCGCGCGCGCCTGAGGATCGCCCCGGCTCAGGCGAACAGGCGGGCGACGAACGGAATGCTGTGCGGCAACGAAGCGGCCATCGTGGCGCTGTGATCCTTCCCCGCGTACACGTGCACGTCGGGCCGGACACCGTGCGATTCCAGATCGATGACCAGCTTCGCGGTCAACGGGGCGGGGACGTCGGTGTCGTTGGTGCCCTGCCCGAGGAATAGCGGCCGGTCGTATCCCGTCAGCGGGACGTCCATGACCGGGCGGGCCGTGGCGGCGAAATCGCCGTCGGCGAGCGGGCGGGAGAACAACTGGTCGACCGAGATTCCCTGCGCGCGATCGGCGAGCGGCTGGAAGCACAGCGACTCCGCCGCGATCGCCAGTTGCTTGCCGACCGGGCTGAGATAGCTGTCCAGATCGAAGCCTGGTCGCGCCGCCTTCAATCCGTTCATCACATACGCGATATAGGCGGTGAGGTGCGCGTTGCCGATCGCGGGCACACCTGGTCCGAGGAACGAAGCGGCCTCGACGATATTGGAGGCGGGGCCGGTGGCGACGGCGCCGCGATAGTCGAGTTCGGGTGCGTATTCCGTAGCCAGTGACGCGGTGAACACCGCGGCGCCCCCGCCTTGCGACTGCCCGATCGCCACCCATTTCGACGACAGCGAAACGTCGGCCGCGCGAGCCGCACGCACCATGTCGATCGCCGCGTGCGCCTCGGCGCGTCCGTCCAGGTACGCGTGCGGTCCCGGGGTGCCCAGACCGATGTAGTCGGTCGCGACGACGGCGTAACCCTGGCGCATCCAGGTCGCCAGGTAGTCCAGGTCGCGTTTGCTGCGACCCGCGGTGGAAGGCGCGCATTCGTCGGCGAGGCCGACCGTTCCGTGTTCCCAGGACAGCACCGGCCAGCCCCCGCTCGGCGGCGTGCCCGCGGGCACGAAGACGGCGCCGCTGGACAGCGCGGGCTGGTCGTCGGAGGTCCGGGTCCAGTACGTCAAGCGACGGGCCGAGCCCGCGCCCTCGATCCAGAGCGGTTCGGGCATTGCCGCATCGGCGGCGACCGTGCCCGGCGCCGACCCCAGCCCCGCGGGATCGGCCACCGCCGGACCCATCTGGGCGCCCGCGCACAGCAGCGCCGCCATGGCCACGGTAATTCCCGCACGTCGCACCGACATGGGCGTCACCTCTCGATCGTCGGCTTGGTGTCTCGATGAGACACTCTAACCCGACAATCGGCTAAAGTGTCACTTTGAGACATCAACGTCGGACCATCGCGAAGAGAGCTGCGGACATGACGGGCGTGAACGGTCCACGCGAACGCGAGAAGACGCGAGTGCGCCGGGAGTTGGTCGAGGCGGCGCTGCGGCTGTTCGAACTACACGGGTTCGAACAGACCACCGTGCAGCAGATCGCCGACGCCGCGCGGGTCTCGCGGCGCACCTTCCATCGCCATTTCCCCTCGAAGCTCGCGGTGGTCTTCAGCCACGAGGAAGACCTGATGGCGCAATTGCTCGCCGCCGTCGACCGGCGCCCGGTGAGCGAATCGGTGCTGACCGCGCTGCGCGCGGCATTGCGCGACTTCTTGCTCGATGAGCAGGACGCCCCGGCACGCCACCGCCAAGCGGACACCGCGCGCCGGGCCAGGCAGCTGCTGGTCGGCAATCCGGAATTGCGCCGGGAGAACTTCATCGGCGCCCTCGGACGCCAGCGCGCGATGGCGCTGAACTTCGCCGCCCGCGCCGGGCTCCCCGCCGGCGATCTGCGGCCGCAGCTCACGGCCGCGGCCTGTTTCGCGGCCTTCGGCGTCGGCCTCGATCACTGGATGATGGGCGCGGACCATTCGATTCCGGCCCTGCACCGCGTCCTCGATCGCGCGGTGGCCTCGCTCCAGCAGGGCATCGACATCGAGGGCGCGGGCTGAGCGCGCCGAGGGCGGCGCAGCCCGCGCCGTAACCCGTTCCACCCGGGTCGCATACCATCGCGAAGGTGATCACGGTGGCCACTTGGAACGTTCTGCATCGCGTGCACGCCGAGAACTGGTACGAGGACGTCGCTACCCGATGGCCGGACGAGGGGGCGCGGATCGCCGCGGTGACCGCGCGGGTGGCCGAACGCACCGAACGGATCATCGCGTTACAGGAGGTCAGCGGCGATCAGTTGGCCGGTCTGCGAATGGCGCTGCCGGGCCGGACGATCCACGCGATGCGGTATCAGCGGTTGCCGACACCGCGGCGCGTCCCCAGCTCCCTGCTCGACGGCGGCGAATATCTGGTCGTGCTCACCGCCGAGCCGAGCCGTGAGGTCACCGCCGAATCCTTTGCCCAGGACCGCGGCAAAGGCGCACTCGTCGTCGACGCGGGCGGCCTGACCGTGATCGCCACCCACGTGACCGGTGACCGGCGGCGCGCCGACCAGCTCACCCGCCTGGCCGAACTCGCCACCGACGCATCACAGAACGCCGCGGTGCTGCTGGGTGACTTCAACATCGACCGCGCCTCCGTCGCCGCCGGGTTGGGCGACGCCTTCGTCGTCGCCGAATACGCCGTGGGCGCGATCCCCACCCGTCCGCGTGATTCGGGCCCGAAGTCGCAGTACATCGACCACGTGGTGGTGCACGGGGCGACCGTCACCGCGGCGGCGGTCGACGATGTCGGCGGGGTATCCGACCACAACCTCGTCCACGCGGCCCTCGCGATCTGAGTCGGCCACGTCGCCGTTGCGCTGCAGAGATATTGCGCGCCGAGCCGATTCGGCCCGAACAGCCCGGACTCGCGGCAGACCCGATGGCAGGGCTCGAACTCGATCCGATGCCGGTCACCGCTACGACAGGAAGTAGTATGAGCCGGTGGATAATCCGGCGGTAGTAGCGGCGCGGATGCGCGGCGCGTTCGTCGGATCCGCGGCCGGGGCGGTGAGCATCGCGGCGCACGCGCTCGGCGGCGGCGCGCTGTCTCCCGGCGCCGCGCCGATCGCCCTGCTGATCGCCGCGTGCGCGGCGGTGGGCGTGCTGGCCGGTGCGCGGCCGCACCGGCGTGGACCGGGTGAGATCATGGCGACGCTGGCGGTGGGGCAAGCCGTCGCGCACGTCGCATCCACCCTGTCGTCCGGCCATCACCACCACGCGGGCACCACGTCGGCGATGCTCCTGACGCATCTGGCGGCCGTTCCGCTCGGCGCGCTGCTCATCCGCGCCGCCGAACAAGGTGTGCTGCGGGCGGTTTCCGACGTGCGGCACGCGGTGCGCGTGCTCGCCGCCGGGCCCAGCGCACCGGTCCGGCTCGGCTCGTTCGCCTTCGGCCGGGCGCTGCCTCGTCCACGGCGCCTGCCGCTCGCTTCGGGCTCCGGTCTGCGCGGTCCACCACTCCGGGCCTGACCTCTTCCTCGCGCCGGCGAGCATCGCGGGCTCACCGCCCCGCGACGCGAATCGGATCGACATCGTCCACGCGGCTCGAAACCCTGGATTCAGCGAATGCCATGGCAGCTCGTGGCACACGGCACAGCGGTTCGCCACGAGATTCGGTGAGCCGCAGTCTATTTCGACGAGTCCCCCAGTGGTTGCGGCGTTCAGGAGAACGCCCGCCTCGGCCGGTCCGGTGATGTCCCCACGACTCCGCTGCGCCGGCCGATCGCACCCCGGTGACGGACCGGCAGGCCCACCGGCGGATCGGCCGACTCCGCACGCCTCGTCGGCGCACCACACCACATCGCGCGAAACTTCCGGAGTTCTCATGTTTGTCAATAGCTTCACTGCACCACCGATCTCTCGCCTCCTGCGGGGCGCGATCGCCGCCGCGGCGGTGCCGCTTCTGCTGACCGCGTGCTCGTCGGCCGACAAGGCCGACACCGTCGCATCAGCCGATGCCGTGACGATTGCCGACCAGTGGGTCAAGGCGGCCGACAGCGGGATGTCGGCCGCGTTCGGCGACCTGATCAACAGCGGCGATACCCCCCGCACCATCGTCTCGGCCACCAGTCCCGCCTCCGGCCGGATCGAGCTGCACGAAGTGGTCACCGACGCGAACGGGACGAAGGCGATGCGGCCCAAACGCGGCGGATTCGTCGTCCCCGCACACGGCCGCACCCAACTACGACCCGGCGGCGACCACATCATGTTCATGGACCTGCACGGACCACTGCGCACCGGATCGGAGACATCGCTCACGCTGACCTTCGACGACGGCTCGAGCACGACGTTCACCGCCCAGGTGCGCGACTTCGCGGGCAACCAGGAGAATTACGTGCCCGATCACGCGGGCGGCGAGTCACACGCCGGCGCGCAGACCCCCGCCCACGGTGGCTGAGCGGAACGGACCGCGACCCGCACGGATCAACCGGCGGCGCCTGCTGGGCGGCGGTGCCGCCGCGGCAGGCGTCGCCGGTGCCGGGCTCGGCGCCGCCGCCCGCATCGGACGGCGCGGGCCCGATCCGGCGCCGTGGGACGCGTCGGTGCCGTTCTACGGACCGCACCAAGCCGGGATCGACACCCCGGCGCAAGCGCACGCGGCGTTCGTCGCATTCGATCTGAGAGCGGGAGTGGGGCGCGAGGACCTCGTCGGACTGCTGAAGATATGGACCGGCGACGCCGCCCGGCTCACCCAGGGGCGGCCCGCCCTCGCGGACACCGAACCCGAACTGGCGCAGCGCCCGGCGCGGCTCACCATCACCGTGGGTTTCGGGCCCGCGGTGTTCCCGGCGACCGGCCTCGAGCACCGCAGGCCGTCCTGGCTGCGGCCGCTGCCCCCGTTCCCCATCGACCGGCTCGAAGCCGCCTGGAGCGGAGGCGACCTGCTCCTGCAGGTGTGCGCGGACGAGGCGACCACGGTGGCGCACGCGGTGCGTGTGCTGTGCCGGAGCGTGTCGTCGCTGGTCACCGTGCGGTGGGTGCAGCGTGGATTTCGCGATGCCGCGCCGGGCGGGACGCCGCGCAACCTGATGGGCCAGGTGGACGGCACGGTGAACCTCGCTCCCGGCACGCCGGAGTTCGCCCGCCTGGTATGGGACGACGGCGCGATCCAGCCCTGGCTGAGCGGCGGCACCTCGTGCGTACTGCGGCGGATCGCGATGACATTGGACACCTGGGACCGAATCGACCGAGAGGAAAGGGAACTCACCATCGGCCGCACCGTTGCCAACGGTGCTCCGCTGACCGGAACCGACGAGTTCGACGAACCGGACTTCACGGCCGTCGACGCGAACGGGATACCCGTCATCCCGCCGTCGTCGCACATCGCTCGAGCTCATCACACGCACGACGGCGAGCGTTTCCTGCGTCGCGGCTACAACTACGACGACGCGCCCGCGCCGGGCGGGATCTCCAACTCGGGTCTGCTGTTCGCCGCCTATCAGCGCGACGTGGACACGCAGTTCGTTCCGGTGCAGCGCAGGCTCGCGGAATTCGACGCGCTCAATGTGTGGACGACGCCGGTCGGTTCCGCGGTGTTCGTGATCCCGCCCGGGGTCGCGGCACCGGGCGGTTATCTCGGGCAATCACTGTTCGAGGCGTGAGATGTGTTCGGCGCCCAGTTGGGCGCCGAACACATCAGGTCAGAACACCTGCAAGGCATCCCGTCGAACAGCGCGTCGTCTCAGCCCGCGTTGCGGATCTGGGTCAGGAAATCTCCATTGGTCTCGGTTTGCCTCAGGCCGGTCAGCAGCAGTTCGAGCGCTTGCTGTGGGTCGCGGCCCGACAGGGTCTTGCGGAGGGATCGAGTGGCGGCGAGTTCATCGGCGGTGAGCAGCAGTTCCTCTTTGCGGGTGCTCGACCGGTCGATGTCGATCGCGGGGAACAGGCGGCGGTCGGCGAGGTGCCGATCGAGCTTCAGTTCGGCGTTCCCGGTGCCCTTGTACTCCTCGAAGATCACGGTGTCGGCCAGCGAGCCGGTCTCGACCAGCGCGGTGGCGATGATGGTGAGCGAGCCGCCGTTCTCGATATTGCGGGCGGCGCCGAGGAACTTCTTCGGTGGCGCGAGCGCCCCGGCGTCGACGCCACCGGAGAGGATCCGGCCGGACCCGGCGGCCGCCAGGTTGTAGGCACGGGCGAGCCGGGTCAGCGAGTCCAGCAGAACCACCACGTCGCGGCCCATTTCGACGAGACGTTTGGCGTGTTCGATGGCCAATTCGGCGAGCGCGATGTGTTCGCGGGCCGACTGGTCGAAGGTCGCGGCGGCGACCTCGGCAGGCACCGCGCGGGACAGGTCGGTCACCTCTTCCGGGCGTTCCCCGACCAGTACCAGCATCAGGTGGCACTCGGGATGATTCTTGGCGATGCCGTGCGCGATGGATTGCAACGCGGACGTCTTGCCGGCCTTGGGCGGTGCGACGATCATCGCGCGCTGGCCCTTGCCGATCGGCATCATGAGGTCGGTGACGCGCGTGGTCAGCTCGTGCGGCTCGGTCTCCAGCCGTAGCCGGTCCTGCGGATAGATGGGAATCAAGTCGGCGAAGTGCGGTCGCGACCCGGAATTGCCCGGAGGCAGGCCGTTGACGCGTTCGACTCCGACCAGCGGCGCGAGTTTCGCGCCTTCCCGCTTGGATCCGACTGTGCCGGTGACGATATCGCCACGGCGAAGGCCGTACTCGCGGATCGAGCGCACGGGCACATGAGCATCGTGCGGTCCGGGCAGGTAGCCGTCGACGTGCAGCGAGGCATGGTTGTCGGTGATATCGAGGATGCCCGTGACCGATGTCGTACGGTTCTCTCCGGTTGCGTTGTCTTGTCTGCGAATAGTGTTGTCCTGCATGGATTTACTCCTGCCGAGTTGTGGATGCGGCGGGTCGCCGTGAATGCCGCCTGCTGGGAATGACGCTCGCTGCGGCGCGCCGATGTGCTGTGTGGCCGGAGCCATCCAGTCCGAGCGCGGTGCCGTGGGCACGACATGCGAGAACGCCGTGGCGAATGTGGACTCTTGTGGGAGGGAACTGTCACCTACATCCACAAGATGGATACCGCACCAACAGTAGCGGCACCAGTGACAACACGCAATGGCGCCCGATTGTTCCAGTGGTCGATCGGATGACCATCGCCATGATCGAACCAGTACGGCGCACGTCGCACGAATCTGAGAAATGCGAGCCGAGTGGGTGGGCGGGGCGATGATCACGCCCGGCGTGACCGGCCTCGACGACATCCTGACCGGCCTTGCCGCACATGGCATCGGCCACGAACCGGTGGAGACCTATGGCAACGTCGTCGTACCCGACCCCGACGGGGACAGCCTGTCGCTCTCCGAATAACCGAGCGGCGACACGAATGCGCGAGACGACGCTCGGCTCCGCATCGAGAAATCCGACAGGTCGGGCTCTCGCGGCACGGCGGGAGCCCGACCTGTCTTGCGCACTACTTCGGTGCGTACGGGTTGTATTCGTTGGTGTAGAACTTCGAAGGATCGAACGAACCGCTGATCGCGCCGGTATCTCGCAGCCAAGCCTCCCAGCGCAGAAAGTCGGCGTCGGTGATGACGCCGCTGACGGCGGGCACTCCGACCGACAACCAGTACTTCACCGACGAGGCGTCCTCCCCCGATCGCTTCCGCTTCTCGATGATCTCGGTGAACTTCGCGATCACCTGGTCGCGCGGGGTCGTCTTCTGCCATTCGATGGCTTTGGCGACCCCGTCGACGAATGCGCGGACACTGTCGGGATTCTTGGCGATGAAGTCGTCGCGGAAAACGTACTGACCGCCGTTGAACGGACCGAATTCCTCGTAGTCGGTGAACACCGGACGCAGTCCGCCGTTGGCGATCGCCCGTTGCTGGAACTGCCCGCTCAACGCGGCGACGTCGACCTGACCGCGCCGAACGGCGTCCTCGGTGTTCGGCGGGGGCAAAACCACCAGCTGAACCGACTTGATCTGCTGGTCGTCGAGACCGATCTTCTTCAACGCGGTGTGGATATCCGCCTCGGACTGGCCGCCCAGCGTATTCACTCCGATCTTCTTGTCCAGCAGATCTTTCGGAGTCTTGATCGGGCTGTTCTCGGGAACATAGAACCCGGTGAACGTCTTCTCGTCGGACCCGTAGTAGTTCACCACGGCCGTAATCGGCGCGCCACCCTGCGCCAGCTTGGCCACCGCGCCCCCGAACGCACCGCCGAAGTCGACCTGACCGGTCGCTGCCGATTGGATGTCCTGCGGACCGCTGATGGTATTGCCTTGCCACTCGAGCTTCACTTTGCCGTCGAAGAAGCCGAGATCTTCCGCGAGTTCCGGAATGACGACTTGAGACGCCCAACCTTGATAACGCAGGACCGGCACACCGCCGGACGTACGGACCTCCCCGCCGCCGCATGCGGTCAGCAGCATCGCCACCGTTGCGGCGACTATCGCGCCGACCAGAAACCTGCTGTGCGCTCTCACGCTCATACTCTCCTCGCTAGCAGCAACGCACCGACGCGTCGCAGTCCAGCGATCGTTGAGCACGGGCGATCTCGCGTCCATGATTGTTTTCGGCGCGATTCGAAAGCGGCGATCAGCACGTGCGTGTCCACCGGCCGCGCCCGGGCGCCTACGATCCGGTCATGGCGGAGATCAGCACAGAGCGGCGGGACAAGGTCGCGGTCATCACCGTGCACGACCCGGATCGGCGAAACGCGTTGACACCGGAGCTGTCCGGACAACTGGCCGCCGCGGTGGCCGAGGCCGAGCGCGATACCGGCGTGCACGCGGTGGTCGTCACCGGAACCCCGCCCGCGTTCTGCGCGGGCGCCGATCTCAGCGCGCTCGGCGAGGCCCGGGAGCAGGGACTGCGGGTGATCTACGACGGATTCCTCGCGGTCGCGCGATGCGCACTGCCGACCATCGCGGCGGTCGGCGGCGCGGCCGTCGGCGCGGGACTCAACTTGGCGCTGGCCGCCGACGTGCGGATCGCAGGCCCCCGCGCCCGGTTCGACGCCCGGTTCCTGCGGCTCGGCATTCATCCGGGTGGCGGGATGACCTGGATGCTGCAACGCGCCGTCGGGCCGCAGCGGGCCGCCGCGATGACGCTGTTCGGGGAGATTCTCGACGCCGAGGCCGCCCGCGACGCCGGTTTGGCGCACCGGGTGATCGACGGTGACCACGCTGCGCTGCTGGACGGCGCGGTCGAGTTCGCCGCGGCCGCGGCCGACGCGCCACGCGACCTGCTCATCACCACCAAGCGCACCATGCGCCACACCGCGAATCTGGCCGCCCACGCCGACGCGGTCGACGCCGAGATCGTACCGCAGGTGGCCTCTCTCGAATCCCCCGAATTCGCCGCGCGGCTGGCGGCGAAGAAGGCCGAGATCGGCCGATCGAGATGATCCGACGGCGCTCGTGCGGCAGGGGCCGGCCGCCGCGCGCGTGACCCCGTTCGGCGGCCGGACAGCCGAGGAAGGCGAGCTCCGGTCCCGCTGACCTTGGCGGATCGAGCGACAACGGCGAATCCGGTTTGGTGTATTCAGCGGCGGGTAGCCGCTTCGAGACCGCATAGGACATGCGCGGCAGTTCTTGCTCCTCGTCCTCTGCGACCGACGATTCGTGCTGCTGCCCCCCAGGGCACGGTGCTTCTCGTGCGCGTCGAAGTGTCGGGCGACTACGGAGAGCAACAGGAGGCCCCATGCACTACATCGATGACACCAAACATTTGCTGAGCGACCTGGTGGGGTGGCTGATCGAGTCGGCGAGCAGCTATTCGAGCAGCCAAACCGTGACCATCGCTCGCCCGCGAGCCGAAGTCGAGCGGTTCTGGCGCGACCCGGCGAACCTGTCGGAGGTGCTGGGCGATGTCGCCGAGGTCAGGTCCACCGAACCGTCGATTTACGAGTGGACGTTGCACTCCGGCACCGACGGGCGCACGACCTGGAAGACCACCCTGCGCGAGGAGGACGGGCATCTGCGGTTCGTCGGCTCCGAGGACGAGGACAGCGCCTCCGCCCGTGGCCTCGAGGTCGACCTCGGCTTCCGGGACGCGCCGCGCAACCTGGGCACCGAAGTGACCATGCGGGCGCGGACCCCCCTGCCCGACCTGCTGACCGGCGCGGCCATGTTCACCGCCCTGTATCGAGCCCGAGCCCGGCTGCAGACCGGCGAAATGCCCACCCTCGCCCACAATCCGAGCGCTCGCTCGTCGGCTCGGTGAACAGGAGGAGACATGCGTGCGCTCTGCTGGAACGGCGTCGACGACCTCGCCGTGGAAACCGTGCCCGACCCCACGCTGGTCAATCCGCACGATGCCATCGTGCAGGTGCGGCTGACCACCACCTGCGGCTCCGACCTGCATTTCATCGACGGATATCTGCCCGGAATGCGGGAAGGTGACGTCTTCGGGCACGAATTCATGGGCGAAGTCGTCGAAATCGGGGCCGAGGTCGGCTCGACAAAGGTGGGCGACCGCGTCGTCGTCCCGTCCTTCATCGGGTGCACATCGTGCTGGTATTGCGACCACGAACTGTATTCGATGTGCGACACCACCAATCCGAACGGTGCGCTGCAACAACCGCTGCTCGGCTATCCGAGCGGTGGGATCTACGGCTACACCCACCCCTTCGGCGGCTATCAGGGCTCCCACGCGGAATACGTCCGCGTGCCCTTCGGCGACGTCAACTGCTTCCGGATACCGGAAGGCATCACCGACGAACAGGCATTGTTCCTCTCCGATGCCGTACCGACGGGCCTGATGGGCGCCGAGTTCTGCAATATCCACCCCGGTGACACCGTCGCGGTGTGGGGTAGCGGCGGGGTCGGATTGATGGCCGGGCACACCGCCCGCCTACTCGACGCCGACCGGATCTTCGTCATCGACCGGTTTCCCGAGCGGCTGCGCGTGGCCAGTGAGCAATTCGGCGCGGAGACCATCGACTACACCGCCGTCGACAGCGTCCAGGAGACGCTGCGCGAGAGCACCGGTGGCCGCGGCCCGGACGCCTGCATCGACGCCGTCGGAATGGAAGGCCACGGCACCGGATTCCAGCAGATCTACGACAAAGCCAAACAACTCCTGCGGCTGGAATCCGATCGGGCGACACCGCTGCGAGAAGCGATTCTCGCGTGCCGGAAAGGCGGCGTGGTCGCCGTGCTCGGCATCTACGGCCTCACCGACAAGTTCCCCATGGGCGTCGTGACCAACAAAGGCCTCACCATTCGCACCGCACAGCAGTTCGGGCAGCGGTACGTGCCCCGGATGTTCGATTACATCCAGCAGGGTGACCTGGACCCGTCCTATTTGATCACCCACGACATGCCACTCGACGACGCGGTGTACGGCTACGACATCTTCAAGCACAAAAAGGAAGGGTGCATCCGATCCGTCTTCCGGCCTTGATGCCGAATTTTCGAAGGATTGGGTGACCCTCCGGCGGCCCGCCCGTCTCGAGCCATGCGGCGCGACTTCCCCCCTGCGCGCCGACGCCCGGCACTGTGGTCGGCGGGGGGCTTCGAGCCGCGTGATCGCGACCAACCGCCGGGGCGCCGGGACGCCGACGGTGGCACCGCCCCACCGACCCGGCTACCAGGTTCGGAAGCGCCGATCTCGATTGGGAGAGCGCGACTTTCGGACAAACTCTTGACTCGTTCCAGAAAGCGGACGAGACTTCCGTGCATGCCAACGGCCTCGGAATTCCAGCAGCTGCTGCGAGGAGTTTCGCTGCGTGTGACCCGTCCGCGGGTCGCGGTGCTCAGCGCGGTGCACGACCATCCGCACGCCGACACGGAGTCGATCATCCGTGCCGTTCGATCCGCGCTGCCCGAGGTATCCCATCAAACGGTGTACGACTCGTTGAACGCGCTCACCGCCACCGGCTTGGTACGGCGTATTCAGCCCTCCGGGTCCGTCGCGCGCTACGAGTCGCGCGTCGGCGACAATCACCACCACGTCGTATGCCGGGCGTGCGGGGTGATCGCCGATGTCGACTGCGCCATCGGCGATGCCCCGTGTCTGACCGCGTCCGATGACAGCGGGTTCTCGATCGACGAGGCCGAAGTCATCTACTGGGGCCTGTGTCCCGATTGTGTGGAAACACAGGCTTCCCGATCACATCCGTGATCGCAGCCCACATCACTCATTCAGGAAGGAATGCTGTGTCATCCGATAGCCGCCCGCCCAATCCTGACACCGAAACTCACAGCTCGAGCGAAAGTGAGAACCCGGCGATCCCGTCGCCCACCGCGAAGACGGATCATCGCCCCCGCAGCAACAAGGACTGGTGGCCGGAGCAGATCGATGTCTCGGTGCTGCACGCCCATTCGTCCAAATCCAACCCCCTGGGTGAGGACTTCGACTACGCCGCGGAGTTCGCGAAACTCGACGTCGATGCCCTCAAGACCGACGTCGCCGCGGTCCTGACCGATTCGAAGGACTGGTGGCCCGCCGACTACGGCAACTACGGCGGCCTGTTCATCCGGATGAGCTGGCACGCCGCGGGTACCTACCGCATCGCCGACGGCCGCGGCGGCGGCGGTCAGGGCGCGCAGCGCTTCGCGCCGCTCAACAGCTGGCCGGACAACGCCAATCTGGACAAGGCTCGCCGGCTGCTGTGGCCGGTCAAGCAGAAGTACGGCAACAAGATCTCCTGGGCCGACCTGCTCGTCTTCGCGGGAAACGTGGCCTTGGAGTCGATGGGTTTCCAGACCTTCGGTTTCGGCTTCGGCCGCCCGGACATCTGGGAACCGGAAGAGGTCTTCTGGGGCCCGGAGGACACCTGGCTCGGCGACGAGCGCTACAGCGGCGACCGTGAACTGGCGGGCCCGCTCGGCGCCGTCCAGATGGGCCTGATCTACGTGAACCCGGAAGGCCCCAACGGTCAGCCGGATCCGGTGGCCGCCGCGCGGGACATCCGGGAGACGTTCGGCCGCATGGCGATGAACGACGAGGAGACCGCCGCACTGATCGTCGGCGGCCACAGCTTCGGCAAGACCCACGGCGCCGGTGACGCCGGCCTGGTCGGCGCCGAGCCCGAAGGCGCCCCGATCGAGCAGCAGGGCCTGGGCTGGAAGAGCGCCTACGGCACGGGCAAGGGCAAGGACGCCATCACCAGCGGCCTCGAGGTCGTCTGGACGTCCACCCCGACCCGGTGGGGCAACGGCTTCCTGCAGAACCTGTACGGCTACGAGTGGGAGCTGACCAAGAGCCCCGCCGGAGCCTGGCAGTGGAAGCCGAAGGACGGCGCGGGCGAGGGTGCCATCCCGGATCCGTTCGACGGCCCCGCGCGTACCCCGACGATGCTGACGACCGACCTCGCGCTGCGGGAAGACCCGATCTACGGCGAGATCACCCGTCGCTGGTTGGAGCACCCCGAAGAGCTGGCCGAGGCGTTCGCCAAGGCGTGGTACAAGCTGCTGCACCGCGATATGGGACCGATCACCCGCTACCTGGGGCCGTGGGTTCCGGAGCCGCAGCTGTGGCAGGACCCGGTTCCCGCCGTCGATCACGAACTGATCGACGAGCAGGACATCGCGGCCCTGAAGAGCAAGGTCCTCGAGTCCGGCCTGTCGGTGGCGCAACTGGTCAAGACTGCCTGGGCGTCGGCGGCCAGCTACCGCAGCACCGACAAGCGCGGCGGCGCCAACGGTGCCCGGATTCGTCTCGAGCCGCAGAAGAACTGGGCGGTCAACGAGCCGGACGAGCTGGCCAAGGTTCTGCCGGTGCTCGAGCAGATCCAGCAGAACTTCAACGGTTCCGCCTCCGGCGGCAAGAAGGTCTCGCTGGCCGACCTGATCATCCTGGCCGGGTCCGCGGCGATCGAGAAGGCCGCGAAGGACGCCGGGCACGACGTCACCGTGCCGTTCACCCCCGGGCGGACGGACGCGACCCAGGAGAACACCGATGTCGAGTCGTTCGCGGTGCTGGAACCGCGGGCCGACGGGTTCCGCAATTACGCGCGCAGCGGCGAGAAGGCTCCGCTGGAGCGCCTGCTGCTCGACCGGGCCTACATGCTGGACGTGACCGCTCCTGAGCTCACGGTGCTCATCGGCGGTCTGCGGGCCTTGGGTGCCAACTACGGCGGCACCGACCACGGTGTGTTCACCGACCGGCCGGGCGTGCTGACGAACGACTTCTTCGTCAACCTGCTCGACCAGGACACCGAGTGGAAGGCGTCCGAGTCGGCGGAGAACGTCTACGAAGGCTTCGACCGGTCCTCCGGTGCGGCCAAGTGGACGGCCACCGCCAACGACCTCGTCTTCGGGTCGCACTCGGTGCTGCGCGCATTGGCCGAGGTGTACGCGCAGGACGACGCCGGGGCGAAGTTCGTGAACGACTTCGTCGCCGCGTGGGTCAAGGTGGTCGAGAACGATCGGTTCGACCTCGCCTGATCCGTCCGGGCGAATTCCAGGCCGACCCTACGGGGCCGGCCTGGATTCGCGGGTAACGATGTCGCGTGACGCCCGGATCTAGCCGGGCTGCAGAGCCGTGTCGTCGGGCCGCTGCCCGGTGGTCATGTACAGGGTGCGGCGGCCGACCTCGACGGCATGGTCGGCGAAGCGTTCGTAGTAGCGGCCCAGCAGGGTGACATCGACCGCCGCGGCGGTGCCGTTGTCCCAGCCCTCGGCGAGGATCGCGGCGAGCAGATCGCGGTGCAGGTCGTCCATGGTGTCGTCGCGGGCGTCCAGATCCGCGGCGTCGCCGGGGTCGGCGGTGGTCAGTACGCCGACCGCGGCGTCGGCGAGGTCGACCGCCGTCTCACCCATGTGACTCACCAGGTTGCGCACCGGCGCGGGGACCGCGTCGGCGGGATGCCTGCGCCTCGCGGTGCGGGCGATGTGCTCGGTCAGGGTGCTCATCCGGGTGAGGTCGTCGACCAACTGCAGCGCGGTCACCACTCGCCGCAGTTCTCCCGCCACCGGCGCCTCGAGCGCCAGGAGCGTGACCGCGGCGTGTTCGGTGTCCTCGCGCATCGCCACGGTTTCGGCGCAGTAGTCGATGGTGCGCTCGGCCAGCTCCAGATCCGCGCCGAGCAGCGCGTCGGTCGCCATCGCGATGGCTTCCCGGTTGCGCGCGCACATCACTCGCAGTTGACCGGCGAGCTGCTCGAGGTGATCGTGATAGCGGGTGCGCACTACTCCATCATCGCGCGGATCCCGCTCGTGCGCTGCAGGCTCGCGGGCATCAGCCCGGTACAGGTCGCCCCCCCCTGGCGCACGGGTCACGGAATCGTTCGGGCAAATGCTCCACGGACAAGCCCACGCAGCGCCGCGCGGTCGGCACGCCGCCGTGAGTCAGCCGCTCCCGCCACGGCGGACCGGGGCTGCTGCGAGACCCGATCAGCGCTGCACGTAGCCTGCTCGTCGCACCTTCCCGGCGGCGAGCACCAGCGGGATTTGCAGCGGAAGCCGCACCAGGGCAACCGCTTTCACAGGCGCCGGGATCCGATCGTTACGCAGCCAGTCGACCGCCATCTGAATGTTGGCCGGGAACACCGCCAGGAACAACCAGGCGGCCCATCGCCCGCCCCACCGCCGCGTCCGCGGCGTGACGAGCGCGGCGGCCACGACGAGTTCGGCGACCCCGGAGCCGTGCGTGTACAGGCGGGGGGCGGCCGGGCAGCTGGGCGGGGATCACCGAATCGAACGGCTGTGGCGCGAGGAAGTGCAGTATCCCCACGCCGAACAGGAGCGCGGCCAGTCGCCGCGCCGTCGATGCCGCTGCGCGTTCGCTCGCGTCGGCATGTTCCACTGATGCCATCACCTCTCGCCTTCCGGCAACCGAGCGGGATACCCGCGTGGATAGAGAGAACCTTTAGTAACTTAATTACTTGTACTTGCCGACTCTAGCGGCCCGGCTATAAGCCGTCGACACAACATCGAATTTCGAAATAATCTGCCGCTCCATTCTGCCATATGGACGCGCGCACCGATCGACCAACAACGAGAACATCAGTTCACATAGTGCGGTGCGCGAGTAGGCTGTCGTCGGACATGTCGCTGCCGGTCGGGCGGGAAGGGGCGGGTGTGGGATTCCCATCAACCGGACCGTTGACGGCGCGCACCGGCGCTGCCGGCACGTGGTGGTCGTGTTGCGCCGCCGGGATGTCGATGCCGTGGCGCACGGTGTTCCCCCGCCGCCCCGACGCGGAATTGCTGGGCTCGATCACGAACGCGGGACTGCCCCCGGCACGGGCCACAGTTCGTTTGACGGCGCTCGTCCACGGTGTGCGCCCCGCCCCGGCCTACGGGGTGATCGAAGGAGCGCTGCGGCCGCCCACGGTAGCGATCGCGATGACCAGTTTCCTGGTCGAACACCCGGAAGCTCGTTTCCTGGTCGATCCGGCGATGTGCGCCGACGTGCACACCCTGGTCCTGCCGCGGCTGCGCCGCCCCTATCGCGGGCTCGTCGCGCCGAGGAAACCGCTTGTCGGATTGGGCGATTCGCTGGCGATGTCGGCCGTCCCCGTCGACGCGGTCGACTTCGCGATCGCGACGCATCTTCACTGGGATCACGTGGCCGGACTGCTCGATCTACCTGCGTCACTCGCGCTGCGCACGTCCGCGGCCGAACTGGCGTGGGCGACGAACCCCGCGACGGCCCCGGTGGGAGTCGCCGAGTCGCTCGGCTCACGACCCACCCCGTCCTTCGACCTCGATGGACCTCCGGTTCTGACTTTTTCCCGCAGTCACGATTTCTTCGGCGACGGCTCGGTCCTGGCGGTGGATCTCTCCGGCCACACCCCGGGCAGCATCGGGCTCGTTCTCGCCGTACCGGACGGCGGCACCGTACTGCTGGCCGGTGACGCCGTCTGGCGCCGCGAGCAGATCGCCCTGCTCCGCGAAAGGCCTCCGCTGCCGGGTCTGCTCGTCGACCATGATCGGCCCGCCGCCTTCGCCGCCATCCACCGCCTGCACCGCCTGCCCGCCGGCATCGAGGTCATTCCCGCCCACGACCACGCGGCAGCGAAAAGATGGGCGCTGTAAGAGATCCTGGCACCGGGCCACATTCCCGCACCGGGTCGGCTGGTGAGCGACTCGGAGCCGAGCCGACCCCAGGCCGCATACGGCCGCATCGGGCCTCGGTCATCTCCTGAATCGGTCGACGAGGGCGGGAAGCTTGGAGGCGGCCAGCAGGGCACGGAACTGCCAGCTGCCGTCACCGGGGAGGATTCCGGCCCGTTGCGTGACATCGAAAGCGTCGTAGAGGGTTTCGCCTTCTTCCATCAGTCCGTCCTGGTTGAAGTGATAGCGGTCCACGGCCGGGCACTGGATGAATCGGCCGTCGCCGTGGAGCGCGGGCGCGCTGTCGTCGTAGGGGTACAGGCGCAGCGGGCCGTCCCAATGGCCGCTGCCGATGTACCGGATGACCGTGCGCACCCGGCCTTCCGGCGTCACGTCGAGGTACACCTGGCCGGGCACCGGGTCGTATCGCCAATCCGGGATGGCGTCGAAGAAGGCGAAGTTGTACTTCACGAACTCGTCGATGCCGACGATCGTGCGTCCGAACGTGGTCACATCGGTATAGCGGACGTCGGCGGTGTAGAGCTCGTGGTTGAGGCTCATGTCCCGGACCAGGAAGCTCCACCAGTACTTCTTCGCCCAGTCGAGCAGCCAGCCCAGATCGATGCCGAGCTTGCCGTAGTAGGCCAGTTTGCGCTCGAACTCGCCGAACCACTCCTCGGTCGTGGCCTGTAGCTCCGCTTCCGGGACAGCCCGGATCGGCACCGCCCGGTTCGTGCTGAGGAACTCCGGTACCGGTTTCGACAATCGGGGACGTCGCAGGGCTTGCTGGAACTGTTCGTCGCTGAACATGGGCAACCTTTCACCGCGGCCGCAGGGCGGGCGAGGCGGCACGCCCACCGAACTTGAATCAGATGATTCATGTTGAATCGGATGATGTCAACACCGGTGGCGCGGCATCGCGATGCGAGGATGAGCGGGTGAATGCGCCCAAGCTCTGGCGTGGCCAGACGCTGCGAGACCGATCCGGCGATCGCCGCGAACAACTCCTGGACGTCGGGTTCGAACTGCTCGGTACGGCGGGGACGAGCGCGGTCACCATGCGGGCGGTCACGCGTCAGGCGAACCTGAGCCCGCGCTACTTCTACGAAAGCTTCGACAGCCGCGAGACACTGATCCGGGCTGTCTACGACCGGGTCGAAGCGGCCTTGCGGGAGCGGGTCGCCGCCCTCGAGCCCGCCACCGATCCGCGCGCCGCCGTCCGATCCGCGCTGCGGACCTGCGCGGACTTCTTCGAAGAGGACCCCCGCCGCGCCCGGGTACTGCTGCGCGAGCCCCTCGCCGATGACGACCTGCGCCGCCACGTCGCCCTCCGGACGCCCGCGGTCGTCCGGGCCTTCGCTCCGGTCCTCGGCACGGCCGCCGTCGGCCTGTTCGCCAGCAGCGACGAGACGCTCGCCGCCATCGGCACCGCCCTGGCCGGCGCCCTCACCGCGGTCTACGTGGACTGGATCGACGGCAGGCTGCCGATGGACCGCGACCGGCTCGTGGACACCGCGGGCGACATCGTCGTCGCGCTGCTGAGCGTCGCCTTCGAGTTCTGATCCGGAATCTCGATGGTCTCGGACCCACTGCCACACCCAGGAGAGCCATGGCCACGGGAATCCGCTCCACGACACACACGCTCGCTGAGGTCGGCTGAGGTCACACCCACTTCGGGACGTTCGGCCCACGCTTACGGGTAGCAGTACCCTCCCGTCGGAACCACCGCGGGAACAGTCTGTGTGCTATGTCACCCCGGTTCATCCCCCGACACTCGTCCGGCGGAACCCCGGACCCGGAGGCCGCTCCGCTGGCGGTTCCCGCGGTGGTGGTCGCAACGATCATGCTGCTCGGGATGCCCGCCGCGGTCCTGGTGTTGCTGCCCGAATGGGCCCGCGATTACGGCGCGAGCTTGGTGTACCTCGCTGTCCTGATCTACGCCGGTCTCGCGGTCCGGCTGTTGTGGTGGGGCGTGGCGATCCTGCGTACCCGTGTGGCGGAGACCGAGGAGTAGGACGTGAACGTCACGGCGGCGGGGGCCCCGATCCGCTCCGGCGCCGGACGCGCGGGGACCAAGGACCCTGCGTCCCGGGCGGAACGCCCGTGGTCCGCCGCGACGATCGCGCGAAGACTCGAAGCATGACCGCGAACGACGAAGCACCCGGCCTCCCGGTACCCGATCATCGGGTGATGCTTGCCGCGCTGCGGCTCGCCACCCGCGCGCCGTCGGTGCACAACACCCAACCATGGCGCTGGATCTTCGACGGCACGCGCCTGCACCTCTACACCGACGCCGACCGGCTACTGCCCTCGACCGATCCGCACGGACGCCAGCTGGTGATCAGCTGCGGAGCCGTGCTGCATCACGCGCGAACCACCTTCGCCGACCGGGGCTGGCACACCTCCACGACGCGCGTACCCGACCGGCAGCGACCCGACCACCTGGCGGTGATCGAATTCCAGCCGTGGGCCGACCCGCCCGAGGGAATCCACAGCCGAGCACTCGCCATCGACCGGCGACGCACCGACCGGCTGCCGATGACCGAACCCGGCGGCTTCGCCGACGTGCTCCCCCGTCTGCGGATGCTCACTTCCCCGCACGAGGTGGAACTCAGCGTCTTGGACGACAGCGTCCGGCCCCGGCTGGCCGCCGCCTCCGAGCAGGTCGGCGCGCTACGCAGGCACGACTTGCTGTATCTGACCGAATTGGAATGGTGGACAGGGCATTCCGAGAACCCCGAGGGCGTGCCCGCCGCCGCGCTGGTGTCCGACGCGGAATTCGCTCGGGTCGGAGTCGGCCGCGCGTTCCCCCCGGCTCCGCATTCGATGCGACGCGCCAGGCAGGAGGATCGCGCGCGGCTGGTGGTGCTCGGCACCGAAGGCGATTCGGTGACGCAGTGGCTGCGCACCGGTGAAGCGTTGTCGGCCGTCCTGCTGGAATGCACCGCCGCGGGGCTGGGGACCTGCGCGCTGACCCATATCACCGAACTGCCGACAACACGCGGACTGCTCGGCGGTCTGGTCCCGCGTCCGGCCACCCCGCAAGTGCTGATCCGTATCGGAACCGCGCCCGACGACACGGACCTGATCCCGCCGACCCCGCGACGACCGGTGACGGACATCTTCACCGTCACCGGTTCGCGCTGGACCACTGAGACCTAGGTGGCGACATCCGACAACCACGATCCACCCCTGAAAGGCACCCTCATGAGCTACCACCGCGACCCCCTCGCACCGGCGATACACACCGCACACGAATGGCTGCGCACTCTCGCCGACGGACTCGCCACCGAAGACCGGCCCTTCGCGCACCGCGCCTTGCGAGCCTGGCTGCACTCCGTCCGTGACCGCATCGGCGTCAACGCCTCCGCGCACCTGAGCGCCCAGCTGCCCGAACTCCTGCGCGGGATCTACTACGAGGGCTGGGTTCCCGCGCACGTCCCCGTTTCGCACGACGTACCCTCGTTCGTCGATCAGTTCGCGCGGGAAGCGGGCGTCTCCAGGGACGAGGCCTACGCGCTCGCGGGCGCGGTGACCGACGCGCTGGCCGACTTGTTCTCTCCCGGACAGCTCGATCACGTGTTCGCCTGGCTGCCGGAAGATCTGCGGGCGGTACTGCGCGGAACCGACCTGGCGGGCACCCTGCCGGAGAAGACCGCGGTCCGGCCTGCGGAATCGCCCCGTCTCGACGAACTGGACAGCCGCCTGCGGGCACTCACCGACGCGGTGACGGTGCTCGCCCGCAGCCTCGAAGCGACTTCGGCCGGCGACGCGGGCGATACCGAGCAGCTTTCCGCCGCCCGGCAAGCCCACCGGATCCTGATCGCCGAAGGACTCGCCCGCTCCGACGCACCCGCGCGCTGACCCGATCCCCGGCGGCGGGCCGGCTTCCGGCGCGTCGTCCCCAGCCGCCGCGCATTTCGCAGCGCGCCGCGCGCAGCTTGACGCGTCCGCGCGAATTCATGATGGGCAGTTGTGCGATACCTATTCGTCCGGGGAAGAGGACTTTGGTCCGTACCGAGCCTTCCGTCTCCTGCGTAGTGTCGACCACACACCTGCTCCCGGATTGGACACCATCATGATCACGGTGTTTCTGGTCGACGATCACGAGATCGTCCGCCGCGGCCTGGCCGACCTGCTCTCCGACGACCCGGAACTGTCGGTGATCGGCGAAGCGGGCGACGTCGCCCAGGCACTGGCCCGCATCCCCGCCCTGCGCCCCGACGTCGCCGTGCTCGACGTACGCCTGCCCGACGGCAACGGCATCGAACTATGCCGCGACCTGCTGACCAAACTCGACGACCTGCGCTGCCTGATCCTCACCTCCTTCACCGACGAACAAGCCATGCTCGACGCCATCCTGGCCGGAGCCAGCGGATACGTCGTCAAAGACATCAAAGGCATGGAACTGGCCAAAGCCATCAAAGAAGTCGGCGCAGGCCGCTCCCTGCTCGACAACCGCGCCGCCGCCGCCCTCATGCAACGACTGCGCACCAACACCCAGCAAGACGGACCTCTGGCCGGCCTCACCGACCAAGAACGCAAACTACTCGACCTCCTCGGCGAAGGACTGACCAACCGGCAAATCGCCGAACGCATGTTCCTCGCCGAGAAAACCGTCAAGAACTACGTCTCCCGATTGCTGGCCAAACTCGGCCTCGAACGCCGTACCCAGGCCGCCGTCTACGTGTCGAAACTCCGCTCCCGTTCGCCCGGCTCCACCATCGACTTCTGATCGTTCATTTCCGCCACGGGGTGAAATATCCTGGAGCAATGGCGAGCAGCCGCGCGGGCGGCGTTCCAGGGGCAGCACAGCCGGCCGATTACGCGTCGGCCGACGCCTATTCGGTGCGTGACACGCTCTCGCAACTGCGGCTGCGCGAACTGCTCGGCGAGGTCAAAGATCGCATCGAGCAGATCATCGACGCCCGCGACCGGATGGACGGCCTGATCGAGGCCATGCTCACCGTCACCTCCGGCCTGGATCTGGACCGCACCTTGCGCACCATCGTGCACACCGCGATCTCCCTGGTCGAGGCCCGCTACGGCGCCCTGGGCGTGCGCGGCCACGACCAGCAACTCACCCAGTTCATCTACCAAGGCATCGACGAACCCACCCGCGAACGAATCGGTGACCTCCCCCAAGGCCACGGCGTCCTGGGACTACTGTTCAGCCAGCCCAAACCCATCCGGCTGGACAACCTCGCCGAGCACCCTTCCTCGGTCGGCTTCCCCGCCCACCACCCACCGATGCGCACCTTCCTCGGCGTACCCGTCCGCATCCGCGACGAAGTGTTCGGCAACCTCTACCTCACCGAGAAAGCGGGCGGCCAGCCTTTCACCGAAGACGACGAAGTCATCGTGCGAGCCCTGGCTGCCGCGGCGGGCATCGCGATCGACAACGCGCACCTCTACGAATCCGCCCGCACCCGGCAAGCCTGGATCGAAGCCACCCGCGACATCACCACCGAGTTCCTCGCGGGCACCGCACCCGATCGAGTCCTGACCGACCTGGTGGAGGCCACCTGCCGGCTCACCGGCTCGCAACAGACCTTCCTGGCGGTCGTCCCCGACCCCGAGAGCCCGCCCGAGGAGATCACCGAACTGCTGATCACCCACACCGCGGGCAGCACCGACGACCAGCGGCCGATCAAACTCCCACTCGGAGACACCACGATCGGCCAAGCGTTCGGCTCGCGTTCTCCGCAGCGGGTCAACGACGCGCGCCGCGCCGATCTCGGCAAGATCTTCCCCGACGCCGGACCCGCCCTGGTGTTGCCCATGCAGACCTCCGACTCCACCGTCGGCGTGTTGGTGGCGCTGCGCACGGTGGAATCGGCGCCCTATGACGACGAGATCCTCGCATTGACCGCCGCCTTCACCGATCAAGCCGCTCTGGCGATGCGGCTGGCCGACGCCCAACAGCGCATGCGGGAGCTGGACATCCTCTCCGACCGCGACCGCATCGCCCGCGACCTGCACGACCACGTCATCCAACGCCTGTTCGCCGTCGGATTGAGCCTGCAGGGAACCGTGCCCCGCACCCGCGTTCCCGAAGTGCGCGAACGCATCACCGACGCCATCAACGACCTGCAAGACGTGGTCCAGGAGATCCGGACCTCGATCTTCGACCTACACGGCGGCGACAGCCACAGCGCGCGAGTACGCCAACGCATCGAGGAAGCCATCCGGCAGCAGACCGAGGCCAGTGGACTGCGCACCTCCGTGCGCATCACCGGTCCCCTCTCGGTGATCGACCCGGAACTGGCCGACCACGCCGAAGCCGTTGTCCGCGAAGCAGTCAGCAATGCCGTACGACACTCCGGCGCCGACACCATCGCGATCGAGATCACCGTGGCCGACGACCTGACCGTCGTCATCGAGGACGACGGACGCGGTATGCCCGCCGATGTGACGCCGAGCGGACTGACCAATCTGGCCCGGCGCGCCGAGCAGGCCGCCGGAACTTTCACCGTCACGGCCGGTACCGGCCCGGACGGCAACGCAGCGGGCACCCGATTGTGCTGGACAGTGCCGCTGCGCTGATCATCGAGAGTCCGGTAAGGGCGCATTGCCGAACGAGGAGGGTCATGGCCGAGGAGCCGACGGAGTGGGGTGGTGCGCTGTGGGCTGCTGCCGACCTGGTGACCCCCATGGCCATCCGGGTGGCGGCGACGCTGCGGCTGGCCGACCACATCGCCGCGGGCACACGGACGGCCCAGGCGCTGACCACGGTGGTGGACGCGGACCGGGACGCGCTGGGACGCCTCTTGGACCACCTCGTGACCGCCGGGGTGTTGTCTCGTGAGGATCCCGGTACCTACGGCCTGACGGCGTTGGGCGAGCGCCTGCGGGACGATCATCCGGAAGGAGTGCGACGCTGGATCGATCTGGAAGGCGCCGTCGGACGCGCCGATCTGTGCTTCGTGCAGCTGTTGCACACCGTTCGCACCGGTGAACCCGCGTTCCCACGTCAGTTCGGCCGCACCTTCTGGGACGATCTGTCCGCCGACCCCGGGCTGGGAGCGTCTTTCGACGCTCTGATGGGAGCCCGGCTCGCGCAGGACGCACCCGCGGTGGCCGACGCCTACCCATGGGGCGCCCTGAAGCACGTCATCGACGTCGGCGGCGGCGACGCCAGCCTGCTCATCGCCCTCCTTCGCGCCCACGGTGCACTGCGCGGGACGGTGATCGACCTGCCCGGCCCGGTGGCCCGCGCGCACCGGGCCATCGCCTCCGCCGGACTGGCCCATCGAGCCGACGCACAGGTCGGCAGCTTCTTCGATCCCCTCCCCGCCGGAGCGGGCGGCTATCTGCTCTCCGGTGTCCTGCACGACTGGGACGACGAGGCCGCGGTCCGCATCTTGCAGCGATGCGCCGACGCGGCCTCGGAGACGGGAAGGGTGCTCGTCGTCGACCACATCGGCGACGCAGGCGGCAGCCCGCCGGACACCGAGGGAGATCTCCGGATGCTCTGCTACGTCCGCGGCCGGGAACGCACCCTCGACCAACTGAGCGCGCTGGCCGAGCCGGCCCGCCTACAGGTCGGTTCGGTCGTCCCGGCCGGTTCGCGGTCGATCATCGAGTTGCGTCCTACTCGCTGAGCCACCACCGAGCGGGTGCACCGGATCGCAGCCCGCGACTTCCGATCGTGTTCGCCCCTGATGCGATTCAGGCGCTCAGCACATACCCCTCCCGAGGTGGATTGCGCCGCTCGTCGAGGCGGGGTCCCGCTGACCGGATTCAGGGTCGCAGTTGGGAGGCGGGTCCGGAGCCTGGACCGCTACAACGATTGCGCCCGAACACTGACCCTTGATCTGCCCGATCCCTCGCGGCTATGCGATCTATCGGGACGGTCGAACCTGCCTGCCGGCGTTGGATTTCGACAGCACCCTCGACTGCCCGCTGCGGTCGACCGTGAGGTCGAGCGCTGCCTGGGATGGGTTCGCGAAGCCGGCGGCAGCGATCACCGACGGCATCCAAAACGGACTAAAACAGATCGAAGATGCGTTGCCCAGCAACTAGTCCTGGGGCGTTAATGGAAACAGCGGGCCGCCAATCGAGTCGTGCACCAATCCGGTGCAGAGCAATCAGCACCACCACGGCAACAGGAGGCTGTGCCATGCCTACCATCACATCCATCTCGCCCACGTCCGGACCAACGACGGGCGGTACCAGCGTCACCATCACCGGCACCGGGTTCACAGGTCCCACGACCGTGCGATTCGGCAACACGGCAACAACTTTCACCATGAACTCCCCGACCCAGATCACGGCCATCGCGCCCGCCGGGTCGGCCGGTACGGTACAGGTCACCGTTACCACCGCGGCCGGAACCAGCAACGGGGTCTCCTATACCTATCTCCCTGTTCCTTCCCTGAGCAGCGTCAGCCCCAGCCAAGGGTCCACCTCCGGCGGGACGACGGTCACGCTCACCGGGTCCGGCTTGACCGGAGTCACCGCGGTCAATTTCGGAAGCACGCCGGCCACGTCGTTCACGGTCAACTCCAACACCCAGATCACCGCGGTATCTCCTGCCGGGAGCGGCATCGTATCCGTCACCGTCACCGGGCCGGGTGGCACCAGCAACCCGGTCACCTTCGTCTATGTCATAGTCCCGACCATCACGTCGATCTCCCCGACAGCGGGTCCCACCTCGGGCGGGAACAGTGTCACGATCACCGGCACCAACTTCACCGGTCCCCTGACCGTGCGGTTCGGCTCCACCGCAACCCTTTTCACTGTCAACTCGCCGACCCAGATCACGGCCACCGCCCCCGCCGGGTCGC
The DNA here is from genome assembly GCF_040642815.1 of Nocardia sp. NPDC047648. Lineage (NCBI taxonomy): Bacteria > Bacillati > Actinomycetota > Actinomycetes > Mycobacteriales > Nocardiaceae > Nocardia > Nocardia sp. NPDC047648. Next base: position 19,464 of record NZ_JBEYSX010000023.1, on the reverse strand, counting down.
CCGGCACGGTGCAGGTCACCGTCACCGGCTCCGGTGGAACCAGCAACGGCGTCTCCTACACCTATGCCGGAGTTCCCACCCTCACGTCGATCAACCCGAGTTCGGGGCCCACCACCGGCGGCACAACCGTCGTGCTCACCGGCACGGGCCTGGCCACTGCCAGCGCGGTCACTTTCGGTGGTACACCGGCGACCTCGTTCACGGTCAACTCCAACACGCAGGTCACGGCGGTCGCTCCTGCGGGTACAGGGACGGTACAGGTAACCGTCACCACCGCCGGTGGCACCAGCAATGGACTCCCCTATACCTATGTCGCCGCGCCCAGTCTGAGCTCGGTGGTGCCGAATTCCGGTCCAGCGGCAGGTGGGACGACGGTCGTCCTGACCGGAACGAATCTGACCGGTGCTACAGCCGTCACCTTCGGTGCGACACCGGCGACCTCGTTCACGGTCAACTCGTCGACCCAGATCACCGCCGTCGCGCCTGCCGGAACGGGAACGGTGCAAGTCACTGTCACCACCCCAGGCGGAACCAGTAACGGGGTGTCCTACACCTACATCCCTGTTCCGACTCTGTCCTCGGTGGTGCCCAGTTCGGGACCAGTGACGGGTGGAACGACGGTCGTTCTCACCGGAACAGGATTCACCGGAGCCACCTCGGTGAGTTTCGGTGTGACACCAGCGACGTCGTTCACCGTCAACTCCTCGACCCAGATCACCGCCGTCGCGCCCGCCGGAACGGGAACAGTCCAAATCACTGTTACCACCCCAGGTGGAACCAGCAACGGGGTGTCCTACACCTACGTCCCTGTTCCCACCCTGAGCACGGTGGTGCCCAGTGCGGGTCCGGTCACCGGTGGAACGACAGTCGTTCTCACCGGAACGAATCTGATCGGTGCTACAGCCGTGAGTTTCGGTGCGACACCGGCGATCTCGTTCACCGTCAACTCGAACACTCAGATCACGGCCGTCGCGCCCGCCGGAACAGGAACAGTCCAAATCACTGTCACCACCCCAGGTGGAACCAGCAACGGGGTGTCCTACACCTACGTCGCGGTTCCGACTCTGTCCTCGGTGGTGCCGAGCGCGGGTTCGGTCGCTGGTGGAACAACGGTCGTCCTGACCGGAACGAATCTGACCGGTACTACAGCCGTCACCTTCGGTGCCACGCCAGCGACGTCGTTCACCGTCAACTCGAACACACAGATCACCGCCGTCGCGCCCGCCGGAACAGGAACAGTCCAAATCACTGTCACCACCCCAGGTGGAACCAGCAACGGGGTGTCCTACACCTACGTCCCTGTTCCCACCCTGAGCACGGTAGTGCCCAGTGCGGGGCCGGTCACCGGCGGAACGACAGTCGTTCTCACCGGAACAAACCTGGCCGGAGCCACCGCGGTGAGTTTCGGTGCGACACCGGCGACGTCGTTCACAGTCAACTCGTCGACCCAGATCACGGCCGTCGCGCCCGCCGGAACAGGAACAGTGCAAGTCACTGTCGCCACCGTCGGCGGTACCAGCAACGGGGTCTCGTACACCTATGTTCCTGTTCCCACCCTGAGCACGATAGTGCCGAGCGCGGGGCCGGTCACCGGCGGAACGACAGTCGTTCTCACCGGAACAAACCTGGCCGGAGCCACCGCGGTGAGTTTCGGTGCGACACCGGCGACGTCGTTCACCGTCGACTCCGCAACACAGATCACCGCCGTCGCTCCGGCCGGAACAGGAACCGTACAAGTCACCGCCACCACCCCAGGCGGAACCAGCAACGGCGTCGCCTACACCTATGTTCCAGCTCCCACTCTGACCACCGTGGTGCCGAGTGCAGGTCCGGTCACCGGCGGAACGACAGTCGTGCTCACCGGGACCAACCTGACCGGAGCCACCGCTGTCACGTTCGGTGCGACACCAGCAACGTCGTTCACCGTCGACTCCGCAACACAGATCACCGCCGTCACACCCGCCGGAACAGGAACAGTCCAAGTCACCGCCACCACCGCAGGCGGAACCAGCAACGGCGTCGCCTACACCTACGTCCCCGTTCCCACGCTGAGCACGGTAGTGCCGAGCGCGGGGCCGGTCACCGGTGGGACGACAGTCGTGCTCACCGGAACAAACCTGACCGGAGCGACGGCGGTGACTTTCGGTGGCACACCGGCGACGTCGTTCACCGTCGACTCCGCGACCCAGATCACCGCGGTAACCCCGGCGGGCACGGGGTCCGTGCAGGTCACCGCCACCACTGCAGGCGGAACGAGCAACGGCGTCGCTTACACCTATGTTCCGGCTCCCACCCTGGCTAGCGTGGTTCCCAGTGCGGGTCCGGTCACGGGTGGGACGACGGTCGTTCTCACGGGGGCCAATCTGACCGGGGCCACAGCCGTCACTTTCGGTGCGACACCGGCGGTCTCGTTCACGGTCGACTCCGCGACCCAGATCACCGCGGTCGCCCCCGCGGGGACGGGTTCCGTTGCGGTTACCGTCACGACCGTCGGCGGAGTCAGTAACGGCGTCACGTACACCTACATCCCCGTTCCCACGCTGAGCACGGTAGTGCCGAGCGCGGGGCCGGTCACCGGCGGAACGACGGTCATCCTGACCGGGACGGGATTGATAGGAGCGACCGCGGTCAGTTTCGGTGCGACACCGGCTACGTCGTTCACCGTCGACTCCCCGACCCAGATCACCGCCCTCGCTCCGGCCGGAACGGGGACCTTACCAGTCACCGCCACCACCGCAGGCGGAACCACCAACGGCGTCGCCTACACCTATGTTCCGGCCCCCGCACTGACCACGGTGGTGCCGAATTCGGGGCCCGAGGGTGGTGGGACAACGGTCGTTCTCACCGGAACGAATCTGACCGGAGCGACCGCAGTGACTTTCGGTGCGATAGCGGCGGCTTCGTTCACGGTCGACTCCGCGACACAGATCACGGCAGTCGCTCCCGCCGGAACGGGGACCGTACAAGTCACCGCCACCACCGCAGGCGGAACCACCAACGGCGTCGCCTACACCTATGTTCCGGCCCCCGCACTGACCACGGTGGTGCCGAATTCGGGGCCCGAGGGTGGTGGGACAACGGTCGTTCTCACCGGGACCAACCTCACCGGGACCACAGCCGTCACTTTCAATGCGACACCGGCGGCCTCGTTCACCGTCGACTCCCCGACCCAGATCACGGCAGTCTCTCCCGCCGGAACGGGAACAGTACAGGTCACCACCACTACCGTGGGTGGGACCAGCAACGGCGTGGCCTTCACCTACGTTCCGGCTCCCGCTCTGACCACAGTGGCACCGAACTCGGGAACCGCAGCGGGTGGGACGACGGTTGTCCTCACCGGCACCGATCTGACCGGAACTACCGCGGTCAGCTTCGGTGCGACACCGGCAACCTCGTTCACCGTGGACTCCCCCACACAGATCACGGCCGTCACTCCCGCCGGAACCGGGACGGTGCAGGTCACCACCACCACCGTGGGCGGCACCAGCAACGGCGTCGCCTACACCTACATTCCGGTTCCCGCTCTCACCAACGCGGTTCCCAACTCGGGACCGGTGGCGGGTGGGACGACGGTCGTCCTGACCGGATCGGATCTGACGGGAACGACCGCGGTCGGTTTCGGTGCGACACCGGCGGCTTCGTTCACCGTCGACTCCCCGACACAGATCACCGCGGTCTCTCCGGCCGGAACGGGGACGGTGCAGGTTACCGCCACTACCCCGGGTGGTACCAGCAATGGCGTGGCCTTCACCTTTGCACCGGTTCCGACAGTGACCACGGTGGTGCCCAGCTCGGGAACGGCAGCGGGCGGGACGACGGTCGTTCTCACCGGAACGGATCTGACCGGAGCGACCGACGTCAGTTTCGACGGGACACCGGCGGCTTCGTTCACCGTCGACTCCCCGACGCAGATCACGGCCGTCACTCCCGCCGGAACGGGAACGGCGCAGGTCACCGTCACCACCGCGGGTGGTACCAGTAGCGGCGTCTCCTACGCCTATGTCCCGGCCCTGAGTTCGGCGTTCCCCTTCCAAGGGCCGGAAGCAGGCGGAAATCAGGTCTTCCTCACCGGGAACGGCCTGACCGGCGTCACCGCGGTCACCTTCGGCGGCACACCGGCAACCTCGTTCACGGTCGACTCCGACACACTGATCACGGCCTTCGCCCCCGCGGGGACGGGCGCCGTGCAGGTCACCGCCATCGGCCCGAACGGCACCAGCAACGGCGTGTCCTACACCTATATCCCGGTTCCCACCCTGACCTCGGACAGCCCCACCTCAGGGCCCGAAGCAGGCGGTAACACGGTCACCCTGACCGGGACCGGCTTGTCTACCGCGGGCGCGGTTCTGTTCGGTATCTCCGCGTCCGACTTCACCGTCGTATCCGATACACAGATCACCGCGACCGCTGTTCCGGGGACGGGGACTGTGCAGATCACTGTCATCACGGCAGGTGGAACCAGCAATGGTGTCGCCTACACCTATGTCCCGGCTCCCACCCTGACTACGGTCACACCGAATTCGGGGACGGCAGCGGGCGGCACGACGGTCGTTCTCACCGGAACCGATCTGACCGGAACCACCGCCGTCGATTTCGGTGCGACACCGGCGGCTTCTTTCACGGTCGACTCCGCCACACAGATCACGGCAGTCTCTCCCTCCGGAACCGGCACCGTACAGATCACCGCCACGACAGGTGGTGGGACCAGCAACGGCGTCGCCTACACCTTCATCTGACAGGTGATTCGACTGGGCCGCCGGCACGTTGTGCCGGCGGCCCGGTCTCGTATCCGTGCCCCTTCGGAACAATGCTCGACAAGATAGCGGCTGCCGCGTGAAAGGCGAATTGGAAACGGACTAAACCGGATTGAAGATGCATTGCTCAGCGACCGCTGCATGGGAGTTAATGGAAAGGCGGGCCGCCCACACAACTGAGCACCACCCGGTGCCGAGGAACCATTCAGCAATAAAGGGGCAACGCCATGCCTACCATCACTTCCCTCGCCCCGACGTCCGGCCCCACGACGGGGGGTACCAGCGTCACGATCACCGGTACCGGCTTCGCCGATACCACAACTGTCCAATTCGGTACCACCTCAGCCGCCTTCACGATCGACTCCGCCACACAGATCACCGCCACCGCTCCCGCGGGGACGGGCACCGTGCAGGTCACCGTCACCGGTCCGGGTGGAACCAGTAATGGTCTTTCTTACTCGTATTCACCATGCGTGAGTACCACGACCATTACCGTGACCGGGACGCTTCAGTTCACCATTACGAGGACGGGTAACTGTAATCCCTGCACCTGTGCCGCGACTCCCACTCTGAACGCGATCAGTCCGAGTGCGGGCTCGGCGGCAGGCGGGACCACTGTTACCCTCACCGGCACGAATCTGTCCACTGCCAGTGCGCTCTCGTTCGGAAGTACGGCGGCTCCGTCGTTCACTGTCGATTCCGATACCCAGATCACGGCCGTCTCCCCTGCTGGGACAGGGACCGCGCAGGTCACCGTCACCACGGTGGCTGGTACCAGCAACGGCGTCGCCTACGCCTACATTCCGGCACTGGCGTCGATCTTCCAGTTCCAGGGGCCCGAAGCGGGCGGACACCTCGTCTACCTCAACGGGACCGGCCTGACCGGAGTCACCGCGGTCACGTTCGGTAGTACGCCGGCGACATCGTTCACTGTCAAATCCGATACGGAGATCGCCGTTTTCACCCCTGCCGGAACGGGTACCGTGCAGGTCACCGCCACCGGCCCGAACGGCACCAGCAACGGCGTGTCCTACACCTATGTTCCGGTCCCCACTCTGACATCGGTCAACCCGACTTCGGGGCCCGAAGCAGGCGGGAATACGGTTGTCCTCACCGGGACAGGTCTCGCTACCGGCGCATCGGTGAGGTTCGGCATCGTGGCATCCGACTTCGTCGTGGACTCCGATACGCAGATCACCGCGACCGCTGTTCCGGGGACGGGGCCGGTGGATATCACCGTCATCACCGCGGGTGGAACCAGTAACGCCGTCAGCTACACCTACATCTGACAGGTGCCGCGCGAAGTTCCTATGTGATCTGGAAGAAAGACTTCTTCCGGTGCGCGGTTTGCGCGAGCGGAGGTGGTTCAGAACACCGTCTCGGCGAGCTTCTGGGTCGCCTGCTGGAACGGGACGGCCAGCGACAGTGCGGCGTCGTCGACGTAATTCAGTGCGGCGGTGAGGATTTTGCTGCCGTCGGGGGTGCTGAACATCAGCGCCGCGTGGCCCGCTGCGCCGCCGTTGTGGGTGATCACGGTGCCGCCGGAGGCGGTGTCCTGCAGGAACACTCCCAGGCCGTAGCCCATGCCCGGGAGGGGCGTCGCATGCGGATTGCACATCTCGGCCAGCAGCGGGGCCGGCAGCAGCTTGCCGCTCGTCAGGGCGGAGATGAAGGTCTGCAAATCCTGAGTGGTCGAGATCATGTCGCCGCCGCTGGAGATCCAGGAGGGGTTGTGGCGGGTGACGTCGACCGTCTGCTCAACTCCGTCGTCCTCGTACCGGAAGTAGGCGTGGGCGTGCGGTTCGGGGATCTCGGTCCGGGTGCTCGGCGCGGCGGTTCCCGACAAGCCGAGCGGACCGATGATCAGTCGCTGCATCTCCGCGGCGACCGAGCGGCCGGTGACTTTCTCGATCAGCAGCCGGGCCAAAACGTAATTGGTGTTGGAGTAACTCCAGTCGGTACCCGGCTCGAAACGCGCCGGCTTGGACAGCGCCAGCCGGGCCAGTTCCTCCGGCCGGTAGGTGTGGAACCGGTTGTCCACCCATTCCTTGCCCGAGGTGGTGGCGGGTATCCCGGGCACCATTGTCCCGTCGGGGTAGTACTCGCCGGTGAAGTTGAACACGCCGCTGGTGTGCTGCAACAGCATTCGCACCGTGATGCGCGGGTCGAGATCGAACTCGGGCAGATAGGCGGCGGCCGGGGTGTCCAGGTCGACCTTACCCTCGGCCACCAGCGCCAGCACCAGGGTCGCGGTGAAAGTCTTGGTGTTGGAACCGATCCGGACGTGCCCGTCGACCGGCGGCTTCGCGGTCCCGCCCAACTCGGCCACCCCGGCGCTGCCGATCCACTCGCCGTGCTCGTCGCGCACGCGCAGGGTGATCCCGGTGATGCCGGATTCGACGAACTCTTCCAGGATCTGCTGCAGTTCGGGGCGATCCGGCCCGGCAGCGCTGTCCGCGGCGTCGAGGGCTGCGGTGATCTTGCCGACCATCGCAGCCGCTGTAGGGCTGGGCTCGCCCGTGCAAGACCGGGCCGCCGCGTCGACGGCGATCAGGACGGTGCTGCGGAAGTTGCCGGCCTCGGCCGGATCCGGCGCCAGCAGGTGCATGGCCGAGGTCAGGGCCGGCAGCACCTGGTCGGCGAGCTCGGCGACGGACTTGCCGTCTAGTTCGATCTCACCGGATTTCGCGGCGAGCACATGCCCGGCCAGGCCGGTGGCCGAGGTCAGGGCGATGGAGGCGTCGGTGGCCGACCGGTGCGGCGTGCCGGTGGCCGACAGCAGCGAAACGGCACCGTAGGCGGCGGTCCGCAGGATGTTCTTGTCCTGGTCGGTCAGGGTGATCGACATGGCGATTGTTCCTTTGCAACAGTGTGACTCGGTTGGTATGCGAATACTGTCGCCCGCCTGCCTGATACCGGCCTGACACCGGTCTGACACGACCGCTGACACCTGACTCGGACATCAGCGAACAGCCCGCGACCACGCCGGAGCCCCGTTCCACATGGTTTGCATCGCGTCGCCGAACGCGACCAGCCGGTGCCCGGGTGAGGTGATCATGTAGCCGAGATGGCTGAGGCTGTGGCCCGGAAGGGCCAGGGCGTGGACGCCAGGGAAGATTTCCGCACCGTCGGTGACGGGGCGGACTTGGGCGGCGAAGACATCGAGCATCTCGGCGCCGGCGCCGGTCGCTGCGGCGAGGCCGCGGTGCTGCAGTGACCTAACGCGCTATGAACCCACAGACGTAGCGAATTCGCTGCCCAACGGGTGCTCCAAGAGAAGGTAGAGACCGGTGAAGGTGAAACCCACCATGACCAGCATCAGAGCCAGTTGGCCGGTGACCCGGTGGGCCCGCGGCAGCAGCCGTAGGCAACGGTCGTGCGCGGCGGCTACGCCGAGGATGTGGCCGATCACCACGGCCAGCACCTTGATCGTGCCGAGCACCGCGGGGTGGGTGGACAGGAGGTAGGCGACGTCGCGGTCGGCGAGGCCGGCCAGGTTCCACCCTCGTCCGAACGGATCCGCGAACAAGAGCAGCGTCGCCTGACCCTTCTCGACCAGGAACGTGAGGTAGTGGGCCACCAGATAGCCCGCGACGATCGGGGTCAGGCTGTGGGCGAGGCGAACCGGAAGCAATGTCCGCTCGGCCGCGGAGAGGCCGCCGGTGGCGCGGGAGGCGGTCCGGAACGCGACGGCGACGACGAGGATGAAGCCCAGCAGCCCGGCCGTCTTCAGGAGGGTCGGCAGGACATCGGATCCAGTGTCACCGGCGTCGGCCAGCAGCCCGCGCCAGGAAGGGAATGTGGTGAAGCTGTCGAACGCCGTCGAGCCGAGCAAAGTGGCGGCAACGGCCACCCCGCCGATCCGCACCGGAGTGCCCGCGAGGTTGTCCAACGGCGATCGCAGAACGAGTGCACCGGTCTCGCGCCGGCCGACCGGGCTCAGCCTGCCCACCAGACTGCTGTACACCTCCAGCGGATCGGCCTGCTCGGCCCATGCGGTGCCGCACACGATCAGTCCCGTCGTGCTCACCACCAGGTAGGCCACGAACCACGTCGTCACGGCGCTCACCGAACCGGGTTCCGGGTAGGCCAGTTCGAGCCACACGAAGGAGAACAAACCCAGCACCGCGGGCCACTGTCCCCAAGAATCGGGATAGCGCACCAGACCGTCGGCGGGCCGACGCCCCCACACCAGGCAGATGGCGCGATGCACCGCACGCGCCGGTGACAAGACCTTCCACACGGGTCCGGCGACCAGCGAGGCGACCATGACACCGACCCACAGGAAGATGTAGACGACACCGGGGACGGGGTTGCGTGCCGGGGCGGATGGCCCGAACAGGCCGATCGCGACGACGGCGATGGCAACGGCCACGCTCACCGTCGAGATCGCGACCCGGACCGCCCGCGAGTCCACGAGCGCTCGCACCACCGACGGCAGCGCGACCCCCGGCGACCGGGAATCGAGCCGGGGTTCGCGCCAGGCGAGCACCAGCACCGCGAACGAGAAGGTCAAGGCCCAGGCGGCTCCGATGAGCGCGTACGACAACGGGATCGGCAGGTCGGTGGCACCGCCGATGCCGTGGGCGAGAACTGTCATCCGCGCACGAGCAGCGTCGCCACCGTGCGCCGGGCGTGGTGCAGTTCGATCTCCACCCGCCCTGGCACTTCCACGGTGAAGCGGAACCGCTGACCGGCACCGGGGGCGATCGCGAAGGTGTGCTCGGGCGTGGCATGGACGTGCAGTTCGTCGTCGGTGTCGCTGTCGACCACGAGTTCGATCGGTCGTCCCACCCTGGTTTCCAGGCGGACGTCGGCCGGGCTGACCGAGCCGGCGGCGATCCGCACGGCGACGACGAGACTGTCCGACTCCCCGGTTACGGTGGCCGGCGGCGCGTCGGCGGCGGGATCCGAGAAGGCGCAGCCCGCCACGAGCAGACCACCCGCGAGGACGAGCGCGCCCCAATGCCGCGCGAAAGCCATCACTCCTCCTTCTCCCCGCCGTGCTCGGACGGCGAACCGGACGCTCGATCGCGCTCTTCGGCGCGACGATCTCGCACAGCGACGAGAACTACGACGGCGACGACGAGCAGGGCGGGCAGGAAGGCGGGGATCGCGAGCAGGAGCGAATGATCGGCCAGCACGTCCACGCTGCCGGAGCCACGGGTCATCGGGACACCGCCGGTTCCGGCACGGCCGTTCGGCTCGTGCGCGGATACCGGTCGTTGATGCGCGCCGCGCCCCAGGACAGCGCCCCGACGAGGATGAGGCTGCACGCCAGCACGACGAGCGACGCCGCGGCGAACAGCCAGGAGGGGTAGTCGAACGACCGCTCCCGCTGAAGCACGGAGATCTCGCCGATGAACGGCCGGGTGAACGAGGCGAGGGCGGGCACCTCCTCGACGCCGATGCCGGGGTCGGCGGCCATGAAGATCGGCGCCGCGGTCAACACGCGCCCGTCCTGCATGCGCAGGACGGTCTTCCACGACCCGTGCGCCGGAACGGGTTCGGTGGAGACGTAGTGCCCGGCTTCCACTCGCTGGAGGTGGTCGACGACCAGCCCACGGCCGGGACTGTCCGAGCCGATCCCGCCCTGCCAGGCGAGGATCTGCATCCATTCGGGATCGGAACCGACGAGATCACCGGGCGTGACGCGGACGTCCGCGAGCACCATCCTTTTGTCCGTGTCCGATCCGGCGTCGCGCAGTGTGACCGTGGCGGTGGCCTGTTCCGGTACGTCGATCAGCAACCCGTTGGCGGTCGCGGCCGCCACGATCAACACCGCGGCGCTCATCAACCCGCGGCGCACCGGCGGACGTGGCAGCGGCTCGCCCCGCAACGTCATCGCCAGCAGAGCGCCGACGACACCGCCCGCGACGCCGGTGGGCACTGCCATCACCAGTAGTTCCGGCCACATGGCGGTCGGCCAGGGGTTGACGAACATCGCACCGACCCAGAGCGATTCGAGCCACAACCCAACAGTCGCGATCCCCAGACCGCAGAGCGCGCCCCACCAGATCGGCCGCCGGGTCAGCGGCAGCAGCGCGAGCAGTTCCACCACGACCGCGCAGCCCAGATAGAGCGGGAAGACATTGCGTGGCGCGTCGATGATCGGACCGCCGACCAGCACGGCCACCACGGTCCGCACCAGAGCGGCGAAGCCGACCACCACCAGCGTGCTGAACGGCCCCAGGCTCGCGCGCGCGGCGACCAGGGAGATGGCCGCCGCGGCGGCGATGAGCATCGGTTGCAGCACGAGCCGGAATTGCTGCACGCCGAAGTCGAATTCCACCTGGAACACCGACAGCCCGATGAGCAGGCCACCGAAGGCGAATGACCGCAGCAGCCACATCAACCGGCCGTCGGCTCGGTCGGGTTCGGGCCTGCTGTGCCTGCCCTCGAATTCGAGCAGCAACACACCGACCAGCGACAAACCCGCGCCGCCGATGAGCATCAGGTGCGTCGGCCCCCACAGCGTGACGTCCTGCCCGAAGATCCGATGCCAGATGTCGTCGAGCGGGAAGCCGATCAAGGCGTAGAGACCGGCGCCCGCGATCAGGATGCCGCCGACGGGCGCGTACCAGGTACGGGTGATGCGGACCGCCGCGGCGCCCGGCTTCTCGTCCAAGGGCAGCACGATCGCCGACATCCCGGCGGTGAACAGGAAGAACAATCCCGCCAGGATGAAGTAGTGCGCCGGATTCGCCAGCGGGCCGTTGTCGCGGCCGTTGCCCACGTGCAGGCTGACATCCCAGATGAAGCCCAGCAAAGCCGTCAGAATCGTCGCGAGGAACATCGCGAGCGGAAGGGCGACCCAGCCGGGGCGATTGAACAGTCGGCCGAGACGATCGGCGACCCGCTGCAGCCAGCTGATCCGGCGGGTGCGGTGCAGATACCCGACCCACAGCAGGACGAGGGCCACCACTCCGGCGGCGCCGGTCATGATCGCTACCTGGTCCAGCGCCGCTCCGCCGCCCTCGGCGCCCGGTGCGGCGAACCATCCGACCTGATCATGCGCGATGTCGCGCACGGGAGACCTCCATCACACGCAGGAATATATGTTACGAACGGTACCATAAAAAGTGTCGCCGGAGCCGCGAATGGCGCGAACGGATCCGTTCAGCCGACGATCGGCAGGTCGCGTTCCTCGTCCAGCCTGGTCAGCGCCTCTTGCATGATCCCGGTGACGTGCTGGTAGGCCGCCTTCGGGTCGAGCTCGGGACCCGACACCGCCCGCAGATCGATCGGGTCCAGGAACTCGACGGTGATCTTGCTGGGCAATGGCAGATGCCCGGCGAGGTCACCGACGTCGAGCCCCCACGGAAGAGCGATCGAAATGGGGAACACCTTCAGCCGCAGCATGCGGTCCAGCCGCAACAGGCGCGCGATCCGGTCGCCGCGGGTGAGCACCAGCTGGGTCTGCTGCGCACCGATGTTCACCACCGGCACGATCGGCACCCGCTCGTTCCAGGCCAGGCGGAGAAAACCGGTGCGACCGGCGAAGTCGACGCGGTCCTCCTCCCAGGTCGGGCGGTGCACCTCCCAGTCGCCCCCGGGGTAGACCAGCACGGCGGCGCCGTCGCGCAGCGCCTGCTCGGCGTTGCCCGGGTCGGCGTTCACCGTGCCGAAGCGGCGCAGCAACGAGCCGATCACCGGGTAGGCCATCACCATGTCGTGGGCGAGCTGGAAGAAGGGCCGGTGCGGGCCGAAACGCCGGACGAAGGCCAGGGTTGTCACCAGCACCTCCGGCGAGACGTTCCCGCCCGAGTGGTTGCTCACCAGCAACACCGGCCCCTGCTCGGGGATCCGCTCCAGGCCGCGCACCTCCGCCCGGAAGTAGAGGCGCACCAAGAGCCAGCCGAGGCCCATGGTGTCCGCGATGAACTTCGGGTCACGGTCGGAGGGGTCCGCGGTGGGAACCCGCGCTTTCACTTGCCGGGCGACCCAGTTCGTCGCGTGATCGACCGTTCCGCCGGCCAGTCGGAAGACACTCATGGGTAACGACTTCCGTGACTAGCCGCCGATCGAGAGCAGCTGGTCGAAGAACGCCCGGTACCCGCGCAGCGCCTGCCGCAGCCCCTCGGTGTCGGACGTGTCGCCGCGCCGCTCGTCGAGTTCGCGCTTGCGCTGCTGGTAGGTGGCGGTGATCTGGTCGATGATGTCGCTGAGCAGGGTGTCCGCACGGGCGACGGCGTCACTCGGATCGTCGACGAAGGTCACCTGGGCCTCCCGCCACTGGGTGCGCAGGCGATCGAGGTCGGAGTCGGCGAACAGCGGCGCGGGCCGGTCTTCGGCCGCGGGGGCAGCGGTCGGCGTGACGCCCGAACCGGTACCCGAGTCGTGTGCAGCGGCTTGTTCGGCCGTCCCGATGCTGCCGCGCTCGGCATCGTCGCCGAGTTCGGTGTGGGTGGCGTGCTGTCCTGCCGGAGCGTTCCCGCGGGACGACTCCGCTTCCTGAGCCACGGAACCGGGCCGATCCGGCTCGGACGCGGCGTCGGTGGTCCGTGCGCGTCCCGCCTCGTCGATCAGATCAGGGTTCGCCGCCTGCCCGGTATCCTGGCGCGTTGCCGCGGATTCGCTCATAGCGCCTGCTTCGTGCCGACGCTCGGCCTCGCCGGACCCGTCGTACTGCGACTCGGCGCGGGTTTCCCCCGCTGTCGCCGACTCGCCTTCCGCCTCGACGCTGTAGGGCCGCCGTTCGGACTCGGTACTCATTATTTCACGTCCTTCTTCCCCTGATCGGTCACTCCGACCAGGTCTTCGAACAGTTCCCGGTAGTGCACGATGGCCGTGCGACGATCCTCGGTGGACACCGCGGCGCCCGCGGGTCGAGTCGCGATTTCGTGCGCGGCGCGATAATGGCCCAGCGGCTCGGCGTGCTCCACGGAGAGATCGGCGAGCTGCTGCTCGTAGTTCTCCGTGGGGTAGCCGCGCTCTGACATGATCGTGGTGACGAGGCGGTCGGCTTCGGTCAGCGCCCCGGCGGGGTCGTCGATGAATCGTTCCTGCACCTCTACCCAGCGGGTGGAATAGACCCGTTTCTCGTCCTCCGAGAGATCACGCAACCGCAACTGCGAGTGCCTGCGCTCGCGTTCTGCGAGCTCCCGCTCGGCGGTCTTGCGGTCCTCGAGTTCCTGGACCGTCCGGTCGTATTCCGGGCCGAACCGGCGCCGTAGTCGCTGCCTGCGCAGCGCGGGCCACACCAGCAAGGCGATGATGGCCACGACGACGACAATGGCGATGACGACAATGATTGCCCATACTCCAGCCGACATCCGAACCTCCTTGTCGAGCTTGTCCGCTGGGGTAATGCCTCCTCGCCGTGGTTCCAAACACATGTTCGCCAAGGGGATTCGACGGATGCGGCAGGGCCGCTCGGACACCCCCGCCCATCCGGTGTCCGAGCGGCCCTGCGACGAGTTCAGCGCACCAGCGCCGGTCGCTTGCTATCGAAGCGCCAGCCCGGCACGAGGTACTGCATGGTCGCGGCGTCGTCGCGATCGCCGAGGCCGGCCCGGTGGTAGAGCTCGTTGGCGGCGGCGACCCGCTCGTCATCGAGCTCGACGCCGAGTCCTGGGCGCGCGGGCAAGGTGAGCATGCCGTCGGCGATGCGGTAGGGGTCGCGGGTGATGCGCTGGCCGTCCTGCCAGATCCAATGGGTGTCGATGGCGGTGATGGTGCCGGGGGCGGCCGCGGCGACGTGAGTGAACATCGCCAGGGAGACATCGAAGTGGTTGTTGGAGTGCGAGCCCCAGGTCAGCCCCCACGCGTCGCACAACTGGGCGACCCGGACCGAGCCCGCCATGGTCCAGAAATGCGGGTCGGCGAGCGGGATATCGACCGCCCCCGCGCGCACGGTGTGGCCGAGTTCGCGCCAGTCGGTGGCGATCATGTTTGGTGGCGGTGGTCCACGGCGGCCCGTTCCCCGCTACCAGCGCGCCCGCGACCACCTCCGTGGGCAGCCGCGCCATCGAGCGCTTCCTGCGCCCGGTCGCCTACCAGAACGTCCCCGATGATCTTCTCGCCGATGAGATCCGCGCGGACAACCCGCTCGGCATCTGGCGGCGCGTGGAGGGAGCCATCACGCGGGACTGAGATCCGGCCCGCGTAAGTACCGAGCGGCACGCCCGGCGACACCGCCGGGCGTGCCGCCGCCTCGAGTCATGGCCGCTTCGCGAGCGTCATGCCCACGCCTGCTGTCCGGTCGCCATGGGCACCGGCGGGATGAGTTTCGCCCAGAACTCCCGGCGCACCGCGTCCCACAGCCTCGCCAGCTCCGGGAGAAGTTCTCGTGCCCCCGCGAGGTCGGGGTAATTCTCGGGGCTGAAGGAGACAACGGGTGACGCATCGCAGGTGTTGTCCACGGCGACGATCGCGATCAGATGGTGCCGCACGAAACGCCAGGTCACCCGCACGCCGTCGACTTCCGTATGGCGTACGTCATCCATCGCCGACACCCCGACGCCGCGCGCCGCGTTCGTGCTCGCCCTCATGGCCTACCAGCCGTAACACCGTTGTCTCGGCCGCCGACCCGCCACGGCAGCGGACGCGCCGGCGTGGTCGCTCGCTATGCCTGCTCCGGCTCTCCGACATGAAGAAATCCCACTCCGATCGCGACGCCCGTGGGTCCGGGCGCCTCTGCGGCCAGTTCCACAGCGATTAACATAAGACATTAGAGGTCATAGTTCAATGCCGGGCGCAACTATCACTGCTCGCGTACGTCCGCTCCCGTGTCGAGCCGGGCATTCGACGGCGGTACCTCTAATCTCAGACTTCATGTTTCAAGTGTTCGTTGACTAGGATCGAGCTACATCCCATCGAGGAGTCGCGTTGTCCAAGCGGGAGAGCGCCGGGTTGTCCGCTCTCGGTGCCGTGCTGTCACCGCTCGAGGGTGGCGGTCCGAAAACCGAGGCCGTGGTGCAGCGACTGTGTGCCGCCATCGGCCTCGGCCTGATGGTCGACGGCCAGCAGTTGCCGAGTGAGACCGAACTGGCCAACCAGTTGGGTGTGTCGACGATGACCCTGCGGGAGGCGCTGGCCGTCCTCCGACAACGCGGCATCGTGCACACCAAGCGCGGACGCGGCGGTGGCAGTTTCATCCAGGGCGCCGCGGAGGCCTTGGAGAGCACGTCCTTGGTGAAGTTGCAGCAGATGAGCATCCAGGAATTGCGCGATCTGGGGGACGAACAGTTCGCCGTCACCGGCGCGGCCGCCGTATTCGCCGCGCGCCGCGGACTGCGGGCCGATATCGCCCGGCTCCGGTCCTTGGCCGACCGGCTGGAGGGCAGCAGCGAACCCATTTCGGCGCGCCGGGCCGACAGCCGCTTTCATATCGAAATGGCGGTGTGCGCACAATCCACCCGACTGACGCGTGCCCAGGTCGCTCTGCAAACCGAACTCTCCGCACTGCTCTGGTTGCCCGGGCTGGAACTGGATCCGGCGGCCGAGGCGACCGCTCACCGTGATTTGGTGGACGCGATCGAAAGAGAAGACGATATCCGGGCGAGAGAGCTGGCAGAATCACAAACCGAATCACGTATCCGCCGCCTCGTCGCCCTTCGCTTGGAGCTCAGTTGATCCATGAGGGACACCGATGAAGATGCCGCCCCGGTGACCGTCGAGTCGCTCGCTTCGGCCGTCACGGAGCTGGCCGAGGAGGTCTACCGGTCGCTGGGAATCATCGGGTCGGAGCTGGCCACACTGTGGGAAGCCTTGACCGGAGAGCGGAAGCTCGCCCCCCGATCGGCCGACTTGGCACCTCTGCGCGAGACCATCGTCGGCGAACTCGAGCGGCGCGGGAAGCTGCTCGAAAGCGCGGGCGTAGTGATGGCCGACGGCATTCTCGCCGATCGCCCGAGGTACTTGGAGTGGTGGTTGCTGGACGCACAGCGCAGGCCGCAACGCCTGGTGCTGGAATTGAATCCCCACAGCGAATACTTCTACGACTACACCGGAATGGAATGGTTCGCGATACCGCGTGAGCAGGGCCGCCGCTGGGCGCATGGGCCGTGTCTCGATTACGCGTGCACCGATCAGTACGTCTGCACCTTCGCGGTACCGGTCACGATCAGCTCGGGAACTTTCCTCGGAATCGCCGGTGCGGACGTCCCGGTCGCCTCGATCGAGGAGATTCTGCTGCCACGCTTCCGCGCATATGACCGGCGAGTGGTGCTGGTGAACAACGAAGGGCGCGTCATCATGGGGACCGATCCCGAATTCACCACAGGATCCAAGACCAGCCGGATGGACCGACCCGCCGCGGCGGTGCCGATCGAGGCGACGGCCTGGTCGTTGTATCCGCTGGGACAGCGGTAGCGGCGCCACCCGCGCAGCGGGATCGCGCGGACGGCGTGTGGTGCGCCCCGATGAATGGGGTCGTGCGACGCGCAGGAGTTCGCCGAATACTCGTGCCCATGAAGGCGATCACCACGAGCCTCCTCGTGACGGCCACACTCCTCGCTCCGCTGTCGACCGCGTCCGCCGCGCCGCTCGAACGGCAGGCGCCCATCGCGGAGTCCGGGTCGGCGTCGACCGGATCCGCCACCCAGGCGCTGTGCCGATTGCTGCGCATGCTGCGCGCCGGGTACGTCGACAGTTCCGGTGGTGGTCCCGCTTGCACATTCCCCTGATGCCGCGGACGGCAACCGCTCTCGATACAGCCGGGGGATCGCCGCGTCCCTGACACAACCGCCGATCCGCCTATGCGTCATCGACGTCATCGAGATCGCTTGCCGCGCTTGCATTCTCGTAATAGCAAGCGGAGCGGACCCGCACCGCCGAGACCGGGCATCGTGAGTCGGAGCGCAGGCAAGCCGAGGGACGCGGGAGTGCGGCGGCACTGGACTGGAGCGCCTGGTCGGCGAAAGATGTGAGACGCAGCATAATTCGCCCGGCGCTGCCGTATGCCGTGCCGAAGGCAGGTCACCGGCTGTGTACTGTCCGGGCGGGGGCAGGCACTCCGGACTTCTCGCGAGAGGACTACCGGTGTGTCTGCGACACCATTGCGAGCAAGTAGCGAGGTCGTGGGTCGGATCGAGGGTGTTCGGTGTGAGAACCGGCGCCGCCTGAAGGAGAGAGTACGGGAATGAAGATGGATCGACGTTCTGCGCGTGGAAATCGCCGTCGCCGCTCCGGCGCTCCCCTCTTCGGGCAACTGCTCACCGCCGCGGTCGAATCCGCCGCCGACACGGTGGCGATCCGGTTCTCTCCGACCGGTGATCCCGCCGACACCGTGCAGCTGACCTACCGGCAGCTCGACGAAAGTTCGTCTCGGCTGGCGCGGGAGTTGATCGACCGAGGACTGGGCCCCGGTGACGTGGTGGCCATCGGCATACGGCGCTCGCTCGAGTCGGTGCTGTCGGTGTGGGCGATCGCCAAGACGGGCGCCGCCTATGTGCCGATCGATCCGACCTATCCGCCCGACCGGATCGCCTACATGGTGTCCGATTCCGGAGCAGCGCTCGGTCTGACCACTTCCGCCTACCGCGAGGCGCTCGGCACCTCCCTCCCCTGGATCGAACTCGACGATCCGCGAGACCAGGAGCGAATCGGGCGGTGGCCCGCGCACCCGGTCTCCTACACCGATCGGGTGCGGCTGCTCACCGAGCAGCACCCCGCCTACGTCATCTTCACCTCCGGTTCGACCGGCCGGCCCAAGGGCGTCGTAGTCACCCATTCCGGATTGGGCGCGATGGTGGCGTCCGAACGCGAGCGCTACGACGTCACGGAAGGCTCGCGGGTGATGCACATCTGCTCGCCGAACTTCGACGTGTCGGTGCTGGAACTGCTGCTCGCCTTCGCCACCGGATCCACCCTGGTCATCGCGCCGCCGACGGTGTTCGGCGGGTTCGAACTCGCCGATCTGCTCCGGCGCGAACGTGTCACGCACATGCTCATCACTCCCGGTGCGCTGGAATCGGTGGACCCCGCGGGCCTGACAGACCTGCGCGTCGTCATGGTCATCGGCGACAGGTTCGGCCCCCACCTGGTGAACCGGTGGGCCGGTGACGGCCGCGCGATGATCAACGGTTACGGCCCCACCGAGGCCACCGTCATCGCGACAAGCAGCGCGCCGCTCGTGCCGGGCGAGACGGTCACCATCGGCAGCGCGATACCCGGATTCGGCTTGTTCGTGCTGGATTCCCGATTGCGCCCGGCTCCGGCCGGCGTGATCGGCGAGCTGTATCTGTCGGGTCCCGCGCTGGCGCAGGGCTATCTGGACCGGCGGGGTCTCACCGCGGCACGCTTCGTGGCCAACCCGTTCGGCGGTGAGGCCGGTAGTCCCGGGTCGCGCATGTACCTGACCGGCGATCTGGCCCGTCGCCTGAGTTCGGGTGGCATCGAGGTCTTGGGACGTTCGGACTTCCAGGTGAAGGTTCGTGGCTTCCGCGTCGAACTGGGCGAGATCGATGACGCGCTGAGCCGCCATCCGGATGTCGAGTTCGCGGTGACCTTGGGCAAACGGCAACCGAACGGGACGACCATGCTGGTGTCCTACGTGCTGCCCGAAGCGGCCACGGTCGACGCGGCGGGTATCGGGATCGACTTCGACACCACCGAACTCGTCGACTTCATCTCCGAGTCGTTGCCCGCTTACATGATTCCGGCGTCGATCGTGGTGTTGGAAGAGATTCCGTTGACGCCGGTGGGGAAGTTGGATCGGGCGGCGTTGCCGGAGCCGGTGTTCGCGGCGCGGGCGTTTCGTGCGCCG
>NZ_JBEYSX010000022.1:0-111775 GCF_040642815.1 Nocardia sp. NPDC047648 | reverse complement strand
CCACCAACGGCTCCGGCTCCAACTCCTCCTCCCCACCCCGCCCCGCACCCGGCGCCTGCTCCACCCGCGGAGCCACCACACCACCCGCCACACCCGGCTGACCCGGAACCCCCGGCTGACCAGGCTGACCAGGAACTCCAGACCCACCCGGCACGCCCGGCGACGCAGACGGACCCGAAACACCCGGCGACCCAGACCGACCCGGCTGCCCGGCGTCACCGGCCGGACCGGGTGCGGGAGCACCCGATCGACCCGGCGCAGGGGGAATGCTCGGATGTCCCGGCACTGCTGTGCCCGGCCGTGATCGCTGCTGATCCGGTCGGCTCGACCACGGCGTCACCGGCCCGGCCTGCTGATCTTCCGCCGTTCCCGGTTCTTTTGCTTCTACCTCGACCCCGGCGGGCCAGATTTCAGCAGAGGTCATGATCTTCCCCCGGTTGTCGGTGCCATCAGCAGGTGGAGGACGCTCGAGCGGTTGATTCGAGCAGCGGGTCGCGGGAGTTCATCCAACCTTCCTCACAAGTCGCTGTGAACTATCTGGCGGCCTGGACAATTCGCGCACGTCAGTGTAGATGGATTCGAACCGGCCTCTCCGGTTCTGCCAGCGCTGCGCTTCCCGCAGTTGGGAAGCCTCGACAATGGAGACGTCGAAAGTAGGTCTCACTCATGGTCGATCCTGGCGTACGCCGCTTCGATCGACGATGGGTAGTTCGATCGAAAGGCGGACTTTGCCGTGGTGAGGCACCAGCCTTGCGAGCCTCTGACCCAGGTGGTGTCGGCCGCAATGGACGCAAGTGAAGACCGGTCGACCGCCGTGCACCGGCGTTCCGCCTAGCATCCGGGAGGTGATCTCATGGGCTTCTTCGGCATTCCATGGTCGAGCGTCGGTAAGTTCGCGCTGACCACCGGCCTCACCGTTGCCGGTGGCGCGCTCGGGTCGGTCGTCCCGGGTGTCGGCACGGCGTTCGGCGTCGCGGCGGGCAGCGCGCTGGCAGGCTTCGCAACAGAGACGCTCTACGACAAAGTGGTCGAGAACAAAAGCTGGGGGGAGTCTCTCAGTAATGGCGCCGAAACCGGCGCCTTGGCACTGCTCGGAGGCGGGGCCGGTGGTGCCGCCCGGGCTGCATTCGCGGGTATGGGTGGACGAAACCTCGCGGGGCGATTGCTTACAGGTGCGATTCGCCCAGGCGTCCAGAACCCGGCCGCGAACATCGGAGCCGCGTGGACCGCGCGCGGCGTGTCGTTGAATGCGGCTCGCGGTTGGTTGACCGGTGCCGGCGTGGGTGCCGGTTTTTCGGGTGTCTCGCATTCGGGGGGGCCGGGCTCGGCTCCGGGACAAGGGCAGTCGTACCCTGCGACGCTGCCGACCAAGCCACTCGACGCATCGACGAAATTTAGCACCAACTGAGGGGTGGAGCTATGGCCGATCCACACCCGATGATCATGCCCGATCGAAAAAAGATTCAGGAGGGCAACTATCCAGCTGAATGGGTCTTCTCGGTCTTCACCGATTCCTGCTTCAAGACCTTGTATCAAAACTTCGATGGGATCTGGAAGACTCTCGGCAAAGATTCCAAGAGCGATCCCCCCAAAGCTCCCGACGTGCCGCAGGTCCCGCCTGCGAATATCGGCAGTTTCACGAACTATGGGGAAGTAGCGGTGCAACTGAAGCGGTCGTATATCGATCTGAACGGCAACGTCACCAAGCTCGTGAACTCGATACGCGAATCCGGGAAATGGTCCGAGGCGGGGCAGGACGCGACCAACAAGGTAATCGACGAAAAAGTCGTCGCGATGGCCCCTGTCGCTCCACCGCAGGGCATACAGATCGACAGCCATATCCTGACCTGGGTCAGCGCTGCCAACGATTCCCTGGCGAGCGAGATCGATGCCATCAAGCAGGGTCAGAACGGCGTAGCCAAGGATATCGACGATCAGACGAAGATGATCAAGGACCTGCAAGATCAGATCAAGAAACTGGAGGCGGCGGCGAACAACCCGGCGGGCACTCCACCTCCCGTCGACGGGTCGAACTGGCCGACGGCCCCTGGCACGCCCGGCACCCCCGACCCGACGATCCCGCCGGCCGTGGACAACAGTGACTTCCCCCCTGGCCTGGACAATCTCGACGACCCGACCAGTCCCAGCACGACGCTGCCCGATCTGGACACCCCCGGTAGCCCCGGCTCGACCGGTCAGACGCCGAGCAGCCTCGACCCCAGCGGGACCACGCCGGGCGTGACGACCCCCACCACGCCGAACGTGCCGCAGACTCCCGCCACGTCGCCGATGGGCTCCGGCATGGACATGATGAGTTCCATGCTGCCGATGATGATGCAGCAGGCGATGATGCGGAACATGGCCGACCAGGACTTGAACAGTCGTCGCAGGGACCTGGATCCGAGCCGCTACGACGACGAGCTCGATGCGGTGGCTCCGCCGCCGGTCGCTCCGCCGGTCACGGCCCAGCCCGCGGTCGCGCAGCCGTCCACGACTGCTCCGGCGACGCAGCACACCGGAACGCCCGCCGCCACGACGTCTTCCACGCAACCCACGGTGGCGCCGGGCCGGACCCCGGGCGCCGACGGCAGCGTGGAATACACCTTCCCCGACGGACGCACACAGAAGGTCTCCGCGATGGTCGCCCAAGCCCTGGACGCGGCGTTCGGCAACCGCGCCGCCACCGACGCGCAGAAGGCGTACGAGAAGACGTCGGCCAAGTGGTCGGACAAGAAGCAGATCGGTACACCCGTCGACCCGTTCCAGCTGATGACCGGAGACGTCGCGGTATGGGAGAAGCGGACTGCGATCCTCGTGGTATTCCCCTCCGAGGATGGTGCTGGCACGCTGGAGGCCGTCATCGACGGCGAGCTGAAGCCGTGCAACCCGCCGGAGATGACCGATAAGGCAGGAGAATTCGGTAGCTTCACCGGGTTCGTGCATCCGAAGGGCATCGAGATGACCGCGCCGGCAGACGGGGGCGCGCCCCCGACGACGCCCGGCTCGGCCGATCAGTCCGCGGCCGCGGCAATGCCGGTTGTCGCGGCGGGCTGATCGTGCGAGCAATGTGACAGCGGCGGATGAGGAGAGGAGGTCGCGATGGCGCTGAATGTGGATCCGCAGGAACTCGTCGCTGCGGCATCGAAACTCGCCGCGATGGCGCGCGACACCGGGGCCGCGATCCCCGGCGGATGGGTCGTGCCCGCGGGCGCTGACCCGATCTCGGCTGCCGCGGTGCCGCAGCTCAACGCGCAGGCAGCATCGCTGCTCAACGGAATGGCCGGTGTTCTCACCGATATCCAGCGCACCGCGTACAACATCGGGGCGGCGGCCGCGGACTACACCGCGGCCGACGACCGCGGCGCCCGGACCATCAACGGCAGTGGTGGTGATCTCCTCGCCAACCCGGTCGGCGATGTACAGGAGATCGGCCAGCGGCGACCGCCCGCGCTGCGGT
This sequence comes from Nocardia sp. NPDC047648, assembly GCF_040642815.1. NCBI lineage: Bacteria > Bacillati > Actinomycetota > Actinomycetes > Mycobacteriales > Nocardiaceae > Nocardia > Nocardia sp. NPDC047648. The sequence continues at coordinate 108,318 of NZ_JBEYSX010000022.1, read as the reverse complement.
TCCCTGTCGCGGGCGGCGCGGTCGACCCGTTGACGTTCGCTCAGCAGCTGCACTCGGGCCCCGGGCCCGGTGCGGCAAAGGGATTCGCCGACGCGCTGCGCAAATTTGCCGGGGGCCCGCATCTGGCGGCCATCGAGGGAGTGAACTCGGCGGCGAAGTCGATGCAGCACTGGGAGCCTGTCGGCACCGCGGCGGCGACGGAACTCGGCCAGCGCCGCGGGTGGCTCGACCAGCTCGGCACCGGTCTGGGAATGCTGGCCGACGGAATCGACACCTACAGTGACGCGTTCCGCACCGCGAAGGCCAAACATCCCACACCGGAGGAGATCATCGCCGCGCGTAAGGAGCTGATCACGGCGATGCGCTCCAAGAACGAACTCGGCATCCAGGCCGCTCTGGCGAAATTCAACGAGCAGAACGCTCGTTCGGCGGAGACGATCACCGGTTACTCCACCGAAGTCGGCTCCAAGGTCGGAGCGAGTGAAGGCACCGCTGAGGGCACTGGAAAGGGCACTGGAAAGGGTGAGGGCAGCGGCGATTCCAGCGCGTTGACCCAGATGCTGCCCGCCCTGATGAGCGCGATGGCCTCGGCCGGAATGCCGTTGAGTCAGCTCGGGCAGTCGGACGCCTCGGACGTCACCGACGATTACGGTCTCGACGAGTACGGCTACGACGATCTCGGCATCCCGAGTGGGCTCGGTACGGGCAGCCCGAGCGGGATGCCCTCAGGCAGCCCTGGCCTCGGCATCCCGGATATCGAGGCGGAAACCGTCGCGGCGAGCGCCCTGCCGGTGGCTGCTGCGGCCACCCTCGGGTCGGGCATGCCGCGCGCATCGGTCATCGAACCCCTCGGTACCCCCTCGGCTGCCAACGCCGCTGCGGCGCGCGGTGGTTCGCCGATGATGCCGTACATGCCGATGTCGCCGGGCATGGGCAACTCGGGCAGCAACAACGACCGCAACCGGGTCGTGGCGTGGCATCCCGACCGCTTGATGTATGTCGACGACACGCCGCACACCGAAGCGGTGATCGGCGAACGGCCGACCATCGCCCCGACCGTCACCCCCCCGACGCCCACACCGAGCAACCAGACCCCTTCCCAATCCGGAGGTAACGCATGAGTGAGCACAGCGAGGTGGAGTCGTGAGTTCCATCCACCCGGACGTGCAGGCGGCTTTGGACGCCGCCCGCGATCTCCGGCACCGGATCGCCGAGATGCGGGAAAAGATCGACAACATCCGGGCCCGCAGGCCGTCGCCGAGCGGCGCGGTCATCCCGGAGGTCGACGCGATGGGCAAGTTGACCGATCTCTACCTCGCTCCGGGGACCGCCGCGCGCCTCACCGGCCCGGAACTGGTAGCCGAGATCATGGCCGCCATCCGGGAGAGTACTGCCGATGCGGCGCGGCAGTACCAAAGCGTCATGGAGACGCCCATCGAGGGAACTGAGCCGGTCGCCACCGCTTCGGGGCAGTCCGGATGACCGAGCCCGCCCCGGACGTCACCGTCGCCGACACCGTCCGGTGGCTGCACGACGAGGGGCTGGTCCGGCTGGCCGGGGTGGCGGAGGGCATCTCGGAGACGATCGTCGCCTACACGATCGACGTCGCCACCGGAACCGTCTCCGCGCATCCCGCCACCGGCGGCGGTGTCGGCGCGGACGTGGTGTCGCTGGCCGCCGACGACCTGCCGTACCCGGTCGGCACTGCCCGGCGTCTGGTGATCGCCGGCGTCACGACCACGGACGCGGTACTGGTGGTCGACTTGGCGGCGACCCTGACGATCGCGATCAACGCCGACCACCCGGAGCGGACGGCCCGGTCCTGGGTGCTGCAACTGCTGTTGAACCCGGAGGTCACGATCACCACCAACAGCGCCGACGTCGCCATCGGCAGCAGCGCCCGGTTGCGGCAGAGTTTCATTCCGGGCGGCGGCGCGACCCTGGTCAACGTCGACGACACCCGCCCGCCGGTGACGGCGGTGACGTTGAACCCGGCTACCGAAGGTCCCGACCATCTGGACGTGGCCCCGGACGGCACGGGGGAGCTGTATCTCGGTGCCCGGTTCTGGCAGTTGCGCCAGATCATGCGCATCGAGGACGCCGCCTGGTCCGCGCTGGCGGCGCGCCTGGAATCGGTCACCGACGATTCCGATTACCTGACCGATCCCCGCCCCGGCGAACGATTCTCGGAGACCAGCCGATGACCGACATGCACCCGATCCAGGTGGACGACTACGACTTCGATGACGACGACCAGCCGGAGGCCGGGGCACCGGACTGGCGGAACATGACCTACGAGGTGTTCAACCCCGACCACACCGTCGGCGTCGGATGCGACCGGGACGGAGAGATCATCGGCCTGTACATCACCGATGACGCCCGCGACAACGGCGACGAGTGGTTGGCGTCCCAAATCGTGAAGCTCGCACGGCTGGCGCACGCGAAATCGCGCGTGGGGCTGCGGGCCGAGATGGAGTACAAGGGGACCCGTTCCTACACGATCGACTCGTTCGATCTTCCGACCGAGGCGTCGTATCGCGCCATGGAGGAATCCGAGTTCCGACGCGACACCTGAGTTGCCGACCGCCGCAACGGCGAGACAGGACAGCGACATGACCGACGCATTCGATACCGACGACCCGCACGAGGTGGTCGCCGCCGCGCACAAGTTCCGGACCGCGATCGCCACGATCGGCGGCCAGGTCGGGCAGATCAGTGATGGTTTCGTCGCGCCACGGCGACCGGAATCGGAGATCGACCGGCGACTGGTGGCGCACACGCAGTGGATCAAGACGACGTTCGAGCGCGCGGTTCGGGCCAACGGCCGCCGCGTGGACGCGACGACTCAGGTCACCGCCCAAGTGTCCTACACCCACGCCGACGCCGATCGCGCAGGCGCCGCCGCGGTGCGGCGCCGCACCGAATACATCTGACTCGCTGATGGAACCGGAGCGCCACAGTCCGTACTGGGACGCCATCGTCGGCGACAACTGGCCGGCGATCTCGCCGGGGGACTGGAGTGCGCTGGAACGTCTCGCGCGAGACGGTGCGGGGGCGTTGGACTTGCTCGACGCCGAGAGCAAACGCCGCGGCTTCGACGAACATGCCCGCTCCAGTGCCGGTCTGCAACCGATCAAGGACGACATGCTGCGCCAGCGGATGAACCCGCAGGCGTTCGCCGACGCGCTCGAGGCCGCGGCGGACACCTTCCGGGATTTCTCCGACCTGGTGTACCGGACCCGCAACAAGATCTTGGACATCGTCGAGGAGACCACCTCGCGGATCAACGCGACGAGACGCGCGGCCGCGGCTGAAGAGGACGAATCCGATGCTCAGGCCCTCCGTAACCGGATCCCCGGCATGATCGCCGCCGCCAGGGACGACGTGGAGGATGTCGTGCGCGCGGCACTCGGTTCGATCAGCCCGCAGGGCCTGCCCAGTTTGGGCTTGATCGCCGACGCGCTGGGGCAGCCGGGGCCTTGGGAACCGGGCCACCGCAGTGCGGACGACCACAGCGGGGACGTCCATCACCAGCACCGGCCCGCGAAGGACCACTCCGGCAATCCACGGCACGACGGCTCGCCGCGGACGAATCGGCCGAAAGACGATTTCCCGGTTGCGATGCCCCCGCACGACGTCGACGACCGACCGGTGACCACCGATCCGTTCGGCCCGCTGCTGCCCGGTGACCCGCTCGGCGAGCGACCCGATCCCATTGCCACCGAGGACAGCTCCGGTCCGCCGTCGACCGGCCCGGCGCCGGATCAGTACATCCCCAGTGGCCCGACGACCGTCCCGGTGAACACCGCGCCGGGCGGTGGCCTGGAGGACGGGCACGGTCTGCCCGCTGCGGGCGTTCCACCGCGCGGACAGGTCACCGGCATCGAGCACATGGCACCGGGCCGAGATGCCCCGGTGGACAGCGATACTCAGGATTCGGCCGGTCCGGACGCGCGGGATTCCCATCGGAGCGATCCCGATGTCCCGGCCGAGAAGGCCGAGGCGGCCGAGTCCGCGACCCCGGACCGCTCCGGCACCGTTTCGGCGGCGGAATCGCACGACACGGCAGCGCCCGAGCAGTTCACCGGTTCCTCCGCGTCCGCGGCCGACCCCGGTACGTCGGTGCCGCCGCCGCTGATCCTTCCGCCACCGGTCGCGGCGCCTGCTTCCACCGCACCGTTCGCACCGTTCGCGCCGGCTGCCTCGGCCGCACCCGCTGGACCGGCGGTCTCCGCGCCGGCGGCACAGGCCGGCTCCGTCCCCCCGCCGCAAGTACAGGCGAAGCAGACCGCTCCTCCGCCCGGCGAATCGCGTGGGCCGGTCGCCACTCCCAAGATCACGGCGGCGAGCGCGGGACCGCCGCCGGGTGCGGGCGGCGGCGCGAAAGCGCAGTCACCGGAACGGACCGAGCAGCGCACCGACGCGGGTAAGGACGGCGCGGACGACGGCGACGAGTCGATGCGCACTGTGGTCGGTGCGGCCATGACGTCGGCGGCCGCCCCGGCATTCGTCCTCGGCGAGCGAGTGGATGGCGATCTGGTGCTGGCCCGCACGCTGTTGAGCGGGGTGCTGGCGGCGGGCGGCGATGCCGTCCTCGGGCTCGGCTGGGCGGTTTCGGTGATGCGCCATCCCAGCGGCATCAGCGCGTTCGTCACCTCGAACGAGGGCCGCGGCTGGATACCGGCCGGGCTGTACCTGCCGCGTGAGCTCTCCACTCCGTGGGTGTGGGAGGTGGCCGAGAACGCGTGGGAGGGCGTCGCCGATCCCGCACGCGTGCTGGCGGAGTTCGGGATCGCCTGGGGACGCAGGTCCGGCGCCCGGCTGACCGCTATCGCCGCCTCGGCGGACGTCGATGCCGATCTTCGACGGCAGCTGGGTGAGGTGCCGATCGAGGGCGAAGTGGCCGCCTCGTCGGCGATGGACTTCAGCGCACCGAAGCCGAGTCTGGCCGACCGCCTCGAATTGGTCGGGGCCGCCGCCCTGGTGCGGCGGGCGGCGGCCACACCGGAGTCGGAGATCGGAGTGCGATGCTGGGAGTTGGCCTCGGACGCGCACGCTCGCGTCCACAAGGCCGGTCTCGGCTCGCCTGCCGCGCTGGGCGCGCCCGCGGCACGCGAGCGGATCCTCGGCGCACTTCGGCAGCGCCGCGAGGTGTCGCAGGAATTGTGGGAGGAGCTTCGGGATGCCGACGACCTGCTCACGGCGACAATGCTTTCGCACCGCGCCGATGTGTCCAGAGTGGCGCTGGGTGAGCTGCGCGCCGACCAGGCCGACGGCAGGCACACATCGGAGATGAGCGCGCTGCGCGCCATGGTCTTCGAGCGGCGGTGCGACGAACTCGTGCTGCTGCTCGCCGAGGCGGCGACCCGGCAGACTCTGCGCGACGCGGTGTACGCGCACGCGCAGATCGTGAGTCACCCGGGTTTCGTCGCACCGGATCCCGCACCCGTCGCGCCCGCTCGGCGACCGACCATCACCGCGGGGCCGGGCCGCTGAGCGGAAGCCGAAATGCCGCGTCGAGTAACGCGTCGCCGCATACCGACCCTGGAGCGACCGCGCACCGGGCAACCGTCTCGCACTCCCCACCTCTGGGAAGAATCGACAATAGGGGGACGTGTGGTGGGAAAGGATTTGATCGAGCATGCCCAACAGCATGGAAATCGACCCTGCCGTTTTGCGTCAGCTGGCCGACCAGCACGACCGGGTCGCGCACGACACCAGGGAATGGGCCAAACCGCCCACGGAATGGCTCGCGAACTTCCTGCCCACCTACGGCAAGATCGCCTATCCGGTCTACGAAGCGCTGGAACGGTACTACGACGCCCGGCAGCGGGCGGGTGAGGCGCTGGCCAGCGAACACGATCGCACCGCTGACTCGCTGCGCGCGTCCGCGAACGCCTACGAACAATCCGACGAGGATTTCGCCAGCCACATCCGGCAGACAGCCGGACTGACCGATACACCGGCCCCGACGACGGCGCCCCCTGGAACCTCGACCGATCCCTTCGCTTCGAACCGCCCGATCACGCCGCCTGGTTCCGCGCCCGGCGATGGCCCGGTGACGGCCGATCCCACTTCGGCGGGTCCGGTGTCCACCAGTCCCACTGCGGCGGGCCCCGGCACCGCCGGAGACAACCCGCTCGCGACTTCGCCGGGCGGACCCAACGGGGCATCGCCGACGGGTACGGGTGTGCCCGGCGCGACCGCCGCGTCGGCAGACCCGGCGAGCACCAATGGCGCGGGCACGCCGAACGCGACCGGAACCGGAACGTCGACACCCGGTGGGCCGACCAGCACCGGCGTGACCGCGCCTGCGACGGCGGGCGTGCCGCCCGCGGGAGTCGGCCCGCTCAACGCGACCCCGGACGATCGAGCCGCCACGCAGCCGCCCAGCGGCGCGACGGGCCGAACGGACATGCCGCCCATGCCGGTGCCGGTCGCGAGCCCGTTCGCCGCCGCCGTCGCCTCGGCGAAGGACAAGGAGGCCGAACCCGCGTACGTGGTCGGCGGCCAGGTGAACGACGACCTCGTGCTGGCCAAGACGCTGCTCGGCAGCGTTCTCGCCGCCGTCGACTCGCCGGTGGGCATGGCCTGGGCTGTCGCGGTGATGCGGGGTCCCGGGGGAACGGGCGTCTTCATCACCTCGAACGAAGGCCGCGGCTGGTTGCCCGCCGGGTTGTTCCTGCCGCGTGAGGTCTCCACTCCGTGGAACTGGGAGGAGTTGCTCGCCGCCGACGACGGCGCGGGATCGCCGTGGGAGGGCGTCACCGACCCGGCCCGGGTGTTGGCCGAATTCGGCCTCGCCTGGGGCGCGAAGGCGAACGCGAATCTGTCGGCCCTCGTCTCGTCCGGGCCGATCGATCCGGGCTTGCGCTCACGATTCGGAGAAGCGGCGATGGAGGGGCTCGTCAGCCCGTCCTACGACGTCGACCTGCGCGAGTTCACCCCGGACACGGCCGACCGTCTCGGCTTGACCGGTTCGATCGCGGGCCTGGAACACGTCTCGTCGGTACCGGACACCCAGGTGCGGTCGCGCTGTGTGGAACTGGCCGTGGATGCCCACGGACAGGTCGGCCGGTCCGGATCGGTACCCGCCGAAGCCGCCGCGTCGCGCCGGGTCCGGGAACGGATCCTGGCCGACCTGCAAGCCGGAAGGCCGGTGTCGCGCGAGCTGTGGGACGAGCTGCGCGACGCCGACGACCTGCTGGCGGCGTCGATGCTCGGGCAGCGGGTCGACGTGGGCCGGGTGGAGATCGGGCAGCTGCGACTGGACGCCGGGGTTTCGCCGTTGCGCGGCATGGTCTTCGAGCGGCGCTGCAACGAACTGGTGCTGCTGCTGGCGAACGAGCCGAGCAGGCAGACGCTGCGCGACGCCGTCTATGCCCATGAACAGATCACGCTGCACCCGCAGTTCGTCTCGACCCCGGCGCCCGTCTCCACCGCCGTGCAGCCCGAGCGCGTCGCCCGGCCCGCCTCGGTTCCGTCGGTCACCGCGCCGGAAGTCGCCGGAGGGCCGCCTCCTACCGTCGTGGCCGCGCCCTCGACGCCACCGCCCGCGGTGGCGCCTCCGGAACGGTCGTGAACGACGCTTCCCGATAGGTGAACAGGCGGCATCCGGGTGGCGGCAGGCCTCGTCCTGACGCGACCCGGATAGCTGCTCTTCCCGATTCGACGCCGAACCGCTCCTAGCTCGGAGGCACGTTTACGAGGCGATGCGGCCGCGTGGCCGGTGACGGCACGAGTCCCGGTAGCTCGCGGACATTCGGTTACCGAGGCACAGCGGCAATGGGTGACCGGCTCCGCTGACGGCTGTGTAAACCCTGCGCGCACCGCTTCCGGCAGACCCGCCGCCGCGCTGTGCCTGCGGCGATCGGTGTCGATGGATCGACCGGAATCGACCGGGCGCAAGCGCCCCGCTCACAGTGCCGAGGGCGTGCGGACATCGATCGTCGGTAGGGTGCTCGAGCCGCGCCGCCTATGGGACGGGTTCCCGCTGGTGCTGAGCTGTGTCCACGCGAGTTGCGCGAGCGGTACCGACGGCAGCGCGCAGTCCGCTTCCTTCGGTACCGAATCGGCGAACAGGCGCAGCCTTTGCCGGACCGGATATGCGCTGGATCGGGCTACGCCTCGATGACGGGGGCGGCTTCCGCTTCCTGATCGTCGACGACCGCCGCATCCTGCGTGGGCGCTCCGCTGGGCCGGTCGGACGCGGCGCGGTCCCTGGTCCGGCTAACCGGTATCACGCCGGGTGCCGTGGTCGTCGTCGGCGTGACGTTCGGATCGTCGGCCGGTGCGGTATTCGCCGCCGGGGCGGCGGTGACGCCGCCGGGCTCCGCGGTGGCCGGTTGTGCGGCGGGCGGTTGCGCGTTCGGATCGCCCGGGGGCGGCGCGGCAGCGGGCGCGGCCTGATTGCCGGGCGGCGGTGCCTGTCCCGGCTGTCCCGGAGCGCCCTTGTGCTCGTTCTCCTCGGCCTTCTTCGCCTTGTCCTCGTCGGCTTTATGCATCATCTCGGGTATCTGCGAGATCAGCGGCATCGCCGCCATCGGCAGCATCGCGAGCATCGGCAGCAGCGACGACAGTCCTCCGTCACCACCTCCGCCGCTTCCGCTGCTGCCCGCGGATGTGCCCCCGCCGCTGTTCTGACCGCCGCCGTTCGAGTTGCCCTTGCCCTTGCCGTTGGCCATGTCCTCGTTGAGGTCGGCGATCGCGGTGACCTTGTCGTAGACCGCCTCTACGGCGGCGGCGACCGCCTTGAGCAAGGGAAGCTCCTGAGCGGGCTTGAGTTTGGCGCTGCCCGCGGCCTTCAGCTTCGTATTCAGTTCGGTCACGATGGTTTTGATGGACCGCAGCGCCTGCACCTGTTCGGCGGCGACCGTGACGGAGGTCTTGACCACCTGATCGTCCATCTGCAGCAATTTCAGCTGCCTGGCCTCGACCTTGTCGACGGTCTTGCGGTATTCGTCGTCCGCCTCGCCCTTGCCGAGGGTTTCGTAGACCGCGGGCTTGAGCAGGTCGTCGACTTTCGGCGGGGGAGTGGTCATGCCACGGCCGAGCAGGTCCACGGCGGTCTGAATGGCGGTGTCGGCCAATGCGATGAAGGCGCGCAGTCCTTCCGACGCACCGGCCGGGCAGTGCAAATCGACCAGCCAGAAGTGCTTGGCCTCGGAGGCGTAGCTCGCCAGGGGGGAGGATGCCGACACCGCCGCCTTTTTGGCTTCGGTATTCGTCGCCGTCGTCACCATGCCGCCGCCACCGCCTCTCAGAAGTCCTCCCATTGTCTCCGCTTCCCGATTCTGGGAAGTGGTTCATAGTTCGATTACCCACCCAGGAATGGGAATACGGCCGGGTCGGTCCGGGCGACACAATAACGAGAAGAGTGTGAGAGGCGGTCGGTGATGAGCGATGGCGAGTCGGTCGAATGGCGCAGGCACTGACGAACGACCTGGACGGAGTGCTCCGATCGCTGCTCGAGCTGTACGGCGACGGCCAACCCGCCGGCCAAGCGGCGAGTGCGACCCAAGCGCTCGCCGCCGATCTGCGGGTCGCGTCCGGGGCGGTGGCCGTACGCTACGGCGAGGCGCAGGGCATGCAGCTGTCGATCGCGGAATCGCATGCTGGCAAGGACAGCATCGTCGGCAAGACCGTCGGCGAGTCCGGTGACGGGACGGTCAACGGCCGCGGCCGCCTGACCAATCACATCGCGGATTTCCAGAGCCGGATGCAGGCGATCGCCTCGGTGGGCGATACCCGCTTCAGCGGTCCCGCGCTGCTGGATGCCGCGCAGTCCACCATTTCCAACGCCACCAAGCAGGTCGACGCCGATGTCGCCGCCGCACGGCAACAGGCCGCGCAGATCATGCCGCCCGCGACGCCGGCGACCCGGCAGGCCCGGCACGGCGGTGCGCCGCGCAGGCGGCGACGGACGCGCTCGAGGTCCAGGTCCGCTTCCCGGCTGCGCCGCAACAGCAGGGTCCGCTCGGACGGGACCAAGGGCAGCAACGCGGTGCTGGCCGCCAGCGACTGGCTCGGTACGCCCTACGTCTGGGGTGGGGGTGGCGCGGGCGGACCCAGCGGCGGCGGATTCGACTGCTCGGGTCTGACGCAGTACGCCATCGCCCAGGCCAGTCACGGCGAAGTGGTGCTGCCCCGAACGACGTACGAGCAGATCTACAGCGGCGTCCGCGTGCACCCCGAGGATGTGCGCCCAGGCGACCTGGTGTTCCCCGCCGGATCATTCAGCACGCGCGGGCCCGAGCATGTGCAGCTGGCCGCCGGCAACGGCATGGTCATCGAAGCGCCCTACACCGGCTCGACGGTGAAGTGGTCGCGTATGCCGAGCGAAGCCGTCGTCGTGCGCGTGCTGTGAGCCGATGATCGGGGAGGAGGGCGCAGCGTGGCTATAGACATCCCCAGCGAGGTCGCGCTCTTCCTCAACATCTGCGGCGTCCCGTACCCGGACATCAACGAGGACGACGTACGCGCCCTCGCCGGGCATGTGCGCACCTTCGCCGAGCAGGTGCAGGGCACGCACGACTCGGCGACCGGTGTGATAAACCAGATGGGGGCGTTCTACTCGGGGGAGTCCTACCAGCAGCTCGTCGCCACGTGGGCGAACATGAGCTCGACCCACATGCGGCAACTCGAGAGTGCGTGCAAGCTCGTGGGGCAGGCACTCGAGGTGGCGGCGACGGTGATCACCGCGGTGAAGGTGGCCGTACTGGCCGAACTCGCCGCCCTGGCCGCGACCTACGCCTCGATCATGATCACACCGCCGCTCGCTCCCTCCGCGCCGCTGGTCGCCGCCGCGGCGCGCAAGCTGTGCGAGCAGATGGCGCAGTACCTGATCGGCTACATCGTCGCCGAAGTCATCGGCAAGGCGATCGAACCGCTCGAGCAGGCCATCGATGACATGGTCAAGGGGATCGTCTACGACGCCACCCGCGACGCGCTCGACATCCCGTCGTCGGGCAAACCCCCTCCGCTGCGCATCGACCCGGACGCGGTGCAGCATTTCGCGAAAGTGCTCGACGATCACGCCGACGACATCATGCGGCACGCGGCGACGTTCGCGGAGAATGTCGCCACACTCGACTTCACGACATCGACGCCATTCGACGACGCGGTGCCGCCCACCGCGACGGCCGGTGGCTCTCCCCCCGGACCCGCACCGACTCCGGAGCAATTGATTCGGCGGCACGGCGAACAGCCCGAGGCACGCGTCGGCCCCGCCGCTGCGGCGGCGCCGACCGTCCTCGACAGACACGGAACCGGTGATGCGCGCGTCCCTGCCGCCGTGCGCGACGCCGCGAACCCCGCAGCGCCCGGGCAGCGAGCGGCCGATCGAAACGGGGGCGGCGCGGGTGCGCCGGACCGGACCGGCAACCGGTCGGCAGCGCCCGCCGGGACCGGTCCTCGTGATCCGGCATCGGATCCGGCGAAGATGTCGCCGGTCGCCGGCGTCGCGCCGAACGACGCGAACCCGAACGCGGACCGGTCGGCAGAAGTCGCGAGCCCCAGTGCCGTATCCGCGCGGGACGGAGCGGAGGTCGCGAGGGTGGCCGCCCACGACGTGGCGCCCGAGGTTCCGGGCCGGGGAGCGTTCGATTTCGAGGTTCGCCCGGCGGGCACTGAATCGGCCGTCGCCGCAGCCGCCGTCGACGTGCCCCCGGTCGACACGCGCGCCCCCGACAGTGCCGAGATGGGAGGTCCGCTGACCGGCGCGGCCACTCCTTGGGGTCGTGCGGGGCAACCGCCGGTCGCGTCGGATCCTGCTCCGAAGCCGGCGCAACCCGCGAAGGTTCCGCCGAAAGTACGTCGGCCCGTGGCCACTCCGTGGACCAAGAAACGCCGGGCGCGGGAGGCTCCAGCCGTGGTGCACGCGCCGGCCACGAGGCCGCCGCTGCGTTCGGTGCCGGAAAAGGGTTCCGAAGGAAACGGCGCCGTGAGCGCCGGTGTCGCCGACGCGCCCCCGGCGCCCTCGCGGGTAACGGCTCCGGCGTCCGATCGCATCGACCCGCCCCCTCCCTGACCGAAAGCGCCCATGACGCAGGAAAACCCATTCCCAGATGCGGGAATGGGTTGCTGGGTCCGAAGGTTGGCAGTGGTAGACGTAGACCGTCGAGGCTGCGGCTCTGGTGTCCAACCCCCACAACGGCCGGTGGCCTGCCGGTGCCACCGGCCGTTGCTTTTGGGTTCAGATCGTCGGGATGAGGGACCGGCGATCTGTGTTCAGACAGTACCCTCTTCTGTCGGAACGTTCAATAGCGTGCACCTAAATAGCGGCAAGAATTTTGCGGAAGCCCTGTGACCTGCTGCGCGGCGGCTGGGGGACCGGATCGCGGCTGGCCAGCCGCCGCCGAAGGGGTCGTCTGCAGGCGGATGATTGCCGACCCCGAGGTAAACATACCGTTAACTGATGGCACGTTCAAAATTGGCATGTGGAGGCCGCGGCGATCGACGCTGTCATGCTTCCCATCATTGGGAAGTTGCCGAGTCCGGAGCGTGACCGCCGGAATCTATCGTTCGAGCAGGCTAGATCGGCGGAAGGGAAGTCCGAGTGTCAGCGGCCGAGGACGCGTTCTACACGGGTGTTCAGAATCTTGGGTTGGTCGCCGGTGGCGTGCGCAACGAGCAGCATGCGGCGGCGGCGTTTCGGGCCGCCACCGATCTCGACCCGGACATGTGCGACGCCTGGCTGGGGCGCGCCATGGCGGGGGAGGTCACCTCGGAGGTGATCTACGGCGCCTACCGCTCGGTGCACAATCTCTACCGAGACCAGCAGCGGGCCGGGCTGGTCGATCGCGCGCTGTGGTGCCAGGTCGAGATCGGCATGTACGGACTGCGCGTCGCCATGGCCGACCGCGATCAGATCGCCATCGCGCAGGCGTGCTCGTATGCCGAAGGCGGTGAATGGCAGGAAGCCGCGGCGATTCTCGACGAGGTCCCCCGCGACGACGTCTCCGACTTCGTGCGCATGTCGCTGTACTTCCGGACCAAGCAATGGCCGGAGGTGCTCGCCCTGCGCACCGCGCGACCGTCGCTGGAGGACGGCCTCCTCGACATCGCCGCCGAATTGATGACCGCCCAGTCGCTGGCGCACCTGGGCCGCTTCGGCGAGGCCATGCCGCGCGCGCAGCGGATCGTGGAGGACAGTTCCTCGGGCAGTCTGTCCTACATCTGGGCCGACGCGCACTTCCTGCTCGGCATGCTGATGCGGCACAACGGTGATCACGACGCCGCCGAGAAGGTCCTCAAGGGGCTCCAGGGTTCGGCGCTGTGGCCCGAGCGCGAGGAATGGCAGCGCGCGGTGCGGGACAAGTCGTACCGATTCGAGGTCGCCACCGCAGAACTCATCGCGTCCCGGACCAACAGGTGGGACCCGAAGACGGGTGACGATCCGCGCGAGGCGGCCGCCACGGCGGCGCGGGCGGAGCGCGAGAGTCTCCTCACGGAGGCCTCGGACCTGTTGCAGGCGCAAATCGGCATGGATTCGGTCAAGGAACAGGTCGACCGGCTCAAGTCCGGCGTGCTGATGGACCAGGTGCGCGCCAAGCGCGGGCTCGCCGTGGATTCGAAGTCGCAGCACCTGATCTTCTCGGGTCCGCCCGGCACCGGCAAGACGACCATCGCCCGCGTGATCGCCAAGATCTTCGCAGGCCTGGGTGTCGTGGAGAACGCCGACGTGATCGAGGTGTCCCGCAACGACATGGTCGGCACCCACCTCGGCCATACGGCGCCCAAGACCAACGCGCTGATCGACTCGGCGCTCGGCGGTGTGCTCTTCATCGACGAGGCGTACACGCTGATCCAGGAAGGTCTTTCCGGCGGCGACGCGTTCGGTAAGGAAGCGGTGGACACGCTGCTGGCGCGGATGGAGAACGATCGGGACAAGCTCGTGGTGATCATCGCCGGATACGAGGACCAGATCGATCGGTTCCTCGCGTCCAACGACGGCCTCGCCTCGCGATTCACCAAGCGCATCCGATTCGCCAGCTACGGCGCCGACGAGTTGGTGCAGATCGCCGAGCACATCGCGCGGAACAAGGACTCCATCCTGTCCGAGCAGGCACGCGAGGTGCTGCGCCTGCGTTGCGAGGAGTTGGCTGGGCAGACCAAGAACGGACGGCGGCTGATCGATCTGGCCGGTAACGGCCGGTTCGTGCGCAACGTGGTCGAGGCCGCCGAAGCCGAGCGTGACTACCGCTTCACCAGGGAGAACGCCGACATCGCCGCGATGACCGACGAAGAGCTCATGACGATCGACGCGTTCGACGTCAGCGCGGCGCTGGAGGGTTTGGCGCCGAGCACGCGAGTGTGAGGCGTCCGCTGATCCGATTCCCAGAGTTGGGAATAGGGGTCGTATTCATGCTGTGACCGCTGGTTACGGTGTGGTTGGCAGGGCGGCGGAAGGAACGAGAACCGGTGGCGCGCTTCCGGGTTGTGACGAAACACCAGATTTCCGGCTGGCGTTTTCTGCTGCGCCGGATAGAGCACGCGCTGGTCCGTCGAGACGCGTCGATGATCGATGATCCGCAACGCGGTCGCTCGACCGCCTTGTCCATCGGCATCGCGCTCGCGTGCGTGCTCATCGCGGGCGCCGCCGTGCTGGCCTTCTTCAAACCCGCGAAGAAGGTCGGGGACTCGAAGATCGTGGCGGAGAAGGACACCGGCGCGCTGTTCGTGCGGTTGAACAACCGGCTGTTCCCGGCACTGAATCTCACCTCGGCGCGGCTGATCGTCGGTTCTCCCGACAAGCCCGTGCAGGTCTCCCGGGACGAGCTGTCGAAGTACCCGCGCGGGCCTTGGGTCGGCATTCCCGGTGCCCCCGGCAGCATCGTCGACACCGACGAGAGGGATTCGTCGTGGACGGTCTGTGACACGGCGCGAACCGGTGCGGCCGCGCCGGTCAACCCTTCGACCGGCCTGCCGACCTTGAGCCGCTCCGCGGTGCGGACAACGGCGATCGGCGGCCCGCTGACCGTGGACGGCGACGCCAACCGCCCGCTGGGTGACGGTGAGGCCCGTCTGCTGCGCGACGACACCACCACCTGGCTGGTCTACGGCGATGCCGAGAAGGGTGTGGTGCGCGCCGCGATCGACCTCGCGAGCACCGCGGTGGCCATGGCGCTCGGCATCGACTCGACCGCTCCGGTGATGGCGGCTTCCAAGGGCCTGGTCAACGCCATTCCGGAGGCCCCTCCGCTGCGCGTGCCCGACGTGCCGGGTAAGGGCGAGTCGATCACGCTGAACAACGGATTCACCACGCCGGTCGGGTCGGTACTCACCGTGTCGGCGCCGGATCAGGGGGCTTCGTACTATCTCGTCTCGCAGACCGGGCTGGTGCGGATCAGCACCGTGTTGGCGGCGATGGTGCGGAACGCGGACTCGCAAGGTTCGGTGTCCACTCGCGCGGTAGGGCCCGACGTGATCGCGGCGAATCTGCGCCCCGGACAATGGCCGGGCACCGCGTCCTACCCGGTCCGTCCGATTCGCCTGGTCGATCCGGAACGGTCCGGCGTGACCTGCTTGCACTGGGCGCGCACCGGAAGCGATCCGAACGCGACCACCCAACTGTTGGTGGGCAGGCAATTGCCGCTCACGAAAGACGAGCAGGGCCGCGCGGTGGACCTGGTGACCTCCGCCGCGTCGCGCGGCACCACCGCCGACGCGGCGTACCTGCCGAGAGACACCGGCCGCTTCGTGCAGGTGACCGGCGCCGAAGCGGGGTCTCCACTGCGGGAATCGCTCTACTGGGTCTCCGACAGCGGCGTCCGCTACGGCATCATCGCCGATCCGAGCAGCAGCGGCGGCAACGATCCCTCCCTGATCGCCCTCGGACTGCGGGCTCCGGTCCCGGCGCCGTGGAGCGTCATCTCCCTGTTCGCGGTCGGACCCGCTCTGTCCCAGAAGGAAGCTCGCATTCAACACGACGGAATTCCGAACAACAAGATCGTTGCCGGGTTGGGTGGTTCGTAGTGACCAGCACTCGCCGATTCGTCCGGCCCGCCCGGACGGTGCGCGGTCCGAAGGCCCCCGCCGTGACCGAGTTGCGGCTGCAGCCGCCCACCGAGCTGCCCAAACCGGTTCCGGCATCGCGGCTTCGGATGATCATGCCCGTGGTCATGGTGGCGGCCATGTGCGGGATGATGGTCATGATGTTCCGCGGCGGCGGAACCATGAACCCGATGATGCTGATGTTCCCGGCCATGATGCTGGTGTCGATGTTCGGCATGATGGGCGGCGCGCTCGGGGGCAACGCCGGTGGCGCGGCGAGCCTCAACGAGGAACGCAAGGACTACCTGCGCAGCCTCACCGACAACCGTAAGACGGTGCACGCGGCGGAAGCCGAACTGTATGCCTTCCTGCGCTACACCCATCCCGGTCCCGACGAGATCGCCCGGCTGATCGGCGGCAAGCGGATGTGGGAGGTGCAGGTCGCGAGTCCGCAGTTCCTGCGGGTGCGAGTCGGCCGTGGGCGCATCGCCAACCAGGTGCGCGTCATCGTTCCCGAAGCCGCGCCCACCTCCGATCTCGACCCGGTCGGCGTCGTCGAACTGACCCGTTTCGCCAAGGCGTACTCCACGGTCGGCGGCATGCCCGTCGCGATCAATCTGCTGTCCGCGCCGCAGGTCGGCATCGACGGTGACCCGCAGCAGGTGACCGGCTTGATCCGCGCGATGATCGCCGAGGTCGCGGTGCTGCACGGTCCGGACCAGGTGGCCGTCGCAGCAGTGCTGTCGGATCCGGACGCGCCGGAATGGGCGTGGCTGAAATGGCTGCCGCACGCCCAGCATCCGAACGAGACCGACGCCATCGGCTCCAGCCGGATGGTGTACCGCACCGTCGCGGAGCTGCGCACCAAGGTGCTCGCGGGGCTCAATCGCGGTCCGTTCTCGGCGAATTCGCAACCCACTCTGGATCGCACGCACTACCTGCTGATCGTCGACGTCGCCGGACCCGCGAGCGACCGCGACATCTCCGGCATCGATGGGTGCACGTGGCTGCGGCTGGGGACCTCGGAGCAGAATCTCCCGCGCGCGCTGCGCTTCACCGTCACCGAGGACCGCTCGCTGAACGAGGTGTCCCCGCGCGGGGTGCGGCGCGTCGGAGTGGCCGATTCGCTGTCCGTGGCGGCCATGACGTCGATGGCGCGCAGTCTTTCGCCGTTCCGGTTGTCCACCGTGGTGGAGGCGGTTGCCGCCGAGCAGGCCAGCGGCGGCACGTCTTGGGAGGAGATGGTCGGCGTCGCCGACCCCGGCGCTATTCGCGTCGAGCAGGTGTGGATCCGGCGTCGCGACGAGGACCGGGCCCGTCTCAACATTCCGTTCGGTCACGACCCGGCCGGCGGTGTCGTCTATCTCGATATCAAGGAATCGGCCGAAGAAGGCATGGGCCCGCACGGCATGTGCATCGGCGCGACCGGATCGGGTAAGTCCGAATTCCTCCGTACGCTGGTGCTTTCGGCGGTGGCGACACATTCCCCGGATGTCTTGAACCTGCTTCTCGTCGACTTCAAAGGCGGCGCGACCTTCCTCGGATTCGACCGGCTGTCGCACGTGACGGCCGTGGTGACGAACATGGAAGAAGAAGCCGACCTCGTCACCCGTATGGAAGACGTGATCAACGGCGAAATGGCGCGGCGGCAACGCATTCTGCGTGACGCGGGCAATTTCGCCAGCGTCGCCGACTACGAGCGCGCCAGGGAGCAGGGCGCGGATCTGCGGCCGTTGCCGACCCTGTTGATCATCCTCGACGAATTCGCCGAATTGCTCGAGCAGTACCCGACCTTCTCGAAGCTCTTCGTAGCCATCGGCCGACTGGGCCGATCGCTGCGCATCCACCTGCTGCTCGCGTCGCAGAAAGTGCCGGCCAACCGGATGGGTGAACTGGAAGCGCACCTCTCCTACCGCATCGCGCTGCGCACCAACCAGACCAGTGACTCCCGCGACGCGATCGGCACCGCGGATGCCTATCACCTGCCGAAGAAGCCGGGTGCGGGTTATCTGCGGGTCGGCTCCGGCGACCTCCAGCGGTTCCAGGCCGCGTACGTGGGTGAGAAATACTCTCCTCCCGCGCAGGTGTCGGCGGCCTCCGCGCAACGCGCACGACGGCCCGGTGGCGGATACCGGCCGCCGCAACGCTTCACCGCCGGGCATATCGCCGACACTCGGCCCGCGGTGGTGGAGCCGGTGGTCGTCCAGGAGGCGACCGAGGCCGCCGACGGCGAGTCGATCACGATCATGGAAGTGGTGTTGCAGCAGCTGGCCCGGCACGGCAACCCTGCTCATAAGATGTGGCTCCCCCCGCTGATCACGCCGCCGACGCTGGAGCGGATGATCCGCGCGGTGCCACAGGGAGCGTTGCAGATGCCGTTGGCGCTGGTGGACAAGCCGCGTCAGCAGCGTCAGGACGTGTGGTCGGTCGACATGTCCGGCGGGGGTGGGCATATGGCCATCGTCGGAGGCACACAGTCCGGCAAATCGACGGCGCTGCAGTCGTTCATCCTGTCCGCGGCGCTGACCCACACCCCCGAACAAGTGCAGTTCTACTGCCTGGACTTCTCCGGCGGCGGGTTGGCGACATTGGCGAACCTGCCGCATGTGGGATCGGTCGCGGCGGCCCGGGACGTCGACCGTATCCGGCGCACGATCGCGTTGGTTACGAACCTGCTCGAGAGCAGGCAATCGATGTTCACCGAGTTCGGCATCGACTCGATTCGGAAGTTCCGTACGCTGCGCGACGGTGGTGGCGTACCGCCGTGGCTGGACCGCGATCCCTACGGTGACGTCTTTCTGGTCATCGATGGGTGGGATGTCGGATTCAGCATGAACGGCCCGTACTACGACGAATACACCCCAGTGATGGAGTCTCTCGCCCTTCAGGGCTTGAACTACGGCATCCACCTGGTGGTCAGCAGTTCGCGCTGGATCGCCATTCGCCCTGCGATCAAGGACTTGATGCAGACACGCGTCGAAATGCGACTGGGCGACTTGGCCGATACGACCTTCAACAACCACCGCGCGGTTGTCGCGGCGATTCCGGCCAATCGACCGGGTCGCTGCATCTCGACCGATGGCCTGCACATGCTGACCGCGTTGCCGCGCATAGATGGTGTGGGCGAAGCGAACTCGGCGGCCGAGGGCCTTGTCGCCGCGGCCGCCGAGGTCACCCAACGCTATCCCGGCAGGCGCGCGCCGCAGGTGAAGCTGCTGCCGCCGCAGGTGGGCATCGACGAAGTGCGTGCGGGATGGCCGGTGCCGCAGACGCTCGCTCAGCGTCTGGTCGTCCCCTTCGGCGTACGGGAATCCGATCTCAGCCCGGCGACAATCGATTTGAATGTGTCGACCCATTTCATCGTGCTCGGCTCGACCGGATCGGGCAAGTCCACCACTCTGGCCGCGCTGCTGGAATCCATTCGGCGCCAGTACGACCCGTCGCAGGCGCGTGTGCTGCTGATCGACTACCGGCGTAGGCATTTGGAGACGGTGCCGCAGGAGATGCTGATCGGGCATGTGACCAACGAGCGGGATGTGCGCGAGGCGCTGCCGCCACTGGTGGAGAAAATGCGCTCGCGCCGCCCCCCGGAGAACGTGACCCCGCGGCAACTCGCGGAGCGCTCTTGGTGGTCCGGGCCCGAGGTATTCGTCGTGATCGACGATTACCACATGGTCGCGCAGCGTGGCGCGCTGAATCCGCTGGAACCGTTGAAGGAGATCATTGTCGACGGTCGGGATACAGGCTTGCACGTCATCGCGGCGCGCAACATCGCACAAGCGGACACGGCCTTGTACGACAACGTGATCGGTCAGATGAAGAACCTCAATTCGTCGGGTCTCATCATGGACGGCTCGAAGCTCGACGGCATCCTGGTCGGCGACGTGCGACCCACCAAGCAGCCGCCTGGCCGGGGAATCTACGTGGAGCCCATGAGTTCTCGCCGAGATCTCGTCCAGGTGGCCTGGGTGCCCCAGCAGATCTGACCTGGGCGTCCGTCCCAAGGTTGGGAATAAATTACCGTTTTCCTTAGCAGCCGCTCGATCTGAGCTGGTAGTCACGCTCGATTGGAGTCTCACCATGGCACTCCCGGATCAAGGCATCGCGCCGCCGGATGTGCGGGGCCGTGACCGAGCCCAGGCGGATGGTGCGATCACCCCGCAGGCGAGACGCCACCGGAACGACTGGAAATCCTCTGTCCGGCGGCGCTGTTCGTTCCCGGAGGAACCCAGGAGGTGCCGGTACTGGAGAAACCCCGCTGCAATCGGTGTGGTCGAGGACGTCGATGGCCCGAGCCGCGTATCGACGCTTCCGCCGCACACGCTGTCAACGTCCTCGGCGAATCCGTCCGAGGCATGGTAAACGCCTTCTAGGATAGGAACAGATATGGCCATCGGCTTCACCGGCGACAAAGCGGACATCGACAACGTCGCCAATAAGTTCTTCATGCACGCGGACACCTTCAAGAACCACATGGGTATTCTCGAGGGCATCAAGATGGAATATGCGCCCGCCGTCGAAGGCGCGACGGGAACCGCGATTCAGCAGGCGATGCAGGGAGCCCTCGACAAAGGGGGGCAGCTGCACAAGAAGTTCATGGACATCGTCGACGCTCTGAACATCGCCGGCGCGACCTTCGACAGTCACGACCAAGATAACGCGGCGCAGGTCAACAAATACAACCTCAATTTCTGATGCCTGATCTGCACCAGAGAACAAACGGGAAAGGTTTCGGAGAATGAAGAACGATTACGATGCCGTCGAGGGTCTGGTCGTCCGCACCGACAAGGTGCTCAGCGACATGACTGTCAGCAAGGAGGAGCGGAATACGTTGGCGAATCTGCTCAAGCAGAATTTCCAAGGTGACGCCGGTTCCGAGAATGGACAGTTGCAGGATCGCATCGATAAGCTGATCACCGAGTACAACGATGCGCTGGTGAAGCTCAAGGCGGCCACCAAGGAAGTGTCGGGCATCGACGGCCAGTTCCGCGTGGTGGATCAGGGTCAGGCCATGCGGTTCTCCCAGATCATCTAGCGACTCCGTGGTTCGTCGCCCTGCCGGTCGAGAGCCGCATGAGCGGGTCCGGTGACGGTCGATCGAACGCGGTCTCGGCGCTCGGTTGCTGCCGAGCGGTGCAGATGATACCGATCAAAAGTCCGCTGTCGCCCTCGGCGAGGTCGCTCACACCGACTTCGTCGAGGGCGATCGCATGTCTGGGATGTCCTCCGGCAAGGGTTCGCGTTGGGACGTGGGTGAATTCGTGTCACGTGACGTTCCACATGCGTGCTTCGCTGTGAGCGGCGACTGGGCGGCCGGCGCGGTGAATGCGAATCCAGCTCCATGTCCCCATCTTTGGGAATAGCTTAACGTTCTGATTGCACCGCTCGATGCGAGCACGGCGCCCTTCGTTAGGAGCTCTCCATGTACTTCAGTCTCACTCCAGGGCAACTCCCCGCTATCGCCGCGCAAATGAGCACCGGAACCACGGACCTAGCCGGGACGATGGTCGCGTCCGCTGCGGGTAGCGTGCCGCTTCCGCCGGGCTGCGACGACGTGAGCAGGCGCATCACCGAGACATTCTTCGGCTTCGCCACCAACCTCTTCGACAAGACGACGCAGGGAGTGGGGCATCGCATCAACGCCGAGCCGCACCTGCCCGAGGTGGACGCCTGCTACTGCGCGGCGGATGCCGCTGGTGACAGTCAGATTTCCGCCAAACGTGTAGCGTTCGGCGAGTAGTCGGAGCCGGTCGAGCGAAGGCCGATGCCATGGTCGATTACCTTGCGTTGCCACCGGAAGTGAATATCGCCCGGCTGCTGTCGGGGCCCGGCGTGTTCGCGCTGGAAACTGCCGCGTCCGCCTACGCGGAGTTGGCTACGGCGCTGGCCGCCGCTGCGAGCGGGACGGACGGCTCGACCACCATGATGGGTGGGGCATGGCAAGGGCCGTCGTCCGATCGCGCTCAAGCGGCGTTCCGTCAGCACGCCGGCTGGTTGCACAGACAGGCCGCGGTGGCGGCGGATGCCGCGAAGTCCGTAGCGGAACTGGGAGCGATTTTCGGCAGCGCGGCGGAAGCCATGACCGGGGTGGAGGCGTGGCTCGCGGAATGGTATGCGAAGCAAGCCGCTCTCGCCGCCGCCAGCACGACGCAACTGGCTCCGCTCACGCTGGCGGCGATGGCGCTGAGTGAACTCGAGTATCTGGCCATCACGGCGGCGGCAGCAGCGGTGATGGTCGGCTACGACGGGGCGGCCACCGCCGTGCTGGCCGGCTTGCCGACGCCGGAAGTGCCCATGCCGATCGTCAACGGTGGTGGTCCGATCCCCGATGGAACGACGTACAACTTCGTTGCGCCGGAGATCAAGAACCCGCTGGACAACGACACCCACACGATTCAAAACGACGTGGGGAACCATCAGACCGGTGATCCGGGCGGTGATCCGGCCAAGACGAACCCGGATCCGACCGATCCCAAACCGACTGATCCCACACAAACCACGGATCCCACACAACCGGCGGACACCACGCAGCCGGTGGACACCACCCAACCGACCGAGCAGTTGCCCGACATGGACAACCCATCGTCGCTGTCGGATTCGCTCGGCAATTCCGCGCTGGACGGCTCCGGCACCGGTTCGATGGACCAGCAGGGCTTGATCGGAGCATCGCAGGATTCGACGACGCTGGCCGGGCTGTACGGCGGGTCGGGCAGCATGGTCGCGCTGAGCATGGCTCGCGGCGGGCTGAGTGCCCTGCCCGGCGCCGCGAGCGGTTTCCGGATGCCGTCCAATTGGTCCCTTGGCCGCGGCACCGCGTTCGGTGCCTCGGCGAATCCGACCGGGGGCGGGCCGGGTTCGCGTCCGGCGGCACCGCGTGGAGCGACCGCGCCGAAGGCGCAGATGCGCCGGCGCAGGCGCGACGAGGACCGCGAGAAGTCGAAGGTGTTCGTACCCGGCGAAGCGCAAGATGTCCCTGTCCTCGAGCAACCTCCGGTCATCGGCGTCATCGAGTACGGCGACGCGGACCGCCGAGACGAACTCGAAGAGCTCGAGGAGTCGGACAACGAGCAGTTGCTCCTGGTCGGTGTCATCGGAAGCGACGTCGACGAGTCGGCGACCGTAGACCCCGAACCCGCGCGGTGAGGTCCACCGTGGTCGAGTTCCAGTCCAAGGAGAGGAGGCTCGTCCCCTGGAAGCGGATCCGGTAGCGATCGATCTCAATGTCGATGCCGCTCTTCTGTTGAAAGAATTGGTCGGCATCGACTCGTATCCTCCGGTGCTGGCGCTGCTGCCGAATATCTATCGGCTCGAGGATCGAGAACGGGTACACGCCGTCGTCGCGCAGGAACTCACCGAGGTGGGCATCATCGACGGTGACAGGGTGCACCCGGTGGTCGAGCACTGGCTGCGGTGCCTGTACCGGCCGGACATGGAACTGGTGGCCAGGATCCTGGCCACCGGAGTGGACGGGGAACCGCAAGCAATGCTGCGGTTTTCGCTGGTGCGCAGTGGCGACACGCACGTACTCGCCCTGCGCTGCGACGACAACGTGGTCATCCAGACGATGTATCAGGACGGTCAGAATCTGGACACGGTGACGGCCGCGCTGACCGCCGCGCTCGGTCCCGCGGAGCCATTGCGGTTCACGCCGATGACCACCACGGTCGAGCAGCTGCGCGAGGTACCGTCGGAACCGGACGAGCGACGACAGGCGTTGCTGGAGTTGGGCGCCCAGCCGCACACCGCGACGGTGCTCACCAGGGCGCTGGACGAGGTGGAGCGCCGGGCCGAGATCCTGGTGATCGAGCACCGGGACGGCAGCCCGCCCGAGACCGATGTGTCGGTGACCGTGCTCGACACGCTGTCGGGGCGGCTGATCGTCACCCCGAGCAGGGCGATGGATGGAGAGATATGGTCCACGTTCGCCCCCGGCGACGATGCGGCCTTGCGGTCGGGCATCGGGGCGCTCATCGACCTGTTGCCCGGTCGAAGCTGGTTCGACACAAGCAGACTGAACTGAACGTCGGACCGTGGTTGTGGAGAGGACGACGGAGATGAACCGAGCACCGAGCATCAACGGTCATTCGGCCGAATCCGCGCGCGCTCGCGGCGGTTATGACGCGTACTTCGCACCGACGAACGAGCTGACCGACGCGGCCGTCGCGCCGGGTCCCGCCCCAGAGGCCCGGCAGGACGCCGAGAAGTTCTCCCACGCCGACCCCGTGATCGGTGCGCCGCGTGAGCCGCAGGCGTCCGCCGGGGAATCCGAACCCCATTCCACCCAGCATGCGGCGGTGACGCCGCCACCGAGCGCGAGTACGCCGCCACGGCAGGCGAATGCGCAGATGGCGCAGCCGAGCATGCCGCCGCAGGCGAATGTGCCCCCACCGCAGCCGAGCGCGCCTCCACCGCCCGCGAGCACGCCTCCGCCGGACTACTCCGTAGCGCCTCCTGCGGCACCGCAAGCGGCGCAGAATCCCTCGGCACACGAGCAATCCGCCGAGCAGTACCGCGCGGAGCAGGCCGCCGCCCGGGTGTCTCAGGCGATCGCGCGGACCAATGCCGCATCCGCGAACGAGGAGTGGCAGTCCGGATCCGCGACGCCCTGGGTCCCCGAACGCGTCGACCATTCGGTGTACGAGCCGACCCCGCGGATCGAGGTGCTGCCCGCCGCGCTCAGCTCGATCGACCTGCTCGCCGACATCTCCGCAGCGAAGCGGGCGCAGCTGCGTTCCAGCTCCGGCATGCGCGGCGCGCTCAACAAAGTCGGTTTCAATCTGGGGCTTTCGCCGGCTGAGCAGCGCGCCGAGGACCGTAAGACGCGCATCCGGCGCCAGCTCACCACGACCTATCAGATCGCGGTGATCAGCGTGAAGGGCGGCGTCGGGCGCACCACCACCGCGGCGACGCTCGGCTCGACCTTCGCGGGCCTGCGCCCGGACCGGGTGGTCGCGATCGATGCCAACCCGGACTTCGGGGATCTCTCCACCCGCACCTGCAGGCATCCGTACGGCCTGACCCTGCGCGATCTGGCGCAGGCACAGAACCTGGACGCGTTCTCCGCGGTGCAGTCGTTCACCTCGATCAATTCGTCGGACCTCGCCGTGATCGCTTCACCGTGGTCCACCGAGGCCACCGAGGCGCTGTCCGGCCGGGAATACGGCACCGCCGTGGAAACCCTGCGCAAGCACTTCAATCTGTTGGTGGTGGACTGCGGGACCGGCGTACTCGATTCGGCGACGGCGACGGTGCTGCAAACCAGCGACGCCGTCGTGGTCGTCACCCCGGCCACCGTCGGCGGCGTGACCGGCGCGGTGGCCACCTTGAACTGGCTCAGTTCGCACGGCTTGCAACATCTGATCGCGAAGTCGATCGTCGGCATCGTGCATCACCAGCCGTTGAAGCCGACCGTCGACGTGGACGCGATCGAGAAGCTGTTCGAAACCGCGCAGCGCCCCACCTGCGTGCTGCCGTACGACGCGCATCTGGCCGAAGGCGGCGAGATCGACCTGCGGCTGTTGGAGAAGGAGACCGTGCTCGCGTTCGAGGAGCTGGCCGCTTGGCTGGCCGATGGATTCCCCGGATACCTCTCCAGTGGCGCCGATAACCACGGTGACCGCGGAGGGTGGCGATGAGCGAGCGTAGCGAGCGAGCAATCGGTGCAGCCACCTCGGTGGTCATGCCGGAGCCGAGCGTCGGCGAGGCGGAGGCATGAGCACTGCCGTCGCGCCCGCGCCTGCCGGGACGCAGCCGTCGGCGGAGGTCGCCCGGGCGCGGATCGCCGTAATGGTCTCGACGTATCAGGTCGATGTGGTGGTGCCGACCAAGTTCACCATCGAGACGTTCATCGACGACCTGCTGGTCGTACTGGCCTCGGCCATCGATGACGAGAGCGTCGATTTCACCCCGCCGCAGGGCCAGTGGAGCCTGGCCCGCCCTGGCGAGGCGCCGATTCCGCGCTGGCGCAGTCTCGACGACCACGACGTCACCGACGGCACCGTGCTGATGCTGTCGGTTGTCGAATCGGCGGAGGTCTTCACGCCGGTGGTCGAGGACATCACCGACGCGCTCGCCCTGATCAACGAGCGCGAGTTCGCCGAGTTCGACGCGAACACCGCCGCCATCGTCGGGCTGACCGTCCTCGGCATCGGCGCCTCGGCGGTGGCCGCCATGCTGACCTGGTCGTGGACGATGACCGGTTCGACCTTGTGGTGCGGACTGCCCGCCCTGCTGCTCGGCGGGCTTTGCTGGGCGGCCGCCGCGCAGGCCCATCGGCGCAATGCCGCGGCGAAGCTCTCCCTCGGCTTGACGTTGACCGCGACGCCGCTGCTGTTCGCCGGGGGCGCGATGCTGGTGCCGCCCCCCTACGACCAGCCCGGCCCGCTCACCGCGGCCAATCTGGCGGCCGGAGCCGTGGTCGCGGCGGTAGCCGCCGCCACCATGATGCGGTTGAGCAAGATGGGCATCGCCACCCTGATGGCGGTGACGGTGCTCGGCATCATGCTCACCGTCGCGGCGTTGCCGGTGACCTACGCGGATCTGTCCGTCGGGCAGGTCGCGGGCGGCACGGTGTTCGTCGCGATCGTGCTGCTGACCGCGGCGCCGCGCTTGGCCGTGGTCATCGCCCGCATCCGGCCGCCGGATCTGCCGGACCCGGGCAACGAGGTCTCGCCGACCACGCTGACCGATATCTTCGACGCGGAGACGGTGCGCGAAGGCGACGAGCACACCGCGGTCGGTGAGCAGCAGCGCAACGCCGCCGAGGCCGGTATCGAGGGCCGCGCCCGACTGGCGGTGACCAGCCTGCGCGGTCTGATGGCCGCGATCTCCACCGTGCTCGCGGTCGCCGCGGTGATCGCGGCCGCGGTCAGTCCGGGCGGCATCCGGGAGATCGTCATGGCCGCCGCGATCGGCGGCCTGCTCGCGATGCGCGCCCGCTGGCACCCGGATCGGGTCCAGGCGATCGCGCTGGTCGCCGGATCCGTGGTCACCGTCTGCGGCGTCGGCTTCGTCCTGGTGGGCGCGTACGAGAGCCCGGCCGCGCGTCTCGTGGTCGGCCTCGCGGTGGCGTCGGCGGCTTGTCTCGCCTGCGTCGCGGCGCTGCGGCTGCCGGGCACACGGCTGTCGCCGGTCACCCGCCGTGTCATCGACCTGGTGGAATACGCGCTGATCCTGGTGGTTCCGGTGATCGCCTTCTGGATCATGGGCGTCTACACCGCGATGCGAGGGATCTGATGAAGGTCGGCAGTGCCGCTGTGGCGGTTCTCGCCGGGGTGATGCTGGCCGTCCCCGCCGCTCCCGCGGTGGCGCTGGAGCCGCCCCAGGTCGTGGTCGGCGCACCGCCCGCGGACGACCCGCCGGGGCCCGAGCAGCCGATGAAGCAGGACAAGGGCTGCCTGGCCGCGGGTGCGCTGCCCGACAGCGACCTCACCC
Organism: Nocardia sp. NPDC047648; assembly: GCF_040642815.1. NCBI lineage: Bacteria > Bacillati > Actinomycetota > Actinomycetes > Mycobacteriales > Nocardiaceae > Nocardia > Nocardia sp. NPDC047648. Next base: position 80,892 of record NZ_JBEYSX010000022.1, on the reverse strand, counting down.
GCACTCCACCCGCGGAACTCGCGCTGGACCTGCGCCGCGCCAAGGCGCTGAGCCGGGGCGCGGGAGTGACCGTCGCCGTCATCGACACGGGAGTGCAGCCGCACCCGCGCCTGCCCAACCTGGTCGGCGGGGGCGATTATCTCGCCGCGGGTGGCGACGGACTGTCCGACTGCGACGCGCACGGCACGCTGGTCGCCGGGATCATCGGAGCCACTCCCGATCCGGCGGATGGATTCACCGGGGTGGCGCCGGAAGCCCGGATCATCTCCATCCGCACCCGCTCCGGTGCGTTCAGTCCCGAACGGCCGAGTTCTGATCAGAGCCAGCGGACCGCCATCGAGATCCGCACACTGGCCCGGGCGATCACGCGCGCCGCGAATCAAGGCGCCGGTGTGATCACCGTGTCGCTGCCCGTCTGCCTCCCGGTGGACGCTCAAGTGGACCAGTCCATGCTCTCGGCGGCCATCGGCTATGCGGTCCATGTGCGCGGCGCGCTCATCGTGGCGGGCGCTGGCAACGCCGGAGGGGGCGCCAGTTGCGCGCAGAATCCGGATATCGACCCGACGCGGCCCGCGGACCCGCGGAACTGGCGCGACGTGAAGACCATTTCCACACCCGGCTGGTTCGGCGCCGACGTGCTCACCGTGGGATTCACCACCGCGACCGGCGCCCCGATGCAGGATTCGCTCACCGGGCCGTGGGTTTCGGTCGCCGCCCCAGGCACCGGCATCGAATCGCTCGGCCCCAGTGGCGGTGGCCTGATCAACGGCGTCGGTGAACCGGACAAACTCGTCCCGGTCGGCGGCGCGTCGTTCGCCGCGGCCTACGTCAGCGGTGTGGCCGCGCTGCTGCGGTCGCGCTTCCCGAACGAGACTCCGCGTGAGATCGCCGCCCGCCTGCAGGCCAGCGCGCACGCGCCCGCGCGCGGCATCGACAACGTGGTGGGCGCGGGCGTGATCGACCCGCTCGCCGCCCTGAGCTACCGCACTCCGCCACAGCAGCCCACGGGCCTGTTCCGGTCCGCGGAACTGCCCGTGCCCCCTCCACCGCGCCCGAAGGATCTGCGGCCCGCGATCACCGCGAGCGTGGTCATCCTCGCCGCGGTGCTGCTCGGCCTCGTCGGCAGTCACATGAACTCCGTGATGCGGAGGCGCCGGTGAGTTTTCCGAGCGTACGGGTCGCCGGCGTCGAGCGTGGTCCGTTCGCCGCCTTCGTCGTCGTCGGCAGCCCGCTCCTGGTGGGGCTGTCGGCCAAGACGCCGTGGTGGGTGAGCGCGGTGGTGGTCTCGGTCCTGGTCGTGACGGTGACCGTCCGGGTCAACGAACGGACTCCTGTTCGCTGGCTGCTCGACTGGGCGGCCTACCGGAAAGGCCGGACCGTCCGGGCGCGTGAACGCACGCAGGTCGCCGGGATCCGCGACGTGCAGGTGGCCGCCGGCGTGTGCGGCATCAACGAGGCGGGCAGCACGCTGATCGCGATGATCCAGCTCGCGCCGAATCTCGACCTGCCCACCGTCATCGCCGAGCGAACCCTGTACACCGAGGACACCATCTCGGTCGACGTGCTGTTCCCGATGCTGGATCAGTTCGGCATCGCGGTGGACATCGACATCGTCACCACCGGTCAGCGGGTCCGCTCCACCGGCAGCTACAGCATGCTCTACGACCAGCTGATCGGGACCCACCCGGTGGTCGGGGACCGGCTCACCTGGCTGGTGGTCCGGCTGGATCAGGAACGCAACCTGGCGGCGCTGAGCAAGCGCGGTCCGTGCGCGGTGGTCGCCCCCAAAGCGCTGGCCAGCGCCACGCATCGGATCGCGAGCCGCCTGCGCGAGCGTGGTATCGCCGCGCACGCGCTGCCCGCCGCCGCCTTGCGGGACGCGACGCGCCTGCTGCACGCCGGCGTCGAGCTGTCCGATCTCCGGGAAACCTGGAGCAATCTGGAGTCGTCGGTGCCGGGCCGGTGTGTGACGAGCTTCCTGATCGACTGGACCCGGCTGGGCGGGGAGAGCCTCGACGACTGCTGGACCTGGAACCGCGGCCGCACCACTCTCGTGGTGAGCTTGACCGACGACACCGGGGGGCCGCGCGCGATCGTCCGGTTCATCGGCCCCGCCGTCACCACCGAGCCGCCGGACTACCTGCGGCTACTGCGCGGCGACCAGTCCGACGCCCTGCTGGCGTCGTTGCCGACCGGCTCCTCCATCCGAGCGCTGCGCGGCTTCGAGTCCGGCGCCGACATCGCACCGGAGGAACTGGTCGCCGATCTGGCCATCGCGATCGGGCCGAACGGCCAGATCCTCGGCGCGATCAGCGGCCAGCCGCGCCACACTCTCGCGCTGCCACTGTTCGATCCGGCCCGGTTCAACCCGCGCAGGCGCACCATCGATGTGCACGCCAGGTTGCCCGTCGCCCAGCAGATCATCCTGCGGGCGATGGTGGTCGGCGCGGACGTGGAGATCCATTCGGCGCGTCCGGACAGCTGGCGCCAACTGGTGAGCGCGGTCGGCGATCCGCGGTCCATGCGCCTGGCCGATCAGGGTGACGGGCATGCCGGCGCGCAAACCACCGAGGCGGAGACACCGGCCACCATCGCGGTCTTCGATCACCTGCCGCCGCGTGCGTCGAGCGCGCACACGACGGTCACCATCAGCGAGCCCGGCGGTCCGCGCAGGCGTGCGGTCGATCTCGCGATCAACCAGGTCAGCGCGACCGCGGTGGACGTGAGCATTCCGATGCGCACGGTGCGTGTCGAGCTGATCGAGCCGAGAGGCGAAACACGATATTTCGAAACCGTCGACGGACCGCCCGCGCACAACGCGGGAGCATCGGGACCCGTGGTTGCACCTCCGCAACCCGGTGGCCGTCGCGTGAGCTGATGGGAGCGGTCGGTTAATGTCTATCACCGTGGTAGCGGACACCCATTCCGATGGCGGCGACCTGACTCATCAGGACGCCGGGGACGCGCTAACCCCCAGACAGGCCGCGGCGGCGATCTTCTCCAGCCGGTTGTCGGAGCTGATCGCCGAATCCGTGGTCTCGACCGAGGACGGGTCGACGCGGTCGCTGACGCTGTACTCGCTGGCGCAGCACTTGGAGTTGGCCTACCCGGACGTGCCGGTGTCACAGTCCGGCCTGTACCGGCTGATCCACGGTGACGCGATCCCGCGGCTGGATCTGGTCATCGCGCTGGCCCGGGTGTTCGACGTGCCGCCGGAGTACTTCGTGACCGAGGAGAAGAAGCGCTGACCCGGCCGGTGGGCTGTTCTCTCCAGCGGGAATAGCACCGGCTCGGCGGCCGGCTCGGTCCGGATACGATCCGGACCATGCCCGCCGAGGACCCGGGAGATGTTTTTCTCCGTCATCGAGGTGCGGTCCTCGACGCACTGCTCTCCGATTCTTCGTTCGGGTCTTCCGCCGCGCCGTCGACCGGTGGCATGGAGCTCAGCGGCAGCAGCGAGCACAGCGACAGCGTCGACTTCGCCACCGCGTCGCTCGGGTTGCCCGACCTCGACTCGGAGCCGCAGCAGGTCGCACCGCGGCGTCGGACCGGTGACGGCCCGAAGGCGAGCGAGCGAATCCTCGCGCTGCTGAACGGGCAGGCACAGGAATCGGCTCCGGCGATGGAACTGGGGAACGACTACTCCTCGGTCGCCGCCCGATCGAACGTGCAGGCCGAACCGGAACCGGAACCCTCGCGCGCATCCGCCGCACCGTCCGAGCGGCTCGCGCCCGTGCAGCAGATGGCCAAGGACGTGCTCGTCCAGCTGCGCAAACCCAGGGTCGCGCTGATCGTCGCCGCCGTGGTCGCCGTACTGCTGGTGCTGCTGCTGGTCACCACCGGCGGCAAGGAGAAGAACACGGCGAACGATCAGCTTCTGGTCGTCACGCCGCCGCCGACCTCGGCGGCGCCCTCGACCTCGGCCGCGCCGCCCGCGAGTTCGATCATCCAGCCGAAGTCCGCGACGTCGAAATGCCCGCCCGGCAGCACATCGGCGATGGACGCTTTCGGTAGCCAGACGGGCAAGGCGTGGTCGTGCGTGCGCGCCTACAAGGTCGACGGCCAGGTCATCACCATCGATCTGGGCAAGACCTATCAGATCGACTCGATCGGCATCGTGCCCGGCTGGGATCACATCGGTGCGGACGGCAGCGACCAGTGGGCGAAATACCGCACGGTGAGCCGGGTTTCGTACCAGTTCGACGACGGTACCAAGACCGTCTACACGCAGCCGACCCTCGATCAACGGACTTTGGTGGTGACCAAGACCGAGCCCGCGGTGAGCGCCTCGAAGATCGTGCTGACCGTCCTGGAGTCCAAGGGCGATCCGTCGATCAACACCACCGCGATCTCCTCCATCGTCATCACGGGGCGCTGACGTGTCCACGCTGCCCGAACTGGTCTGCCAGTACTGCTCGCATCGCAACACCGGCGCGGATTCCCGCTGCGCGCACTGCGGAGCGCCGCTGCGCAGTGCCGTGGACACGGCGCGAACCGTCGCGGAGAAGCTGCCCACGCAGGTCGCCGAGATCGCGGAGAAGGTCGGCGGTGAGGCGAAAAGCCTTGTGCACAAGGCCTATCCGCGCTGGCAGTGGTACACGGTCGGGGCGATCGCGCTGGTGATGGTGGTCGCCGCGGTTCTGGCGGTTCGGTCCTGTTCGCTGTCGCTGCCCTCGAATCTCCAGGGCACCGCGCCGGTTCGAGCCATGCCGGATCTGCTGCGCACGGCGGCGACCTGTCAGCCGCTGGATTCCGGCGGCCAGCGGGAGAAGTGCGTCATCGCCGCCACGGACCCGATGCTCTTCGGTGGTATCGCGGGCGGACGGGACGTGACCTTCTACGCCGAAATGGTTGCGCAGGATCGTTTGGCCGACAGCATTTCTCGATGGCGCGGCGCGGGCGGTTCCGCCCTCGTCGACGGACCCGTCTACGCCGCGATCGGTCCTTCGGCAACCGTCTGGTACGCGGATACCCGGACGGGTCTGCGATTGGAAACGGGTACCTTCGCCGGTCGAGCCGGCGCCCAGACCTTCATGTCGCGGGCGGGACTGGTCCGCTGACCTGATCGCGCCTCTTCCGCCGGACTCCAGAAAATCCCTGATCCGGACGGCGTTACCCATGTCCGTCCAGGCGAATTATTGTTACACTGTTGATTGTGCCGTTATCCAGCGGTACGTTATGTGAAGTACGAAACACGTACGAGCGCAGTTCTCGGGAAGGCAACGGATCGATGGTGGCAACCACCCAGCAGACGATTTCACCGAAGCGGTTCCGCGATGATCCGACCGACCTGGAGGCGGCCTATTTCCGGTGGATCCAGCCGGGTCCCTCGGCGTCGGCGATCACGGACCGGGCCGAGCGGATCTTCCGTCAGCATCTGGAGCTGGCGGCCACCCGCGCGCCCGGTTCGGCGACCACCATGGTCTACCGTCCGGACGACAGCGCGGGAGTCGGCGCCGCGATCCAGATCGTCAACGACGACATGCCGTTGCTGGTCGACTCGGTGACCGCCGCGCTGCGGCGCTTGGGCGCGACGGTCACCGAAGTCGTGCATCCCGTGTTCGACGTCTCGCGCGACGCCGACGGCCGGGTGTTGTCCATCGCGCCGCGCGACGGCGTGGCCGAGCCGGCCGCGGAGGCGGACGGACAAACGCTGCGTGAGTCGTGGATCCACGTGCAGCTGGGCGCGGGCCTGTCCGACGAACTGGTGGACCGGATCGAACAGGCGCTGCCGCCGCTGCTGGCCGACCTGCGCCGGGTCGCCGACGACACGCCGACCATGGTCGAGGTGCTCAATACCGTTGCCGACCAGCTGGATCAGGCCGCGCAGTGGGCCGGTGACGCGGAGATCCCGCAGACCGCCGGACTGCTGCGCTGGCTGTCCGACGGGCACTTCACGCCGCTCGGGTACGGGTACTACCACTTCCGCCGCTCCGCGCCGAGCGCGAACGCCGACTTCGAACCGTGGCAGCTGCCGGGCACCGGGCTCGGTGTCCTCGGCAACGGCGCCGACGCCGACATCAGCGTGCCCGTGGTCGGCGCGAAGCGCACGGTCCTGCGGATGGCCAACGGGTCGGTGGACTCGCTGCTGCCCGGGTCTCGGGACCTGTACTTCATCAGCGTGGCCGACTACGGCGCGAGCGACCCGAGCGGCCGCGCGGCCTGGGGCGACACCGTCAAGATGGTCAAGGGCGAACACGTCTTCGTCGGCACCTTCACCGTCGCGGGCCTGCACGAGAACATCCTCGACATCCCGGTCATCTCGCGGCGCGTGCTGCAGGTCATCGAATGGGCGGGCTTCGGCCTCGACTCGTTCTCCGGCCAGGCCATGCTGGAGATGATGCAGTCGTTCCCGCGGGTGGAGCTGTTCTCCACCGACGCGCGCAGGCTGTTCGAAACCGTCTCCGCGGTCATGAATCTGGGCCTGCGGCGCCAGGTGCGGCTGTTCATCCGGCGCGATTCGCGCAGCGACACCATCTACTGCCTGGTCTACATGCCGCGTGACCGCTATTCCACCGAGGTCCGCGTGCGCATGGGCGACATCCTGCGCGAGCAGTTCGATGCCGAGCAGATCGCGTACTCGGCGCGGGCCACCGAATCGGAACTGGCCGTCGTCTACTTCACGGTGCACCGCAAGCCGGGCGCCGAGGCGGCCGACATCTCCGAGGAGAATCGCGAGCGGATCCAGGAGTTGCTGCTGGCGACGACCTGGACCTGGAGCGACCGTCTGGTCGCCGAGGCGGCGGGCGCCTCCGACATGCCGCAGGCGCTGGTCACCGAGTACGCGACGGCCTTCCCGGCGAGCTACCAGCAGGAGCACGAGCCCGCGCACGCGCTCAGTGATCTGCGCCGCCTCGAACGGCTGTCCGACGGCGCGATCGACACCGACCTCTACCGGCAGGGCGACCCGGGCTCCGCCGAATGGCGATTCACGCTCTACGTCGCGGGTGAGGGCGTCTCGCTGAGCCGGGTGCTGCCCGTGCTGCACAGCCTCGGCGTCGAGGTGGTCGACGAGCGGCCCTATCGCATCACGCTGGCCGACCGGCCGGACCGCTGGATCTACGACTTCGGGCTTCGGGTGACCGCCGCGCCGCTGCGGGAAGCGCTCGACAGCGAGCCCGCCGCGCAGCTGGGACACTCGATGGACGCGGCGTCGCTGCCGGAAACCAGTGTGCGGCGGCGTTTTCCGGATGCGGTGACGGCGATGTGGTTCGGCCGCGCCGAAGTCGACGGCCTGAACGAACTGGTGTTGCGCGCCGGCTTGCACTGGCGTGAGGTGGCCCTGCTGCGCGCCTACGCGAAGTACTTGCAGCAGGCCGGCTTCGCCTACACCTTCGGGAACATCACCCGCGTCCTGCTCACCCATCCGGCGACGGCGCGGTCGTGCACCGACCTGTTCGCCGCGTACTTCGACCCGGACGGCGTCGGCGCGCAGGCCGCGGACCGGGCGGCGGAGATCGCCGAACGGCTGCAGGCCGAGATCGACGCGGTGGTCAGCCTGGACACCGACCGCATCCTGCGCGCCCTGTTCGGCCTGATCGAGGCGACCCTGCGGACCAACTACTACCGGCGCGACGAGGCGGGCGACGCGCTGGACTACCTGTCGGTCAAACTGAATCCGCACGCGATCGCCGAACTGCCGAAACCGAAGCCGCAGTTCGAGATCTTCGTGTACTCGCCGCGAGTCGAGGGCGTGCACCTGCGGTTCGGTTCCGTGGCCCGTGGCGGTCTGCGCTGGTCGGACCGCCTGGAGGACTTCCGCACCGAGATCCTCGGTCTGGTCAAGGCACAGGCGGTGAAGAACGCGGTGATCGTGCCGGTCGGCGCGAAGGGCGGCTTCGTGGTGAAGCAACCGCCCGCGGCCACAGGCGATCCGGTCGCCGACCGGCAGGCGCTCGGCGCGGAAGGCATCTCGTGCTACCGCACCTTCATCTCCGGCCTGCTCGATGTCACCGACAACGTGGACCGCGCGACCGGAGAGGTGCTTCCGCCCGCGCAGGTGGTGCGCCGCGACGGTGACGACACCTACCTGGTGGTGGCGGCCGACAAGGGCACCGCGACGTTCTCCGACATCGCCAACGACGTCGCGCAGAGCTATGGCTTCTGGCTCGGTGATGCGTTCGCCTCCGGCGGTTCGGCCGGCTACGACCACAAGGCCATGGGCATCACCGCCAAGGGCGCGTGGGAGAGCGTCAAACGCCACTTCCGCGAGATGGAACTCGACACCCAGACCCAGGACTTCACCGTGGTGGGCGTCGGCGATATGAGCGGCGACGTCTTCGGCAACGGCATGCTGCTGTCCGAGCACATCCGCTTGGTGGCCGCCTTCGACCACCGGCACATCTTCCTCGACCCGATTCCCGACGCGGCGCGTTCCTACCGCGAGCGGCAGCGGATGTTCGCATTGCCGAGGTCGTCGTGGGCGGATTACGACACGTCGCTGATCAGCCCCGGCGGCGGTGTCTACGACCGCTCCGCCAAGGCGATCCCGGTGACTCCGGAGGTGCGCGCGGCACTCGACCTGCCCGCGAGCGTGACCACCCTGTCGCCGCCGGAGATGATGAAGGCCATTCTGCAGGCCCCGGTCGATCTGCTGTGGAACGGCGGGATCGGCACCTACGTCAAAGCGAGCACCGAGACCAACGCGGAGGTGGGCGACAAGTCCAACGACGCGGTCCGGGTGAACGCCGACCGATTGCGGGTCAAGGTGATCGGCGAGGGCGGCAACCTCGGTGCGACGGCGCTGGGCCGCATCGAGTTCTGCCGCAACGGCGGACGGATGAACACCGACGCGCTGGACAACTCGGCGGGCGTGGACTGCTCCGACCACGAGGTCAACATCAAGATCCTGCTCGATGCCGTCGTCTCCAGCGGTGAACTCGCCGTCGCCGAGCGCAATCCGCTGCTGGCCTCGATGACCGACGAGGTTTCCGAACTGGTGCTGCGGGACAACATCTCGCAGAACTTCCGGCTCGGGATGTCGCGGGCCGACGCGGCGGGCATGTCGGGAGTGCACGGCAGGATGATCAACGACCTCGAACAGCGTCGCGGTCTCGACCGTGAGCTGGAGGCACTGCCGACGGAAGCGGAACTGGCCCGCCGCGCCGCCGAAGGGACCGGTCTCACCTCGCCCGAGCTGGCGAATCTCATGGCGCACGTGAAGCTTTCGCTGAAGGCCGATTTGCTGGCCGGTGATCTGCTCGACGGCCCGGCGTTCGCGTCGGTGCTGCCCGCCTACTTCCCCGCGCCGCTGCGGGAGCGGTTCGCGCAGGCGATCGGTAGGCACCCGCTGCGGCGCGAGATCGTGGCCACCGTCGTGGTCAACGAGATGGTGGACTACGGAGGCATCACCTACGCGTTCCGGCTCGCGGAAGAGGCCGGGGCGACCACCGACGACGCGGTGCGCGCGTACCGGGCGGCGGTGGAGATCTTCGACCTGCACGACCTCTGGCAGCGGATCAGGCAGACACCGATGTCCACCGCGGCGCGCAACGAACTGGAACTGGAGACCAAGCGCACCCTGGACCGGGCCGCACGCTGGCTGCTGTCCAACCGGCCGCAGCCCATCGCGATCGGCGCCGACATCGCCAGGTACCGCGACGGCGTGCGCGCCCTGGCGGGCCGAGTGCCCACGTGGCTCACCGGCTACCTCACCGAGGATCTCGCGGAGCGTTCGCGGCGGTCGATCGGCCGTGGCGCGCCCCAGGAGCTGGCCGAGGAGGTGTTCGGGCTGATCCACCGCTTCCCGCTGCTGGACGTGCTCGACCTGGCCGACATCGCCGACCGCGACGCCGCGGAGGTCGCGGTGCTGTACTACGCGCTCAACGAGCACTTCCAGATCGAGCGGCTGCTGACCGCGGTCGGCAAGCTCGAGCGTGGCGGGCGCTGGCGGGCGCTGGCCCGGCTCGCGGTCCGCGAGGATCTCTACGATTCGCTGCGGTCGCTGACCCTCGACGTGCTGACCGCCACCGAGCCGCAGGACAGCACGGTCGAGAAGATCGCGTACTGGGAGTCGACCAACCGTTCGCGGCTGGCCCGTGCGGGTGCGTCGCTGGCGCAGATCTTCGCCGCCGAAACGCACGATCTCGCCGCGCTCTCGGTGGCGGCGCGGCAGGTCCGCGGCATGGTGAGCGGCGGTGACGCGACGGCCGTCGCACCGACGGTCGCGGGCTGATCGACCACACGATGCCCGGAGGCAGGCGCTCGGCGTCAGCCTCCGGGCATCGGCGTTCCGCACTCGCCGCAGAACTTGGCGCCGGGGCTGGACTCCGCGCCACAGCTCGTGCAGTGCCTCGGTTGCGTCACCAGGCGCGCCCCGCAGTTCATGCAGAACTTCGCGCCCGCCGGATTCGCGCCCTGGCAAGCGGCGCAGGACGTCTGAGCCGGCTCCGGCGCCGCGGCGGGAAGCTGCGGCGCGGGGGAGTGGTTACCGACCTGGTGGCCGATGGCGTTCAGACTCAGTGCCGCGCCGAGGAATCCGCCTTCCATGCCGTGGTGTCCGCGCGCGAAACCCTGACTCGCGCCGAGCGCGAGCTCGCCCGCGGCGTAGCGCTGGAAATCCCCGGTGAGGCTGATGTACTTGACGTCCTTGGCGAGTCGCTTCAGCCGGTCGGCGTCCTCCGGCGCCAGACTGATGTCGAAGTTACCCATCCGCGGGATGCGCAGCCCGTATTCGTAGAGCGCGGTGTTGGTCTGGCGCAGCACCGCCTGCTCGATCGGCTGCAGCTGTGCCGATAGCCCGAGCACCGGCCAGTCGCGGCGTGCGACCCCTTGGGTCACCGCCATCTTCATGGACTTGAGCAGTAGGTCGGCGCACCAACTCTGCACCCGGTCCGGGTCGGTGAGATCGGCGGTGCCCGCCAGCGCGGTCAGCAGCTCGGCCGGGTCGCGAACGGTCAGGGCGAACTCGCCGAAGACGCGCAGCGTCACCACCTGCTCGCTGACCGGATCGAGGATGTCGTCCAGCCGACCGCCGAAGCGAATCCCCGGAAACTCCCTCGTGGAAACGAAATACAGTTCGGCCCGGTAGTAGTTGCCGCCGGTGAGGGTGTCGACGAGCGCACCGAGCACCGGGAGCTCGTCGGCGTCGATGCGGTGGCGTCCCGGGCCCATCGCGGCCACGACCCGCCCGGACTTGACGAAGAGGGCGAGCTGATCGGCGTTGACCATCGCGCGGCTGTAGCGCCGGATGTTGACGTCCGGCCACTTGTAGACCAGCTGATTCTTGCGATCCTCGGGGACCGCGATGAATTCCCGTTCGAACCAGGCCATCTGCGCTCCTCGTCCTGTTTGTCCCACTGAGCGTACCGATATCTGGTGGCACGATCAACGAATCTCGTCGCGATCGCCGCTGCTCGGATGCCCTTTTCTCAAAGTTCCTGATGTCCAGCGTGTTACAACATGCCGATCGCTATTGAACGTGCCGCTATGTAACGGTACATTGAGCGAAGTTATGATCGCCGTCACCTGAAAGGCCATCGCCATGACCACAGTTCGACCACCAGCGGATGCGCCCGCGCAGGCTGCCGCGCTCGAAGACGAGGACTCGGGCTATCACAAGTCGCTGCGCCCGCGTCAGCTGCAGATGATCGCGATCGGTGGGGCGATCGGCACCGGGTTGTTCCTGGGCGCGGGTGGCCGGCTGGCCAGCGCGGGCCCTGGCCTGTTCATCGTGTACGCCATCTGCGGCGTGTTCGTGTTCTTCATCCTGCGGGCGCTCGGCGAGCTGGTGCTGCATCGCCCCTCCTCGGGATCGTTCGTCTCCTACGCCCGCGAGTTCTACGGCGAGAAACTGGCGTTCGCGGTGGGGTGGATGTACTTCTTCCACTGGTGCATGACCGGGATCGTAGACATCACCGCCATCGCGACGTATGTCCATTACTGGGGAGCGTTCGAGGCCATCCCGCAGTGGTTGATCGCCCTGGTCTCCCTCGCGGTCGTGGTGAGCATCAACCTCGTCTCGGTGAAGTGGTTCGGCGAGCTCGAGTTCTGGGCCGCGCTGATCAAGGTGATCGCCCTGGTCACCTTCCTGATCGTCGGCACGGTGTTCCTCGCGGGCCGCTTCAAGATCGACGGCCAGGTCACCGGCCCGAGCGTCATCGCCGATCACGGCGGGCTGTTCCCGACCGGATTGCTTCCGCTGGTCCTGGTCACCACCGGAGTCGTGTTCGCCTACGCGGCAGTGGAATTGGTCGGTACGGCAGCCGGTGAAGCGGAGAACCCCGAGAAGATCATGCCGCGCGCGATCAACTCGGTGATCGCCCGGATCGCGCTGTTCTACGTCGGTTCGCTGGTGCTGCTCGCCCTGCTGCTGCCCTACACCGCGTTCAAGAACGGTGAGAGCCCGTTCGTGACGTTCTTCTCGCGGCTCGGGGTGGACGGCGCCGGTTCTGTGATGAACCTCGTGGTGCTGACCGCGGCGTTCTCCAGCCTGAACGCCGGTCTCTACTCGACCGGCCGCATCCTGCGCTCGATGTCGATGAACGGCAGCGCGCCGACCATCGCGGCGCGGATGTCCCGCGGCGGCGTGCCATACGTCGGCATTCTCGCCACCGGCGCGGTGGCGCTGATCGGCGTCGGGCTGAACGCGGTGGTGCCGGAGCAGGCCTTCGAGATCGTGCTGAACATGTCGGCGCTGGGCACCATCTTCGCCTGGACCGCGATCGTGGTCTGCCAGCTGCAGCTGTGGCGCTGGTCGCGCACCGGCCGTGCGGAGCGTCCGTCCTTCCGCCTGATCGGCGCGCCGTACACGAGCTTCGCGACGCTGGTGTTCCTCGCGACCGTGGTCGTGCTGATGGCGTGCAGCGATGACCATGTGCAGCGCGGTGCGGTGCTCGCGATGGTCGTCATCATGGTTCCCGCGCTGGTGGGCGGCTGGTTCCTCGCCCGCAAGCGGGTGCTGCAGATCGCCGAGATCCGCCAGGGCATCACCGGACAGTTCCCGGTCCTGGCCGAGCGGCCGCGCCGCGAATCGGGTGACCCGGTGGTGATCCTCGACAAGCCCGACGAAGAGTGAGGCAGTATCCGCCCCGGGCCGTTCGCCCGGGGCGGATATATTCCCAATGTCGGGAACAATACACGCGCGCATCGACAGGCGGCGGACCAGAATGAAACCGCGATTCAACGGCGGGTCTGAGAGGTTCGTATGCCGGAGCACCCCAGCGCATCCGACCGTCCACTTGCGCATCCGTGGGCGAATCGGCGCATGCGCGGCACCGAGGTGCCTCGGCGAACTTCCCACCCTTGGGCCACTCGGCATCTGCTCAAAACCGAGGTGGCCCCACGACTACCCAATCCGTGGTCTACGCCGCGGTACGTCGAGAAACCACGTGCCGGCGCCGTCGACCCGAACGACGGCGGACCGCCGACCGGCCCCGCCGTCGTGGGTGAGGAGACCATCGGCACCGCCGAGCGACTGCTGCTCGGCGCACTCGAGGCCGAGTCCGAACCCGGTTCCGGGCGCAGCGCGCGCTCGCGGCCGAGCGCGCGACGATTGGGCGGCGGGCTGGTGTCCATGCCCAAGGTGAGCCCGCTCGATCCGCGCACCGCGGTGATGCAGAACCCGGAAGTGCCCGAGCACAAACGGTTCTGCTGGAAATGCCAGCAGCCGGTCGGCCGCACCAGTGCGGCCGGGTCGGGCGCCGTGGAGGGCGAGTGCGGCCGCTGCGCCTCGCCGTTCAACTTCCGGCCCCTGCTCCAGCCGGGGGAGATGGTCGCCGACCAGTACGAAGTCCAGGGCTGTCTGGCCCACGGCGGACTCGGATGGATCTACCTGGCGGTCGATCGCAATGTGAGCGATCGCTGGGTGGTGCTGAAGGGGTTGCAGAACCCGCTCGACTTCGAAGCGCACGTGGTCGCCCTCGCCGAACGCCAATTCCTCTCCGAGGTGGCCTATCCCGGCATCGTCAAGATCCACAACTTCGTCAAGCACCGTTCCGGGCGCGACGTGGCCGACGGCTACATCGTCATGGAGTACGTCGGCGGGCGCTCGCTGAAGAGGATGCTGGATCTGCGTGCGCCCGAACGCATTCCGGTCTCCGAGGCGATCGCCTTCATGATGGAGATCCTGCCCGCGCTGGACTACCTGCACTCGTTCGGGCTGGCCTACAACGACCTCAAGCCGGACAACATCATGGTCAGCGAGGACGAGGTCAAACTGATCGATCTCGGCGCGGTCGCCGCGATGGAGTCCTACGGCAGTATCTACGGCACTCCGGGCTATCAGGCGCCCGAGATCACCGAGACCGGCCCGACGGTCGCCTCGGACATCTACACCGTGGGGCGGACGCTGGCCGCTCTGGTGCTGGACATGCCCAAGAACGCCGACGGACACCAGCTGCCCGGCATTCCCTCGCCCGAGGACGAGCCGCTGCTGCGGGACTATCCGGCGTTGCACCGGCTGCTGTGCCGCGCGACCCATCCGGAGCCGCGCCGCCGCTTCCCCACCGCTTACGCGATGTACGGCCAGCTCGCGGGCGTCCTGCGCATGGTGCTCGCCTACGACACCGGTAAGGAACATCCGCAGGCGTCGCTGGAATTCGGCGCCATGCGTGGCGATTTCGGCATCGAGACGTTGATCGGGCAGACCGACGGCATGACCGACGGGCGCCATCGCCTGCCCGCGCTGGATGCGCCGAGTGTCGTCGCGGCGCTGCCGGTGCCGATGATCGACGGCGAGGACCCCAGCGCCGACCTGCTGTCCACGTTGCTGCACGGCGATCCCCGGCATGCCCTGGACGCCCTGCGCCGCACCGCCGACCGGATCGTCTCCGGGACCATCCCGGAGCCGGAGACGTTCGAGCTGGAGGGCACGCTGACGGCGGTGCGCGCGCATCTGGACCTGGGTGAGGTGGTGCCCGCGTGCGATCGGCTCGCCGATCTGCGGCCCGATTACGGCACGGACTGGCGCCTGGAGTGGTATTCGGCGGTCGCCGCTCTGCTGGACGGCCAGTACGAGCGCGCCTACGAGTATTTCGACCTGGTGCACGGCATGCTCCCCGGCGAGATCGCCCCCGCGCTGGCGCTGGCGGCGACCGCCGAACTCACCCTCCAGCATCTGGGCGACCGCGCCGACGACCGCTGGCATCGGCTCGCCGAGGAGTACTACCGCACGGTGTGGCGGACCAATCACGGCGTGGTGAGCGCGGCGTTCGGACTGGCCCGCAGACTCGCCGCCGACGGCGGCTTGCTGGAGGCCGTGGAGGTCCTCGATCAGGTGCCGGAGGCCTCGCGGTATCAGAGCGTGGCGCGCATGACCGGATGCCTGCTGCTGGTCTCCCAGCCGATCCCGGAGACCACCGAGGCCGACCTGCTCGAGGCGGCCGCGCGGCTGGACGCCGCGCCGGACGAACCGCGGGCGTTGCAGTTGCAGGTGATCGTGGTGGGTGCGGCGCTGGAATGGGTGCGCGGCGGCGGCCGGTCGGCCGATCCGGACGCGACCCTGCTCGGCTTCCCGTTCACCCTGCTCGGTCTGCAACGCGGGCTGGAGTCCAGCCTGCGGTCGCTGGCGCGCATCGCGCCGCATCGTCTGCACCGCTACCGCCTGGTCGACCTGGCCAACTACGTGCGGCCGAAGTCGAGGTGGTGAACCGGTCTCAGGTGGTGCGCGCGGTGAGCATGAAAAGCGCGGGCGCAGCCAGGATCACCAGCAGCCACAGCCAGTTGCCGGTGGTCACCGCCAGCACCACCGAGAAGACCACGGCCGCGCCGGCCAGGACGACCAGGCGCGGCAGCGGGTTGGTCGGCGTCACCTCGGCCGGGGGAGGTGTGCTGCCCGGCAGGTCGGCGAACAACTCGGCCAGTTGACTCCGCGTGGTCGCGGCAGCGACGGCCGCGCTGAGTTCGTCGAATTCGGTCAGGCTCAGCCGGCCCGTGCCCAGGTGGTGGGTCAGCTCGCGCATCGCGCGCTCGCGGTCGGCGAGACTGGCCGGAAGGCCCGCGGATTCACCCATGCCGGAAGGATAGGCGCGGCGGCGGGACCCGGCATCGACGGGATTTCCAGAGGCGGGAAGACCGGTGGCGGGCGCCCGGAAGGCGGCGGCGCCCTGCGCGGATGATGTTTGCTGAAATGTCGCTATGGACCGGTCGGTCGCCCCGACAATGGCCGCGCACCGGCGGCCGTCCCGTGTTGCGATGTGGTTTCCTTGAGGTATGACTGCGGGTGTGGAGTACACGATCGACGAGCTGGCGCGGGAGGCCGGTACGACCGTGCGCAGCCTGCGCGTTTACCACGAACGGGGCGTGCTGCCGCCCCCGCAGGTCAAGGGGCGTACCGGTTTCTACGGCGCCGACCACCTCAACCGGGTGCGGACCATCAGCAGGTTGCTCGACCGCGGGATCAAACTCAACGGCATCAGGGAATTGCTCAACGCCTGGGATCGCGGTGACGATCTGGGGGACATCCTCGGTGTCGCCGAGCCCGGCTCGCCCGAGGCGGCCGCCGTCGAGGCGGGCGAAACGATCGCGGCGACCGAATTGGCCGAGCGCTATCGCGACGTGCCCAACGGTCTGGCCCGGGTCGTCGCGGCGGGTCTGTACGAACCCGTCGACGCGGCGACCTACCGCATCGCGGATCGCCGTCTGGCGCACAGCCTCGAGCAGATGGCGGCGGTGGGCATCCCGGCCGACGAGGTGCTCGGCGAACTGGAGAAGCTGCGCGCCGACGCCGAGCGGATCGCCCGGCGCTACGTGGATCTGTTCCGGCGGACCGCGTGGGCGTCGTTCCAGGATTCCGATCGCGGCCCGGCGCGGGTTGCCGAACTCGCGCAGCGGCTGGAGTCGACCAGGGCGGTCCCGGCGGAGACCACCGCCGAACTCGTGAACCGGCTCATCGCAAGGTATCTCGACCAGGAGGCCGAGCTGGCGGAGACGCTGCCGGAGAGCTGACCGGCGGCGCGCACCCCGCTGGGGCGAAATATTTCCGTTTCAGATTCCCATCATTGGCGATACGTAGCAGTAACGTGCCGTTGATCAACGGTATATTGGTGTCATCCGGCGCACGTTCGCGCGCCGCGGAGCTACCTATGCTCGTCTACTTAAGTATGTGTTCCGGCGACCTACCGATGCGCCGAAGTGTCGCTCTCCCCGACAATCTGGAAGTCGCACAAGGGCAGCAGATGGGTGTGGGCACATGGGAAGCGTGACGCTGTGGATGCAGATGTCGCTCGACGGCTTCGCGGAGGGGCCGGATCAGGAGATCCACTGGCCGGTGGTGGACGAGGAACTGTGCGAGTCGTTCCTGGACGAATTACGCTCGGCCGACCTGTTCCTCTACGGCCGCAAGACATACGAGATCATGGCGTCGTTCTGGCCGACCGCCGACGTGGATCCCGCGATCTCGGAGTTCTACGTGGATTTCGCGCGGTGCTGGAAACAGACGCCCAAGGTGGTCTTCTCCCGCACCCTGTCCTCCGCGGGCTGGAACACCCGCGTGGTCCGGGACGACCTCGTCGAGGAGATCACCGCGTTGCGCGCGCAGCCGGGATGCGACATGGTCCTGTTCGGCGGCGCGGAGACGGCGTCGGAGTTCATGAAGCACGACCTGATCGATGAGTACCGGTTGTTCGTGCACCCGATCCTGCTCGGTGGCGGGATTCCGCTGTTCCCGACGCCCGCCGTGGTATCGGGGTTGCAACTCGTCGACGTGATGACCTTCGACAGCGCGGTGGTCCAGATGCACTACCAGCAGATGGCCTCCGCGAGGTAGCAATCGGCGCGGAAACAGGGTCCGATGCCCTGGTAAACAGGGGCTTGACCTTTGCGTAACCTCTGATTGTCGAGCGCGCCGCCGCGTCGTCGGCTAACTTTCGTTCTATGTCCCTGGTTCAGGCACGTGGCGACGTGCTGCCTGCATCCACCAGTGAATTCTGCGGCCGGGAAACGGAATTGGACCGGCTGGGCGCGCTGCTGGACAGCGACGCCCGCCTGATCACCCTGGTCGGCCCGGGCGGGATCGGCAAGACGCGGTTGGCCGCGGAAGCGTTGTGCCGCGGCGCCCACGCCCGGCGCAGGCCGGTGTACTGGGCGCGGCTGGCCGGGCTGGAGGCCGACAGCACCGCCACCGCGCAGGACGTGATGCAGTCGGCCGTGCGCACCGACCTCGGTTCGCCACCGACCCGTGACACGCTGGTACGCACGTTCACCAGCGGAGACCGTTCCACCGAGCGCGCTGTGCTCGTCCTGGACAACTGCGAACACCTGCTCGGCGTGGTCGCGGCGATGATCGCCGAGTTGCTGGAATCCGCACCCGGCCTGACCGTCCTGGCCACCAGCCGCGAACCGATCGGCTGGGCCGACGAGTACATCCTGCCGGTGCCGCCGCTGTCGCCGCGGCAGTCGCTCGAATTGTTCCGGCAGCGCGCCGAACTCATCGGGCGGGCGATCCCCGACGACCGCGAGGCGGTGGCCGTCGCCGCCCGGATCTGCCGCCGGGTCGACCACAATCCGCTGTTCATCCGCCTGGCCGCGGCGCGTCTGCGGCACCAGCCGCCGGTCATGGTGCTGCGCGAACTCACCGGCGACGCGGACGACAAACGCCTGCACTGGACCCACGGCGCACGGGCGGGCGCCGAGCAGCGCCACCGCGGCGTCTACGACGTGATCGCCTGGTCGTTCGCGCTCTGCGGCGCCTCCGAGCAGTTGCTGCTCGAGCGGCTGTCGGTCTTCGCCGCCGGGTACGAGACCGACGACGAGTCGCTGCGCGGGGGCATCGAGCTCGACGCCGCGATCGCGGTGTGCGCCGACGACGCCCTGCCCGCGAGTGCGATCGAACACCTGCTGGAGCGGCTCACCGAACAGTCGCTGCTGTCGGCGCATCTCACCGCGACCACGGTCAGCTGGTATCTGGTGGAAAGCGTCCGCGTGTTCGCCCGGGAGCGGCTGCGCCGCCGGGATCGCGGGGAGTTCGACCGGCTCGCCGGGCGCCACCGCCGGTATTTCCGGGACAAGGTGGTCGCCGGGCAGGCCATGTGGCTCGGACCGCAGGATCAGGCCTGGCTGGCGTGGGCGCGCTCGGCGTGGAACGACATCCTGCTCGGCATCGAATCCGGTCTGGCCGACCCGGCGGAGGCCGTGGTCGCACTGGAGATCGCCACCGTCCTGCTCTCGATGAAGGTGCCGTACGTCAAGTCCGGTGCGGGCGCGCTGACCCGGTTGACCGAACGCGCGCTGGAGGCCACCCGCGCCTCCGGGCTGGGCCCTTCCGGGCTGGCCGACCTGGCGACCGCGCTGCTCGGCTGGATCTCGCTGTGGCAGGGGCGGACCGATCACATCCCGCAGCTGCTCGCGGACTGCGCCGCCCTTCCACCGGGAGCCGGGCCGCGCTACACCGATATCGATTTCGGGCTGCCCGCCCCGGTCGAGTGGCTGTGGGGGCTCGAGCTGATGCTCGTGCGCGGTGACCCGCGCGCCGTCACCGTCCTTGCTCGGGCCCGCCGTAAATTCGCCGAACAGGGCGATCGCATCGGCGCCGAACGCAGCGACGTGTTCGCGGCGTTCTGTTCCGCCCTCGTCGGTGACCGGCGGCAGGCGCTGGAGAACACGGCGCGATTCCTGGAGCGATCGGTGTCGTCCGGCTCGACATTGTCGCGCGCCTGGGCCGAGATCGCGCGCGCGGTGGCGCTGGCCAAACACGGGTCCGCCACCGAGGCGTTGACGCTGACCCACGGGGTGCTCACCCGCTACCGCGGCGAACCGGACACCTGGACGGCGAGCTGGGCGGTGGGCGCGCACATCGTCGCGCTGGCCCAGGTCCTCGTCGAGCAGCGGGCCGAGGGTGGTGATCCCGCTGCGGCCGCCGACACCGCGCGGGAGATCGGATACCTGATAGGCGGATTCAAGACGCGTCAGCGATCGATGGGCATATCGGTCGACCGGGTCCCGCTGATCGCCGCCGAGATGCGCCGCGCCGCGGAGGTCTCCCGCGCGGTGCTCGGCGACCGCGCTTACGCCTCAGCCGAACGCAGGACGCGGCTGCGCCCCGAGCTCGACGCGCTGTGGTCGCCGGCCCCGGATCCGGCGACGCCCGCCCGGCGGCCGGGCCGGCAGGCCGCTTCCCGGCCGGTGTCGCGGCGGCCCGCCACGCGCTGGAGCGACCTCTCGGAGGCCGAACGCGACGTCGCCGTCTTCGCGGCGGCGGGCTGGCCCAACAGCGC
Source organism: Nocardia sp. NPDC047648 (assembly GCF_040642815.1). Classification (NCBI taxonomy): domain Bacteria; kingdom Bacillati; phylum Actinomycetota; class Actinomycetes; order Mycobacteriales; family Nocardiaceae; genus Nocardia; species Nocardia sp. NPDC047648. The sequence continues at coordinate 60,742 of NZ_JBEYSX010000022.1, read as the reverse complement.
CATCGCAAGCCGCAGGCGCAGCTCCATCCGGACGGTCGACGCGCAGGTGGCCGCCATCCGGCAGAAGCTGATGATCGCCTCCCGCGCCGACATCGCGGCCCACATTCCCGACGAGCTCGCCGACCGGGTCAGGTACGAATCCGAGCGGCGGCCCAGCCGTAGCCGCAAAGGCGGGACGGGACGCGCCCATTAGGCTGCTCGAGCAGTGGTTTTCCGGATCGGTAGGTGCGTCGGCATGTCGGAGGTGAGCAGCGGCGGCGGCAACGGCCCCGCCGCGCCCGCGGAGTTCGTTGGCAGGCATGCCGAATTGCGGCGGATCGACGCCTTGCTGAACTCGTCGAGCGCCCGGCTGATCACCCTGGTCGGGCCCGGTGGCATCGGCAAGACGACGCTGGCGGTGGAAGCCGTGCGCAGATACCGCGGCGGGGCACGGCACACGGTGTACTGGACGCGCTTGGCCCGCCTCGCGCCCGGCGCGGAGACGGGAGCGGTCGCCGAGGAAGTGCTCTTGTCCGTCGCGAAGAACGGGATAGTGGGCCGCTCCGCATGGGACGGCTTGCTGGAGACCCTCACCGATGCCGGCGCCGAAGACGAGACGCACCGGACCATCCTGGTGCTGGACAACTGCGAACACGTGCTGGGCGGCGTCGGTCCGCTCGTCGTCGGCCTGCTGCAGGAAATCCCCGGCTTGACCATCGTCGCGACCAGCCGGGAGCCGGTCGGCTGGATCGACGAGCAGTTGGTGACCGTGCCGCCGCTGTCCAGCGTGCACGCCCTGGAACTGTTCCGGCGGCGAGCCGAGCGTACCGGGCGGCCGATTCCCGAGGACCCCGGACAACTGGCCATCGCCACCCGGATCTGCGGGCACGTCGACAACAACCCGCTGTTCATCCGCTTGGCCGCCGCGCGGCTGATGCACCGGCCGCCCGCGATCGTGTTGCGGGAGTTGTCCGGCGACACCGACGATCGCCGCCTGCAGTGGACGCACGGCGCCAGAGGTGGTGTCGGCGAACGGCACCGCAGCGTGCGCGACGTGATCGCCTGGTCCTACGGGCTGTGCACCGCAGCCGAACAGTTGCTGTTGGAGCGCTTGTCGGTTTTCGCCACCGGTTGCGACGCCGAGAACGACGAGACGCAGTCCGGCGGGGCCGAAGTGGACGCGATCGTGGCGGTGTGCGCGGACCCGGCGCTACCCCCCGAGCGGATCGAGGGGCTGCTCGAGCGCCTGGTCGAACGCTCGCTGCTGTCGGCCCACATCACCGCGGCGACGGTGCGCTACTACCTGTTGGAGAGCGTCCGGGTCTTCGTGCGCGACCGGCTGTCCACCCGCGGCGACCACCTGGACGAAGCGCGACTGCTCGCCCGGCATCGACGGCACTACCGCGACCGTGTCGCCGCGGGGCCCGCCACCTGGTACGGCCCCCGAGAGCAGGAGTGGATCACGTGGGCGCGAGCGGCGTGGGACAACATTCTCATCGCCGTCGAGACCAGCCTCACCGACCCGGAGGAGGCGGTGGTCGGATTGGAGACCGCCGCGACGCTGATGGCGCTGCGCGTGCCGTTCATCACCGGCTCGAATCGGGCCATCACCAGTCTCACCGAGCAGGCCCTGGAGGTCACCGCGCAGGTCGAGCCGCCGCCGACCCGGCTGCGCATCAATGCGACCGCGCTGGTGGGCTGGATCGCCATCTGGCAGGGCAGGCACGCCTACACCGCGCAACTGCTGGACGAATGCGCCGCGGAGTGCCTGCCGTCGGAACAGCGGGCGGGCTGGCGTGCGACGACGGCGACCGACCTCGGCCTGCCCGCCGCGGTGGAATTCACCTGGGGCCTCGAACTCCTGCTGATCCACCTCGACCTGCGAGCGGTGGACGTCTTGGCCAGGGCGCGCCGGAAGTTCGCCGTTCTGGGCGACCGGGCGGGGGAGCAGCGCAGCGAACTGTTCGAGGCCCTCACCTACGCGAACCTGGGCGGCGCGGACGTCGCGCTCGGGGCCGCGCGCAGGCATCTGGACCGGGCCGTAGCTTCCGACGCGGGCTGGGCGACCTCTTGGGCGGAGCTGGCCTGGATGATCGCGGTATCCCGGCACGGCGATCCGCGCGAGGCGGTGAAACTCGGGCAGTCCACCCTGGAGCGCCTGCTGACCACCGGGGACACCTGGACGGCGGGCTGGGTGGCGCACTTCAGCATGATGGCGCTGACCTATCTGCTGTCCGCCCGGATCGAGGCGGGCGACACCGGCAGCGCCGAAGCGATCGCCGCCGCCACCGAGATCGCCCATCTGCAAGGCGGAATCGCCACCCTGCACCGCTCGATGGGCATCGTCGCCGACCGGGTGACGCTGGTGGCTCGCGGCACCGCTCGAGCCGTCGCGGCGGTCACCGCGGTCCTCGGCGCCGAGGCCCACGCGGCGGCGGTCCAGCGCGGCGCCAGGTTGCGTCCCGAACGCGACGAGCTGCAACTGCTGTTGCTGGGCAGATTGCCGGTCGACAAGCTGCCGAACCCCCGTCCGCAGGCCAGGTCCACCGCCTCGCGCTGGGAGGAGTTGACGCCGGCGGAACGCGAGGTGGCGGTGCTGGCCGCCGCGGGCTGGGCCAACAGTGCCATCGCCGCGCGCCGGGGCAGTTCGATCCGGACGGTCGATGCCCAGGTGGCGTCCGTGCGCAGGAAGCTGATGGCGGCCACCAGGGCCGACATCAGCTGGCACGTGCCGGATCACCTCGCCGAGCGGATCCGGCTGGAATCGGAGCGGCGGCCCGCGCGAACGCGAGCACGCCCGTGACCGTCGTGACGGTCACGGGCGTGCGGTAGCCGGGTTCGGGCAGGTCAGGTCAGGTCAGGTCAGGTCAGGTCAGCGAGCCGTCGTAGCACAGGCTCGACGACCGCCAGGACCGCTGCGGGCCGCTACCGGGATCGAAGGCCCACTGGTCGATCGAGCCGGCGGCCTTCCACCACAGCGATCCGCGTCCGTCCGAGACCACCTGGTAGACGTCCTCGGAACCCTCGATGAGCTGGCTGCCGACGCAGTAGTCGTTGTACTCCGTGCCGTACTGCCGGGCGCCGGGGCTGAACAGGCCTGCGGGGTGGGCGTAGGCGCCCGGGTTCGGCACGGTGCTGGCCTGCCGCGCGGGGGCTCCCCGATGCCAGTACGGCGCGCCCAGTCCGTCGGTTCCGCAGGCGAAGGTCCACCCCCCTGCCACGACAGTGGTGCCCTGGCCGTAGGCGCCCCCCGCCCAGAGGCAGGCAGCGCCCTGAGCCTCGGCGGTGCCCGCGCCGAGGCTCAGGCCGCCCGCCGCCACCGCTGCCGCCGCCAGCAGGGTGAGCGTCCGTACCGTGCCGCCGCGCTTGTCGTCACGCGCGGTCGGCCGGCGAAGCCCGCTAATCTTGATCATGAGTGTTTCTCTTTCGTGCGATATCCCGGTCGGAGTGGATTTCCGGGAATGGTGATACTTCAAGTAATGTGCCGCTAGATAGCGGGACGATCAGTCCAGAGGGACGTCACGGAAGGTTTCGAGTGCGAGAGGGTGTGCCGGTCCTGCGGTTACCGGCACCAGGTGGCCTGCGCCCGGCAGACGGTGTAGCCGGTGCCGTCCGGGCGGGCCACCCGCGACCAGCTCGAGCCGTCGGACTCGTCGCCGGTGGGGACGTCGGCCGGGGCCTGGTTCTGCCGCTGGCGGTAGTCGCGGATGGCCTGGTCGGCCTCATCGGCGTCCAGCCGGTCGCTGTCGCGATGGTGGTAGCCCATGGGGTCGATGTGGTGCCAACCGGTGGTGTCACCCGTGCCGTTGCGCGGGTTGGACGGACCCGAATGCGACTCCGCTCCCGCGATGCCCGCGGCGCCCGCGGTGAGCGTGCCGACGATCGCGGCACAAGCGAGCAGTCTGGCGGCGAGATGGGTGGTGTTGGCGGTCATCGTAAGTCTCCGTTCGGATTTCGCGCTGCGCACGGCGGTACGGCGCGAGCTGCGGCGGTGCGGCGAACGTCGGTGGTCGGGGTTGCCGCGCGAGGTGGGGGCGGGGAGGGGATCGGGGTGGCATCCGTCGCGGACATGTCGTCCGCGGGGCGGTGCCGATCGGCTCGGTCCCGGTCGTCGGAATGGGGAGAGCCCGGCCTGTCGTATCCGTGGCGGCCCGGGTCTGCTGCGGGGCGCGGGGCGACGGTCGTGTCGGGCCCGGCCAGCGCTTCGGTCGACGCCGGGGTTTCCGGCGTGGCCGCTATCGCGCTCACGATCAGCGGGCGGACGAGCCAGGTCTGTGTCCGTCGCTGGTGCGGCGTGATGCCGGTCATCGTTCGCGTCCGTTCATCTCGCCACCTCGGGATCGGGAATCGGTCCGGTGTGGTCCGATCCGCGGGTCCCTATCTATCGTGCCGTTGGATAACGTCACATTAATCGACGGGTCGATACCTTGTCGAGGGGTTTCCCATAGATGGGAAGAGTTGTCGTCGCCCTAGGTGGGAGCAAGCGCCCTGACCAGCGGCGCCGATGCGCACCGCTCGGTCCGCGGAGAATTTCAGGCCGAGATTTTTCGGGGTCGGCGATTACCGAAGAGCTGGCTTCAGGACGTGCGCAGGATCGGGACGGCCGAACAGAGGATGGGCCGCAGTGCTCGTCCGCCTCGGTTGCCGCTGTGAGCGGGATGATTCCGTCGCGGTAGCTCTGCGCACGGCGATGCCGGCGACACGTTGGTGGTCGACTGTGAGCGATGGGCCCGTCGTGGGGCTGGAGATCGACTGGCGTCGCAGGATCCGGTAGGCCGCATGACGAGCTTTCGATCGGCCGTGCCGGCCTTCGGGGCCGCACTCCTCGCTTCGGTCGGCAGTGTGTCCCGAGGGCTGCGCTATGCGCGAAAAAGGGCGTCCGCCGGTATGGCGGACGCCCTTTGCTTCAGTATCGGAATGCCGCTACGCCGCTGGTGCGCCGCGGCGAGGCGTGCGAGATCGGTCGATCGATCAGGCTTCGGTCACCGCCGCGAATGCCGGAGCACCCGAACCCTCGGCCGCCGCCGAGGCGCGCTTCGGCTTCGCGGCGGCGGGGTCGTGGAACGGGGCTTCGATCACCGCGCGTTCGCGCCACAGGTGATACAGCGCGACGGCGAAGATGGTCGTGCCGATCACGTTGGCCAGGAAGTGCCACCAGATGCGGTACGTCGCCGCGCCGGGGCCGGGGTCGAGCAGGCCGAAGATGGTCGACAGCCCGATCGCCTTGGTGCCGAAGGCGACCGTCAGGGTGAGCGCGAGATGCTCGAGCCCGTGGATGCCTTGCATCAGCACGCCCATGCGACCCCACTTGCGTGCCTTGCTCTCCAGGGCGTGGTGGGTGACCAGGGCGATGCCGACCAGTCCGGCGAGGAAATGGAAATTGCCCACCAAGTGCAGAAGTTCCATGCCGAGTGCCGGCTTCATGTGGTCGACCTGACCGAATCCGTTGGCCAGGCCGGTGCCCCACGGGGTCATCCACGCCGGTGAGTTCGGGTGCTGGATCCAGTACCCGACCTGTGCCACGTGCTCCTGGAAGTGTCCTATCTGGGCCACCACGCCCAGTGCGATGACACCGAGTGCGGTACGGAACATCCATGGTCGCAGGGGTTTACGCAACGCGACGACGAGTACGCCGACGGCCGCCCACATGACGACCATCCAGGCCACCATCAAGATCGCACCTAGGATTTCGAACCCGGTCGCTTCGGCTGTGTGGTTCATGAGAACCGCCCTTCTGCGCGCCCTCCGGCAACGGCGACGGATAGGGGACTGCTACGGAAACGCGTGGAACGCGTTGTCCGCAAGATACAAGGTGGCGGCGCGGTCTGTCCGAGATTTCCGAATGCGCTGCAGTAGCGACCAATTGGTCCGTGTCATACCCGAAACGTATGAGGCTTGCTCAGAGCGGTCGCAGAAGGCCTTCGACGATGCGATGGGCGCGGTCGGCGGCCTCCGGATCGCCGAGTCGCAGCGCGGTATTGGTGGCGCACAGTACCGCATCGATCTGGAAAGCGACCAGATCCGCGTCCAGTTCGGCGATCTCACCGGCAGACGCCGCCGAGCGCAGCTCCCGTGCCAGCAGCCCTATCCACGCTCGCTGATCGCGGAAGAGGGCATCGCGCACCGGGCCCGGCTTGCTGTCGCATTCGGCCATGGTCGCGACGCGGAAGCAGCCGCCGGGGAACAGCGGCGTCTCGGCGTAGACCATCCAGTGGTCGAGCAAGGCTCGCAGCCGGGCGACGCCGTGCGGCGCGGAACGGGCCGGTTCGACGACCGCTTCCACGAACCGGTCGCGCGCGTGGTCGACGGCGGCCAGTTGCAGTGCTTCCTTGGTGCGGAACAGGGTCTGGATTCCCGCCTTGCTCAGTCCGGTGTCGGCGGCCAGCCTGCCGAAGCTGAGGCCGTCCAATCCGTCCAGTGAGGCGATGTCCACCGCCTGCCGCAGCACCGTGGCGCGAGTTCGCGCGCCGCGCAGTAGTCGCTTGTCGGTGATCTCGGCGGCGTCCGGGCCACTTTCCATACGGTCGATCGTACTTACTCGTGGCCGCTCCGGTAAGGCCAGCTCCATTCGGCTACCTCGGGGATGTCCGCACCGTGTTCCCTGGTCCACGCGCGAGCCGTCCAGCGCGCGTCGACCATCTCCTGCCGCAGCCCGGCGGCGCGCTCACGCAGGCTGGGCACCCGATCGATCACGTCCATGACGAGGTGGTATCGGTCCAGGTCGTTGAGCATCACCATGTCGAACGGCGTCGTTGTCGTGCCCCGCTCCTTATAACCACGGACATGCAGTTCGCCGTGGTTGGTGCGCCGATAGGTCAGCCGGTGCACCAGCCACGGATAGCCGTGGAAGGCGAAGATCACCGGCCGGTCCCGGGTGAACAGCGTGTCGAACTCGCGGTCGGGCAGGCCGTGCGGATGCTCGTCCCGCGGTTGCAGCCGCATCAGGTCGACCACGTTGACCACCCGGACGCGCAGCTCCGGCAGCCGCTCGCGCAGGATCGCGGCCGCGGCGAGGGTCTCCAGCGTCGGTACGTCGCCCGCGCAGGCGAGCACCACGTCCGGCGTGGTGCCCGGCTCGTCCCGGTGGCCCGCCCACGGCCAGATGCCGATCCCGCGCGCGCAATGCTCGGCGGCTTCGGAGACCGACAGCCAGTCGGCCTGGGGCTGCTTGCCCGCGACCACCACGTTCACGTAGTGCCGGGAGCGCAGACAGTGGTCATAGGTGGACAGCAGCGTGTTGGCGTCCGGCGGCAGGTACACCCGCACGATGGAGGCCTTCTTGTTCAGCACCACGTCCAGGAAACCGGGGTCCTGGTGGGTGAAGCCGTTGTGGTCCTGGCGCCAGACGTGCGAGGACAACAGATAGTTCAGGCTGGGAATCGGGCGTCGCCACGGCACCGCCGAGCTGGCGTCGAGCCATTTGGCGTGCTGATTGAACATCGCGTCGACGATGTGGATGAAGGCCTCGTAACAGGTGAACACGCCGTGCCTGCCGGTCAGCAGGTAGCCCTCCAGCAAACCCTGGCACATGTGCTCGGACAGCACTTCGATGACCCGGCCGGTGCGGTCGAGTTTCTGATCGCGGGGGTCGATCTCGGCTTGCCAGGCGCGGCCGGTGACCTCGAGGATGTCCTGTAACCGGTTGCTGGCCAGTTCGTCCGGCGCGAAGGTGAGGAAGTTGTCCGGATTGCGCCTGGTGACCTCCCGCAGCCAGCCGCCGAGCACCCTGGTGGCTTCGTGCTCGGTAGCGCCCGGCGCGGGTACATCGACGCCGAAGTCGCGCCAGTCCGGCAGGCGCAGGTCGCGCAGCAGCGCGCCGCCGTTGGCGACCGGGTTGGCGCTCATCCGCCGATCGCCGCCCGGTACCTGGGCGATCAGTTCCGGCGCCGGTGCGCCGCTGTCGTCGAACAGCTCCTCCGGACGGTAGGAGCGCAGCCACTGCTCCAGGACCGCGCGGTGCCCGGCATCGGTGCGCGCGCCGGGCAACGGCACCTGGTGCGCCCGGAAGGTGCCCTCGACCTGGTCGCCGTCCACCACCGGCGGACAGGTCCAGCCCTTGGGGGTGCGCAGCACGATCATCGGCCAGGTGGGCCGCGCCCCGTCCCCGCCGCCGCGCGCGGCGCGCTGGATCCGGTCGATGCGTTCCATGCTCGTGTCCACCGCCGCGGCCATCGCCTGGTGCACCGCCGCGGGATCGTCACCCGCGACGACGATCGGTTCGTAGCCGTATCCGCGCAGCAGGGCGAGCAGTTCCGATTCCGGGATGCGCGCCAGGATGGTCGGATTGGCGATCTTGTACTCGTTCAGCGCCAGGATCGGCAGCACCGCGCCGTCGCGCGCCGGGCTGAGGAACTTGTTCGCGTGCCAGCTCGTGGCCAGCGGTCCCGTCTCCGCCTCGCCGTCGCCCACCACGCAGAACACGGTGAGATCGGGATTGTCCAAGGCGGCGCCGAACGCGTGCAGCAGCGAATAGCCGAGTTCGCCGCCCTCGTGGAAGGAGCCCGGAGTCTCCGGCGCGCAGTGACTCGGCACCCCGCCGGGAAAGGAGAATTGGCCGAACAGCGCGCCCATGCCCGCCGCGTCCTGCGAGATGTGGCTGTAGAGCTCGGAGTATGTGCCCTCCAGCCAGGCGCACGCGTTCGGGCCGGGACCGCCGTGCCCGGGGCCCGCGACGAAGACGGCGTTGAGCCCGCGTTGCCGGATCGCGCGATTGGCGTGCGCCCAGACCAGATTCAGGCCGGGCACCGTGCCGAAATGCCCGAGCAACCTGGGCTTGATGTGCTCGGCTTGGAGCGGCTCGCGCAGCAACGGATTGGCCATCAGATAGATCTGGCCGACCGCGAGATAGTTGGCGGCCCGCCACCACGCGTCGATCGATGCCAGTTCGTCGCGTTCCAACGGGCCCGGCACGTCCGTGAGCCGGTAGGGACGCGGGGCGACGGTCCGGCCGCCGGTGCTGCCGACGTTGTCCGCCGAGGTGTCGCCACCTGCACTCGCCATGTGGGTCATACGCCGACTCTCCTCACGTTCGGGTGTCGAGGACAGCGCCGCCACGAGTGGCCGCCGTCCCGGTCCTGCAACGGTTGCCGATCGGAATCGACAACGCCGGATGGAGATTCATCGCCAGCCTAGCCGGAGCGAGGTCCGCGCGTGTCGCGGGAAGCTCGCCCCGCCCGTCGCCCGTTCGTGGTCTAGGGTCCGCGGCATGCACATTCTCGGAAGGATCATCGGTATCGGCGCCCTCGCCGCGACGACCATCGCGCTGGCGGCTTGCGGCTCGGACGACGAGCCGACCGCCACGACCGTCTCCGCGACGAGGACCACCGCGGCGGGGTCTTCCCCCGCGCAGCGCCCGGCCACGCAGAGCAAAGGCCGGGAGTGCACCGCCGAGGACATCGGCGTCACCGGTGGCTTCGGCGCCGCGCCCACCGTCACCATCCCGGACGACTGCGACCCGCCGAAGCAGTTGATCGTCAAGGACCTCATCGAGGGCAGCGGGCCCGGCGCCGCGGCGGGGCAGCAGCTCACCATGAACTACGCGCTGGTCACCTGGTCGGACAAGAAGACGCTGGACAGTTCGTTCGGTCGCGGCAAGCCGTTCCAGCTCGAGCTCGGCGCGGGCCAGGTCATCGACGGCTGGGACCAGGGTCTCGTCGGCGTCCGGGAAGGCTCGCGCAGGTTGTTGATCGTGCCGCCGGAGCTGGGTTACGGCGCGGGCGGGCGGGGCATCGCGCCGTACGAGACGCTGGTCTTCGTCACCGACGCGGTGTCGGTGGGGAAGTGACCGCGGCGCTCGCGGCCCGCGGAGCCACCGCCGGATGCAGGTCCGCTCGGCCGGTCAACTAACCTGGTCGGGATGCGTGGCGTACGCCGCATTCCTCGTCGTCTCGGCCGAGGCCGGGACTCCGGTCCGGATCTGCGCCGGTTGGGGGAGTGCGGCAGCCAGCGTAGGGCCGCCTCATCCGCCGTTCCGACTTCGGAGTGCCGGGGAGGCACCGCACACCGAACGTCAACCAGTACGAACAACGAACAAGGAGCATGTCCGTGAAGAGCACCGTCGAGCAGCTGAGCCCGACCCGGGTCCGGATCAATGTCGAGGTGCCCTTCGAGGAGCTGAAGCCCGATTTCGACCGCGCGTACAAGGCACTGGCCAAGCAGGTCCGTATCCCCGGCTTCCGTCCCGGTAAGGCGCCCGCGAAGCTGCTCGAGGCCCGCCTCGGTCGCGGCGCGATCCTGGAGCAGGTGGTCAACGACGCGCTGCCGGGTCGCTACAGCGAGGCCGTCACCACCTCCGAGGTGAAGGTCATCGGCCAGCCGGAGATCGAGATCACCAAGATCGAGGACGGTCAGGAGCTCGCCTTCACCGCCGAGGTCGACGTGCGTCCGGAGATCACCCTGCCGGACTACGAGAGCATCGCGGTCACCGTCGACGCGTTCACCGTCGGCGACGAGGACATCGAGGAGCAGTTGCAGTCGCTGCGCCAGCGCTTCGGCACCCTGACCGGTGTCGAGCGTCCGGTGCAGGACGGCGACTTCGTCTCCATCGATCTCTCGGCGACCGTGGACGGCCAGGAGGTGGCCGAGGCCGCCACGACCGGCCTGTCCCACGAGGTCGGATCCGGTCAGCTCATCGAGGGCCTGGACGAGGCGCTGGTCGGATTGTCGGCGGGCGAGTCGAAGGAGTTCACCTCCACGCTGGTCGCGGGCGAGCACGCGGGCAAGGAGGCGGTCATCACCGTCACCGTGCAGTCCGTCAAGGAGCGCGAGCTGCCCGAGGCCGACGACGAGTTCGCCCAGCTGGCCAGTGAATTCGACACGCTGGAAGAGCTGAAGGCCGATCTGCGCAGCCGAGTCGAGCGGGTCAAGAAGGTGCAGCAGGCGGGCGAGATCCGCGACAAGGTGCTGGACACCCTGCTCGAGCAGGTCGAGGTGCCGTTGCCCGACGCCGTGGTGAAGGCCGAGATCGACGCCGTGACCCACGACGCGGTGCACGGCTTCGATCACGACGAGGCCAAGTTCGCCGAGGCGCTCGAGGCGCAGGGCAGCACCCGCGAGGAGTTCGACACCGAGACCAAGGAGGCCGCCGAGAAGTCGGTCAAGACCCAGCTGCTGCTGGACGCGATCGCCGAGGCGGAGGGCACCCAGGTCGGCCAGGACGAGCTCACCGAGCGGATCCTGTTCCAGGCGCAGCGCTACGGCATGGCGCCGGAGCAGTTCATCCAGCAGGTGCAGCAGGCGGGCCAGCTCGGCGCGGTGTTCGCGGACGTGCGCCGCGGCAAGGCGCTGGCGGGCGTGGTCGGCAAGGTGACCGTCACCGACTCCGAGGGCAACACGGTGGACACCGCCGAAATGTTCGGCGCTCCCGCCGATTCCGCGGATGAGGACCAGGCCGTCGAGACGGCCGCGGCGGACGCCGAATAATTTCATGGAATGTCGGCGTGCTCGACGCCCGAGAGGTGCGCTGATTGCGCTGTGAGCGAAGAAAGGGCGGTACCGGGAGTTCGGTGCCGCCCTGCTTCGTTAATGTTTGTGACGACAAGTCGGATAGCCCGCCCGATGGGGTGTGGCATATCCGACCAGTGATGGCTATGTGGCACTCCGCAACGAGCCGGCGAGAGAAGGCAGGTATCCGTGACAATCAACCAGGCAGGGGTCATGACAACCGCGACTGCTGGTCTCAACCTCAGTGATTCGGTGTACGAGCGCCTGCTGCGTGAGCGCATCATCTTCCTGGGCACGCAGGTGGACGACGACATCGCGAACAAGCTGTGCGCGCAGATCCTGTTGCTCTCGGCGGAGGATCCCACCAAGGACATCTCGCTCTACATCAACTCGCCGGGCGGCTCGGTGACGGCGGGCATGGCCATCTACGACACGATGCAGTTCGCCGAGTGCGACATCGCCACCTATGGCATGGGCCTTGCCGCGTCGATGGGGCAGTTCCTGCTCACCGCGGGCACCAAGGGCAAGCGCTACGCGCTGCCGCACGCGCGCATCATGATGCACCAGCCGTCCGCGGGGATCGGCGGCTCCGCGGCCGACATCGCGATCATGGCCGAGCAGTTCGCGCACACCAAGCGTGAGCTGAACGAGCTGCAGGCGCTGCACACCGGCAAGTCGGTCGAGCAGGTCACCACCGACGCCGACCGCGACCGCTGGTTCACCGCGTCCGAAGCCCTGGAGTACGGCTTCATCGACCACGTGATCAGCCACGCGAACCAGGCCAACGGCGCCAAGAAGTAACGCACCGGATCACCCACAGGCCCCCGGACACCTCGAACGTCCGGCCGCCGCACCGACTTTGGAGACGAAGATGGCCAATTCGATCGACCCGCGCGCCGGCCTGTCCGGCATCGCGCCGCAGAGCCCGCAGGCTCGCTACATCCTGCCGTCGTTCATCGAGCACTCGAGCTTCGGCGTCAAGGAGTCCAACCCGTACAACAAGCTGTTCGAGGAGCGCATCATCTTCCTCGGCGTGCAGGTGGACGACGCCTCGGCCAACGACATCATGGCGCAGCTGCTGGTGCTGGAGTCGCTGGACCCCGACCGCGACATCACCATGTACATCAACTCGCCGGGTGGCTCGTTCACCTCGCTGATGGCCATCTACGACACCATGCAGTACGTGCGCGCCGACGTCGCCACGGTCTGCCTGGGCCAGGCCGCCTCGGCCGCAGCGGTGCTGCTCGCCGCGGGCACCCCCGGCAAGCGGGCCTGCCTGCCCAACGCCCGCGTGCTGATCCACCAGCCGTCGCTGGAGGGTGGCATCCAGGGGCAGGTGTCGGACCTGGAGATCCAGGCCGCCGAGATCGAGCGTATGCGTCGCCTGATGGAGACCACGCTCGCGCGGCACACCGGCAAGGACGCCGACACCATCCGCAAGGACACCGACCGTGACAAGATTCTGACGGCCGAGGACGCCAAGGAATACGGGATCATCGACACGGTGTTCGACTACCGCAAGCTCAGCGCGCAGAAATAAACGCGTGAACAGTCGTTCCCGGCCCGGCCGGGACGACTTGGGCGAATCGCCGATCCCGGCGGCGGTAAGCTCGGAAATCGTTCTATGACAGGGAATTCCGGCCGGGAAGCATGCCATGGGTATGCCGCCCGGCCGGACCGCTTGTCGCGCCGCCACGGTTCGAGAATGTGTTCGAACCCCGCCGCGGCGCGAGGTGCGGTCCGGAGTGTTCGAATGCCGATCAAGCGGGCGGTCCGCCTTTCGGCGTCGTGACAACTCGCACAACCCGCGCGAGAAACATGCGCGAGTTGTCGACCTCCGTCCCGAACACCGGGTACGGTCGACCTAGGGACCTTTGCTCCCGGTTGACAGCACTGCCCACCGGCCACGATTCAGTCGATGCGTTTGCGGCTGCGAAAGTGGTGGACAGCTGGCAACCTGGACGGACGGTTGCACGCGGACAAGGAAGTAGGGACCCACGAGATGGCGCGCATCGGAGATGGCGGCGATCTGCTGAAGTGCTCGTTCTGTGGAAAGAGCCAGAAGCAGGTCAAGAAGCTCATTGCGGGACCAGGGGTGTACATCTGCGACGAGTGCATCGATCTCTGCAACGAGATCATCGAGGAGGAACTCGCCGAATCGAGCGAGGTCAAGCTCGATGAGCTGCCCAAGCCTGCCGAGATCCGGGACTTCCTGGAGAACTACGTCATCGGCCAGGACACCGCCAAGCGCACTCTCGCGGTGGCCGTCTACAACCATTACAAGCGCATCCAGGCCGGTGACAAGGGTCGTGACAGCCGCGGCGAGACCGTCGAGCTGGCCAAGTCCAACATCCTGATGCTCGGCCCCACCGGCTGCGGCAAGACCTATCTGGCCCAGACGTTGGCGAAGATGCTGAACGTACCGTTCGCCATCGCCGACGCCACCGCGCTGACCGAGGCCGGGTACGTCGGCGAGGACGTCGAGAACATCCTGCTGAAGCTGATCCAGGCCGCCGACTACGACGTCAAGCGCGCCGAGACCGGCATCATCTACATCGACGAGGTCGACAAGATCGCCCGCAAGAGCGAGAACCCCTCGATCACGCGCGATGTGTCCGGCGAGGGCGTGCAGCAGGCCCTGCTGAAGATCTTGGAGGGCACCCAGGCGAGCGTGCCGCCCCAGGGTGGGCGCAAGCACCCGCACCAGGAGTTCATCCAGATCGACACCACCAACGTGCTGTTCATCGTCGCGGGCGCTTTCGCGGGCCTGGAGAAGATCATCTCCGACCGCACCGGCCACCGCGGTATCGGCTTCGGCGCCGAGGTGCGGTCCAAGGCCGAGATCGACACGACCGATCACTTCGCGGACGTCATGCCCGAGGATCTGATCAAGTTCGGCCTGATCCCCGAGTTCATCGGCCGTCTGCCGGTGGTCGCCTCGGTGACCAACCTGGATAAGGAATCGCTGGTCAAGATCCTCTCCGAGCCGAAGAACGCGCTGGTCAAGCAGTACGTCCGGTTGTTCGAGATGGACGGGGTCGACCTCGAGTTCACCGACGACGCGCTGGAGGCGGTCGCCGATCAGGCGATCCTGCGCGGCACCGGCGCGCGTGGTCTGCGGGCGATCATGGAGGAGGTCCTGCAGCCGGCGATGTACGACATCCCCAGCCGCGACGATGTCGCCAAGGTGGTCGTGAACGCGGATACGGTCAACGACAACGTGCTGCCCACCATCGTGCCGCGCAAGGCGCAGCGGCCGGAGCGCCGGGAGAAGTCGGCGTAATTACGGGTGTGGCGGCCCCCTCCCGGGGGTACACCTTCGTGAGGGTTGAGCAAACAGCCTAGTTCCGGCGGCCCGGTCTTCCGGAGCGCATCAGCACCCCGCACGCACCTCCTCGGGAGATTGTTGCGGGCGACAGGACCGAGGTCCTCATGTCGGCAAGCTTGGCCAATCCCACGTACGTTCTCACCGCCGCTCGCAATGCCGATCACCCCGCGGAGCGGCTCAAGATCTCCGTCACGGCCCCGAGCGACCAGGTCACGCTATGCGCCCTTGCGGGCGAAGTCGACTATTACACCGTCGAGGTGTTCCGTCGCAGACTGATCGGTTCACTGGGTACGGCGGCGCCCCTGGTGGTCGTCGATCTCTCCAAGGTCACGTTCTTCGGCGTCGCCGGGCTGTATGTCCTGGTCGACGCGCGGAGCATGCTGACGCAGACCGGTCGCAGGCTACGGCTGGTCACCGGTGCGTGGTGCGTCGACCGGCTGCTGCAACTGGCCGAGGACCTCGGGCGTTTCGAAACCCGGACGAGTCTCGCCGACGCCGTGCTCGACGCGGCGTGAGGAGCGGCGCCGATCGTTACGATGGGTCATGTTTGCCAACCGGCGCTTGGAGCGCAAGGTCGACGCGTTGCATGTCAAACTCGATCTGATCATGACCCAGCTCGGCATCGAAGCGCCGGCGGCGGCCGCACCACCGCGCGCCGTTCCGTCGGTCCCGCGGGGTGACGGCATGGCGGAGATCGACGGATTACTGGCGCAGGGCAAGAAGATTCACGCGATCAAGCGGTACCGGGAACTCACCGGGTGCGGGCTCAAAGAGGCCAAGGACGCGGTGGAAAGCCGGTACCCGTACTGAACACCGGTGTGATGGACGAGGGCCGGTCTCCGCTCGACGGCTCACGTCCACCACATCGGCCCCGGCTGTCGTTCGCACCCGCCGGACGCCGTGCTCGGTGACGACTTCTGTTGCGCCGCTGAGCGATAGATCTAGCTGTGGGCGCCCTGAACCAACGGCGCGTGCAGATTCATCGGGAACTCCGCGTCCGCGCCGGACCGGATGTCCTCCGAAGAGGGTTCCGGCAAGGGGTCGTGCCCGGTGGGGTCGGGCAGGTTCCGCACCTGCTCGGTGGCGTAGCTGATCGCGCGTCCGTATCGGGCGCTCGCGGCGTCGTGGATGAGCAGCGCGACGCCGATCATCACCGGGGCCACCCCGTGCACGGCGGCGTCGAACCACCGCCCCTCGCTCACATACGGGTAGGTGTTGAGTCCCACGGTGAGTGTCAGCAGGGCGACTTCGGCCGCCGCCACCTGGCTGCGGTTGTCCAGCACGCCCCACTCGGTGACCTTGTTCGTGCCGATCATGATGATGATCAGCGACACGCTGATCATCGCCTCGAGCAGGTAGCTGAACCAGTACAGCGGGTCGGTCGGGCCACCCGGCGCGATGTTGTGCTGGACGTTGACCGCCGACCACAGCATTCCGGCGGCGACCACGCCCGCCAGCGAGCCGAGCGACCACGAACGGTGCCGGTACAGCGACGCCAGCCTGGCATGCGGGCTGGACGCGCGCCGCTGCGCGGCGATGGCCTTGCGGGCCAGCAACAGGTCTCTGATCTCGGCCTTCTCGATGGCCTCCGAGGTGTTGCGCGCCCGGTCGGACGCCGCGGCGGACGCCTCGGCCTGCTTCCAGCGCTGGTCGCGATCCTGCGTCCGGATGCGTTCGGCCAGTTCGCGTTCCGCGAGCAGTTCCTCTTCCGACAGCGCGCCGGTCAGCGCCGGGTCGAACTGGTAGGCGAGACGGCCGCGGGCCTTCTCGACCCGTCTCGCCAGCCGTACGACGTCGTCGTCCGAGGTCTGTTCGTCGAGCATGCGGCTCCAAAGGGTTGAGCGGAGGGGAACTCGAGAAACCGAAGACGCCGACACGGCCTGCCGTTGCGCGAAATTCGCGACGGCAGCTCGTCGACCGCGGCACGGCCAGGCGACGTCAACACCTCCTATTCTTAGTGCATTCCGGGCTTTAACGACAGTCCGGAGTGTCCGCGGCGCCGAAGTGCCAGGTCGCCCCGCGCGTTTCCGCAGCGCCACGGCCGCTTTCACGCCCAGGGCACCCGGCAGGAATCCGTGCTGAAACCCTGTGCGGTGATCCCGAGCGCCGAATTGAACCGGGCGCGCGAGTTTTCCAGCGCGATGTGATAGCTGAGTTCGACCACGCCCGCTCGGCCGAAGCGCCGCTCCAGGTCGGCGACCTGCTCGTCGGTGGCCGCGGTCGGAGTGGCGGTCATCGCGTCGGCGTAGGCGATGGCGGCGCGCTCGTCGTCGGAGTACAGCGACGAGGTCGCGTAGTCGGCGATGTGCTCCAGCCGCGCGACGTCCAGTTCGCCCAGGCGCATGAGCATGGCGCCGAAGTCGACGCACCACGAACAACCGATCGTCCACGCCGTGCGGTAGACGGCGATCTCCCGGATGACGGCGGGCAGGGCGGTGCTGGCCTTGCCGACCATGGTTTCGTGGACGGCGTTGGCGGTGAGCAGTTTCGGGTGGTTGGCGGTGACGGCGAACGGCTCCGGCACTTCGCGGAAGCGGCGCTTGGCCAGCCGGTACAGCAACTTGGTCAGCGGGCCGGCCTGCTGCGGGGTGACGGCGGCTATACGGGTGGCGCCCATGTCGATCTCCTTCGATCAGCGGATGTGGTTCCTACTTCTCGGACGAGAGACCGCGCCGGAATGTGATGGGGCCGCGATGTGACGTGGCGCACCCGGCCGCCGCGCGACTACTCGGGTTCGACCCGCATGTCCTCCTGACTCCAGTAGGCGCGCATCCCGGTGATCCGGCCTTCCTCGTCGAACTCCATCACGTCGATCGGCGACAGGACGAAGCGCTGTTCGCCGACCTTGGTGACGATGGTGAACGGGAACGCGGCCTGATTGCCCGCGATCCTGATGTTCTCGGGCCGCAATTCGGTCTCCCGATCCAGCGCGGCGATCACTTCGTAGAACTCGCGAATGGCGGCGTGGCCGCGCTTGGGCGGGGTGCCGACCGGATCCTCCACGATCGCGTCGGGCGCGTACAGCGCCACGATGTCCTCGGTCGGGCCGGAGCCGACCAGCTTGACGTACTGCTCGACCACGTCGCGGATCTGCTTGGCCATCGAGTCTCCTCCGAAGTGAAACGTGTTCTAGTTTTTTCAGCCTAGCAAGTTCTCCTGCCCGATTCGATCCCCTCGGGCCCGTCCAGCACGACGATCTGGACGCCGGTGTCGAGTAGATCGGAAGCGGACAGGCCGAACAGGGTGCGGAACGTGTCGCTGAAGTGCGAGGGGCTGGCGAATCCGGCCTGGGCCGAGGCCGTGGTGAGGTTCGCGCCTCCGGCGATGGCGCGCCCCACGGCGAGCATCCTGGCCCAGAGGCGGTAGCGCCGGAACGAGGTCCCCGTCTGGGCGGCGAACAGGTGCAAGAAGCGCGACTCCGACAGATGTGCCGCCGCGGCGAACCGCGCGGCGGGGAACGTGGCGGCGGGATGCGCGTCGAGGTCGGCGAGCGCCCCCGCGATGCGGGCGTCCAGCGGGGGAATCGGCGCCGCGCCGGCGAGATCCGCCAGCGAGCCCGGGTCGGGGCGAACGCTGCCCGAGGCCGTGACCAGTGCGTCCTCCGCCGCGTGGCACAGCCCGAACTCGTTGTCCCACCGCGTCATTCGCTCGCGGCAGGCGCGAGCGGCAGGCGAACCGGGATCCGAGTAGCAGAACATCATGTGGTCACCGTCGGTGATCACCCGGTGAACCCGGCGCGGCGGTACGAGGGCGCTGCGCGCGGAACGTGCGATGCCATCGGCCGCGAGGGTGAACGGGGCATCGATCCCGACCGCCAGGCAGTCGACCGCGGTCGAATGCGAGTCCAGGCGCAGTGACGGTCCGCGATAGATCGCCCGCCCGGCCCACAGCCAGAGCATCGCGGGCAATGTGTGCGGGGCGTTCGGCATACCGCCATGCTGGCACGGCTGTGCGGGGGTGACCGTGTTCGGTTGTGTTCACCGCGGCGGGTACGGGGGATCGCCGTTGATCCCCCTGGTTCGACGTTGAACCGTCTCCGTGCTCGGTGTTCGCTGAGTCTGTCGGGGAAGCCGCCGCCCGTGTTACCGCCGCTGTTCCTTTCGTCCTTTTCGCCCGTCGAGCGTCGGCCGTTCACCGGTTCCGACGGCGCGAACCAGGGAAATTCATCGCTATTTCCGCTGTTCGTGCCCCGGTGTGTCGAGCTTGCGCTCTCGGTGGCGTGCTGTTTACTCGGTCCGGTCAACCAGATGTTCGAGTGACGAGTGGAAGCGGAGGAGACATGGCACTGCCTACCATGACCGCAGAGCAGCGCACCGAGGCGTTGGCCAAGGCGGCTGCGGTCCGCAAGGCACGCTCCGAACTGATCGGCAAGGTGAAAGAGGGCAAGGTCTCGGTCGCGGACCTGCTGAAGAAGGCCGATTCCGACGAGCTGGTCAAGAAGACCAAGGTGGCCGCGGTGATCAAGGCCCTGCCCGGTGTCGGGCCGGTGAAGGCCGCCAAGTTGATGGACCAGGCGGAGATCCCCGAGGATCGCCGCATCGGTGGTCTCGGCGCGCGTCAGCGCGCGGCACTGCTCGAAGCGCTGAAGGACTGACGGGCGGGGAATTCGGCGGCGCATCCTCTGCGGACGCACCGGATCACGCCCGTGGTGATCTCCCACGGGCGTCCCGCACTCGCCGGCCGACCCGGCCGGTCAACGGGACGGCCGCGTACGGCGGCGCGGGAAACGCACCGTGACCGGCTGCGGATCCGACAAGGGAAGGTCGCCTCGCGGCGGGGCGAAGACGCAGACCGCTCCACCGGCCACGAGTAGGAACGCCGCGATCAGGCTGGCCGCGAAGCTCGACGCGCCCATTTCGGCGGGCTTGTGCAGGACGTGGTACAGAAAATGGGGGACACCGAAGGTCAGCCACCCGATGCCCGCCATCCGGGCCGCCGTCGTCCGGTCGAGGACCAGCGCGGCGATCGTCACCGCGGTCAGCGCCAGGAAGAAGGACCCGACGTCGGCCGCCAAATGATGGTTGTACGGGCCGTCCGCCGCCACCCACCGAATGCCGAACCCAGGAAAACTGGTGTACCAGGAATGCGGCGCCAGGGTGGCCCAGAGGCCGACAACGGCTCCTTGCGCCGCCAGGACGGCCAGCACGATCCGCGTGAGCAGCAGGCGGCGGTGCTGCTCGAACCGCATCCGCATCCGCAGGCCCTCGGAGTTCCCCTGCACCGAGATCCGCATCGGCCGCTCCGTTCTCGCCGAACCCGTTTCGGCTCCGTGCAGTCACGGTAAAACGGGTATCCGGCGCGGGCAATAGTGAGTCAGGCCAACAACGAGTCGGCGCCCGGCTCGACCCGAATTCGCTCGGGGACGCTGTAGACGTTCATGGTGTCGCCGCGGAGGAAGCCCACCAGGCAGAGTCCGGCATCGATGGCCAGGTCGACCGCGAGCGAGCTGGGTGCGGAGACCGCGCCGAGCATCGGGATCCCGGCCATGACGGCTTTCTGCACCAGTTCGAACGAGGCGCGCCCGCTCACGATGAGCACCAGATCGTGGGCGGGGACCCGGGATTCGCGCAGTGCCCAGCCGATCACCTTGTCAACCGCGTTGTGCCTGCCGATGTCCTCGCGCACCGCCAGCGGCCGGCCTTCGGCGGTGAACAGGCCCGCCGCGTGCAGGCCGCCGGTGGCGTCGAACACCGACTGCCGGTCACGCAGCATGCCGGGCATGGCGGCCAGTGCGCGGGTGTCCACCCCGGGCACACCGGGCGGCAAGGGAAACCGGGTGCGGGTGCGGACCTCGTCCAGGGCGGTCTTGCCGCACAGCCCGCAGGCTCCCGTGGTGAGGAAGGAGCGGGCCGGCGCACGGACCGGGGTGCGCAGGGTGACGTCGAGGACGTTGTAGGTGTTGCGGCCCTGGTCATCGGTGCCCGCGCAATAACGGGCCGCCACGATGTCCTCGGCGGAGCGGATGATGTCCTCGCTCATCAGGAAGCCGTGTACGAGGTCGATGTCATCGCCGGGGGTGCGCATGGTGACCGTCAGCGACTGGCCGCCGATGCGGATTTCCAGCGGCTCTTCGACAGCGAGGGTGTCCGGACGTTGGATGTCCGCGTCCGGAGTGATCCGACGCATCCGGCGGCGGGCGGTGACGCGACTCATGCGGTGTGCCTCTCGCCCTGCGTGGTGACGCTGCGCTGCCGCCTGCGGGCCTGACCGCTCATGCTGTGCTTGTTGTCGGCATGAGCGGGGCCCTGCGTGGTTACGCTGCGCTGCCGCCTCCGGGCCTGACCGCTCATGCCGGGTGGGCTTCGAGTCGGATGGTGACCGCTTTGGAGACGGGTGTGTTCGACCGTTTCGCGACGTGGTCCAGCGGCACCAGGGGATTGGTTTCGGGATAGTAGGCGGCGGCGTTGCCGCGCGGCGTCGGGTAGGAGACGAGGCGGAAGTTCTCGACACGGCGTTCGGTGCCGTCGGTCCATTCGGAGACGATGTCGACCGGATCGCCGTCGCTGAAACCGAACGCGGCGATGTCGTCGGGGTGCACCAGCACCACCTTGCGGCCGTGGTGGATGCCGCGGTAGCGGTCGTCCAGGCCGTAGATGGTGGTGTTGTACTGGTCGTGGCTGCGCAGGGTTTGCAGGATCAGCCTGCCCGCGGGGACCGGCAGCCAGGTCAGTTCGTTGACGGCGAAGTTCGCCTTACCGGTTGCAGTGCGGAATTCGCGGGCGTCGCGCGGCGGATGGGGGAGCTGGAATCCGTTGCGCTCGCGAACTTTCGAGTTGTAGTCGGAGCAGCCGGGAACCACACGGGCGATGGCGTCGCGGACGCTGTCGTAGTCGCGGGCGAAGCGCGCCCACGGCACCGTGTGATCGGCGCCGAAAAGCGCTTGGGCGAGTTCGCAGACGATGGCGACTTCGCTGCGCAGTTGCTCGCCGACCGGCTTCAGCCGTCCGGTGGACAGGTGCACCATCGACATCGAATCCTCCACCGAGACCTGCCGTTTGGTGCCGTCCGGGGCGAGGTCGAGATCGGTGCGGCCGAGAGTGGGCAGGATGAGGGCGGTGCGGCCGTGCACGATATGGCTGCGGTTGAGTTTGGTGGACACCTGCACGGTGAGGGCGCAGCCGCGCAGCGCGGCCTCGGTCACGGCGGTGTCCGGGGTGGCGGAGACGAAGTTGCCGCCCATGCCGAAGAAGACCTTCGCGCGTCCGTCGCGCATGGCGCGGATGGCCGCGACGGTGTCGAGGCCGTGCTCGCGCGGGCTGGTGATGCCGAACTCACGGTCGAGGGCGTCGAGGAAGGCCGCCGGCATCTTCTCCCAGATACCCATGGTGCGGTCGCCTTGCACGTTGGAGTGGCCGCGCACGGGGCACACGCCCGCCCCCGGCTTGCCGATCATGCCGCGCAGCAGCAGCAGGTTGGTGGCCTCCTCGATGGTGGCCACGGCGTGGGTCTGCTGGGTCAGGCCCATCGCCCAGCACAGGATGATGTTGCGGGAGCGAGCGAACGCCTCGGCGGTGCGCTCGAGTTCGGCCCTGCTGAGGCCGGTGGCCTCCAGCACGGTGGCAAGATCGACCGCGCGCACGTGCTTTTCGTACTCGGCGTGGCCCGCGCAGTGGGCGTCTACGAACTCACGGTCGACGACCGTGCCCGGCGCGCGATCCTCGGCTTCCAGCAGCAGGCGGCCTAGCGCCTGGAACAGGGCCATATCGCCGCCGAGGCGGATCTGCAGGAAGTCGTCGGCGATCGGTACGCCGGTGGTGACGCCCTTGACCGTCTGCGGGTCCCGGAAACCGAGCAGCCCGGTCTCCGGCAGCGGGTTCACCGCGATGACCCGGGCGCCCTCGGCCTTGGCGGCGGCGAGCGCGCTGAGCATGCGCGGATGGTTGGTGCCCGGATTCTGTCCCGCGACGACGATCAGATCGGCCTTGGCGAAGTCGTCGATGGAGACCGAGCCCTTCCCGATCCCGATCGAGCCGATCAGCGCCGCGCCGGAGGACTCGTGGCACATGTTGGAGCAGTCCGGCAGGTTGTTGGTGCCGTAACTGCGCACCAGCAGCTGATAGAGGAACGCGGTCTCGTTGCTGGTGCGGCCGGAAGTGTAGAACACCGCCTCGTCGGGCGAGTCCAGGCCGCGCAGGGTGTCCGCGATCAACCGGTAGGCCTCGTCCCACGCGATGGGGGAGTAGTGGGTGTCGCCGGGCCGCAGCACCATCGGGTGGGTCAGCCTGCCCTGCTGCCCGAGCCAGTAACCGGACTTCTCGCTCAGTTCGGCGAGGGAGTGGGTCGCGAAGAACTCCGGGGTCACCGTGCGCAGCGTGGCTTCCTCCGCGACTGCCTTCGCGCCGTTCTCGCAGAACTCGGCGGGCCTGCGGTGCCCGTTCGGCTCCGGCCACGCGCAGCCGGGGCAGTCGAAGCCGTGCACCTGATTGACCCGCGCCAGGGTGCGGGCGGTCCGGATGACACCCATCTCCTCGACCGAGCGCTTCAGCGCCACCGCCACGGCGGTGACACCCGCGGCCTGCTCTTCGGGCGGGGTCACCGTCAGCTCGGACTCGTCGATGTCCCGCTTCGGTCCGTTTCGGTGCATGCCGCCATTGTCCTCTCCGCGCGGCCCGAACCGGGCGGGGGCCGCCCGACCGGCCGTCACCACACCCGAGCCGTGGCATACCGCGACGCCGCCTGCCGCGCCGGGCGGCGAGATGTGGGTGGTGCCGTTGCCGCCCTGACACTTGTCGACCCCGGTGAACAGGCATCGCCGTGGCCCGATGGGTCGGTCGTGCCGTGGCCGTGCTCGGCGCATGCCGGAGGGCTGTTCCTCGCGCCTGTGCGCTGCTCGTCGCCGGGGTGGGTGAGGACTCGTTCGCTGACGCGGACGCGTCAGCCCGGCGGGAGTTCGGCCGGGGCGGTACTGATCGGGGTCTGCCTGCCGGTGCCGGATTCGGCGGTCAAGAGCGGCGGCGCGCTCCGGCGATCCGTCGCTCCTATGCGCTGTTCGGCGCCGGTGAGAAGTTGTTCGCTGATGCGGACGCTCAGCCCGGCGGGGTCGAGTGGGGGTGCTGATCCGGATCCACTGGCCGTTGTCGGAACCGGGCGGTCGAGGGATTCGGCGGTCAGGAGCGGCGGCGTGCCCCGGCGGTATCGGTCGCGCCCGTGCGCTGCTCGTCGCCGCGGTAGGTGAGGACTCGTTCGCTGATGCGGACGCGCCAGCCAGGCGGGAGTTCGGTCGGGGCGGTGCTGATCCGGGTCCACTGGTCGGTGCCGGGACCGGCGATGAAGGTGCCGGAGGTCGCGGCAGCGTCCCGGACGTACACCTTGCCGCCGTCGACCGATACGTAGGCGTGCACGCGAGAGACGTGGCGGTCGCGCTGGATGACGATCGGGGTGGCGGTGGCGGCGCGGACCGATTCGTCCACCTGCGGTCCGCGCCCGATCACGTAGGCGCGGTTCAGCGGGTAGGCCGCGCCCTCCTCGGTGACCAGCGCGCCGACGGCGGCCTCGCCGGACAACGTGGCCGGGTGCGGAGTTCGCGTTCCGCTGTGCTCGAGCGGATTGCGCAGGGCGACCGATTCGTGCCCGGGCTGCATCTGGGACCACGCGAGCGGTCGATCCGTGGCGGGCCGTGGCGGTCGTGGTTTGGCGAGGGGCCTGGCCGACTCGGCCGGACGGACGGTCGAGGCCACGTCCATACCGGTCGGCGCCGCCTGCGCGACGGCGTCGGCGGCACCGGTGGGTTCGGGTGTCGCCGCGAAACCGGCCGCCGCCGTCGGCTCGGGCTCGGCCCGCGCTGAGGGCGCGGACGTGCGCGGCTCGCCGGTCTTCCCGGCGCGTCGCACCGCTGCCTGTAAGACGAAGCCGCCGCCGGGAACCACGCCGGCACGCAGGTCGGTGCGCGGCAGCGCGGTCGGCGGCGTGCCGGTGTCCGCGCCGATCGTGATGCGGCGCACCGGTTCGCGCACGATCTCGTCCACCCAGGTGAACGCACGGCCGCCGTGGAGCAGGCGGGTGCCCTCGGCGCCTTGGATTTCGGCGGTCACCGATCCGCGCAACAGGATGAGCATGCCGTCGCCGGTCGGCGCGACCACCCCGAACGGCGGCGGCCGCACTGTGCTGCCGAAGATCACCGCGGCCAAGCGTTGCGCCAGTGCGGCGCCGGGATGCTCCCCTTCGGCCACGGCTTCGATGGTGCCGAGTATTCGGTCCGTGGAAGTCGTTTCGGGCCCGAGGTAGGCGACGACCGCGCCGAAGCGGGCGACGAGCCCGTCGCCCGGTGCGACTCCCACGGTGGACGGTTTACTGCGCACCCGCGCCCTCCTTCCCGGCGCACTACCGGCATACCGAAGCCAGCATAGAGCGTCGGCGACGGCCGAACCGGGGTCTGCGAGCATCGCGAAGTGGAATGCGGATATGGTCCGCCGCGCCGCCCGGCGGCCGAATCGTATTCTGTCGCGTGCGTTCTCGCGCGCGGTCCCTGCCGCCGTCGCGGGGGCTGTGAGCTGCGCGTTGTGGTCTTTTCCGCAGTCGGCGGCGGTTCATACCCGGAGAATCACGACTATGTCGTGAGTCACAACGTGAAGATGCTCGAAACGCCACCAGGGTTCGCCGCGCGTCCGCGGTTCGAGTCGTCGCCGAAGCTGTTGTGGGGCGTCGTCGCGCCGCGCAGCAGCGTGTCGAGGTTCCTGGTGGCCTGATCGTGCCGCCGTGACGCACCTGACCCGGTGTCCGGGACATGGTTGGCCGTGGCGGACCTGCGCCGGTCACCCGAACGGCGTTCGTCCCTGGTTATGCTCGGCTGATGAGCGCAGCAGCCGTCAGCCGCCGGGCCCGCCCGGCCAAAGCTCCGCTGAGTCGCGAGGTGATCGTCGAGACGGGCCTGCGTGTCCTGGACCGGGATGGCGCGGCGGCGCTCACCATGCGCCGGGTGGCGCAGGAACTGGACACCGGCGCCGCCTCGCTGTACGTGTACGTCGCCAATCGCGACGATCTGATGGCCGCCATGCTCGACCACGTCCTCGGTTCGGTGCCGGAACCCGCCGGGGCGGGCTGGCGGGAACGGCTCACCGCGCTGGCCGACGCCATGGTGGCGGCGATGAGCAGGCACGAAGGGCTGGCGCTGGTCGCGCTCGGGGTGATTCCGAGCAGCCCGAACGCGTTACGGCTGATGGAACTGATGCTCGGCTCGCTCATCGAGGCGGGACTGGACGATCGGACCGCGTCATGGGCGGTGGACCTGCTCTTTCTGCACATCACCGCGTCGGCGGCCGAACAGAGCGCGCACAATACCGGCGGCGGCACCGAGCAGGAGTACCTCGCGGCGATCGAGCGGCGCTTCGCCGAGTTGCCCGCCGACCGATATCCGACCGTCGTGGCCATGCGGGACGCCTTGCTGTCGGGCGACGGGGACGCGCGTGCGGCTTGGGCCGTGCAAGTGCTGATCAACGGCATCCTCGCCACGCGGACGGAGTGAAATTCGCTGGTCCGCACCGCCGTTGTCGGATCACAATGGGCCGATGATCCGGCCCTCGACAATCGAAGACCTCACCGTGCTGCAAGACATCGAACGCGCGGCGGGCGCACCGTTCGCGGAGATCGGGATGACGGCCGTGGCCGACGACGAACCTCCTTCGACGGCCACGTTGCGCGAGTTCCAGCGAGCCGGGCGGGCCTGGGTATGGACCGAGGACGACGACCTGCCGATCGGCTACCTGGTCGCGGGCGTGATCGATGGAAACGCGCATATCGAGCAGGTTTCGGTGCACCCGGACCACGCGGGACGCCGGATCGGCAAGCGGTTGATCGACCGGGCAGCCCGATGGGCCGCCGCCGCGGCGCTGCCCGCGATGACGTTGACGACGTTCACCGAGGTGCCGTGGAACGGCCCGTACTACCGGCGGCTCGGCTTCCGGTACCTGTCGGCGGACGAGGAGACCCCGGGGTTGGTCGCCGTGCGTGCCGCCGAACAGGCGCACGGCCTCGACCGCTGGCCGCGCGCGTGCATGCGCGCGGAACTGTGCGACTGGTCGATGGACTGAGCCCGCTGGGCCGTCAGGCGACGGCGCGCACGGCCGCGGCCGCCGCGGCGGCCCGGTCCTCGTCGATCAGGCCGACGCGCGTGCGCCGATCCAGCAGATCCCCGGCCTCGAGGGCCCCCTCGTGGGAGACCGCGAACGCGAATTCGGCGCCGAGCACGTCGATGCCGGCCGCCACCGGCTCGGCGAGCGACGGATCGCGGCGCGCCGCGGCCAGCACGGTGGCCGCCTCACTGCCGTAGCGCTCGATCAGCACCGGCGGGGCGTCGATGCGGTCGCGCGCCGCGCCGGAGACCGCACCCACCAGCGGCAGTCGCCGGGTGCGGCACGGTCCCGCGGCGAGGTCGCCGTGCGCGACCGCCGCGTCGATCACGTCCTCGGCCATCTTCCGGTAGGTGGTGAGTTTGCCCCCGACGATGGTGATGATCCCGGTCGGGGAACGCAGCACGGCGTGCTTGCGGGAGATGTCGGCTGTGCTGTCGTCGGCGGTCTGCAACAGGGGACGCAATCCGGCGTACGAGCCGCGAATATCGTCGCGGGTCAACGGCTCACGCAGGGCGGGATTGATGGTGTCGAGCAGGAAACCGATCTCGTCGTCGGTGGGCTTCGGCTCGTCGGGTACCGGGCCCGGCGCGTCCTCGTCGGTCAAGCCCAGATACACCCGGCCGTGCGCGGCGGGAAAGGCGAAGACGAAGCGGCCGACGCTGCCGGGCACCGGCACGGTCAGCGCCGCGGTGAGGCCGCCGAACGCCGCGGCGGAGAACACCAGATGGGTGCCACGGCTCGGGCGCAACCGGATGCTCGGATCCACCTGATCCGCCCAGACGCCGGTGGCGTTCACCACGGTGCGCGGCCGCACCATGAGGGTCTCGCCGGTGCGGGTGTCGCGTAGGGTCGCCGAATTCCCGGTCACCTCGCTCGCTTCGACGCGGGTCAGGATCCGCGCGCCGTGGGCCGCCGCGGTGCGGGCCAGCGCGACGACCAGGCGCGCGTCGTCGACCAGTTGCCCGTCCCAGGCCTGGAGGCCGCCGCGCAGGTCCGCGCGACGCACGGTGGGCGCCAGCCGCACGGCCTCCGCCGCGGCGACGCGCCGGGAACGGGGCAGGATCGCCGCGGGAGTGCCCGCGCCCCGCCGCAGCAGATCACCGGCCAGGAAACCGGCGCGCACCAGCGACGCTTGCGCCGCACCGACATTCGGCAGCAGCGGCACCAGTTGGGGCAGCGGGCGCACCAGATGCGGCGCCGTGGTGCGCATGAGGATGCCGCGTTCCACCGCGCTCTCGTGGGCGATGCCGACCCGGCCGCTCGCCAGATAGCGCAGGCCGCCGTGCACCAGCTTGGAACTCCAGCGGCTGGTGCCGAAGGCCAGGTCGTGGCGCTCGACCAGCACGGTGCGCAGTCCGCGTGCGGCGGCGTCCAAGGCGGCGCCCGCGCCGGTGACGCCTCCGCCGATCACCAGGACGTCGATCTCGGCGCCGTCACCGAGCCGGGACAGATCCGCGGCGCGGCGCGCGGCGTTCAACGCGGAATCTCCGGTTCGACCCGAATCAACAGTCATCACAATGCCTTTCGGATGCGGCGGAACCGGTCTTACGCGTACTCATCACGGCCGCTTTCGGGCGGAGTCTTCGACCCCTTCACGGGCGTGGTCGTCGAGATACCCGTCGATCGCGCGACGGAGTTCGGTGTCGAGGTGCTCACCCGCCAGCAGCGGCGCGACGGTGCCCGCCGACTGCACCGCGGACTGCGCGATCAGCAGCAGCATCGTGGCCATCCGCTCCGGATCGCCCGCGCGGATGGAACCGTCCCGCTGCCCGTCGCGGATGCCCGCCGCGAACAGCTCGATCAACGCGCGCTGGTTGCGCCCCAGCCTGCCGAAGACGTAGGTGAGCATCAGATCGGTGTCGGTGCGGAAGATCTTGCCGAACAACGGATTCGACCGGACCATCGCCGCTCCGGCGACCACGCCCTCGACCAGCCTGACGCGTGCGCTGCCCGCGGACGGCATGGTGGCCGCCACGATGCCGCGCAGTTCGCGGACCAGCAGTTCGGCCACCAGCGCACCGGTATCCGGCCAGCGGCGGTAGACGGTCGGCCTGCTGACGCCCGCCCGGCGCGCCACCTCGGTGAGCGTGGTGCGGCGCACGCCGAACTCCTCCACACAGGCGCGGGCGGCATCGAGAATCGCCAGGTCGGTCGCCGAGAGGGCGGTCTGGTCGGGAGCGGTCAAAAAATCACCACCGGTGGTAGGTCGGCCGACGGCGAGTCGTCGGCGAGGTCCGAGCGTTCGTTACTGCTTGACAGTCTATGTCAAACTGTAACGCATGGTGGACACGCAGCAGCAGACCGACGGCGATCCGGCTCCGTCGGCGAAGACCGGCCCGGCCGGGCCGGCCGCGAGTATGGTCTGGGATGCCTGGGGTATCCCGGCTGGGCACCAGCCACTTTCGGAGCGGATCCGTGGTCTGCTGACGCAGGTGTTCGGAGTGTCCGGCAATCCGGTGGCGCGCCGCGATGAGGGCGACGTGCCACTGCGCGAATCGGCGTTGACGCCCGCGCGGCGAGCCGGGTTGGTCGAGGTGGTCGGTGCGGAGAACGTGTCGGCCGACCACCGCGATCGGCTGCGGCACGCCGGGGGCAAGAGCACACCCGATCTGCTGCGCCGCCGGGCAGAGGGTCCGCAGGACGCGCCGGACGCCGTCGTCTTCCCCGCCGACCACGACGAGGTTCTCGCCGTGCTCGCCTACTGCGCGCGGCACGCCGTCGCGGTGGTTCCGTTCGGCGGCGGCACCAGCGTCGTCGGCGGCGTCGATCCCGTGCGCGGTCGCTTCGACACCGTGATCGCCCTGGATCTGCGCAGGCTCGACCACGTCACCGAGGTCG
This sequence comes from Nocardia sp. NPDC047648, assembly GCF_040642815.1. NCBI lineage: Bacteria > Bacillati > Actinomycetota > Actinomycetes > Mycobacteriales > Nocardiaceae > Nocardia > Nocardia sp. NPDC047648. The sequence goes on along the minus strand of NZ_JBEYSX010000022.1, from coordinate 31,087 downwards.
ACCCGATCAGCGGCACCGCCACGCTCGGCGCCGGTCTCACCGGCCCGCGCGCGGAGGAACTGCTCGGCGCGCACGGACTGTCCCTCGGCCACTTCCCGCAGAGTTTCGAGTTCGCCACCATCGGCGGCTTCGCGGCGACGCGGTCGTCCGGCCAGGCCTCGGCGGGCTACGGCCGCTTCGACGATATGGTGCAGCGGCTGAAGATCGCCACGCCGGGTGGCACGCTCGAACTCGGGCGCGCCCCCGCTTCGGCCGCCGGGCCGGACCTGCGTGAGCTGTTCGTCGGATCTGAGGGAACGCTCGGTGTGATCACCGAAGTCACCCTGCGGGTGCACCCGGTCCCGGAAACCGTTGCCTATCAAGCCTGGTCGTTCCCGGATTTCGCCACCGGCGCCGCCGCGTTGCGCGCGGTGGTGCAGGCGGGCGCGGCGCCGACGGTGCTCCGGCTCTCCGACGAGGCGGAGACCGGGATCAATCTCGCCCGCTCCGGCGATATCGGCGGCAACCCGGTGGCGGGATGCCTGGCCGTCACCACCTATGAGGGCAGCGCGGCGCATGTCACCGCGCGCAGCGCCGAAGCGGGCGCCGTGCTGGCCGCGGCGGGCGGCTCGGCCCTGGGGGAGACGCCGGCCCGGGAGTGGGAGCACGGTCGTTTCGCCGCTCCGTACCTGCGTGACGCGCTCCTGGATGTCGGTGTGCTCTGTGAAACCTTGGAGACCGCCACCACCTGGTCGAATCTGAGCGCGCTGAAGGCGAAGGTGACCGCGGCGCTGACCGAGTCGCTGGCGGCGCAGGGGACGCCGCCCCTGGTCATGTGTCACATCTCGCACACCTACCCGACCGGCGCGTCGCTGTACTTCACCGTCGTGGCCAAACAGTTGGACGACCCGCTGGCCCAGTGGCAGGCCGCCAAACGCGCCGCGGGTGACGCCATCGTCGCGTCGGGTGGCACCATCACCCACCACCACGCGGTGGGCACCGATCACCGTCCCTGGGTCCCGGACGAAGTGGGTGACCTCGGGGTGCGTGTCCTGCGGGCGGTGAAGGCCGAACTCGACCCGGCCGGCATCCTGAATCCCGGAAAGCTGGTGCCGTGAACGACTATTCACCGGTGCGCAAGGTCACGGTGGTGACCAATCCTCGATCCCGGCACGGCAAGGGAGGCGATGCGGCGACCGCCGCCATCGCCCGCCTGCGCGCGGGCGGCGCCGAGGTCACCGAGGTGTGCGCTCCCTCGGCCGCCGAAACGGTTCGGCAGGTGCGGGATTCGGTCGCGGGCGCGGCGCCCGACGCCGTGGTCTGCATCGGCGGCGACGGGCTGATCAACGTGACCCTTCCGGCCGTCGCGGAGACCGGGGTTCCGCTCGGCATGATCCCCGCGGGCACCGGCAACGATCTGGCCAGGGAACTGGGAGTGCCGACCGACGATCCGGTCGCCGCCGCCGCGCTGGTGTTGCGCGGGCGGACCAGGACGATCGATCTCGGCCGGATCGAGTCGTCCGTGCCGCCGATGTGGTTCGCCACGGTGGCCGGTACCGGATTCGACGCGCGGGTCACTCTGCGAGCCAACGAGATGCGCTGGCCGAGAGGCAGACTTCGCTACACCGCCGCCGCGCTGGCCGAGATCTCGGGGCGCTTCACGGTGCCCTACCGGGTCGAACTGGTGGACGCGGTGACCGACGGGCTGACCAACCCCGGCGCGGGCTCGGTGCTGGAGACCGAGGCGGTCATGGTCGCGGTCGGCAACACCCGCACCTACGGCGGCGGCATGCTGATCTGCCCGGACGCGCTCATGGACGATGGTCTGCTGGATCTGACCGTGGTCGGCGCGTTGTCGCGCGGGGAGATGCTGCGCCTGCTGCCCGCGCTGTCGGCGGGCAAACGCCAGGATCACCCGGAGGTCAAGCAGTTCCGCGCCGCCGCGGTCACGCTCACCGCGGCGGGCGCGCCCGCCACCGCCGACGGCGAACCAGCGGGCACCCTGCCGATCACCATCCGGGCGGTCCCCGCGGCATTGACCGTCCTGGTGCCCTGACCAGCGCCGGTCAGGCGAAAGTTACGCAGCGCAAGTGGTTCACGGTCGCGCGGTCGACGATGACCACCGACCGTGAGGCGCGGGCAGCCGAGCGATGCTCCGTCGACACCGCGCGCATCAGCCGCCGCCAGCGTCGCACGTGCAGCCGGAACGCCACGTGGTTGATCCGCCTGCCACGGCTGTGCTGGCCTGCGCGCGCCACCGCCGCGGGCACGTCGACCATGAGCAGGTGCAGTTCGCGATCCGCCGCCCAGTGCTCGATCAGGGTGCGCGCCCAACGGAACGTGGCGCAGTCGTGGATGACGACCGGGCCGGTGACCTCGCGCAGCGCGGTACGAATGGCCAGGAAGTGCGCGGCGTGCACCAGCGGGCGCCACAACAGGTAGGGCAGCCACCACAGCTTGGGCCGCCAGCGATTGCGCGCCTGCATCGAGTCGAGCACCAGTACCCCGGCGGCGCTGCGCGACGGCGCGGTGGCCGCGGCATCGGCGCCGAAGAACTTGCGCAGCGCGGTGCTCTTGCCCGCGCCGGGGACGCCCGCGACGATCAGCGCCGCCGCGGCGGGATACCGGATCTCCGTGATCGCGCGACCGCGCAGATCGTGCAGCGCGTCCGGGACCAGGATCGGCAGCCGGGGTTCGGGAGCGTACCCGTGCACGGATTCCAGCGGGGGGTTCACCTCTCCCAGCGTCCGCAGCCGACGCGTGTTCGGCAACCGGGAAAACCCTGGTTTTTCAATCACATTTCGGACAGTGTGATCACCTCGGTTTGCGGCCCGCCGACCGTGCGCGCAAATGCATTCGTTCACCCTGCGACCCGAAAAGACTCAGCATTTCCACCGGGCCCCGGCCCGCGCTGCCGAACCAATGCGGTTGGCGCGTGTCGAATTCCGCGGCCTCGCCGGGGCCGAGCACCAGATCGTGCTCGCCGAGTACCAGCCGCAGTCGTCCGGAAAGCACGTAGAGCCACTCGAAACCCTCGTGCACCTTCGGGTCGGGGTCGCAGCGCTCGGCCGGAATGACGATCTTGAACGCCTGTAGCGGTCCCGGCTGCCGGGTGAGCGGAAGGATGGTGATCCCGTTCAGCTTTCGCGCCGTGGAGTGGACACGGGGGTCGGCGATCTTGGGCGCGGCCACCAGTTCGTCCAACGGAACCTGATGGGCCATCGCGATCGGCAGCAGCAGTTCCAGACTGGCTTTTCGCTGGCCGGACTCCAGCCGGGAGAGCGTGCTCTTGGAGATTCCGGTGCTCTCCGCCAGCGCGGTGAGCGTGACGTTGCGGCGGGTGCGCAGCGCTTTCAGCCGTGGGCCTATGTCGGCGAGGGCCTGGGTGACGGCCGGTGGTGTGGACATGTCCCCAGTGCACTCCGATTTCCCTGATTTAGCAATTTTAGTTGCTGAATCGGGACGGTGACGGCACGGTGTCCGTGGAGGTGATCGCGAATGAGCGAGACATACGACGTAGTGATCGTTGGCGGCGGTGCGGCGGGACTGTCCGGGGCGCTGGTCCTGGCCCGCGCGCGGCGGCGAGTCGCGGTGGTCAGGGGCGGTGCGCCGCGCAACGCCCCGGCCGAGCACATGCACGGGTTCCTGTCCCGGGACGGGATGCCACCGGCCGAGCTGCTGGCGACCGGGGCCGCCGAGGTCACGAGCTACGGCGCGGAACTGATCGACGACGTCGTCGTCGGCGCGGAACGGACGGCGGAGTCGGACTACACGCTGCGGCTGCGCGGCGGCGGGGCGTTGCGGGCTCGCCGCGTGCTCGTGGCCACCGGGCTGCGCGACGAACTTCCCGAGCTGCCCGGCGTGCGTGAGCGCTGGGGACGTGACGTGCTGCACTGCCCCTACTGCCACGGCTACGAGGTCCGTGACCAGCCGATCGGGGTGCTGGGCGGTGCGGAATCCGGCGCTTTGTCCCGCGCGGTTCATCTGGCGCTGCTGCTGCCGCAGTGGTCGGACGACATCGTCTTCTTCCCGAACACGATGCCCCTGTCCGAGAGTGATCGCGCTCGCCTGGACGCGCGCGGGGTCCGGCTGATCGAGGGCGAGGTGGCCCGGTTCGCGGTGGACGATCGGCTGCGCGGCGTGGAACTGGCCGACGGGCGAGCGGTGCCGAGGACGGCGATGTTCGTCACGCCGACCTTCCGGGCCAACGACGACGTACTGGCCGGGCTCGGCTGCGCGTTCGACGCCGACGGCTGGGTGGTGACCGACGCGACGGGGCGCACCAGCGTGCCGGGTGTCTGGGCCGCGGGCAACGTCGCCAATCCGGCAGCCCAGGTGATCTCGGCCGCCGGGGCGGGCTCCACCGCCGCGATCGCGATCAACGGTGACTTGGTGTCGGCCGACGTCGCCGTGCTCGCCCGTTGAGGGGGAATATCGAGGTGCGAAACGCGGAAGCTGAGAATTACTTATGGATTCCAGGCCCGGCCTCGGATCGCCGGTAAGCTACTGACATAGGCGGAGTGTTCGGTGTCCCTCATCCACCGAAGACTCCGCCTTCCTTTGTCTTCGTCACATAATGCGCTCCGTACGGTTCGTATCGAGCGCCACTCGGCGGGCGGAAATGCCTCCGATTTCCGGCGTGACGCCCACCGGCGGCTCCGCGGGAGCGGTGACCGGGCCGACCGACCCGAAGTCGGCGGATCGAAGCGCTCTAGAATCGCGGGGTGACCAGCGCAGCCCCTGACAACACGCGTAATCGTGCCGATGCCCTCCCCAAGAGCTGGACTCCCAGCGAGGTGGAGGCCGAGATGTACGAGCGCTGGGTAGACGCGGGCTATTTCACCGCCGACCCGGGCAGCGGCAAGCCGGCCTACTCGATCGTGCTGCCGCCGCCGAACGTCACCGGCACCCTGCACATGGGCCACGCGCTCGACCACACCCTGATGGACACGCTGTCGCGCCGCAAGCGCATGCAGGGCTACGAGGTGCTCTGGCTGCCCGGCATGGACCACGCGGGCATCGCCACCCAGACCGTGGTGGAGAAGCAGCTCGCGGTGGACGGCAAGACCAAGGACGACTTCGGCCGCGAACTGTTCGTGCAGAAGGTCTGGGACTGGAAGCGGGAGTCCGGCGGCGCCATCCAGTGGCAGATGCGCGCGCTCGGCGACGGCGTGGACTGGAGCCGGGACCGCTTCACCATGGACGAGGGCCTCTCGCGCGCCGTGCAGACCATGTTCAAGCGGCTCTACGACGCGGGCCTGATCTACCGCGCGGAGCGGCTGGTGAACTGGTCGCCGGAGCTGCGCACCGCGATCTCCGACATCGAGGTCAAGTACGAGGACGTGGAAGGCGAGCTGGTCTCGCTGCGCTACGGGTCGCTGGACGACGACCGGCCGCACGTCGTCGTGGCCACCACCCGGGTGGAGACCATGCTCGGCGACACGGCGGTGGCCGTGCATCCGGAAGACCCGCGGTACCGGGCCCTGATCGGCACCACCCTGGAACATCCGATCACCGGGCGGCAGATTCCGATCATCGCCGACGACTACGTCGATCCCGAGTTCGGCTCGGGCGCGGTGAAGATCACACCGGCGCACGACCCCAACGACTTCGAGATGGGTCTGCGGCACCGCCTGCCGATGCCGACGATCATGGACGAGCGCGGGCGGATCACCGGCACCGGAACCGAATTCGACGGCATGGACCGGTTCGAGGCGCGCGTCAAGGTGCGTGAGCGGCTCGCGCGGGAGGGCCGGGTGGTCGCCGAGAAGCGGCCGTACCTGCACAGCGTCGGGCACTCCGAGCGCACCGGCGAGCCGATCGAGCCGCGCCTGTCCATGCAGTGGTGGGTCAAGGTCGAGTCGCTGGCCAAGGCGGCCGGTGACGCCGTGCGCAGCGGCGACACCGTGATCCACCCCAAGAGCCAGGAGCCGCGCTGGTTCGGCTGGGTCGACGACATGCACGACTGGTGCATCTCGCGTCAGCTGTGGTGGGGCCACCGCATCCCGATCTGGTACGGGCCCGAGGGCGAAGTGGCCTGCGTCGGGCCCGACGAGCAGGCGCCGGAGGGCTGGGTGCAGGACCCGGACGTGCTCGACACCTGGTTCTCCTCCGGCCTGTGGCCGTTCTCCACGATGGGCTGGCCGCACGCCACCGCCGAGCTGGAGAAGTTCTATCCCACCAGCGTGCTCGTCACCGGCTACGACATCCTGTTCTTCTGGGTGGCGCGGATGATGATGTTCGGCACCTACGTCGCCGAGGACGCCGCGCTCACCGCGGGCAAGAGCGGCGAGCGGCAGGTGCCGTTCAAAGACGTGTTCCTGCACGGCCTGATCCGCGACCAGTTCGGCAAGAAGATGTCCAAATCGCGCGGCAACGGCATCGACCCGCTGGACTGGATCAACACCTTCGGCGCCGACGCCACCCGGTTCACCCTCGCGCGCGGCGCGCAGCCCGGCGGTGACCTGTCGGTCGGCGAGCCGCACGTGCTCGCCTCGCGCAGCTTCGTGACGAAGCTGTTCAACGCGACCAAGTTCGCGCTGATGAACGGCGCACGGGTGGGCGATCTGCCCGATCGGGCGCAGCTCACCGACGCCGACCGCTGGATCCTGGACCGGCTGGATGCGGTGCGCGCCGAAGCCGACGCCGCCTTCGACGCCTACGAGTTCGGCAAGGCTTGCGAGGCGCTCTACCACTTCGCCTGGGACGAGCTGTGCGACTGGTACCTGGAGCTGGCCAAGGTGCAGTTCGCCGCTGACGGCGCCCGCGCCGAGGCCACCCAGCTGGTGCTCGGATCGGTGCTCGACGCGGTGCTGCGCCTGCTGCACCCGGTCATCCCGTTCGTCACCGAGTCGTTGTGGCAGGCGCTGACCGGCGGTGCGTCGGTGGTGATCGCGCCGTGGCCGCAGGCCTCCGGGGTGCAGGCGGATCAGGAAGCGGCACAACGCGTCTCGGACACCCAGCGGTTGATCACGGAGATCCGGCGCTTCCGCAGCGACCAAGGCCTGGCCGACAAGCAGAAGGTCGCGGCCAAGCTGATCGGCGTCGACGAGGCGGGGCTCGGCGAGCAGGCGGCGTCGGTGGCGAACCTGGCGCGGCTGACCGAGCCCGGCGCCGGCTTCGCCGCGACCGCGTCGGTGGAGGTCCGCCTGAGCGCGGGGACGGTCACCGTGGAGCTGGACACCTCGGGCGCGGTCGACCTGGACGCCGAACGCCGCAGGCTGGAGAAGGATCTGGCCGCCGCGCAGAAGGAATTGCAGGGCACCGCGGCCAAGCTCGGCAACGAGGCGTTCCTGGCCAAGGCGCCCGAGCACGTGGTCGACAAGATCCGCGGCAGGCAGCAGGTCGCCTCCGACGAGGTGGCACGCATCGGGGCGCGACTGGCGGAGTTGAGCGGCAAGTGAACCACGAGCCGGAACCGCAATACGGCGACGACGAGCGCCGTGGCGGCGGAGCGCGACTGGGCTCCGGTCCGTCGCCGGTGGAACTGGCCGAGATGGCGCTGGTCGAGGCGGAACTCGACCGGCGCTGGCCGGAGACCAAGATCGAGCCGTCGCTCACCAGGATCGCCACGCTGATGGACCTGCTCGGTTCGCCGCAGCAGAACTACCCGGCGATCCACATCGCGGGCACCAACGGCAAGACCTCGGTGACCAGGATGATCGACGCGCTGCTCACCGCGCTGCATCGGCGCACCGGCCGGATCACCAGCCCGCATCTGCAGCTGGCCACCGAGCGCATCAGCATCGACAACGCGCCGATCACCCCGGCCCGTTACGTGGAGCTCTACCGCGAGCTGCTGCCTTTCGTCGAGATGATCGACAAGCAGTCGGCGGCCGCGGGCGGGCCTGCGATGAGCAAGTTCGAGGTGCTCACCGGCATGGCCTTCGCGGCCTTCGCCGAGGCGCCGGTCGACGTCGCGGTCGTCGAGACGGGGATGGGCGGCACCTGGGACGCCACGAACGTCGTCGACGGGCAGGTCGCGGTGATCACACCGATCGGCTTGGACCACACCGACTACCTCGGCCCGGATCTGACCTCGATCGCGGGGGAGAAGGCCGGGATCATCAAGCGGGCACCCGAGAGCCTGGTACCGCGCGACAACGTCGCGGTGATCGCGGAGCAGGACCCCGAGGCGATGGAGGTGCTGCTGCGCCGCGCCGTGGCGGTGGACGCGGCGGTCGCGCGCGAAGGCGCCGAGTTCCGCGTGCTCGCCCGGCAGATCGCGGTGGGCGGCCAGCAACTCGAATTGCAGGGCCTGGGCGGGGTGTACGACGAGATCTTCCTGCCCCTGCACGGCGAGCACCAAGCGCGCAACGCGGTGCTCGCGCTCGCGGCGGTGGAGGCGTTCTTCGGCGCGGGCGCGCAGCGCAAACTGGACATCGACGCCGTGCGCGCCGGTTTCGCGAGCGTCACCAGCCCCGGGCGGCTGGAGCGGATGCGCAACGCGCCCACCATCTTCATCGACGCCGCGCACAATCCGGCGGGCGCGCGAGCGCTGGCCGCGACGCTGACCGAGGAGTTCGACTTCCGCAAGCTGGTCGGTGTGGTCGCGGTGCTCGGCGACAAGGACGCCGAGGGCATCCTCGCCGCCCTGGAGCCGGTGTTCGACGAGATCGTCGTCACCAGCAACGGTTCGCCTCGCGCGCTGGACGTGGAGACCCTCGCCGACCTCGCGGTGCAGCGGTTCGGCGACGAGCGCGTGGTCTCCGCCGCCACCCTGCCCGACGCGCTGGAGACCGCCATCGCGATCGCCGAAGAGGTGGGCGAGGCGGGCGAGATGGTCTCCGGCGCGGGAGTGGTGGTGACGGGATCGGTGGTCACGGCCGGAGCGGCCCGCGCGCTGTTCGGGAAGGACCCGGCGTGAGCGCCGGTGGCCTGGGTGACCACGGCGGGTCCGCGCTCGTCGGAAACCGCCGCACGAACGCCGGACACCATGAGAGCCCGGCGGATGCCGAGGAGGGCACAGCATGAGCGAACCGGCCGAGCCAGGCGAGCAAGCGGTACCCGCGCCCGCGACCGACCCGTGGAAGGGTTTCCGCGGGGTGATGGCGGGAACGTTGGTGCTCGAGGCGATCGTGGTGCTGCTGGCGCTGCCGGTGGTCGCCGACGTCGGCGGCGGGGTGACCTGGCTGTCCGGCACCTACCTCGTGGTGCTCGCGGTGGTGATGTTCCTCGGGGCGGGGGTGCAGCGGCGCTCCTGGGCGCTGCCGTTCAACCTCGCGCTCCAGGTGCTCGTCCTGCTCGGCGCGTTCATCCACGTGTCCATCGGCGTCATCGGCGTGGTGTTCGCCGTGGTCTGGGGCTTCCTGCTGGTGCTGCGCGCCGACGTGCGCGGCCGGATGGAGAAGGGCCTGCTGCCCAGCCAGCGCATCCAGCGGTCGTAGCCCCAGGGCACGCGGGCGCGGCCGTGCGCCGCCGGTACGCCGGTCGGTCCGACCGCTGGTGCGGTGCCCGGAAGTGTGCCGGATAGGCTGTGCGCCGTGACTGAACAGACGTTGGTACTCATCAAGCCGGACGGTGTGGCCCGTGGCCTTGTCGGCGAGGTGCTGGCACGTATCGAGCGCAAGGGCCTGAAGATCGCCGCCCTCGAACTGAAGCATGTATCCGCGGAACTGGCCGAGGGCCACTACGCCGAGCACGCCGAGAAGCCGTTCTTCGGGTCTCTGATCGAGTTCATCACCTCGGGCCCGGTCGTCGCGGCCATCCTGGAAGGCCCCCGCGCCATCGCCGCCTTCCGCCAGATCGCGGGCGGCACCGACCCGGTGGAGAAGGCCGTGCCCGGCAGCATTCGCGGAGACTTCGCTCTGGAGACCCAGGAGAACCTGGTGCACGGCTCGGATTCACCCGAATCGGCCAAGCGCGAGATCGCCCTCTGGTTCCCCGACCGGCCCGCCTGACCGAGTCCCGAGCGCCGTGCCCGCGCCGCCGCGACCGGCGTGTTCGCGCCGCGGGCCGGACCGGTTCGAGCGCCGATGGCGAACGCCCGGCGCGCGGTGTGGGATACTGGCATCGGCTGCTTTCGATGCCGACTGTTCGTGCAGGTGCGCGAACGAGACGTGACGAGCGCAGCCGGATGACACCACGGTTCGATGCCGATCATCGCTGCCATGGACAAAAGGCCTGGTTACAGGGTCGGCTGTCCGCGCAGGCACGCTGGATGAGCGCTCGTACCGCGGAGTTCAGCCATACAGCCAGGCGCCGCGTGACCAGTTAGCCCGAACGACGAAAAACCGAGAGATAACCGGGCACGCGGGGCGAGACCACTTGAACTCGCGCCCACCGGGTGCGGGTCGAACGGACAGCGCCCCCGCGTCGGCCGCGTCACTCCCGCCGGGAGGGACGCGCCCGGGGGCCCGAGGAGACTTCGTGGCCGATCAAGAGCCGCTGGAAACAACATCACAGGATGCCGAACAATTGCCGGAGCGAATCCGAGTTCATGCACTCGCCAAGCTGCTGGGGGTAACGAGCAAGCGCATCCTGGCCAAGCTGACCGAAATGGGGGCGGACGCGCGCAGCGCCCAGTCGAACGTCGACCGGGCCGTCGCGGAGTCGGTGCGCGACGCCTTGGTGACGGTCGAGGCGGACGCCGCGGCCGCGCAGCCCGCCGCGGGCCAGGTAGACGCCTCTGCGCCGGCGCAGACCGCCGAGCCTCCCGAAGACGCCACAGCGGATGCGGCGAACGCCCCGGTCGCCGGCGGACCGGCTGGATCCGGGCGGGAAGCGCCCGCCGACACGCCCTTCACCGGGGCCGGGGTCCTCTTCTCCGCGCCGGACGTGCCGGGCGCCACGCCCGCGCCGACCGGCACGTCGGCTACCCAGCACACGCAACTGTTCACGCACTCGGAGCGACCGGAGCCCGAGCCGGTGGCCCCGGCGGTGTTCGAGGCCGCCGCCGCAGTGCAGGCGCCGCTGTTCCTGTCGCCGGACGCCGCGGCGGCCGAGCAGGCGCGTAAGCAGCGTCGCGCCGAGCGCGACACTCGGCGTACCGAGGAGCGGGCGCCCGAGCCCGCCGAGGACGAGACCGAGCCCGTCGAGGACGAGCGCGAGTCGGCCGACCAGCAGGATGACGAAGGACAGCCCCGCCGCAGGCGCCGTGGTCGCCGCGGACGCGGACGCGGCCGTGGGGAGCAGCAGTCCGACGGCGATGGCGATGGCGATGGCGACGAGTCCGAGAACGAGGACGAATCGGCTCCCGAGACCACCGAGTCCGCCGAGGCGGCGGAGTCCGCCGAGACCGCCGAGACCGCCGAGGGCGAGGGGGAGGACGAGGACGGTGCGCCGGAAGGCTCCACCCGTCGTCGCCGTCGCCGCCGTCGCCGCAAGGTGGCCGGTGAGTCGGGCGATAGCGAATCGGCCGACGACGATCCGCCGAACACGGTCGTGCACGAGCGCGAACCGCGCAACAAGACCCGGAGCCGCGCCGCCGCGGCCGACGAGGTCCAGGGCATCACCGGCTCCACCCGGTTGGAGGCCAAGCGGCAGCGCCGTCGCGACGGACGCGAAGCGGGCCGCCGCCGTCCGCCGATCCTGACCGAGTCGGAGTTCCTGGCCCGGCGCGAAGCCGTCGATCGCGTGATGGTCGTGCGCGAGAAGTCCTTCCCCGACCACCCCACCGCGACGCAGGTGGCCGTGCTCGAGGACAACGTCCTGGTCGAGCACTTCGTGACGAGCACAGGGTCGGCGTCCATGGTCGGCAACGTCTACCTCGGCAGGGTGCAGAACGTCCTGCCCAGCATGGAGGCCGCGTTCGTCGACATCGGCCGCGGCCGCAACGGCGTGCTCTACGCCGGTGAGGTCAACTGGGAGGCCGCCGGGCTCGGCGGCAAGGAGCGCAAGATCGAGCAGGCGCTCAAGCCGGGCGACCAGGTGCTGGTCCAGGTGAGCAAGGACCCGGTCGGCCACAAGGGCGCTCGTCTGACCACGCAGATCAGCCTGGCCGGGCGCTTCCTGGTGTACGTGCCCGGCGGCACCTCCACCGGGATCAGCCGCAAGCTGCCCGACACCGAGCGCAAGCGCTTGAAGGAGATCCTGCGCGACATCGTGCCCTCCGATGCCGGTGTGATCATCCGCACCGCCTCCGAAGGCGTCAGCGAGACCGAGCTGGCCCGCGACGTGGAGCGGCTGCAGGCCACCTGGCGCACGATCCAGCAGCAGACGGGCAAGGACAACAACGCGCCCAAGACGCTCTACGAAGAGCCGGACCTGCTGGTCAAGGTCATCCGCGACCTGTTCAACGAGGACTTCTCCAAGCTGGTCATCGAGGGCGACCGGGCCTGGAGCACGGTGGAGAAGTACATCGGCACCGTCGCGCCGGACCTGCTCGCCCGGGTCAACCGGCACGAGAACAACGGCGTCGACGTGTTCGAGACCTACCGGATCGATGAACAGCTGGCCAAGGCGCTGGATCGCAAGGTGTGGCTGCCCTCGGGCGGCACCCTGGTGATCGACCGCACCGAGGCCATGACGGTGATCGACGTGAACACCGGCAAGTTCACCGGTTCCGGCGGCAGCAACCTGGAGGAGACCGTCACCAGGAACAACCTGGAGGCGGCCGAGGAGATCGTGCGCCAGATGCGGCTGCGCGACATCGGCGGCATGATCGTCGTCGACTTCATCGACATGGTGCTCGAGTCCAACCGCGACCTGGTGCTGCGCCGCCTCACCGAGGCGCTGGGCCGGGACCGCACCCGCCACCAGGTCTCCGAGGTCACCTCGCTCGGCCTGGTGCAGATGACCCGCAAGAAGCTGGGCACCGGCCTGGTCGAGGCGTTCTCCACCACCTGCGAGCACTGCCACGGACGCGGCATCCTCGTGCACACCTACCCGGTGGAGCCCGGTTCCGGCGAAGAGGCCGCCGGGCGCACCAAGGAGAGCGGTTCGCGCAGGCGTCGTGGCCGGGACAAGAGCGCGCAGGCACCGGCACAGCCCGCCAACGGGTCCGGACCCGCGATCGAGCCCGAGGAAGATGCGGCCGTCAAACGGGCGCATCCGGTCGCGCTCGCGATGGCCGCGCACCACTCGGAGGAGACCGGCGAGGAGCCGGAGCAGGCCGAGCAGACCACCGCCGAGTCGCGGGCCGCGAGCGCCGAGCAGCCCGCCGACGAGCGTGTGGTCGCCGAGACCGTCGAGGCCGCCGTGGCGGTGCCCGCCGAGGAGCCGGAGACCGAGCCCGCCGAAGTGGTCGAGGTCATCGAGGAAGTCGAGCTGGTCGAGCCGGTCCCTGCGCAGGAGCCCGCCGCCGTCGAGAAGCCGGTGCCCGCTCCCGAGGCCGAGCCCGTCGTCGAGCCGGTTCCGGCTGCCGAGTCCGTCCCGGCATCGGAGAACGGTGCCGCCGCCAACGGTGTCGCCGAGCCGGGAGCGGGCCGTCCGTCTCGTCGCCGGAAGGTTGCCCGTTCGGCCGCGGCGCCCGCCGCGGACAGTTCGGGAGCGGTGTTCGTGCTGCCCACCGGGGAGCAGGCGCCCGCGCCCGCGATCGACTACTCCCAGCCGGAACCGGTCGAATTGCCGCAGCGCGGACGGCCGCGCAGGCGGGCGGTCGGCCGCCCGGCGGGCGCGCCGGACGCGTCGCACTGAGTCGTCGCGCACGTTCCGTGGCCCTCGCCGGCATCTCCGGCGGGGGCCACGTGCGTCTCGGCAGCGAACCGGTGGCATCGCCCGGCAGCGGGGGTGAGCGCCGGTTTGGTCGTGGCGGTGGCCGTCCTGTAATCTTGGACAGTCGCTGCCCGGTGACAACATGTTTTGTCTCCGTGGCCCGGTTCTCGACAGTTCAGTACCGAGAGCCACCAGATGCCGAGGCGGTGGCGATTACCAGACCAGTCGTGTGGCGGTTTCCGGTGGCATCAAACCGGAGGTGTCGCCGCGTGAACGAGTGCCGAGCACTACAGGAAGAAGGGCAGCCGACCGATGGCAACGTACGCGATCGTCAAGACCGGCGGAAAGCAGTACAAGGTCGCGGTCGGTGACCTGGTGAAGGTCGAGAAGATCGAGGGCGCGCCGGGCACCGCCGTGGCGCTGAATCCGGTCCTCGTCGTCGACGGCGCCGAGCTGACCACCGACGCCGCGAAGCTGGCCGACATCTCCGTGGCCGCCGAGGTGGTCGAGCAGACCAAGGGCCCGAAGATCCGCATCCACAAGTTCAAGAACAAGACCGGCTACCACAAGCGCCAGGGTCACCGTCAGCCGCTGACGGTCCTCAAGGTCACCGGCATCAAGTAAGACATCCCGAGGAGAACCAGCTATGGCACACAAGAAGGGTGCGTCCAGCTCCCGCAACGGGCGTGATTCCAACGCCCAGCGACTCGGCGTCAAGCGCTTCGGCGGCCAGACCGTCAAGGCGGGCGAGATCCTCGTGCGTCAGCGCGGCACCCACTTCCACCCCGGCGTGAACGTCGGTCGTGGCGGTGACGACACCCTGTTCGCCCTGTCGGCGGGCGCGGTCGAGTTCGGCACCAAGCGTGGACGCAAGACCGTCAACATCGTGGCCCCGGAGCCGGTTCAGGCCTGACCGCCGAACCACTTCCGGATACACAGCGAGCGGGTCAGGGTCTCGAAACCCTGGCCCGTTTTTCGTGTTCTCGAACGAGCAGTCCCGGTACGACCAGTCCCGAAGGAGGATGATTCGGCGTATGTCCAAGTTCATCGACCGTGTCGTACTGCATGTGCGTGCGGGTAAAGGCGGCCACGGTTGCGCCTCGGTGCACCGTGAGAAGTTCAAGCCGCTCGGCGGGCCGGACGGCGGCAACGGCGGCAACGGCGGCGACGTCATCCTCGAGGTCGACGCCAACGTGCACACCCTGCTGGACTTCCATTTCCACCCGCACGCGAAGGCGGGAAACGGCAAGCCGGGTGAGGGCGGCAACCGCGACGGCAAGCAGGGCGCCGATCTGGTGCTCAAGGTGCCCGACGGCACCGTCGTACTCGACGACGACGGCAAGGTGCTCGTCGACCTGGTCGGTTCGGGTAACCGCTTCATCGTCGCGCGCGGCGGTCGCGGCGGGCTCGGCAATGCCGCGCTGGCTTCGAAGGCCCGCAAGGCGCCGGGTTTCGCGCTGCTCGGCGAGGACGGTGAGGAACTCGACCTGGTTCTGGAGCTGAAGTCGGTCGCCGACGTCGGTCTCGTGGGGTTCCCTTCGGCAGGCAAGTCCTCGCTGGTTTCGGTGCTGTCGGCAGCCAAGCCGAAGATCGCCGACTATCCGTTCACCACACTGGTGCCCAACCTCGGCGTCGTCGCCAGCGGTGACACCACCTTCACCGTCGCCGATGTGCCCGGATTGATCCCCGGGGCCAGCGAGGGGCGCGGTCTGGGCCTGGACTTCCTGCGGCACCTCGAGCGCTGCGCGGTGCTCGCCCACGTGGTGGACTGCGCCACGCTGGAGCCGGGCCGCGACCCGGTGTCCGACGTCGACGCGCTCGAGGCCGAACTCGCCGCTTACAAGCCCGCGCTGAGCGCGGACGCCGAACTCGGCGACCTGGCGGGCCGGCCGCGTGTGGTGATCTTGAACAAGATCGACGTGCCCGACGCGGCCGAACTGGCCGAGATGGTGACCGCGGAGTTCACCGAGCGCGGCTGGCCGGTGTTCGAGATCTCCGCGGTGAGCCGGGCGGGCCTGCGCCCCCTGACCTTCGCCCTCGCCGACCTGGTGCGCCGGTACCGCGAGGAGCATCCGCAGGCCGCGCCCAAGCGCCCGGTCATCCGCCCGATCGCGGTGGACGACACGGGGTTCAGCGTGCTCGCCGACCCGGAGGAGCCGGGTGGCTTCATCGTGCGCGGCACCCGGCCGGAGCGCTGGGTGCGACAGACCCAGTTCGACAACGACGAGGCCGTCGGCTACCTGGCCGACCGTTTGGCCCGCCTCGGCGTGGAAGACGAGCTGGTGCGGCTGGGCGCGGAGCCGGGAGCGCCGGTGACCATCGGCGACGTGACATTCGAGTGGGAACCCCAGATCTCGGCGGGCATCGACATGGTGCCCACCGGGCGCGGCACCGACATCCGGCTGGAGCAGACCGACCGGGTCAGCGCGGCCGAGCGCAAGCACGCGTCCCGGGTGCGCCGCGGTTTGGTGCGGGAAGACGAGGAGTAGACGTGGACGACGGTCGGGTCGTGCGCTCGCGGCGGGTGCCGCGTTCGGCGGGCTCGATCGCGGGCGGTCCGGGTATGGTCGGGGCAACGGTCCCGGCTGACGTGGATTCGATTGTGGCGCAGGGAGTTCGGTGGCGATGCAGATGAAATCCATGACTGCCGAGACGGATTCGTCGGAACTGAGCGAGGCGCGGCGGGCGATCGCGGCGGCGCGCCGGGTCGTGGTGAAGATCGGTTCGTCGGCGCTGACCAGTCTGAAAGGCGGCTTGGACACCGCGCGGCTGGATCTGCTCGCCGACGCGGTGGAGGCGCGGATGCGCGCCGGATCCGATGTGGTGGTGGTGTCCTCGGGTGCGATCGGCGCGGGCATCGCGCCACTCGGCTTGACCAGCCGTCCGCGTGATCTGGCGACCAAGCAGGCCGCGGCGAGCGTCGGGCAGCTGGCGCTCGCGCACGCCTGGGGCACGTCGTTCGCCCGGTACCACCGCACGGTCGGGCAGGTGCTTTTGAGCGCCGACGACTTCGCCCGCCGCGAGCATCACCGCAACGCCCAGCGCACCCTCGACCGCCTGCGCTCGCTCGGCGCGGTGGCCGTGGTGAACGAGAACGACACCGTGGCAACGGAAGAGATCCGCTTCGGCGACAACGACCGGCTCGCCGCGCTGGTCGCCCACCTGGTCGGCGCCGACGCGCTGGTACTGCTGTCGGACGTGGCGGGCCTCTACGACGGCGACCCGCGCAAGGGCGCGGCCACGCTGATCCCCGAGGTGCGCAGCAGTGCCGACCTGGACGGCGTCATCGCGGGCAGCGGCGGCGCGCTCGGCACCGGCGGCATGGCGTCGAAGTTGTCGGCGGCGCGTCTGGCCGCGGACGCGGGCGTGCCGGTGCTGCTGGCCGCCGCCTCGTCGGCCGCCACCGCTCTGACCACCGGCACCGTCGGCACCGCGTTCGCCGCCCGCCCGGTGCGCCTGTCCGCCCGCAAATTCTGGGTCCGGCACGCCGCCGACAGCCGCGGCGCCCTGCTCATCGACGACGGCGCCGTCCAAGCGGTGGCACACCGGCGCCGATCGCTGCTCGCGGCCGGGATCGTCGGCGTGCGGGGCCGCTTCTACGGCGGTGACGTGGTGGACCTGGTGGCCCCCGACAGCCGCGTCGTCGCCCGTGGCGTCGTCGAATACGACAGCACCGAACTGGCGGGCATGCTCGGCCGCTCCACCGCCGAACTCCCCGACACGATGCAACGCCCCGTGATTCACGCCGACGACCTGGTCAAGGTCTGATTTGGCACTGGCTGCGGGCAGGTCGGGAAAAGCCATGCGCTCTTTCGTCCCCGACCTGACGCCCCGGGGCCCAACCTGAGAAACTCATCTTCTGCTGGTGCACCCCAGGTGAGTATTTCGCGAGCACGGGCGGGTCGATCGCGGATCGGCCGAACGCTGTCCGCCGGTGGCCGTCGCGTCGACACGAAGCGGTTCTGGGCTCGCAACCGGTCGACATCAGGGTGTGCGGTGACGGCCGGGAGCTGTACAGACGGCGTGGGTGACACCATCCGCATCCGAGATGCGCTGAGCGCCCGGCGCGATGCTGCCGGGAACTCCCCGCCGCCTCGGTGTGGTGACCGAGGCGGCGGACCGGCCTCAGGACGGGACGACGCCCGGTTGGTTGGTCGTCGGTATCTGCTGCTGGTTGCCTTCCACCGGGCCGGTGACGCCGGGTTGGCCACCCGGATCGGGCAGTGGAACCCCGGGCCCCGGAGCCGGGGATTGCGGGGGCGGTGGTGGGCTCGGTGCGGGCGGTGGGGGAGCCGATGAACTCGGTGGTTGCACGGGCTCCGGGGTTTGCGGTGCGGGCGGTGGCGGCGCCGACGAGCTCGGTGGTTGCGCCGGTTCCGGGGTTTGCGGTGCGGGTGGTGGCGGTGGAGGTGCTGACGAGCTCGGCGGTTGTGCCGGTTCGGGGACCGGTGCGGGTGGTTCGGTAGCCGGTGGGGGCGCCGACGAGTTCGGCGGTTGCACGGGTTCCGGGGTTTGCGGTGCGGGCGGTGGGGGTGCCGACGAGCTGGGCGGTTGTGCGGGCTCCGGAATGTCCGGTGCGGGAGCAGGACTCGGCGGTGGAGGTGTGGTCGAGGGCGCCTGCTGTGTCTGCGGCGCGGGCTCGGGGGACGGCGACGGCGTGGGTTGTGGCGTCGGCGTCTGGGTGGACGGAGCTTGCTGCGGTGCCGGGGTCTCGGTGGAGGGGGACTGCTGCGGTGGTGGCGTCTGCTGGGTGGGTGGCGCCGAGGGAGTCTGCTGTGCGTCCGGCGCCGGTTGTGTCGGCGATGACGGCGGGTGGGACGGCGCGGACGATTCCGGAGCGTCGGGTGTGGGTTGCGTGGTATCAGGTGCGGGTTGCGTTGTGCCCGGTGCTGATTCGTCGTCCGGCAGCACCGGCTCGGGTGTCGAGTACCTCGGCGTGCCGGGGGAGAGCGCCTGTGGTGCGGCCGGCGCCGTGACAGCGGGTGGTTCGGGCAGCGCGGGCACGGCGGTTCCCGCGGCGGAGTAGGCGGGCTTGTAGACCATGTTCATCGCGAGCACGGCTTCCTGGCGCAGCGCCTCCTGTGCCATCTGCGCGTTGATCACATGCGCCGCTTCCAGCAGTCGCGCGATCGCGCCGACCGGCCCGGAAGCGCCCGGCGGCACCACCGCGAGTTTCACCGCCTCGGCGGCCGCGGCGACCCCGCCGAGCCGGGCGCCCACTTGACCGAGCACCGCGGCCAGCTCGTCGGCCGAGGCCGCGAAACTGCGCGCGCATGCCTGCGCGGCGTCGGCGGCGGCGCCTTTCCATCCGGCGGTGTCCATCACGCGGTCCACACTGCCGCGAGTGAGTGGGAACGACGTGGTGAGCGCCCCTGCCGCCTCGACCCAGATCGTCGAGGCGCGCAGTACCTGCGCGGCGTCGATCTGCTGCGCCTTCGCGTAGATCTCCTCGTGCCGAAGGGATTCGAAATGCTCCATCGAGCTGATGTAGGTGGGATCGGAACCGCTCATCGGGGCAACCTCGTCTGGACCGCGCGCAGGGCGGCGGCGCTCGCGGCGTCGGCCTCTTCGAACAGTCCTCCGCTGATCAAGAACGCTTCCTTCATGCGGTAGGCCGCTTCGATGTAGTGGTCGAGCAGCGCGGCCGCGTCCCGCGCCTTGTGGCTGAAACCGGCCTGCAATTGCTGTGCGGAGACGAATCCGCCGAAACCACCTAGATCCGCGGCGGATTGGAGGCGCTGCTGTAGGTGGAGCAGCCGATCGGCCTGCCGCTCGTACATTTCAGCGCACTGCCGAGCCGCCGCCGGATCGAACTGGACGGTCCCGCTCTGCGCGGCCTCCTTGAATCGGGCGATCTCGGCTCGGCTTGTCTCGATCGTCATCGCTCACCCCTGAGATCGGTCGGTCCGCCTCAGACTAACCGGAAGCCCGGTGCCGGGTCAGCATTAGTCGGCGGCCACGGCCGCGAAACGAGCTATACCGGTATGCGCTTTTGCAATTGGAGGGCGATCTGCTCAGCGGAAGCGGGGGCGATCCGCACTTCGTCGCCCGCTTTGATCAGGTATCTTCCGTCGTCGCGTACATCGATCCAGGTGTAGTGGATCGGTGGGGGCGGAGTGGGACGATCCAGTCGCGGTTCGATTCTGATGTGGCCCTCGGCGGTATGCGGTTCGAGCAGCAGCTTGCGGATTCGGGGCGCCGCTTGTTGCCGCGCGCGCACGGTCTCCTGGTCGCGTACCGCGTCACCGGACGCGACCCGAGCGGGTTCGCGGCCCGCGGGCGTCCTCGGCAGCAGGCCCGCGATCCGTCGGCCAAGTTTGGTGCTGTGTCCGATCGAAATGCGCACGCGGCCACCGAAATCCGGGCCTGCGCCGGGTTCCTGCACCGCGAGCACGGCGCGATCGTAGATGGCGGCGGCGAGCAACCGTAGTTCACTGCCCGGTTGATGGGAGCCGCCGATCGCCACGATCCTGGTGTGCGGTTCGGCCAGAATGCGCAGGCAGGCCGATAGGTCGGGGTCGGAGCGCAGCGGCAGCCGCTCGGCGAGGGCGATGCGCAACTTCTCGGCCTCGTCCTCGGTGCGGGGCGTCTCCAGGATGCGCAGCGGGTAGGGGTGGCGATCCAGGTCGGTCTCGCGCCAGATATAGGCGAACTCGTCCGGAGTGAAGGTCCATTCCACGGCCGAATCACATCCTCACCGAACCCGCCAATGCTGCTCGTAGCCTAGCGGTCCCGACGCCGGGACAAGAGATGTACCGCATGGGGACGCCACGGCCTTCCGGAATCCGTCCTGAAAAACCGCGATTTCGAGGCGGTGTCGTGCTCGACCGTCCGCTCCGGTTCTGCTGGAATATCAGAAAGGTTTCGCGACGCGTGGGCGAAGCGACTACCCCGCACGGCAACAACCGGGTATGGCTGAGATCTGCCGAGGAGGGATTGCGGTGCACACCACGATACGGCGAGTGGGCGCGGGAACCGTTCTGCTGTTCCTCGCGGGCGGCCTCGGCTGGGCCGGAGCCGGGCCCGCCGGAGCGGAACCGGCCGGTTGCTATGTCGACCGAGGCGTCACCGACGCGGCCGCGCTGTGCCACAGCGGCGAGGGAGCCTCGGTGCTGGAGGCCGAATGTCTCGGCTTCTTCCAGCCGTCGGGGCGGTCCGGGCCGGTGTTCGGCTACTACAGCGGCTTCGAATCGCAGCAGACGCCGGTCGGCAAGCCGATGCGCGTCACCTGCGTGGCCGACGGCGCCGTGGGAATCGCCACCCTCGCGTTCCTCGTCCCCGCCGCGACGCCGTAGCCGACGATCAGCGAAGACGTTTCGGCTGCCGGCGTTCCGGGATCGCGGCGGTCAGCTCGGCCGCGCCTCCAGCACGTTGTCCGGTGAGGCCGTCGGCACGCGCCTGGTCAGCGTGAATCCGTGCCGGGCGAGGAACTCGCGGTACTCGGCCTCGGTGCGTTCCCGGCCGCCCGCGTTGACCAGCATCTCCAGGTCGATGTACTTGCTCGGATGCGGCGCGGTGTGTTCGGGGACGACCAGTTCGACGATCAGCAACCGGGCGTCGGGGGCCATGGCCGCACGTAGCGTGCGCAGAATGCGCCCGGCGTCCGCGTCGGCCCAGTCGTGCAGAATGTGCTTGAGGAGGTAGGCATCGCCCCCCTCGGGGACGCTGTCGAAGAACGATCCGCCGCGCACCGCGCAGCGATCGGCGAGACCGAGCTCGGCGAGCCGAGCGGGCGCGTCGGCCACCACCTCCGGCAGGTCGAACAGAATCCCGCGTGATCGGGGCGCGCGGCGCAGGATCTCGGTGAGCAGCGTCCCTTCGCCCCCGCCTACGTCGACCAGGGTCTCGAAGCGGCCGAAATCGTAGGCCGCGAACAGCGGTTCCATCGCCAAGGTGCCGATGCTGGTCATCGCGCGGTCGAACAGTTCGCCGAGTTCGCGATCGTGCTGGACGTAGTCGAAGAACGGCATCCCGTCGAGTTTCTCGCCGACCGGCTCCCCGGTGCGCACCGCGTCGACCAGATGCGACCAGTGATTGCGGTGCCCGGGCGAACCGAAGAACAGCACCGCGTCGCGCAACGACACGTCGGCATCGCGGCGCAGGGCTCGTGCCATCGGCGTCAGCGCGTAGCGCCCGTCGCGCCGCTGGGTGAAGATGCCGTGACTGATCAGCAGTCGCAGCAATCGGCGCAGGGCGCCCTCGTCGGCGCCCACCGCTGCCGCGAGTTCCGCACCCGAGCGCGGTCCTGCCGCGAGTTCGTCGGCCACGCCGAGCACCGCGGCGGCGTGGATGGCCTGCGTGATCCACCCGGCGGCGATCAGTTCCATCAGTGCGACGTGCCCGGGCACCAGCTTGCGAAACGCCAGAGCCAACGCGCCGCGCACCGACTCGACGGCCCGTACCAGCGGCAGCGGAGGGATTCTCGGTCGGTCGGACGCCACTGCGACTCCATCCGTCGAAGGTCGGCACTCTGCGCTTGTCTAGGAGGGTACGTCGCGGCCGGATTCGCTGCGCTGTTTCTCTCGCTCGGCCGCCGTGGCGAGATAATCGCCCAGTTCGCGGCGCAGCGTGACGTCGAGTGAGCGGGCGAGCGTGGCGTGCACCGAGGCCACCGCCAGTTCGCGCATCTTGTTGAGCATCGTTGTGGTGTCCGCGATTTCGCCGCTGGTGTCGGGCATCCAGCCGGGCCCGTGCTCATCGATGATGTGCTGCTTGGCCGCGGTGATCATGATGTGCGTGATGTCATCGATGCGGTCGGCCACCTTGGCGTAGATCTCGATGAGTGTGCGCAGTTCCAGGCCGTACTCGTGCAACTCGGCGAACGAGGTGAGCAGCTGGGTCTCGGTGAACACCACCGTGTCGCCCTCCAGCCGGACCAGCTTCATCTCGCGCAGCCGGTCGACCAGTTCGTCGGCGTCGGCGCCGAGGATGGTGCCGATCAGCTCGCGGGGCACCTCGAAGGTCTCGTCCTTGGCCCAGGACGCCGTCACGGCGTGCTGTAGGCCGAGCACTTCGGTGAGGTCCTTGCCGGTCTCCCAGCTGGTGATGAAGTCGGCGATGTGCGCGGTGGTGAAACCGCGCTGCAGCAGCGCGTCGATCAGGCGGAGCCGTTCGAGGTGCGCGTCGTCGTAGATGCTGGCCCTGCCGTCCTTGCCGACCGGCGGCGGCAGCAGTCCGCGTTCCTGGTAAGCGCGCACGTTGCGGGTGGTGGTGCCCGCGGCGCGCGCGAGGTCATCGATCCGGTACTCCGGCGTCGACCTCACCTCCCTCGCTGACCAGGCGCCGATGGACCGGCGGCGCGCCGCTGAACTCCCTGCGGACCGAGTCTATCGTCCGCGCCGCCGGTCTCCCGGCACCTACGAAACCGGTGCCACTCGTTGTCGCCGCTGGTCGGCGGTCTGCTCGACCACGAGGTAGTCGTCGAGATCGACCGCGCGCAGCTGGTGGACGTACTGCGTGGCGAAGCCCGGATACATCGTCGCGTTGAAGCCGTCCTCGGTCAGATACCAGCTGCGGCATCCCGAGTTCCAGGTGGTGGCGGAGAGCTTGCGCTGGATGGCGGCGTTGTAGAGGTCCTGCCGATCCTGCCGCACGTCGAGCATGCGCAGGTCCCGGTCCAGGATGACGCCGATCGCGCCGACGAGGTAGTCGATCTGGGCTTCCATGTACACCAGCGCCGAGTTGTGCCCCGGCCCGGAATTGGGTCCGAAGGTGAAATACAGGTTGGGATACCCGGAGACGGCGACGCTCTTGAAGGCGTAGGCGCCACGCGCCCATTCGTCGGCGAGAATCCGGCCGTCGCGCCCGGCCACCGGAATGGGCGTCCCGGTCTTGGAGACGTCGAACCCCGTCGCGAAGACGATGCAATCCGCCTGGTGCTCGATGCCTTCGGCGGTGCGGATGCCGTGCTCGGAGATCCGGGCGATCGGCCAGGTGATCAGCTTGCAGTTGTCCCGCTGGAGGGCGGGGTAGTAGTCGTCGGTCATCAGCAGGCGTTTGCAGCCCGCCCGGAAGTCCGGGGTGAGCTGGCGGCGCAGCCAGGGGTCCTTGACCTGCCTGCGCAGCTGTGCCTTGCCGACCAGCTCGACCACCCTGGTCAGCGGCGTATTCCACACCACGCCCAGCGCCACCGACTCGTGTCCGTAGAACCAGGCGCGCCGGGCCAGCTGTTCGGCGGCCGGCACGCGGCGGTAGAGCTCCTTGGTCAGGCCGTTGGTCTGCCGGTCGACCCGCGGCAGCACCCAGCCGGGCGTGCGCTGGAACACCTTGACCGAGGCGGCCTTGCCGACCAGCTCCGGGATGATCTGGACCGCGCTGGCTCCGGTGCCGACGACCGCGACTCGCTTGCCGGTGAAGTCGTAGTCGTGATCCCAGCGGGCGCTGTGGATCTTGTGACCCTGGTACGTCTCGATGCCGCGGATATCCGGCAGACTCGCGTTGGCCAGCGGCCCGGACGCCAGCACCACGGTGCGGGCGAGGATCGGCTCGGCGTGGCCCTCGATCGTGATCTGCCAGACTCCGGCCTGCTCGTCGAACACGATGCCGGTGACGTTGTGCCCGAAGCGGAGGTGCGGACCGAGCCGGAATTCCGTGGCCATCGCCTCGATGTAGCCCAGGATCTCGTTGCTCCCGGAGTAGGTGCGCGACCAATCCGGGTTCGGCGCGAAACTGTAGGAGTACAACCGCGACGGAATGTCGCACGCCGCACCGGGATAGGTGTTGTCGCGCCACGTGCCGCCGATCGCGGCGCCGCGCTCGAAGATCGCGAAATCGTGGATGCCGCTCTGCTTCAGCCGGATGGCCGTGCCGATTCCGGCGAAGCCGCCGCCGATCACGGCGACGTCGAGGGTGTGCGTGCTCATCGGGTTCCCTGTCATGCCGCGGGCTCGTAGGTCAGTTCCTTCGACCAGGTCGGGTTGTTGCGCAGCAGTGCCCTCGGCAGCAACCCGGTGATCTTCACCAGCGCGTCGGCCACCAGGTGGTAGGGGTGACCGCGGTCGATCACCCAGCCGCCGTGCGTCTTCACGATCTGGTACATCGGCAGCCTGCGCGCGAATTCGCTGCGCTCGCCGACGTTCGCGTACCGCTTGAGCGCGCCGTAGAGCTTCTCCTCGTCCACGCCCATCGCGACGATGTTGTCGCGCATCTTGTTCAGCAGCGGCACGTAGCTCAGCACGCCGATGATCAGCGAGGGCTTGGCCCAGCCGCCGACCAGGTCGATGAACAGCTTGCGCATCTCCGCGTGCCCGAGCAGATCCATCACGGCGAAATCGACGGCCAGGTGCCGGGATTCGTCGGAATTGATCTTCTTGAACGCCTCCTGGCAGACCGGGTCCTCGATCTCGTCCATGATGAACTTGATCAGCGCGCCGTCCAGCGCGACCTCCAGCATCGGGATCACGGTGCCGAGGAACGACAGCGACATGTCGTCGGAGTACTTGTCCAGGAAGTCGATCACCAGCTTGACGTTCACGTTCGGCTGCGGGATCTCGTCGCCGTCGAGCATGCCCCACCGGCGCATCAGCGCGAGCTCCGCGTTGGCGTGCTTCTGCTCCTCGGCGTGGAAGTAGCGGTAGATCTCGCGCAGCGTCTCGGTGGGCGCTTTCTTGGCCATCGCCGCGAAGCCGCGCGCGCCGACGTTCTCGATCCACATCAGATCGGCCATGAACGGCTTGAGCTTGGCGTGCAGTTCGGGCGTGATGGTCTCGCGGCCCGGCGCGTCCCAATCGATGTCGGCCAGCGCCCACTGGCGGTCCTTGATCTTGCGGAGCATGTCGTCGAAGTCCATCGCGATGGCAGCCATGTCAGACTCCTGTCTTGTCGGTGACCGGCGTGCGGTCGGTGGTGGTCGAATGGTCCTGGGGCAGCAGCCGCTCCAGGAGCCCGAGGACGTAGGTGTACTGCGCGGGGAAGCACCGCTTGAGCAGCCATACGGCGTGCGCGTCCAGTTGGGGGAGCACATAGAGCTGGCCGCGGTCGTGCGCGTCCAGGGCGGTGCGCGCGACGCGCTCGGGGGAGAAGCCGGTCCAGCGCATGAGGAAGTCGGCCAGTTGCGCCGATTCCTTGGTGATCCGGCCGTCCCGCGCGACGTTCGTGCGGACGAACGTCGGGCACAGCACCGTCACCGCGACACCGGTGCCGCTCAATTCGGCGGCCATGGTCTCCGACAGCGACAGCACACCGGCCTTGGACACGTTGTAGGCGGCCATGGAGGGCGCGGCGGCGAATCCGGCGGCCGAGGCGACGTTGATGATGCCGCCGCGTCCGGCGGCCCGCAGGCGCGGGGCGAAGACCTCGCAGCCGTGCACCACTCCCCACAGGTTGATGCCCAGTGCCCACTGCCAGTCGTCGAAGCCGATGTGCCCCACGGGTTTTCCGCCGATCCCGACGCCGGCGTTGTTGATCACCAGGTCGGCCGGGCGCTCGAAAAGCGTTTCGGCGAAGCGGGCGAGCAACTCCACGTCCTCGCGTTGCGCCACGTCGCAGCGGAAGGCGTGCGCGGCACCCGGGTGGGCGCGTTCGATCAGGGCGACCGTTTCGTCGGCGCGCGCCTCATCGATGTCGGCGCAGATCACCCGGCCGCCGCGGGCGGCGATCTCCAGCGCGAACGCGCGGCCGATGCCGCTGCCCGCGCCGGTGACCACGGCTCGCGCACCGTGCGTGCGCCGGGCCCGGCCCAGGGCCACCAGCTTGTCCAATCCGAACATCTCAGCTCACCTTTTCCGTACCGGAGGTAGCGACCAGCGCCGCGCGCAGGAAGTCGGCGGCACGTGCGAGGGCTCGGTCGGCCTCGGGCACCACCAGGGGAAGGGCCTGGAAGACGTGTAGTTGCCCAGGCCAGATCTCGAGTTCGCAGCGGCCGCCCGCGCGCCGGACCATCTCGCACAGCGCCCGTGCGTCGGCGGCGAGCATCTCGGTGCCGCCGACCTGCACCAGGATCGGCGGCAGCGCGAGACCCCGCGGGATGGTCAGCCGCAGGCGCGCGGCGTCGGCCGGGTGGCCGTTGGTGTAGGCCGCGGGCAGCCTGCTCGCGGCGGCGGCCGAGATCAACGGATCGGTCCGGACGCGTTCCCGCTCGGCCGCCAAGCCGAGGGTCAGATCCAGCAGCGGGGAGAACATCGCGACGGCCGCGGGCTGCGGGCGGCGGTGTCGTCCGTTCTCGACGAGTAGGTCCAATGCGAGATGGCCGCCAGCGGAGTCGCAGGCGATGACCAGATCGTCCGCGGCGATGCCCCGGCCGAGCAGCCAGCGGTAACCCGCCTCGACGTCGTCGGCGGCGGCGGGGAACCGGTGTTCGGGCGCGAGGCGATAGTCGGTGAGGAAGACCGGAAGCCCGGTCTTCGCCGACAGCCGGGCCGCGAGAGCGCGATGCGTGCGCGCCGAGCAGATCACATACCCGCTGCCGTGGATGTAGTAGACGGCTCGTGTCCCGAACGGCACGCCCGCCGCCCGCACCCATTCGCCCCGCACCGCGCCCGACCGGACCTGGGTGACGGACGTACCGGGCGGCACGGGACCGCCGACGGCCATCAGTGTGGCGATGAGCTTGCGTGCGAACCAGACGCCCGGCGCGTTCATCGGCACCGCGCAGTTCACCGGCCGAAGCGTCAGCCTGGTGGCCGCCGCGGCCATGGTGGCGCGGGTCGAGGGCTTGGTGGGAACGCCGGGGACCGAGGTCCTCGTTGACCTTGTCATGCGCTAAGAATCAGCCATGAATGTGCCAGTTGTCAATGGCACATTTGAGGAAGGTAATCCGGCCCGGCTACCGTGACGTGTGGCTACGTTGGGCGACGACGAGATCGCGGCGGCGACGGTCGGCGAGGTGGAGCCCTATGCGGTCAAGGTGGTTCTGGAGGATTGCAACCCCGCGTGGCCGGACTGGTATGCCGAGGAAGAAGCCGTGATACGCGCGGCACTCGGCGAAGTGGCGCTGCGGATCGAGCACACAGGTTCCACGTCGGTTCCCGGTCTCGCGGCCAAGCCGCTGATCGACATCCTGGTGCTGGTTCCCGACGCCGACGACGAAGCCGCATATCTACCGGCTCTCGAAGCTGCCGGGTACGCGCTGCGCGTCCGGCAACCGGACTGGTATCAGCATCGCTGTCTTGTCCGCCGGGTGGAGAGCGGTGCGCGACGAAGCGTGAATCTGCATGTGTTCGCACCAGATTCGGGCGCACCGGAGATCGAGCGGATCCTCGCCTTCCGCGACCGGCTGCGTACGCACGACGAAGACCGGCAGTATTACGAGCGTACGAAAAGAGCTCTCGCGCGGCGGGACTGGAAGTTCGTGCAGCACTACGCGAACGCCGAGAGCGAGGTCATCGAGGAGATTCTCGGCCGGGCGCTGTCCGGCTGATGCCGAGCGGGCGAGCCACCCGACTCGTCACCGGACAACGCGCGACCGGCACCCCTGAGCGCTTTCCGCCGTGGCGGGCACGCTGCGCCTGGCAGCGGAAGGGGTCGCGCGGATCATGCCCGGCGCGTCCATCACCGCCGAATGCCGAGGCACTCTTGGCTCGAATTCTTTTGTGCGCGAACACTCTCAGTACCCGCGCGCGGGGTCGATCGGCGCCAACAGCTGGCGGCCTTCGAGGAACCGCGAGACGTTCGCTTCGACATGGTCGGCGAAGGCCGCCAACCGCAGCTGCGGCGGGTTCGAATCATGAGGAGTGACAATGGCATTCGGCAGCGACCAGAGGGGATGACCGGCCGGGAGCGGCTCCGGGTCGGTGACGTCGAGGCCCGCGCCGCCGATCGCGCCGGAGGCCAGCGCGGCCACCAGCGCGTCGGTGTCGACGAGGCTGCCGCGCGCGACGTTGACGATCCACGAGGACGGCTTGAGCCGCGCGAGTTCGTCCGCGCCGACGAGATGCCTGGTGGCGGGCGTGGCAGGGGCGGCGATCACCACGTGATCGGTGTGCGGCCAGACCCGGCCCAGATGGTCGGCGGAAATCGTCTCGACCGAAGAGGGAATGCCGGGGCCGGTGACCGGACGCCCGCTGCGGTTCACCGCGATGATGTGCGCGCCGAGCGGAACCAGCATCGGGATCAGCGCGCGGCCGATGCCGCCCGCGCCCACGATCGTCACCGTCTTGCCGCGCAGCGTGCCGACGTGCGGAAAGAAGTCCTGCTGCCGCCAGTCCGACGCGCGCAGATGCTCGGGCAGATACCGGACACCCGCGAGCAGCAGCATGAGCGCGTGCTCGGCCACGCTCGCCGCGAAAGCGCCTGCGGCGGAGGTGAATCGCACACCGGGATGCCTGGCGATGACGCCCGCGGCGAACCAGTCCTCGACGCCCGCGGCCGGAAGCTGCACCCACTCCACACCGGCGGGTAATTCGTCCGGGAACTCGCAGGCGTCGCCCGCCCAGATCAGCCCGCGCGCCTCGCCGAGATCGGAGAGGGTGGCCCCCGCCCCCACGACGGCCTTCTCCAGCAGCGTGGGAGGTGGGTCGGCGGGGCCGATCGCGATCGTCACTGCCGCTCGGTTCATGGACGGACCTCCTTCGGAGCAGTAGGAACGTGGTCGCGAGCGAGACGTTGCGACCGTAACACCGCCCGGCGTGCGCCGACCGGTCGCAGGGTGTGCCTTCGGCGCGGCGCTAGGCCTCGCTCTGCTCCTCGTCGAGCTCCACGTCCACCTTGTCCCGCTCGGCCCACTCCAGGAGAGGATCCAGGTGGAACACCGCGTCATCCATGCCCGCGTGCAGATCGCCGAGTTCGGCGAAGCGAGCGGGAACGGAGGCCATGGTGAAGTCGCGCGGATCGATGTCGGGAATTTCGTCCCAGCGTACCGGTGTGGAGACCGTGGCGGCGGGGACGCCGCGCACCGAGTAGGCGGCGGCGATGGTGTGATCGCGGGCGTTCTGGTTGTAGTCGACGAACAGCATCTTCGGATCGCGGTCGCGCCGCCACCAGGTGGTGGTCACGTCGTCGGGCGCCCGCCGCTCGACTTCCCTGGCGAACGCGAGCGCCGCGCGGCGCACGTCCTGGAATCCCTGATCCGGCGCGATCCGCACGTACACGTGCATGCCCTTGCCGCCAGAGGTCTTCGGCCACCCGGCGGCCCCGATCTCGTCGAGAACCTCGTGCACAACCCCGGCGACCCGTTGCACTCGTGACCACGGGCAATCCGGCATCGGGTCGAGGTCGATGCGCCACTCGTCCGGACGCTCGGTGTCGGCGGCGCGCGAATTCCACGGATGGAACTCGACCGTGGACATCTGCACCGCCCACAGGACGTCGGCGAGCTTCTCGACGCACAGCTCGTCGGCATGCCTCCCATAGCGCGGGAAGTACACCCGCACAGTCGGAATCCAGTCCGGCGCGCCGGCGGGAAGCCGCTTCTGATGCACCTTGTCGCCCGCGAGTCCTTTCGGAAACCGGTGCAGCATGCAGGGCCGGTCGCGCAGCGCGTTGACGATGCCGTCCCCGACGCTCAGGTAGTACTGCACCAGATCCAGCTTGGTGGCGCCGCTCTCCGGAAAGTAGACGCGGTCGGGATTGGAGACGCGGATCGTATGGTCGCCGACCTCGAGCTCGATCGCCGACCCGGTGGATTTGCTGGCCACGGATCGACTGTAGTGGCCGAAGCGCAGGAAAGCCCCGCGCGACTTCGAACCGGCGCGAGCTTTGCCGCGGCCGTGTTCCCGGCGTTGCATCGCTCTGGTATGCATTTCGGTATGAGCAAGGCGACGCGCGTGACCGTCACGCTGGATCCACAGGTGGCCGAGTGGGCCAGAGAGGTCGCCGATCGCCAGAACCGCAGCCTGTCGGCGGTGATCAACGCCGCGTTGCGCTCCACGCTCGTGCACGACAGCCTGACCGCACTGGCCATCGACGATGAGGCCGAACTGGCCGCGGCCTACGAGGACGTGACGCTCACCCAGGCCGCCGAAGACGATGCCGCCGGCGCCGCATGAGACGCGGCGAGATCTGGCGCTACGCCCCGACGCTCAGTGACGGCACCCCTTTCCCGCGGCGCATGACGGTCGTGCTGGTCTCCGACTCGGCGGTGATCACCTCGCGCTATCGCTGGCTGCAGGTCGTCCCGTTGCGCGACGCCGACCCCGGGCATGTGCTGGCCACTCTCACCGAGCACGGCTGGGCCGACACCCTGAAACTGCACCGCGCCTATCGCCCCTGGCTCACCGAACATCTCGGCATGCTCTCCCCGGAGGAGACGGAATCCCTCGACGCCCGCCTGCGGGCCACGCTCAGTCTGTGATTTATGGCAGCGCCTGCGGCTGTGTTGGTTTTTCCAGCGCCTGCGGCACTGGGTGTTCGCGGCCCCTTTGTGGCTCGCGTTTGCGCGACCGCCGCTTGCTCCTTCGTCGCCTACGCGACGGCCGCGCAAACGCGAGCCGGGCTGTGTTGGTTTTTCCAGCGCCTGCGGCGCTGGGTGTTCGCGGCCCCCTTGTGGCTCGCGTTTGCGCGACCGCCGCTTGCTCCTTCGTCGCCTACGCGACGGCCGCGCAAACGCGAGCCGGGCCGCGCACCGCGCCAGGACGGGAGC